>NZ_JBHSKD010000004.1:0-524865 GCF_042657275.1 Nocardioides taihuensis
GCCACACCAGCCTCAACGGCAAGTCACCCATCGACCGCGTGCCCAACCTCCCCGGGCAGAACAGTTAGCCCTCGATGAAGAGGTACCCGGCCAGGTCCTCGGCTTCCCGTGCAGCCTGGAGTATCGCAACGACGCTCGAACGCTCGTCCTCGGGCAGGCCGTCGATATTGAGCGCGTTGGGCAAGTCTTCGAGCCACGCCTTGAGTTGGTACTCGTTCAGCATCGAGTCTTGGTACGGCCAGGTGAAGTCGACGTAGCGGACGCCCTGAATGGCTGCACGCCGACAGAACCGGAGGAAGGGCTCGCCATCCGGCTCCTCATAGACCCGGACGACCTCGTGAAGTTGGTTCCGAACCTGGACACGCATGAGGACCGCCATGGATGCAGCCTAGAAGTCGCGGTCGCCATGCCATCCGGTTCATGCCGCTGAGTGGTCCCTCCGATGAGCGGTAACTCCACGGGAGACAAGCGCGTGAGTCAGACTGGACGGGTGGAACCGACCTCGCCCAAGTCCGACTGGGCCGACCGACTGCCGAGCGGGCCGCCAATGCGTGACGAGTTGGCTCGGACCGTTGATGCCGACCAGGGGCGCGACGACGCCGAGAACGGCTACTTCGAAAGCGCGAACGACCCGCAGTTCGTGACGACTGAGACGGCGCAGCGGAGGTTCAGGGGTCAACTGCGTCGGAGGCTAAGGCACCGCGAATCGAAGTCACGCGAGCGAGCATCCGAGTAGCGAGGAACCGACCGCTCACGCCGCGTTGGGCGCGGCGTGCCGATGACCAGATGCCTCAGTCGACGGTGAGGACCACGCAACTCTGCTCCGGGGAGTTGGCAGTACACAGCCGATAGGTTCCAGTCGCGGCAGTGTCGGGCAGGATCGCGGCGTCGGGTCCGGGCCCGGTCACGCCGACGTCCACCCATCCGTAGCCAGTGGCGTCTGCATCCCACCACGTCGGGTCCCCCTTGGGCCGGAAGCCCGGGCTCACAGCACTGAGGTAGTACACCGTTCGCCATTCGCTGCCGTCCCAAGCGTCCAAGGAGTACGCGACGCCCCGCGTATCCTCGCCCGGCCAACTCACACTCAGCAGGTCTCCGGGCGAGTAGGACCGATTGTCGAGTTCCATCCGACCGGTGCTTGAGGGATCGAGGGTCGGCGTGGCACTGGCACCAGACATCGGCGTCCTGGCCCCGTCACCATCGTCCTCTGCGGGGGAGCAGCCAGCGACCAGGCAGACGCTCGCAAGGCCGAGCAGAGCGGCGGTCACCTTGTTCACGGACACGAATCTAGGACGAGCGCGCAGGGCTTGAGGGTTCCGTGACGTGATCGATGCCGAGGTGTTGCCCGGCCATCCGCTCACGCCGCTCTGCGTTCGCTGTGGCCATCCGGTCGTGCCGCAGATGTGGTACGTGAACTCCTTTGCTGGCTTCGTGGGACGAGAGTGCTGGTTGTCTTGCACCCTTGGAGCAGGAGGCGTCGTGGTTCAGGCTGATCCAGTTGGCCGCAGTGTTCGGTCCATCGTGGCGAGGATGCTGGTGGTCTCGGCTGCGGTGGTGCTCGTCGGCGGTGTGGTGGCGTGGGCCTCGTCGGCTCGCATCCACGACTGGGGCGAGATTTCGTTCAACACGACCGGTTCGCGCCTTGGGCTGGCGCTCTTGGGCGCGGGCGCGCTGGCAGGCGTCTCTCTGGCCATCGCCAGCGTGGTGGCTGGCGTGTGGTCTCCCACGCGCCCCACGTCGACCTCCCTGGGAGCGACTGACAGCGGACGCGTGACCCGATGATCTGGATGTTCACTTGGGTCGAGGCGCTGCTCTGGGCGACCGTGCTCGCTGTGTTGACCTCGGTCCTGGCCATGGCGGCGGTCAAGGTGCTCACCGGGGCGACTTCCGCGCGCCGCACCGTTGCGGGACTAGGCGGAATGCTGCTGGTGGCCCTGGTGTGGGTCGGCGGGCTCGTGTGGCCAGTGCAAGCGACCGGTACATCGCCTTACGTCGACGGCACCGTCACCGTGCAGTGCGATCCGACTGCCCTTCACGCTGCTGTGGGTGCTCAGGGTCCCTCCGTGGATGCGTGCCAGACCCAAGGACGCGTCCGCGTCACGATGACACTCGGCCTCGGCGGTGCAGGGCTCGCCGGAATCGTGTGGTGGGCGCGACGGCCACGGTCGAAGATGGACGCCAACCAGCAGTCCGTCGCTTCCAACGTCTGACCGGGACGCCATCCGGTCATGCCGCATAGATGCGAGCAGTCCTGCCCGTGAGCCTTTGGTCAGGTTGTGACCCGTTCCACGGTCGATGTAGAGCGCCAAGAAGTGCCCCTACGCCTTGGCATCGCCCGGGCCACGCCTCGCCAGTACGCCCAAGGCCCGCCGCCCGCGGGCTGACGCTCGCCATCCGGTCCGGTCGGTAGAGGGGCGTTAACCGAGGGGCCGACAGAACGGGACTACACCGCGGGGAGCAGCGGGGTCGACGGAAGCCGTAGGTCCCCACGCGTGGCGGGTCGTAGCGTCCCGACAGCGTCACCCCATTCCGGCCTGGAGGGACCATGACCGAAGAGGCCACCAAGCCCGAAGACTCCGACCGAGATACGGCGAGCAAGCCAAGGAGCATCGATTCCGATGACGTGGCCTATCCGCTCTCGTCACACCTCCAAGGCGTGCTGATCATCCAGTTCGAGCGCGGCGCTGTCGTGATGACCCCGACCTCGCAGGCCGACGCCCGCTCGGTCGTCGCCAAGCAGCGTGGCGAGGAGAGTAGCGACGCCCTCACATGGAGGTCGCGACGCTGGTTCTCCTGGGCCGAAGAACGGGTTGTGTTCTCATCCTTCGACATCGACGCCGACCAGAACTGGGAGATCACCCCCGAGGAGCGCTACGCCCTCACGGACGCAGGCCACGCGCACGGTGTCGTCGACTCACTGGCACGTCTGTGGAAGCGCCAGAATCGAGCCGATGAGCCGAAGTACTCCACCCGCGCCGTCGCAACCCTTCACCAGATGGCCGTCACCGGATCGAAGCGGAGCACCTGGGAGACGGCCGCCCGCCTCCTGGAAGGCGACTCGGGCGCGCTGCTCCTGGCCGAGATCTGGGGGGCCGCCGAGGCACACTCGAACCGGGAGGACAGGACCCGTCCCAGAGTTCCTGAGGACCTCATCGTCGACCATGTCGAATCGGATGACGCCACCCATGCCGACGTAGACCAGGGGCCGGAACCCGCGTCCCCGTCCGAATCTCCTGAACACCCCGAAGACGACGCGCCAGACGCGGACACCGGCCATGACGGCCCAGCGCCCCCAGGCGCCTCGTCATGACCCACCGCGCCGCGCACGACCTCCCCGTGCGGTGGTTCCTCGACATCGACGGCGTCGTCAGCCCCTACGGACTGACTGAGCCGTGGAACGGACCGTCGCTCTACGGCGGCCCGCCAGACTCGGACCTGGCGGTGCCTTACCGACGGGAAGTTGTGCAAAGGATCCAGCGCCTCCACGACTCCGGCCTCGTCGACATCGCCTGGCTGACGACCTGGGACCTCGAAGCGGCCGACGGGTGGACCGACGTCGGCCTTGGACCGTTCCCGGTGCACCCTCGCCGCCGTCCCGGTCACAACCGCTGGTGGAAGGTCGACGCCGTCCAGACGTGGATGCGCAAGCACTCCACCAGTCGCGCTATCTGGACCGACGACGACATCTCCCGCGGCGGTCTCCGCGGACTCGACAAGAACCGACTCCTAGCGATCGCACCGGATCCTCGCGTCGGGCTCACCGACAACGACTTGCAGCGCATCGAGACTTGGGTTCTCACCGACCCCGAGTCCCAAGGCCGACCATGATGGCCCCGCGGATGCCGACGGATCCGGTAGAAGCCTCTCCATCCGAGCCGTCGGAACCCGCTACGGCCAGTGAAGACAGCGACCCGGACCTGGCTGATTGGACCAACAGACTTCTCGACCTTCCTGCAGCCGTGTTCGAGGCCGAGCCAGCCATCGCGGCTGCCATGCGCCGCGGCATCCCAGAGCGATGGATGGCCGTGGCACTGAGTGGCCTGCTCCTCAACGGCAGGGACGTGCGAGCGTTCATCCGACGCGCCATCCGCGACGGCAAGTCCCCAGAGCAGGTCACGGGCCTGTACGCACGGGCGTTGGCGACGGTCGAGCGCCGCGGCAGGGCGGTCGACGACTTCTCCGCCTACGCCGCAACCCCGCCCGGCGACATCGATCTCCGGGTGTTCACGCAAGGGGAGGTCTGGGTCGACATCTATCGACAGCCTCACCGCATCACTGACACCTCAGACCTGACCGACGAGTACCTGCGCAACCTGCTGGGTTTCCTTGACCGGGAGGCGATCCAGTTCCACGGGGCCGTGATCGGCCGCAAGCCGCAAGCAAGAGACCTCCGGAAAGCACGGGCTTGGCTGGAGGCGACACCTCTCATGCGTACCCTCCGCGAGGAAGCGGCCCGTCGCGGCGTGTGAGGAACCTCGCGTTCCAGAAGAGCATCGAGAAGACGGAGGTCCTGTAGTCGGCTGGATCGACGGGGCCGCGCAGTGCGTTGGCCGCGCCTCAGAGCCGTTGCTCCAATTCCTGCTGGGTGATCTCCACTCGGTGAGTCTCTTGGCTCGCTCAGGTTGCTGCCCGCGTCGTGCGGATGACGCCGACATCTGGTCCCATGCCACGCCATGCCGTCGCATGTCGGCGGCCAATGGTCCGGCTCTGCCCTACGGCGACCCTGTCACCCCGGGTGGACTCAGGCCCAGGCCCAGGCCCCAGGCCCGTGGCAGTGCCCCGCAGTCGATCAACGGGTCTACTTGGACCGGGTTGCCGCTCGCGGGGCGGGGGCGACATCGGTCGTCGCCGGATAACCGAGCAGAACCACCCTCAGGTATCTCAGATTGGCCTCAAGCGAGCGTCGATCCACCCCCCGGGTGTGGGAGCGAGCCGAGCCCAGCACGCTCTCAATGCGGGCGATCTCCCGCAGCAGGGCTACTCGGCGCTGGCGAGCCTCAATCCGGTGCGCGGCACTGCAGTACCAGTTCTGTCGACCAGCCCCAGTACGTCGCGGCACCCACTCCGTGCACTCAGGGAAGAGGCAGGCCACCGCGAGAACGCGGTCGGCATCCACTGTCGTTGCCAGCCACGGCAACGACTCGACCAGTCCTTCCCACGCCTGTAGGTGCGTCACCTGGTCACCCCAAGGCTTGGCAGGCGAACACGAAATGCCAGAATCCTGAAAGCGTCCACCAACGGCGATCGGCCGGTCCGATGTGGGCACGCTCAGCCTGATGGACGTTCCAAGAGGACGTATACACGGGGTCAACAATACCCCAGTCAGTGAGGATTCGGGCGTCGATCAGTCGAGGCTGCGGGCGTGACCCTTCGTGCCGAGAACCTAGTCATGGGGCAACTAGGAGACGAGTCCCGAGGGTTGACGGTGACACGGAATGACAGGACTATGGAGGGATGGCAGGGTATCGGCGTCCCCCGGACGCCAACGTGGTCGATGGGCGCATGCGTCGGACCGGCACGGCCGGGGTGGCCTCCATGGCAGGCCAGCCGGAGGCCACCGATGACCTGCGGGCCGGGAGCGGTCCCCAAGTTGATATCCCGCTGATCCAGCGCCCACGAGCACGACCGAACCGGGTCGAAACCGCGACCGCGCATCGGCGCGCACGTACCTAGTGGTCCCCAACTGAGAGCGTTGGAGGAGAACGATGTCATCGCGGGCAACACAGGACCTGCCCCCGCTGCCGATGAGCACCCAGATCGTCGTGCTTGCCGAAAGCCCCGTGCTGCATGACCTCTCCCCGGCCTTCGCTGACCTGGAGGAGGGCCGAGCCCTCTACCCGCCGCTCATGCAGTACGCGGTGTGTGTCGCTGCCCGCATCTACGGCTCACAGCGGCTGGCGCTGACCGAGTTGGGGAGCGGCGACTTGTGGCGACGGTTCTGCGACGCCTACCAGCGAGGGAGCCGCGACATCAGACCGATGCCGCTGAAGCCACCCTCCGCGAAGCAGCAAGACGATTTCGTCGCCCGCCTGACCGCATACCCAGGCGTGCTGGCGGGCCTGTCGGAACGGTTCACCGAGGTAGCCGTCCATCAGGCCCGCTATCAGGGCAACTTCGCCCCCGGGATCACCCCTGACTACGCCAAACCGGACCCGCGGCACGTCGTGATGGGCGACGGAATGTACCTCCGTCCGCTCAGCGGCGTGCATTGGCAGACCGACAAGAAGACCGGCGAGCAGACCCTCGTCGGCAGTCGTGCGGCAGAGCGGCCCCGGATCCAGAAGCGGCTCACCGACCCGCGGCGCGACAAGAAGAAGGCGCTTGGGGTGAACCACGTGACACTGAGCACGTCGACTCCAAGTGGATGGATCATGCTCGCCGCCGAACAGTCCTTCACCTTCGAGGGAGACGAGGCCGAACTCCTGATCAGTCGTGTCCACGACTTGCTCGGCACGGGCCTGCACACGGTGGTTTGGGACCGCGTGCTCCGAAGCGTGCATGCCCAGCGGCTCATGGCGGAACGCGGGATCCTGCTGGTGACCAAGCCCGTCGCTCGAAGCAGCAAGAGTGTGAAGTCCGACGGCGTCACCGCGCCGGTACTGAAGCGTCAGCGCGCCCTCGACGACTTCGAATGTGGTCGGCCGCTTCCGCTTGGGACCAGCGTGTTTCGCACCTCGGGCAACAAGCCGGCCGAAGTGGTGCGCACCTCCTACTTCATGTACGGCACCCTGACCGGCGGGTGTTTGCACGAACTGTGGGTGGACGGAGGCGCCATCTTCGATGTCGCCCTGGACAGCACCACCTGGTGGCTGGTGAAGGTCGCCCGCGCCACGATCGTCCACGCCGTTCCGGTGACCGATGCGGCGGGCGGTCCGTTCGTGGTGCAGTGCGAGTGGCGCCTGCCGTGTTCGCGTGCCGCAGGCGGTGGGCACCTGTTCAACATGGCATGGGTTGCCGACCCAAGCGCGCACGGGCGACCGAAGAGGGGGGTCGACCAGGCGTTGTACGACGTGCGCCCTTTCACCCGTCACGATCAGGAACTGTTCAAGAAAGTTCATGGGATGCGCAACCACACCGAGAGTTACCACTCCTGGTTGAAGCGGACCCTTGGTGACCACGGTCGTGCCATGCGCAACGACGTGTCAGGCCAGTTCCTCGACCACCTGTGCATCGGCACCTTGGCCAACACGCTCACCTATGTCAATCATGAACGCCTCATCGCCCGCTCGCTCCAGTCGCGGTAAGCCGCGCCACCTCAGGTTCCGGACGACTGGCGACGGGGCGGGTCGAACCTTTTCGCCTCGGCGTTCGCTCTGGCGTCATCCCTGGCCGCGCCGTGGCCGCTCATGTGCCGATGCCAGGGCGCACGACACACGTTCCTGGACGCGCTCCACAGTCAGGACGATCGCATGAAGATGCACGACGACTTGCGCAAGAGCCGTCAGATCGCTTCCGCCGCACTCGACCAGATGCCCCCGAGGGTCCTGAGGATGAGCATCCCAAGGGTCGTCAACACAGCCCGAGAGTGGTGGAGGGCCAACCACGTCCTCGACGACCTGGACAGTGACCGCATCCACGACGACCTGGCCCGCGTCGCCGACGCGTGCGGCCACCTCGGCGTTACCACCTACCGCGAACTGCACCGGCATGCGGCGGACGTCATCAAAGAGGTCACCTCGCTCGCCAGCCCCACCGCCTACGCCCTGCGCGAGGACGCCGATGCCCTCAACCGGACACGCAACAGCATCGGGGCGGCCCTCTCCGCGGTCGCCCAACACCACGGCGCCGATGCCGCCATCGCGATCGCCGCGATGCCCGACGTGGCACCGCGCGCAGGCGGAAGCCACCGACTGCCCGCCGACGACGAGATCCTGCTCCTGCGTCAACGCGCCCTCCACACCATCGTCCAGGGCGGCCAACGCCTCATCGAAGGCTGCCAGTACTCCCTCGTCGAGACCGGGATGACCCCAGTCGAGACCACCGAGATCCGCGGAACCGACTTCGACCACCTCCGGGCGCCCACGACGGTCCACAGCAAGGGCGGCCCCTACAACGGCGAACGAACCCTCGCCCTTCCACCGTGGGCTTGCCCAGTCGTGGCCGCACGACTCGACGAACAGTGCGCAGGCTCCGATCGCGCCGTCCATGACCGCCTGTGCTTCACCGGTAAGCCCGGCGCCATCGCCAGCGCATCGGCCGCCACGAATCTGCGCCGGTACATGTACGAATCGGGCTTCACACTCCACGACCGACCGGTCCCCCAGGCCATCGTGGGCTGGCGAGTAGCCCGAGTCATGACCGCCCAAGGCTGGGACGACGCCCAAATCCTTCTCGGCAAGAAGCAGGTGGCACAGGTTGAACGCTTCCTCGGTCAGTTCATCATCGTCGCCCCGGAGATTCCCAAACTCATCGCGACGTTCGACGGCTTCTGACCCGCGCGGTCGGCGTCGGGGGCCGCGTTGACCCGTGTGGCAAGCAACCGCGGCTGCGCCGACATCTACCACTGTCCGACCTCCAACGACATCGAGTGCCCTCGACACAGTGGGTTTGCCACCTGCTGTCATCGGCCCCGTCTCGTCCGGGGTGCGCTAGGTCGGGGGCTCCGCTCATGCCGATGAGCGGTAACCCAGGCTATGAGTGTTGGGGAGGCGTCAAACGGCAGCCGGGTGCGTCGGTTGATCGCAGGCCATGCTCAATCTCGTAGGCGCACTCACCGCAGACGCCGTCAACGTCGTTGTCGAACCCGTGCTCGCCCCAGTTGTGGCCACAGGCCGGACAAGTGGGGGCCTTCGGCGCGCGACTCATGTCGTGATCATCCCTCGCCACCATCCGTGAGTTCACGCCTTTGCCGATGAGCGGGCGGTCTCAATCGCGGGACGCTAATGGGCGAGACGGACTACCTTCCGCTCGTGCCCACAACACGGCAGTTGGCTGACCTGGAGACCACCTTGGCCAAGACGCGGTGGCCAGCCCCGGCGGCGAGGGCTTCTCGGTCGTGGGAATCTGCCGTCAACCTCCAACACACATCGCCGATTGTCGATCCCTCCTTGGTGGAGCGATTGATCCCCGACGAACGACTCCTCCTTCTTCATCCGCCCCCGTTCCGCACTGTGGCGGAGTATCAAACCTACGAGGGCGACTTCTGGACCGAGCACGGCGCGTTGGCCGAGATCGACAGCGCCGAGGCCCTTGTCGTCGCAGAATTCGAACTCGGCTCCGACTCGGTTGTGATCTTGGACTACCGATTCGACCCCGCGCCAGCGCTGCAGCTGAAGTACCCCGAGAGGTGGGGCGAACCGAACCACTGGGTGCAGATCGCCGGGTCGATTGACCAACTTGTGGAACTGCTCGACCTGCGCCTCGGGACATCCAGCGGGGACTGAACCGTCCGCTCATGCCGCATAGCGTTCGCTGCGGCCATCCGGTCATGCCGCATAGCGTTCGCTGCGGCCATCCGGTCATGCCGCTGGTTGTGCGCTGTCCTGCCGATGACAGTGATGCGACCCCGCATCGACGCCAGCACGGCAGAATGAGCGCCTGTGGGTGTGACCATCTATGTCGAGGACTACCTCGGTGAAGTCTTGCTGCGCGACCCAACCGACATGCGTGACCTGTTGGAGGCCGCTGAATCTCTTGGGCTCCCACTCCTGACCAGCGTGGACGTCTACGACGACACGCGGTTCAACCGGAGGCAGTCAGAGCGGCTGGTCAGTGAAGTCGACGCTCTGTCGGGGCAGAGGGACCTGACACCGGCCATCGCCGCTCTCCAGGTCGCCATCAGTCTTGTAGGCGAGCGGCCCCATCGCTACCTGATGTTCAACGGCGACTGACCATCCGCTCCTGCCGATGTGCGTGCGGTCAGTTGCTTGGCTCCACGACCTCGATCACCACGGCCTCACCGACCTTGCGCGAGCCCTCAAACATGCCGAGCGACAGGCCAACGGAGACCTCTGGCCAGTAGTCCGGGACCAACGGATGCAGGCGCACGGTGGCGACCTCTCCGGGGCTCAAGGTGTCCTGGTCCTCGATGAGCAGCGGACCGTCGTGCACGTACTCGTGCACCTCTTGAGGGAAGCCCCAACTGGACCTGTAGCCCGAGAAGATCGGAACGCTGCGCCCACCCTCGTGAGTGCTCAGGAGATGGAGTCGGGCGCGGATGTAGCCGTGCTCCTGCTCGTGCTTCTGCCACCTTGCGAGTTCCCGATCATCCACGGTGCGACTCTGCCAGAAGCGCACACTCATGCCGCATAGCGTTCGCTGCGGCCAACCTCCCGCCCGCCCAATTCCTAGTGTCTTCAACGGCTCTCAACCGCCGTAGGGTTGGTGCTCCCGCGAGCCCGCACATCGTCCTCTGGAAGGCCACCTTGGACGTCCCACACAACAAGAGAGAGCGGGTCCGAAGACCCGCTCTCTCTTACCGGCCCGTACGTCCGGCGCAGATAGATGCGTTGCCGCTTCCGCGACCCGCGGTGTAACTATCGGCAAGTCTGCTCCGAGAATCAAGTCCCCGCACCCAGTTTGTCGGATTCCTCACCGCGACCGTGGGGCAGGCAGCAGGTGAGGGGCTGCCCGAGGGGCTCGCCCGTGGGGAATTGCCCTGCGAGTGCCACCCGGAGGCGGTCGCCGACGGTGGCGTGCTTGAGGTGCTCCTTGGGGACAAGAACGGGTGTGTCGAGGCCGTCGACGGCGCATCGCCAGACCTTGCTGCGGTGCTCGTCTCCGGTGATCGTGACCACCCCGATGGTTTCCGGCAGGGGCCATCCGTCGGTCGGGGGCGATTCTTCGAGGGGACCGACGTAGTAGGTCGCCGTTCGGTCGCCAGTGGCTTCGCGGAACACCGCGATGCGCTGGCCGGGGAGCAGTTGGCCGGGGCTGGCGGTAATGGTCGCTGTCTCCTGGCTGTCCTCGATGCGGATCTTCGCTCGGGTGGGCTCCACCCAGTACAGGACGTGTCCGAAGTCGACGCCCTCGAAGTGGTGGTGTTGGGGACGGGAGCGACCCAGTGTGAGCAGCGGGAACCGTCGCGACTTGGGTTCCATCTCGATCCCGGTGGCGTACAGGAAGTGGCGTTCGTTGACGCGGATGCTGTTGCGGCGTTCCTTGAGGATGCCGGTGATGCCCTTGCTGTTGCTGAGGATGATCTCCCGCTTGGCATGGTTCCACGTCTCGACCTTCCACACCGGCGCCTGCACGGGGGCGGGCGTAGTTGCGATGCGTGCGATCAGGCTCCGCATCGGCGCGCCGAGAGCGATGTGGGCCGGTGGAGGGCAGATCCGGCGCAAGGAGACCTCGTCGAGGATCAGCCACTTCCGTTGGTCATCGCGGGTATGGATGGTGTCGAACGCGGCTGCGTAGACCGGCACCCCGCGCTGGTTGCCGAACTCATAGGACGGCATGAGGTCCATGTCCTCGGAGAGGACGACGATGCATTCGAAGGGTGCTGAGAGTTGACGTGCGCGGTCGGCCAGGTCGGCCACCTTGAGAGCGAGGAGAACGTCGACCTGCTTCTCCTCCATCTCCCCGCCACGCTCGGCTAGGTGGCCAGCAAGGACGACGGCGTCCTCCCGGGCGAGTTCCACGGCATACCGCTTGTTGTCCTCGACGGCGGCACGGACCCGATCCGAAGGCGAGGTAGCCATGGTCTTGGTGGCGACGCCCGCGTACACCTCGACCGCATCGAACCCGTACTCACGGAGCGCGAGGCGAATGCCGTGGGCGCTCGGGCGGAGGCCACGCCCGAACACCCGGCGGGCTTGGCCGTGCATGTTGCGGGTGTCGACCACGACCGCGCACCGCGTCAGCCCCTTCGCGAAGGGCTGGTAGATCGCGGCGATGTCTTCGGCGGCGACAGTGGGAGGAAGGCCGTCCAGCGGGGGCTGTGTGCTCACTGACGTACTCCCGAGTGACGTGCCGACATTGCCGTGCCTCTCCCCGTGCTCCCCATCCACATCGGCAGGTTCAACGGCCATCAGTCCGGCGTGGTTGTTCCGGCGGACAATGCCGCCACGACGTTTGTAGGCACAACCCTAGGCCGGACCACGAGGAAGTGGTGCGAAGCGCCGCCGCAGGGCGCCGTGCGTGCTCATGCCTGAGCGCGTTGGCCTGCTCGTGTGTCAGTCCCACTTGCCGGAGCACGCCTCGTAGCACCGACTCTGGCGCGACGGATCGCGTCCCGGGGCCCGCCGCCGATCCCTGGGGTTGCGACTCACCTTTGGCGTCGGGCGCACAAGCAGGGGCTGGCGGGCGGCATCAACGCCACTCAGATCATGGTTGCGTTGGCATTCTGAGTTCCGGCAGATCCCGTTCCGGATGGGACTCAGTCCATCCCGGCCCAGACCGCCCCCAGAGAACTACGACTCTGTGTTATCGCAGGCCACGATTAAAGAGTGGAACGCCCAGGGGCCCGGGACATGGGGACTTGCATCCGGAGAACCGTCAGGACAACGTCCGTGTGGTTTCGCTTGGCCCCAGCCCGGCTTGCGACTCTAGTCGCAGGCCCGCTCGTGGCCACGCCTCGGTCGTGGCCCCGTGGTCGGGAGAGGCTCGCGACGGCCGGGCTTGGGCAGCCGGCAGGTCCGCAGTGGCCGATGATCATGCGTCGAGGCCAGGTTGCCAAGCCCACCGGGCTACTGCTCCTGGGTTACCTGGACATAGTTGGGGAGCTTGTCCCTGAGGTAGGTCCGGATCCCGGCGGCTGTTGGCTGCGCAAGCGCTGTGAACTCGAAGACGTGGGCTTCGCGCCGGATGGCACGCCTGATCGCCTCGTTCGTGTCGTTGACCGCCGCAGTCACGGAGCAAGGCTTGAAGGGGCTCACGACGAAGTCCGGCCGCACGCCTAGGAAGCCGTCCGCCTTCGTGTCGTAGCCGGGCAAGAGCTTCTTCAGCGCGGCCTCGTACGTCGCCGCACGAGGTTGGCCAGCGCCCCAGAACGGGGTCAGGTCCCGGATCGAGTGCGGCCACGCCTCCAGCTTCGCCTCGAGATCCAACCTGTACTGCGCCCGCGCCGGCGCCTTCGTGCCCGGCCCCTGGAAGGTCTTTAGGGCGGTGAGCAGACCGCTGACGGCGTCCCAGTGGTCCGCCGGCCGAGGGTCCTCCCCGGCGTCTAGGAGGCTGCGGATGAAGGGTGAGCCGAGCGTAACGACGCGGAGGACCCATTCGGACTCGAGGAGCGTGCGCTCGCGGCTGTCCATCTCCGAGGGCGTCCACCCCTCCTCGAAGAGGTGGACGGACATCCAGTCGTGGTCGATCTCGGTCCGCTTGACGTCGGCGAATCCCTGCACCCCCACGTCCGCCGCGCGGTCCGAGTTGGCAAGCGCGAGGAGGGTGATGACGTTCCTCTTGGCTGGGCGCCCGGTTCGGTTCCTCGACGCCTTGTCGACGGCCATGAAGGAACGGCGCCTGGACCGAGCCGACCCGCATCACCCAGAAGACGGGGGCATCCGACCTTCGGCCGGTCATCACCGTCGACGACACCGGTCGCGTGCGGGCCGCGTGGACCCACACCGACCGGGGGCACGTCCAGGACGGCTACCGCGTGTTCACGCGCACTTGGACGCAGCGCAGCGGTTGGACCGCGCCCATCGCGTTGACCGCCCGGCACGCCGAGTCCGGAACGCAGCAACTGGCCTGGGGCGCGGACGGAGCGGCTGCTGTTGTCTGGATGGACGACGTCCACTACCGCCACCACGTCCGCCTCCACACCCAATTGAACGGAGTCTCCGGTCGAGGAGATCCGCTTGGTCGTCTTTGAGGCCAACAAGGGTCTTCGCGGGGCAAGTGGGCGGGCGGGAGAGGGGCGAGTCGTCGGACAGTGGAGCAGCGACCCGCAGGGTGTCTTATGAGTCGGTGGCGCTGGCAACGACCACGGGGCGTAGGCAATTCGGCTCTGGCGAGCAGCGCTCCCAGGGCGTCAAGGTGAAGTCAGGGACAGGCATCTCGTGCTGCCGGGGTCGAGGCTACCCATGCAAGGAGGCTCGATCATGAAGGCGTCGCGTCCCGCCCCGCACTGGATCACAGTCTTTGCCGGGCCGGTCATCGCGGCGGTCACGGCCGCGGTGCTCGGGCTTGCGCTCACGGCGCCCGCCCACAGCCGACCGGCACCCAGCGCTCAGCCCCCGGCTCCAGCCTCAGCGCAGGCGGAGGCGACCGTCGGGATGCTCGCCTACACGGCGGCCTCCGGCACCGGGCGCCGCGACGACATCTACACGATTCGCACCGACGGATCCCGGCGCCGACAGGTCAGCCGCCACGGCGGGTGGGGACCGACCTGGTCCGCCGACGGCACCCAGATCGCCTACACCGGCTACGACGGCGGCATCTGGGTCATCAACGCCGACGGGAGTGACGAGCACCGCATCATCCGCCGGGGCCTCTACCCGGCGTGGTCCCCCGACGGCTCCCGCATCGCCTACGGGCTCGGTGAGCGGCTGATCCTGTTCGACCCGGCCACCGCCACCAAGACCGTCGTCGCCACCGGCACCGACTGGCAGCGCACCGAGTCGCCGACCTGGTCCCCGGACGGGACCATGCTCGCATTCGTCGGAGGCGCCTTCGACGAGAACTACGACCTCGACCAGCAGCTGTACACGGTCGCCGCCGACGGAACCGGCCTCACCGCCCTGACCGCCACCTACCCCTACGCCGGCAACCCGACCTGGTCACCAGACGGCGCACTTATCGCCTACCAGGAAGTTCCAGACGAACGCGACAGCTTCGGCGAGGGCGACCTGTACACCATCGCCCCGGACGGAACCGGCCGCACCCGCCTGCTCGACTCCGGCGGCACCGACAGCGATCCCGTCTGGTCACCGGACGGAACGCAGATCGCCTACAGCAGCGACGGCGCATCGTGGGAGTACCCCGGAGTCCTGCACGGCATCTGGCTCGCCGACGCCGACGGAACCCGCCGCACGTTCCTCACCCGTCAGGGCGGAGGCCCCGTGTGGCGCCCCGGGTACAGCCAACCGGCCACCACCGTGACCTACCCGACCCCCGGCCGCGGAGCCCGGCTCGCCTTCGTCGCCATCACCGACACCGGCGGCGACCTGTTCACCATGCGCCCCGACGGCACCGGCCTGCGCCAGCTCACCACCACCGGAGACGTCACCGACTTGGCGTGGGCGCCCGACCACCAGCATCTCGCCTACGCTTCGGCGGGGGTCCTGACGATCCGGCAACCGGACGGAACGGTCAGCAGCACCGGCGTCGCCCTCGCCGGACGATCCTTCGCTTGGACCCCGGACGGGCGAGCCATCGCCTGGGGCGGCAGAGGCCGCCGGCTCACGGTCCTGCACCTGCGCACCGGTGCCGTCACGCATGTGCGTCTGGGCCGCATCATCACGACGCCGGACGACCCGGCCTACTCGCCCGACGGACGCACCATCGTCTTCACGGCCAACTTCGACATCGGCGGCACCGCGCTCGGTCTTGTCGACGCCGACGGCGGCCAGGCCCGCCTCCTGACTCATGTCGGCGGAGTGGCTCTGCAACCCACCTGGACCGCCAACGGGAAGCGGATCGTGTTCGCCCACCAGCCCGGCAGGGACGCCATCTCAGGCGACGAGGTCCTCAGCATCCGGCTCGACGGCACGAGGCTGCGGACCCTCGCCGCGGGCGCCGGCCTCCTTGCCGCACCGGCCGCCTCACCCGCCGGGCACCGGGTCGCATTCTTCAGCGACGGGCCGCACCCCTACGGGGCTGCCCCCCGGCCAGGCATCTGGGTCACCGGAGCCACGGGTGCACCGCGGGGAGGGCTGCAGCTGGCTCGCATCGATCGTTCCGTGTGCTACCTCGACTGGTAGCACGTGCCGTGGGCTTGTCCCCTGTCGATCCCGCGCGCGACCTTGACCACCGCCAGGGAGCGGACGTGTCGTCGCGCACCGTTCGCGGGCAGGGGTTCGTTCGCTGCCTGGGCGGGCAGGGGTGTTCTGCTTCTAATCATCCGGTTCCGCGGGTGTGGCTGACGCGAACGGTGTCACGCCGGCCCGCCACGTAGGCGTACCAGGCCTTCGAAGACGGTCCGATCGCAAGGGCGGGGAACACCACCGACCATCCCTCGGTGTTGTCGCCGTTGATCGCGGTGACACGGCTCCAGCCGCGCCTCGCGGTCCAGGCGCGGGCGTGGTAGCCGCCGAACCAGCTGTCGCCTCGTCGGCCGTCGGACCACCAGGCGGAGTCGACCTTGCCCTTGCCGGTGACCACGATCTGCTGCAGCCAGCTGTAGTCCCATCCCTCGCTGAGCGATACGGGGCGGGTGAAGTCGCCGTTGCGGCCGATCGTGGCCTTGATGAATGGCCGGTACTTGGGCGTCGCGTGCAGGTCGGCCTCCCAGGCCAGTGCGGTCACCTCGCGGCCGCCGGCTGCGAGGGTGAGCTCGGTCCGCTGGTCGACCTGGCGGGACACGTCGCGGACTCGGACGGGGTCACCCCAGGTCATGCCGTCGCGTTCGCGGACGTCGAGGGGTCCGTCGTGTGGTTGCCGGTAGGCGACGACGAGATCGCCGTTGGGCCGCAATGCGGAGACGACGTCACGCATGCCGGCTG
Organism: Nocardioides taihuensis; assembly: GCF_042657275.1. Classification (NCBI taxonomy): domain Bacteria; kingdom Bacillati; phylum Actinomycetota; class Actinomycetes; order Propionibacteriales; family Nocardioidaceae; genus Nocardioides; species Nocardioides taihuensis. The sequence goes on from NZ_JBHSKD010000004.1 coordinate 16,542, forward strand.
GTGCGACGGGGACCTGGTCGGTCCAGGTCCCGTCGGGGCGCTGGCTGCGGACCACGACCTGTGAAGCGCCGGTGCCGGAGGCGAGGCGGTCCGGCCAGGTGACGCTTGCCTGCGCGGCGTTGCCGGGGACCACCTGCGGCCGGATGCCGGTCTCGTGGCCGGTCGTGTTCAGCTGGAGGGGCTCGGACCAGGTCTGTCCGGCGCCGGAGTGCCGCTGGGAGACGTAGACCTGTCGTTCGCCGGCGTTGTTGGCGTCCCACCACGCTGCGGTGAAGACACCGGTGCTGCTGACGCCCACGCTGATGGGGTGGTCTTGTGAGAATTCCTCGCCGAAGACGCCATCGCCGGCGTCGCACAGGACGTTCCCCGCGTATCGGTCTTCCTCGTAGCTGAGGCAGACCTGCCCGTCTGGCGCCATCGCCGCGTGCACGTAGAGGAGAGAGTTCGACGTCTGAGGGGTGTCGATGATGTCGCTCCATCCGGACCCGGGCCGGTAGATGCGGGCCAGCAGATTGGCGTACCGGGGTGACCAGGTGACCACGACGCCGGCGCCCGAGCCGTCGATCGCGACGTTCTCGCCGACGTCAGCCGGGTCCGAGATCGTGACCGGCTCACTCCAGGTCTCTGTCCACGTGCCGAGCGAGCGACTGAGGAGGTCGGCCGGAGCAGCGGCAGACGACTCCACGGTGGGGGGCGCCGATGAGGCGTAAGCGTCGGGGGACGGGGCCGCGGCGAGTGGCGACGTGACAGCGAGGGTGAGTGCGGCGACAGCGAGGCCAGTGGTGCTGCCGAGAAGTGCCTGGCGTCGCGGAAGGGTCATGACAACTCCCAGGGTGCGGATCGGGTCGACCCCTGCTCTCAGCAGAGCGCGCTCGATGTGCAACCGCCAGAGTCGCAGGTCCTGAGCGCGCTGCGGGTGGGGGCCGTCGGTCGCTTGACCCTTTGGTGAGCGGGAAGTCGCGCTCGAAGCGTGATCGCCTGTGCCGAGCCCCGGTCTGTCGTTCCGAACGCAGTCCAGGCCAGACCCGCAGGGGGTCCAGCCAGCACAGGGTCGTTGCCCAAGACCACAGCTCGTCGCGTCCCTTGGGAGCCATCAGGCCAAGCGGCTATTGCCGCATTCCTGAACTCGGCCGTCCCTCCTGGTCCTTTGATTGATCGACGCAGGCCCGGCAACGAGATTCCGGAACCGCGGCCGGGGTCGAGGACCGCCATGAGACCGGCCGCTCGCTGGTCACACCGCGTGGTGGTGCCAGGGGGCTGCCTGCCTTCACGGGATGCGGAGCCACGAGGACGTTGGGCTCTACCCGGAGCCCCAACCCAGCCGGCAGGCTTGACACAAGCTGGCGGCACGTCTCGGTCGCAAGTCGCCGCAGTCAAGCGCGCGATGGGGGAAGACCCATGGGCAAGGTGACCGACTGGTCGACGTGGATGCTCCCGATCTCCACCGTGTTGACGACTGCGCTGACCGGCGCGGGAGCCGCGGTTCCCCGTGCGACCGATACACCCTTCTGGGCTCCGGGGGAGCAGATGGTCGGCATGGTGGCGTACGCGGCGAGCTCGCACGCGACCGGCAACCTCGAGATCTACACGATCCGGACCGACGGATCCGACCGCCTCCGGCTCACCGGTGACGGCGGCTCAGCGCCGGACTACTCACCTGACGGCGCCCGGATCGTCTTCACGCGAAACGGATTCTTGTGGGTCATGGAGTCAGACGGCACCGCAGAGACCCAGTTGGTCGCGGGCTCGGATCCGTCGTGGTCGCCCGACGGGCAGGAGGTCGCCTACACCAGCGGTGACGAGGTACGCATCCTGGACCTGGCTTCGCTCGAGTCGCACGCACTGGTCCGTCCCTCCGCGGACTGGCCCTACGCATCCCACCCGAGCTGGTCGCCGGACGGTACCCGGCTGGTCGTGACCCGCGAGGCCGACCACGGCGACGAGTACAGCAACGGGCGGTCCTTGTTCGTCGTTTCCGCTGATGGTGCCGGCCTGACCGAGCTCGCGGAAACATGGCCAGACGCAGATGACCCGGAGTGGTCGCCGAGCGGCGACGTCATCACCTACTGCGAGCACTACAGCGGCCGGGGCGGGGGACCCAGCGGAGACATCTACACCATCAACGTCGACGGGACCGGCCGTACCGAGATCTTCGCCGAGTCCAGCGCTGACCGGTGGCCGACCTGGTCCCCCGACGGTGCCCAGGTGGCGGTCGCGGGCAGGACGATGAAGCAGCCCTACCCGCGGCAGAGTGGCGTCTGGCTGCTCGACGCCGACGGCGGCAACCACCGCCTCCTCGTCCGGGGTGGCACGACGCCGGCATGGCGCCCGGGCTACTCCGAACCAGCCGTGGTCGAAGCAGTCCCCACCCCCGCCGACGGGCCTCGACTGGCGTTCGTAGCAGGCAGCGACAGGGGGCACGACCTGTTCACCGTCCGTCCGGACGGCTCCGGTCTCCGGCAGGTGACCGACCTCGGCGGCGTCTCCGGCCCAGCTTGGTCGCCAAACCACCGACGCCTGGCCTTCGCTGCGGACGGCGACGTGTACGTCGTGCGCTCCGACGGGACCCACCTGCAGCGGGTTGTGCACCGCTTCTACTCGAACGGCGACCTTGCCTGGTCCCCCGACGGCCGGTCCATCGCGTGGACGGTAAGGCGAGCCCTCGGCACCGTCACGCTGGCAACCGGCCGGCTCGAGTACACCAAGCTCCCGCTGAGCTGGGCGTATGACCCCGAGTTCTCACCCGACGGCCAATGGATCGCCGTCGGTGAGCGGGAGGAGGCCACCAAGCCTGAGCGCGGCATCGCCGTCTTCAGGGTGCACGGTCGCCGACACCTCGCGATGCTCACGCATCTGCCCGGTAGCGAGTCTCAACCGTCGTGGTCGGGCAATGGGCGGCGCCTTCTGTTCGTGCGCGAGGATGGTGGCACGACCGTCATCATGAGCATGCGTACCGACGGAACTGCCCTGCGCCGGGTGGTTGGCACGCCGGCTCTCGACGCCCTCCCGGTGTGGGCGCCCAACGGTGGACGGTTCGCCTACTACAGCGACGGACCTGCCCCCTTCGGCTCATCACCACACCCGGGTATCTGGGCAAAGGGCGACGGAAGCGCACCCGGGCTCAGCGTGCTGAACCGGTCGGTCAGCGATCTGGACTGGTGAGGAAGACGTTGCGTCCTCCTGCCATCGCCTGGCGAGACGTTGATGGCTGCGCGAACAGGCAGCAAGGCACGTTCCCCAACCCTCAGATGCCGATTCCGAGGAGGGACTGGTCCTCTTCGCCGCCGGAGGACGAAACTGCACGTCAGAGTGAAAGTCCCCATGTCCCAGGGGCCCGGGACATGGGGAAATTCACCCGGAGATCCCTCGGGACAACGCCCGTGGAGTTCCAAAGACCCCTGCCCGGCTTGCGACTCTAGCCGGGGACCGATCGAGCCGCCGGCGGCGGGCTTGCCGGCGGAGTTCTCGGGCGATCACGCCCCAGCATCCGGTGCTGAGTCACTACTCGACCAGGGCTGCGGCGCCAACACGCCCCTTTCGTCCACGAGCGTGGATGCAAGTCCCAAGTGGCTGGCCGGCTGATCGCTCCGGGGTGACAGGGGTGGACCGATGGAGCCCGTTGAACATCGGGGCTGAGGGGTCCTACTCCTTCGGTGGGTTGTCCGACCGAGCCGTGACGTTCAGCCCGGATGCGACCTCGAACAGCCCTCCGAGCGCGGTTACCACGAACCCGACCGAGAACAACGGCGAGATGGGGCTGTCGCCCGCGGGCAAGAACAGCAGCCCGCAGGCGGCCCGCGGCGCACAGGTAGCCGACGCCACGCCGTACTCGCTCGGTGTCCATGCCCGCTCTGATCACGAGTCGCCCTTGCTGTCGTCGTAGCCATGGACGTCTGCCTAAGCGATGATCGGTGCAGGAGAGGACACCGCAATGCCTGCAGCGCGCCCGCCGGAGTTCCGGCGTCGGGCGGTCGAGTTGGCGCGTGCGCCGGGGGCGTCGGTCGCGGGGGGACCAAGGTCTCTACCGGGGGGCGGGCGGGCGGGCAAGGATGGCGGCGAGGGGTCGCGGAAGAAGGCGGCCGCGATCTGGCACCTTGCCCGGGACTGCGGGCCCCGGGTCTGGGGAGGAGGGGCCGCCGGGAAGGGCCGGCATGGACGGGCAGCGGAACTTCGCGCGGGCCTCGGCAAAGGTCATCAGGGGTCAGGCGGTGGCGGTGCTCGCCGCGTTGGCCGCCACGGCGGCGCTGGTGGGTGCTGCGTCTCCGGGCGGGGCGAGCCCCGCTGCGGGGGAGGCGGGGCGCGCGAACGTCCAGGGGGCGCCGGTGCTCACCGACTTCGAGCTGTTGAGCTTCGATCTGCCTTCTGAGCCGTTCTGGGTGGGCGTCGGCGGTCGTGTTTCGATGGACCACTTCGTCGGTGCGACCCCCGACGGGCGGTACGTCGCGTTGAACGCCACCACGGTCGACGGGCTTTCCGTCGTCGCGTTGTGGGACCGGGTCGAGAGCCGGACGATCCCGGTCAACGTGCGGCCCGACGGCACCTACCCGAACCGCAGGGGAGGCAGGTCGGCGTTCAGCGACATGTCGCCGGACGGCCGGTACGTCCTGTTCACCTCACGGGCCCGGTTGACTCCCGACGACAACGACAAGCGCGTCGATGAGTTCCGCCGCGACGCGGTCGCCGGTGAGACGGTCCTGGTCTCGATCGGTCCTCGCGGTGACAAGCTCGGGGGGTGGTTGGTCGGCGGGGGGATCAGCGACGACGGGCGGATTGCGTCGTTCATGCAGGAGTACCAGGAAGGGTTCACCGGCGAGGCGTACGTCGTGTTCGTCCGCAACATCGAGACCGGTGTGACGCGGGTCGGGTCGATGAGCGAGGACGGGCGCCGCGCGGACGGCTGCTGGTACAGCGACGTGTCTGCGGACGGCCGGTACCTGGCGTTCGACTCCCACGCGAACGTGTTCAACCGGGAGGCCGACGGGATCCAGCCCGACGTGTTCGTCAAGGACCGGCGCACGGGCGCCGTGCAGGACCTGACGTGGAACAAGGACGTGAGGTACCGGGTGCCGGTCTACCTGGCCGGCATCTCGGCCGACGGGACGCGGGTGGCGTACACGACGTACGCGCCGCAGTCCGGTCCGTCGCTGTGGAAGCCGTACCTGACCGACCTGGCTTCGGGCCGGGTCTGGCCGGCGGCGGTCGACACGGCGGGGAACAACCGGACGGTGCAGGCGTTCTGGCTGCTGCCGGGGTCGCGCGCGTGGGCGTTCGTGTCCTCGTCGAAGGACCTGACCGGCGAGGAGGGCCCGGACGGCAGGTGGGTCGACGGGTACTTGGTGCACGTGACGACCGGCGCGGTGTTCCGGGTGACTGGGCCGACGGTGCCGACCGACCCGCCGGTGCCGCAACGGTCGCAGTGGTTGTCGTTCGCGGTGCCCGGTGACCGCAGCTTCGTGTGGGCCGCGACGTACCTGCCGATGCTGCCTGAGGACACGGACGAGGCGATGGACGTCTACGGGCGGACCATCACCTGGTGACGCGTCGGACCGCCACACCCGTGGTGTGGGTCCTGCGGTGTGACCGTGTCCTGCGCCGTGGTGGAGGCCCCAGGTCGGGCGGTCCGCGGCACGCATGCTGCTGCCCCGGGTCTGCGATGGCGGCTACGACGTCTACGAGGTGGCTCTCCAACTGCGCGCGGGCGCGAGTCCAGAACGCACGGCGACGACGTTCTCGTGCGGTACATCAGCGACGGGTGAGAGGGTGCGCGGGAGTGCCGCAGCGCGTCGTCCTCTGCGTCAAGCCGGACCACCCCACCAACATTGACCAACGATGGGCCGCGGAGTTCCTGCCCCCACACACGCATCGGGAGCCGGTTGACAGGAGTCGGGCAGGGCCGTTGGTCTCGAGCCGTGGGGTCTCACCAGTCGACGTCACTGATGGAGTGGTCGAGCCACACCAGGCCGGGGTGGCGTTGGTCGGGGTACTCGGCGGGGACGATGACCCACAGGCCTGGCGCCGGGGCGTCGCCGTAGGAGTCGGGGCCGTCGCTGATGATCGCAATCCGGGTGTGGTCGGGTGACCAAGCAGGCCGGGAGGCGTCGCCGGTGGTGGTGAGGCGGGTCAGGTCCGTGCCGTCGGGGTTGACCGTGAACAGGTCGTTGCCGGCGCGGGTGGCCGCGGGCCCGATCCCGGGCGCAGGCGTTCGTACCAGTGCCCGTCCGTGGTCAGCAGGCGGGTCCTGCAGGGCTTCCCGGCGGTTCGCTGATCGGATGCCCGCAAGCCGGTCGCAGTCGCTCTTGGACGTTCCCTACTCAAGGTCGGCCCGTTCTGGTCAGTGCAATCCGAGGGACCGTCTGAACTGCGACTACGCAGTTCAGAGTGAAAGTCCCCATGTCCCAGGGGCGCGGGAGGGGTTCGCTCGTCAAGACGAGCCTCGGGGCAAGGTCCCGTGCAGTTCTCGCGGCCCCCAGCCTGACTGGCGACTCTATCCGTGGCAGCCGCGCCCGGCACGCGCAGCCCGGCTCCACGTCTCGCTCATCACCGCCGGCAGTCGCCCAGATGTCCAGAACCTGCCGAGATCTCGACCTTTTCCTGACGAAGGCTGCACGAACGCGCACGATGGAGCCCATGAGAACCCGGCCCCGCACGTCCCGCGCCCTGCCGGCGTTCGCGCTCGCGCTCGCGGCCGCGACCATGGTGACGGTCTCCGCGCACCCCGCGCAGCCGGCGTCGGCGATGGAGCCGCGCCCGTCCCCCGTCGTGTCCGCCCGCACCTCGGCCAGCCTCTCGATCTCGCCCAAGAACTACATCGGGGGCCAACTGCTCACGTGGAGCGGGAACGTCGGGCACCGCGGCGAGCGACGGGTGGGGCTGCAGCTCAACATGAACCTCAACGGCTGGGTGGACGTCGACGGCGTGCACGCCCGCACCCGGGCCGACGGCAGCTTCTCCTTCGGGTTCCGCGCCCCCAGCATGTTCGGCATCCGGTACCGGGCCAAGGCGGGGCCCTACGTCACCCCGGACATCGTCTTCAACGCCAAGACGCAGGACCTCACCGTGCGCCGCACCGGTCTGGAGGAGAACCGGACCAACGACGCGGTCCGGGTCGACGTCGGCGAGACGTACGGGCTCACCGTGGACACCGCGCCGGACAACATCTTCCGCAGCCCGCAGTCGGCCGGCGCGCCGGTCCTCGTGGGCCGTGAGCTGACCCTGCAGGAGCGCACCGGCCCGACGACGTGGCACACCGTGGACACCACCACCGTCGGCCTCCAGGGGTTCGGCTTCTTCACCGGGCTGAGCGAGGATGCCGGCACAACCGTGTACCGGGTCCGCGCGGAGAACTACTTCACCGACGGCAACCGGATCGGCTGGACCCAGTCGTTCCCGCTCTACGTCCTGGCCGGCCGCGCCGCCCAGGACGCGTACGCCGCCGCTCACGAGGCCGACGACCCGCGCGCGCGCGAGGTGGACGCCCCCAGCGCCTCCCGCGGCGGGCAGCCGCCGACCGCCAGCCAGAACTTCGAGTGGTACCCCTCCTACTACGACTTCGGCTGGGCGACCGGCGAGTCGCTCGACAGCCCGCCGGGCCGCGGCACACGCATCAAGGGTCACTGGGTCGACTACTCCAGCGGCAGCGGCAGGGTGGCGAAGTACAACGGCGGCCTGGCGATCGAGTCCAAGCGGTACGCCGGCGCCGGGCCCGGCGACTTCGGGACCACCAGCGCGACGCTGCAGGGGAACGCGGTGACCTACGGGCGGTGGGAGGTCGCGATGCGCATCCGCAACGCCTTCGAGACGGGCGGTCGCCCCTACCGGGTCCTGGCCGAGCTGATCCCCGCCCGCCCGTCCGACTACGACTGCGGTGCCCACAACATCACCGTCGCGAGCATCTCGCCGTTCTCGCAGCGGGTCGGGATCGGCGTCCGGTCGCCGCGGCAGGTCTGGCGTGGCGCTGCCCGCGACGACTTCACGCCACTGGTCGGTCCGATCAACGCCGCGGTGGAGGTGAGCCGCCGCCACCTCACCTGGTTCCTCGACGGTGCCCCCGTCGCGTCGGTCACCCGCCCCGCCGCGATCCCGCGCGTGCCCCTGACGCTGCGGCTCTCGTTGCGCGGTGACGGCCAGCTGGAGATGAACCAGACGGCGCTGATCTCGGACTGGCAGCGCGGGTTCCCGATCTCGACCGGGCAGCAGCGGGTCGCGGCGAGGAAGCTGTCGGGTTCCAGCGCGAACGCAGGGTGCTGAGCTCCTCGGCGCGGCGATGTCGGGCAGGTCAGGCGCCGGGCGGGCGGCGCAGCAGCCGCGACAGCAGCCCCGGACGTCGATCGGTGGGGGCCGGGTGCCTGGCGTCGACGTGCTCGACGGCGTCCACGCCGACGACGATGCCGTCGTCCCCGGTGATCCGCACGGGTGCCCGGAACGTCCCGTCGCGGTCGACGTGCACGGCCTGGAGGTTGCGCCACAGGTCCTGGCCGAACGGCTTCTCCATCGCTGCCCCCTGGGGGTGTGACCGGGCGGGATCGGTGAGGACACGGTAGCGCCCAGGTACGTGCCGGAGGGGGCACAACGTCCGCCGTGACCGGGTTCGCCTCACCGCCGACCTCGCTGGACCTCGTCGTCCGCTGACGCGTCGCGACGGCTCAGGCGAGCAGGTCGCCCCACTCGGAGCGGACGATGGCCTCGAGGCGGCGGTTGGTGACCTCGGCACCCGACGCGGTCAGCGCGACCGCGGTGGCGAGCTCACCGACCGACACCTCGTAGCGGCGGGCGGCCGCGTGCAGGGCATCCTCCGCGTCCGGGGCGGGCAGCCGCAGGGCCAGCACCAGCACGCCGGTGGCGTGGGCCGTGACCAACTCGTGCGCGGCGATCTCGGGTCGCACGTACAGATCGTTACCCCGACGGGGATCGCTTCACGCCCCCGTCTGGACCGGCGACGCGGTCGGGGACACCACCCGTTCACCGGCTGTTGCGCGGGCTGTGCAGAAACCGTGCCCTCGGATGGTTTCCTTTGGGCCGGTCGTTGGTAGGGTCGGTGCTGCAGCAGGTGCAAAGTTCCAGCAGGTCTGACGCCCGCGGAGTTTGTGATCCAACGGCGTTTCTTCATGTGTGTCCCAGCGTCACGCAGGTCGGAGCGACGTGTCACCGCATCTGGTGCGGGTCGCCGAAGTGGCGGCTCACGCCCCGATGAAGGAGTAACGAGCGCAATGGCTCAGGGCACCGTGAAGTGGTTCAACGCCGAGAAGGGTTTCGGCTTCATCGCGCAGGAGGACGGCGGCGACGACGTCTTCGTGCACTACTCGGCGATCCAGACCCAGGGCTACAAGTCCCTGGACGAGAACCAGAAGGTCGAGTTCGACGTCACCCAGGGCCCCAAGGGCCCGCAGGCGGAGAACGTTCGCCCGGTCTGACCGGCTCCGGCCGGCCCTGCTGAGAGGTCCTCGACCCCCCAGCTGTCTGGACAGGTCCCCCACCCGTACGGGTGGGGGACCTGTGCTTTCCGGGGGATCTCTGGGTTACTTTTCGGTCATCAGCGTTTGCAGGTTGGGTTCATCGGGCAGTCTGGTGTCAGGTACTCCGCCCCCTCAGAACGCGAAGGAAACCCACTCGGTGCACGACCAGTTCGACGTCACGCTGGAGGACTCCGACCTCCTCGGTGAGGTGGAGCTCACCACCAACCTCATCATCGCGGCCTCGGAGTCCGAGGTCCGTCTGTCGACGGACGAGATCGACCGCATCCTCGGTGTGGTCCCGCTACCACGCGGCTGACCCCGGGGCGACGCACCGTTCCATACCCGACGGGGGTATGCTGGACCCATGGACGGGCACCAGCACGGCTACCTGCACCGCAAGGACGAGCTCCTCAAGCGGATGCGCCGCATCGAGGGCCAGGCCCGGGGGGTGCACCGCATGGTCGACGAGGAGCAGTACTGCATCGACATCCTCACCCAGATCTCCGCGATGACGAGCGCCCTCGAGGCCGTCTCCATCGCCCTCGTCGACGAGCACCTGCGCCACTGCGTGGTGGACGCCGCGCGCGCCGGTGAGGACGAGGGGCGCGAGAAGGTCGACGAGGCGATGGCCGCGATCGCCCGCCTGATCAGGTCCTGAACCACCCGACCCCGGAGGAGCACCCCGTGAGCACCACGAGCACCTGGCACGTCACCGGCATGACCTGCGGCCACTGCGTCGCGTCGGTCAGCGAGGAGATCGGCGAGATCGCCGGCGTCGAGTCCGTCGACGTCGTCCTCGACAGCGGTGAGGTCACCGTCACCAGCGCCGAGCCGCTGACCCGCGAGGCGGTGGCCGCAGCCGTGGACGAGGCGGGCTACCAGCTGGCATGAGTGCGCCGCTGCGCGTCGCCGCGTTCGTCGTCCTCGTGGTCGTCGCGTTCGGCGCGGCGGCCGGGATCGGTCGCGCCGTCGGCCCGCTCGACACCGCGGCCGAGCCCGTGCACGCCATGGACGACGGGCACGCGGACCACGGCGCGGCGGCCGAGCAGCTCCCCGCCGGGCTGCAGACCAGCGTCGCCGGGCACACCCTCGCCCTGGTCGACGACCGCCTGCCCGCGGGTCGCCAGGAGCTCGCGCTCACGATCACGGGGCCCGACGGCGAGCCGGTCACGGCGTACGACGTGCAGCACGAGAAGCAGCTGCACCTGATCGTGGTCCGGCGCGACCTCACCGGCTACCAGCACGTGCACCCCGAGCTCGACCCCGCCACGGGCGTGTGGACGACGGACGTGCGGCTGACGCCCGGCGCCTGGCGGGTCTTCGCCGACGTGGCGCCGACGGGCGCCGGCCCCATGGTGCTCGGCACCGACCTGATGGTCCCGGGCGAGTTCCGGCCCCGGCCGCTCGGCCCGGAGGACCGGATCGCGAACGTCGGGTCCTACCAGGTGGTGCTCAACGGGTCGCTGGTGACCGGCGAGACAGCGCTGACGCTCACCGTCAGCCGCGACGGGCGACCGGTCACCGACCTGCAGCCCTACCTCGGCGCCTTCGGCCACCTGGTCGCGCTGCGCGACGGCGACCTGGCCTACCTGCACGTGCACCCCGACGCGGAGCCGCTGCCGGGCGAGGTGGGCGGCCCCGACGTCGTCTTCCACGCGACCTTCCCGAGCGCCGGCCGCTACCGCATGTTCCTCGACTTCCGGCACCACGCCGCGGTCCGTACGGCGGTGCTCACCGTCGACGTCACCGGCGCGGGGGAGGCGGCGGGCCATGAGCACTGACCAGGAGACCGGCCGCGAAGCGGGCGTGAGCGTCGACCTCGACATCACCGGCATGACCTGCGCCTCGTGCGCCAACCGGATCGAGCGCAAGCTCAACAAGCTCGACGGTGTGGTCGCGAGCGTCAACTACGCCACCGAGCGCGCGCACGTGCAGACCGCCGGCGCGGTGTCCACCGACGCCCTGCTCGCGACGGTCGAGGCCGCCGGGTACGCCGCCACCGTGCACGCGCCCCGCCCACCCGCCGGCACCGGTCCGGAGCCGCCCGACCCGGCCGAGGTCGAGCTCGCGGCCCTGCGGCAGCGCCTCGTCATCTCCGCCGTGCTGACCGTGCCGGTGGTGCTGCTGGCGATGGTGCCGGCCTGGCAGTTCGACTACTGGCAGTGGGCCTCGCTCGTGCTCGCCTCGCCGGTGGTGGTCTGGGGCGCCTGGCCCTTCCACCACGCCGCCTGGATCAACCTGCGCCATGCCGCCACCACCATGGACACGCTCGTGTCGATGGGCGTGCTGGCGGCGTACGGCTGGTCGCTCGTCGCCCTGTTCTGGGGCTCGGCCGGGGAGCCGGGGATGACCCACCCCTTCGAGCTGACCGTCGGGCGCACCGACGCCCTCGACAACATCTACCTCGAGGCAGCCACCGGTGTGACCACGTTCCTGCTGGCCGGGCGCTGGTTCGAGAAGCGCTCCAAGCGCCAGGCCGGCGCCGCGCTGCGCGACCTGCTCTCGCGCGGCGCGCGCGAGGTGGCGCTGCTGCCCGATGGGCCCGACGGTCCGGAGCGGGTGGTGCCGACGGCGGAGGTGCGGGTCGACGACCTCTTCGTGGTGCGCCCCGGCGAGCAGGTGGCGACCGACGGTGTCGTGGTGAGCGGCACCAGCGCTGTCGACGCCTCGATGCTGACAGGTGAGCCGGTGCCGGTCGAGGTCGGCCCGGGGGACACCGTGGCGGGCGCCTGCGTCAACGCCGGGGGGCGCCTCGTCGTGCGTGCCACCCGCGTCGGCGCCGACACGCAGCTCGCACAGATGGCCAGGCTGGTCGAGGCGGCCCAGGAGGGCAAGGCGCCGGCCCAGCGGCTCGCGGACCGGATCTCGGGCTACTTCGTGCCGGCCGTGATCACCCTCGCCGCCGCGACCCTCGGCTTCTGGCTCGGAGCGGGTGCCGGGGCGACCACGGCCTTCGCCGCGGCGGTCTCGGTGCTGATCATCGCCTGCCCCTGCGCGCTGGGCCTGGCCACGCCGACGGCGCTGATGGTCGGCACCGGCCGCGGCGCGCAGCTCGGCATCCTGATCCGCGGGCCCGAGGTGCTCGAGTCCACCCGACGGGTCGACACCGTGGTGCTCGACAAGACCGGCACCGTCACCACCGGCCGGATGACCCTGGTCGACGTGGTCGCCGACGACGGCGAGTCCGTCGACGTCGTACGACGGGTGGCCGGGGTGCTCGAGTCGGCGTCGTCGCACCCGATCGCCCGGGCGGTCGCGGTCGGGGCGGGGGAGACCGGCAGCCCCGCCGGCTTCGCCACGGTCGACGGGCTCGGCGTCCGCGGCGTGGTCGACGGGCGGGACGCCGTCGTGGGCCGCCCGGCGTTCGTGCACGACGGCCCGCTGCCGCCGCGCCTGGCGGCCGCCGTCGAGTCGGCGTGGCTGGTGGGCCGCACGCCGGTCGCGGTCGGCTGGGACGGCCGGGTGCGCGGCGTCCTCGTCGTGGCCGACACGGTCAAGCCCACCTCGGCCGAGGCGGTGCGCCGGCTGCGCGCGCTCGGGCTGGCTCCGGTGCTGCTCACCGGCGACCACGAGCGCAGCGCACGGGCCGTGGCCGTCGAGGTCGGCATCGACGAGGTCGTCGCCGAGGTGCTCCCCGCCGGCAAGGTCGACGTCGTCCGCGACCTCCAGCAGCAGGGGCGGGTGGTCGCGATGGTCGGGGACGGCATCAACGACGCCCCCGCCCTCGCCCAGGCCGACCTCGGGCTGGCGATGGGCACCGGCACCGACGTCGCGATCGAGGCCTCCGACCTGACGCTGGTGCGCGGCGACCTGACCGTGGCCGCCGACGCGGTGCGGCTGTCGCGGCGCACGCTGGCCACGATCAAGGGCAACCTCTTCTGGGCGTTCGCCTACAACGCCGCTGCGCTACCGCTGGCCGCCGCCGGGCTGCTCAACCCGATGATCGCGGGTGCGGCGATGGCGTTCTCGTCGGTGTTCGTGGTCAGCAACAGCCTGCGGCTGCGGCGCTTCCGCTGATCAGCAGGTCGCGAAGAGCACCGGCCCCGAGCTGAGGTCGGAGAGCACGTACTGGCCCTCGACCGGGTCGAGCTCGAGCGTGACCAGGTCGCCCTCGGCGGTGACCGAGCGCACCGTGAACCGGTCGGTGAAGTCGCCACCCTGTCCCGGCGCCGGCCCCCGGGCCAGCGCCGACCGCGAGTCGGCGTTGGTGCGCGCCTGGTCCTCGCTCTCGAAGCCGAGCACGACCCGCACGTCGCCGCCGGGCTGCACCGACATCGCGAACCCGGTCACCGGGTTGACCTCGCCGGCGTCGGCGATCAGCTGCTCGGCGCGCGCCTGGTCTCCCGCGTCGGCCGACGACATGGCGAGCGCCGAGCAGGCGTACGTCCCGGCGTACACCGCGGCGGAGAGCGGCTCGCCGCTGGCCGCCACCACGTCGTCGAGCCCGTCGACCGGGTCCGCGTCACCGCGGACGGTGTCCATCGCGGTGGCGAGGTAGTCGGCGGTGTCGGAGGTGACGACGAGGTGGCGGTCGGCGTCGATGGCGAGGAACCCGAGCTCGGGGGTCAGGGTGCCGTCGACACGGGCGAGCACGTCGGTACCGCCCCGCCAGACGCCGTCCTCGTCGTCGGGTCGGGTGAAGCCGATCGCCTCGAGCCGGTCGCCGAGGGCCTCGAGGTCGGCGTCGTCGGGGAAGCGGAGGTAGTCGGCCGCGCCCGCCTCCGACTGCGTGAACAGCTCCCACTCGAGCGTCGCCGGCGAGAAGCCGAGCTGGGCGCGCAGCGTCTCCGCCGACGCCAGGAGTGCGGAGGTCGAGGTCAGGTCGGCGTCGTAGCCGTCGTCGAGGAACCGCTGCAGCTGCGCAGCCGAGGGGTCGTCGCCAGGGGCGTCGCCGAGCCGGTCGCGCACCGCCGCCCAGTCGGTCCACGAGAGGCGCTGGGACCCGGCTGGAGCCATCGTCACGGCCTTCTCCAGCTCGGTCCCGCGCGAGCCGAGCCACCAGACGACGCCCGCGGCGACCAGGGCCAGCACGACCACGGCGGCACCCGCCACCGCCCACCACTTGCGCACCGCTCGCTCCTGTCCGGGTCGGGTGGTGTGACACTAGCGGCATGACGCCGAGCGCCCTGCCCGACATCGTGGCCGCGGGCGCGGTCGTCGTACGGCGTGCCGGGAGCAGGCAGGGACCCGACGTGCTGCTGGTCCACCGGCCCCGCTACGACGACTGGTCGTTCCCCAAGGGCAAGCTCGACCGGGGCGAGGCGCTGGCGGCCTGCGCGGTGCGCGAGGTGGCCGAGGAGACCGGGGTCCACGTGCGGCTGGGGCCTCGGCTGTCGTCGCAGCGCTACGCGGTGCGGTCGCGGTCGAAGACCGTGCACTACTGGATGGGCCGCGTCATCGGCGACGACGACGTGAGCGGCTACCTGGTCAACCACGAGATCGACGACGTCGAGTGGCTGCCGTGGGACGAGGCGCTCGCCCGGCTCACCTACGAGCACGACCGCGACACCCTCGCCGAGGCACGGGCCTTCCGGCGCAAGAGCTACCCGCTGGTCGTGCTGCGCCACGCCGAGGCCCGCTCGCGCAAGCGGTGGCGGCTCGACGACCGCGAGCGCCCCCTGCTCGCGACGGGCGTGCGGCAGGCCGAGCGCCTGGTGCCGGTGCTCGCGGCGTACGACGTGGCGCGCGTGGTCACCTCCTCGAGCGTGCGGTGCATCCAGACCGTCGCGGCGTACGCCGGGCACAGCGGCTGGCCGATGGAGCTCGAGGACGGCCTGAGCGAGGAGGACGCCACCCACAAGAGCGTGGTCAAGGTCGTCGACGACCTGCTGCACTCCGGTGAGCCGACCCTCGTGTGCACCCACCGGCCGGTCCTCCCGGCCGTCTTCGACGCCCTCGGCGTGCCCGACGTGAAGCTGGAGCCGGGCGGCCTGCTGGTCGCCCACCACCGCCGGGGCGCAGTCATCAGCACCGAAGTCCACCAGCCGCGCTGACGCAACCGGCTGCGTGGCTGTTCACGTGATGGCCGTCTCCTTCTCGGCACCGGGTCAATTTCCGTGCGGGACGTGTTCACCGCCCGTTCACCGTCGCCGCCGGATCAGGACACCTCGTCTCCCTACGTTCGCAGGCGTCAGACACGACAAGACATCAGGAGAACGACGTGAAGACGACTTCCTTCCGCCGGGTGATCGTCCCCGGGATCGCGGCCCTCGCGCTGCTCGTCGCGGGGTGTGGCGCCGGCAACGAGGAGTCCTCGGGCGACAGCTCTTCGGACTCCGGGCTGTCGGGCACGCTGAACGGCGGCGGTGCCAGCTCCCAGGAGAAGGCCCAGGCCGCCTGGCGCGCCGGCTTCCAGGGTGACAACCCGGACGCGACCATCAACTACGACCCGGTCGGCTCCGGCACCGGGCGCGAGAACTTCATCAACGGCGCCTACTCCTTCGCCGGCACCGACTCCGCGATCAACAACGACGAGGGCGAGCTCGACGCCGCCACCGAGCGCTGCGGCGACGACGTGATCCAGGTCCCGGCGTACGTCAGCCCGATCGCGGTCATCTACAACCTCGACGGCGTCGACCAGCTCAACCTGTCCGCCGAGGTGATCGCGAACATCTTCAACGGCTCCATCACCAAGTGGAACGACCCGGCGATCGCCGACCTCAACCCCGACGCCACGCTCCCCGGCGACACCATCACCCCGGTGCACCGCCAGGACGACTCGGGCACCACCGACAACTTCACCCAGTACCTCGCGGCCGCCGGCAACGGTGCCTGGAAGGCGGACCCGGACGGCGTCTGGCCCGCGGAGTACAAGGGTGAGGCGGCCGAGGGCACCTCCGGTGTCGTCGGTGCGGTGACCGACGGCAGCGGGACCATCGGGTACGCCGACGCGAGCGCGGCCGCCGACCTCGGTGTCGCGGCGATCCAGGTGGGCGAGGAGTTCAACACACCGTCCGCCGAGGGCGCCGCCCAGGTGGTGGCGAACTCGCCGACCGTCGAGGGCGCCTCGCCCAACGACATGGCCGTCGACGTCGACCGGACCACCACGGAGTCGGGCTCCTACCCGCTGCTGCTGGTGTCCTACCTGCTCGCGTGCCCGACGTACGACAGCGCCGAGGAGGCCGACCTGGTCAAGGGCTACCTGACCTACGTCGTCTCCGACGCCGGCCAGCAGGCCGCCGCCGACGAGGCCGGATCGGCCCCGCTCGACAGCAGCCTGTCGGAGCAGGCCGCGTCGATCATCGACGCGATCTCGTCGGGCAGCTGATCAGCAGGAGACGATCCGTCACGGCGGCCCGGGGCGTGCACCCCCGGGCCGCCGTCGGGTCGTCCGAGGCACGAGGGAGACTAACGCCGTGACCGACACGCTCACGCCGGAGAAGCAGTCACCGCCGTCGACCGACCGACCGCCGAACTCGTTCTCCGACCGGCTCTTCGCCGGTCTGGCGCTGGCCGCCGGCATCACCATCATGGTGGCGCTGGCGGGCGTCTTCGTGTTCCTGGCCATCGAGGGAGCTCCGGGGCTCTCCGTCGACCCGTCGTTCTACGAGCCCGCGACGACGTTCGCCGGCTACGTGTGGCCGCTGGTCTGGGGCACCACGCTGGCGGCGCTGATCGCCCTCGTGTTCGCGGTGCCGTTCGCGATCGGCCTGGCGCTCTTCGTCTCCCACTACGCGCCGCGCCGGCTGGCCACGCCCGTGGCCTACCTGATCGACCTGCTCGCCGCGATCCCCAGCGTGGTCTTCGGCCTCTGGGGCGGGGGCGTGCTGAACCGCTACATGGTGCCGATCCAGGACTGGCTCTACGCCCACTTCTCGTGGATCCCCTTCTTCGCCGGCCCGCCGTCGGCCACCGGCCGCACCATGCTGACCGCGGGCGTGGTGCTCGCGATCATGGTGCTCCCGATCACCACCGCGATCTGCCGCGAGGTCTTCGCGCGCACGCCCCGGCTCAACGAGGAGGCCGCGCTGGCCCTCGGCGCGACGCGCTGGGAGATGATCCGCACGGCCGTCTTCCCCTACAGCCGCAGTGGCATGATCTCTGCCGTGATGCTGGGCCTCGGCCGCGCGCTGGGAGAGACGATGGCGGTGGCGATGGTGCTGTCGGCCTCGCCGATCGTGACCCTCAACATCATCTCGAGCAGCAACCCCGCGACGATCGCCTCCAACATCGCCTCCAACTACAAGGAGGCCACCCCCGACAAGCAGGCCGTGCTGATCGCAACCGGTCTGGTGCTGTTCGCGTTCACCTTCGCGGTCAACTTCGTGGCCCGCTGGGTCGCCGGTCGCAGCGATCGGAGGATGGCATGAGCACCCTGCAGCAGCAGCCGGCGCGCGAGAACGTCGCCGTCCACACCGTGCGGCTGCCCTCCTGGGCGCCGTGGCTGGTTGCCGCCGGCTCCTGCGGCGTCGGCGCGCTGGTCTGGCTGCTGACGACGAGCCTCGGCCTCGGCGTCCTCGCCGGCGTCGTCACCTTCCTGGTCGCGCTGCCGCTCTGGTCGGCCGCCGTCGAGAACCGCCGTGCCGCGGTCGACCGGCTCGCGACGTCGGTGGTCTGGACGACGTTCGCGGTCGCGATGGTGCCGCTGGTCTGGCTGGTCTGGACGGTGCTGAAGAACGGACTGCCGGTCATCAACGCGCAGTTCCTCACCTACTCGATGCGCAACGTCATCGGCGACGCGCAGGGCGGTCTCTACCACGCGCTCATGGGCACCCTGCTGATCACGGGCGCGGCGACCGTGATCTCGGTGCCGATCGGCGTCTTCTGCGCGATCTACCTCGTCGAGTACGGCAAGGGCAAGCGGCTCGCCCGGTGGATCACCTTCCTGGTCGACGTGATGACCGGCATCCCGTCGATCGTCGCGGGCCTCTTCGCGCTGTCGCTCTTCGTGATCATCTTCGGGCCGAGCGTCCGGATCGGCTTCGGCGGCGCGGTCGCCCTGTCGCTGCTGATGATCCCGACCGTGGTCCGCTCGACCGAGGAGATGCTGCGGCTGGTGCCCGACGACCTCCGGGAGGCGTCGTACGCCCTCGGGGTGCGGCGCTGGCGGACCATCGTCAAGGTGGTGCTGCCGACCTCGGCCGGCGGCATCGTCACCGGCATCATGCTGGCGATCTCGCGCGTCATCGGCGAGACCGCGCCGCTCCTGGTGGTCGCCGGCTTCACCGACTCCGTCAACACCAACCTGTTCTCCGACAGAATGATGACGTTGCCGGTCTTCATCTTCACCCAGTACTCGACCAGCACCGAGAAGGGCCTGTCCTACGCCTGGGGCGGGGCGCTCGTGCTGATCGCCATCGTGATGGTCCTGAACCTGACGGCGCGGATCATCGGCAGGATCTTCGCCCCCAAGACCGGGCGCTGAGAGGAACCAGGAACGACATGGCCAAGAGCATCGACGTCTCCGACCTCGACATCTACTACGGCGACTTCAAGGCCGTCGAGGGCGTGAACCTGACCATCCGGGCCCGCGCGGTCACGGCCTTCATCGGCCCCTCCGGCTGCGGGAAGTCGACCGTGCTGCGCTCGCTCAACCGGATGCACGAGGTGATCCCCGGCGCCCGCGTCGAGGGCAAGATCATGGTCGACGGGCAGTCGCTCTACGACCCCTCGGTCGACCCGGTCGCCGTACGCCGCCAGATCGGCATGGTCTTCCAGCGACCCAACCCCTTCCCGACGATGTCGATCTTCGACAACGTGCTGGCGGGCAACAAGCTGAACTCCAAGAAGATGTCGAAGTCCGACGCCGAGGCGATCGTCGAGCGGTCGCTGCGGCACGCCAACCTCTGGGACGAGGTCAAGGACCGCCTCAACAAGCCCGGCATGAGCCTCTCGGGCGGCCAGCAGCAGCGTCTCTGCATCGCCCGCGCGATCGCGGTCGAGCCGCAGGTGCTGCTCATGGACGAGCCCTGCTCGGCCCTCGACCCGATCTCGACCTCCGCGATCGAGGACCTGATCCACGAGCTCAAGAGCGACTACACGATCGTGATCGTCACCCACAACATGCAGCAGGCCGCGCGGGTCTCGGAGTACACCGGCTTCTTCAACCTCCGTGCCACCGGCGAGCCCGGCCGCCTCGTCGAGTTCAACGAGACCAAGAAGATGTTCTCCAACCCCGACCGCGAGGCGACCGAGGCCTACATCTCCGGCCGCTTCGGCTGACGCCGGGCTTGCGTCATACGGTCTGCCGGTCCTGACCAGCAGACCGTATGACGTCGCCCGAGGCGAGTTCTCCACAGATCGCTCAGCGGTCCGTCACGGGGCGTCCGGACGGGGCAGGCTCGGGGCATGCGCCGCCGGACCGACCTCGAGACCCGGGTCCGTGCTGCGCGCAGACGGCGGGCGGAGCGCCTCGCCGCGCAGCAGTCCGGTGTCATCTCCCGGGTCCAGCTCTACGCCATCGGCGTCACCCGGCACGAGGTGCGGGCCAACATCGTGGCGCGGCGGTGGCAGCGCTTCGGCCAGCAGTCGGTGGTCGTCCACACCGGGCCACTCGGTGACGACGAGAGAGCCTGGGGAGCTGTCTTCGAGGCCGGCCCCCGCGCGTTCCTCGACGGTGCCTCCGCGCTCAAGGCCTCGGGGCTGGAGAAGTTCGAGGTCGACAAGGTCCGGGTGTCGGTGCCCCGCGGGGCCCGCATCAGGCGCGTGCGCGGCATCGACGTCCGGCAGACCCGGCGGTGGGACGACGACGACCGCGCGCCGGGGAGCGGCGTACCGCGTAGCCGGCCCGAGGTCGCGGCCGTCCGGGGTGCGCTCTGGGCGAGGTCCGACCGCCAGGCGGCGCTGCTGGTGACCATGGCCGTGCAGCAGGGCCTGTGCACCGCCGAGGCGCTCGCGCTCGAGATGCTGCGGATCAAGCGCGACCGTCGGCGCAGGTTCCTCCACGCCGTGGTCCTCGACCTGCTCGGGGGAGCGCGCTCGCTCGGGGAGATCGACGTCGCGCTCGAGTGTCGTCGCCGCGGCCTGCCGGAGCCCTCGCGCCAGGTCGTACGGCGAGGGCCGAACGGCACGTACTACCTCGACGTCGCCTGGGAGGAGTGGGGCGTGGTCCTCGAGATCGACGGCATCCACCACTCCTGGGCGCAGAACGTCGTCCAGGACGCGCTGCGCCACAACGACGTCACCCTGCAGCGCGACCTCGTGCTCCGGCTGCCGCTGCTCGGCCTGCGGGTGGCCGCCGACGACTTCTTCGACCAGGTCGAGCGCGCCCTGCGGTCACGGGGGTGGCAAGGCCCGGACGTCATGCGTTCTGCCGGTCAGGACCGACGGACCGTATGACGCAAGCCCCTGCCTCAGAAGAGCTGGCCGAGGAGGTCGAACACCCACCAGCACAGGGCAGCGGCGAGGCCGGCCATGGGGAAGGTGAGGACCCACGCGATGAGGATCGAGCGGGCCACCCCCCAGCGCACGGCGGAGAGGCGCTTGGTGGCGCCGACGCCCATGACCGCCGAGGTGATGGTGTGGGTGGTCGAGATGGGGGCCTCGAAGACGTACGCCGTGGTGTACAGCACCGACGCGGCGACCGACTCGGCGGCGAAGCCGCGAGCGGGGTCGAGGTGGATGATCCGGCGGCCCAGGGTCCGCATGATCCGCCACCCGCCGGACCAGGTGCCCAGCGAGATGGCGGCGGCCGCGGAGAAGATCACCCAGATCGGCAGCGGGTCGTCCGAGGTGACGTACCCGCCGGTGAGCAGCGCCAGGAAGATCACGCCCATCGTCTTCTGCGCGTCCTGGAGACCGTGGCCCAGCGCCATCGCGGCCGCGGAGACCGTCTGCGCGAGGCGGAAGCCGCGGTTGGTCCGGTGGGGGTTCGCACGGCGGAAGAGCCACATGATCAGCACCATGACGGCGAAGCCGGCCGCGAACGCGAACACCGGCGAGACCAGCATCGGGATCGCGACCTTGTCGACGACGGTCGCCCACGACACGGTGACCCCGGCGGCCAGGGCCGCGCCCACCAGGCCGCCGATCAGCGCCTGGGAGGACGAGGACGGGAGGCCGAAGTACCAGGTGATCAGGTTCCACGAGATGGCGCCGAGCAGCCCGGCGAGCACGATCACCAGCCCGCTCACCCCGTCGGGTGGTGAGATCACGTCGGAGACGGTGTGCGCGACCTTCTGGCCCAGGAAGGCGCCGACGAAGTTCATGATCGCCGCCATGGCGAGCGCGACCCGGGGCGTCAGGGCGCGGGTCGAGATGGAGGTGGCGATCGCGTTCGCGGCGTCGTGGAAGCCGTTGGTGTAGTCGAACGCGAGCGCGACGACGATCACCGCGATGATGATCGCGACTTCGGCGGTCACCGGGTCAGGACTCCTTGACCGCGATCTGCTCCACCGTGTTGGCCACCTTCTCGAAGGCGTCGATCGAGCCCTCGAGCGAGTCGACGATGTCCTTGAGCTTCAGGACCTGGATGGCCTTGAACTCTCCGGAGAACAGGTGGGCGAGCGTACGGCGGTGGTTCTTGTCGCCGGCGTTCTCGAGCCGGTTGATCTCGATCCAGTACTCGTCGAGGTCCTTCATCGTCTGGAGGCTCGGCATCGCGGCGGCGGTGACCTCGGCGCAGCGCTGGATCACCTCGACCTGCTGGTGCAGCAGCGCCGGCATCTCGTGCACCTCGTAGAGCAGGATCAGGTCGACGACCTCGTCCATCATGTCCATGACGTCGTCGAGGCCCGAGGCCAGCGAGTAGATGTCCTCGCGGTCGAACGGCGTCACGAAGGTCTGGTTCACCCGCCGCACGATGGCGTGGGTCGTCTCGTCGGCGGCGTGCTCGGCCTCGCGCATCCGGCGCGCGATGTCGTCACGGTCCCCACCGTCGGCCAGCATCTCGGCGAGCAGCTCGGCGCCCACGACGAGGTGCTGGGCCAGCTCGGAGAAGAGGTCGTAGAAGGTGGTGTCGACCGGGCGGAACTTCAGGCGCACGGGTAGCTCCTGGTGAAGGAGAACAGAACGGCCATCATGCTAGGGGGTGGCCGCGAGATGAACGCAACTCAGGGGCGCTGCTCGGCTCCGGGGCGCCGCCGGCGCTGCCGCTCGATGAGGATCGCCTGGAGGTCGACCTGACCGTCGTTGCGGCGCCAGGTGCCGTCGGGTCCCAGCGTCCAGGCGGCGGTCGAGGGCTCGAAGGCGAGGTCGAGCAGGTACTCCACCTCGCGCACGTTCTCCTCGCTGGGCAGCCTGACGAGCACCTCGACACGCCGGTCGAGGTTGCGGTGCATCATGTCGGCCGAGCCGATCCAGGCGACGTGCTCCCCGCCGTTCGCGAACCAGTAGATCCGGCTGTGCTCGAGGAAGCGGCCCAGGATCGAGCGCACCTCGATCGAGTCCGACAGGCCGGGTACGCCGGGGCGCAGCGCGCAGATGCCGCGTACCAGCAGCTGCACCGGCACGCCCTCCTGGCTGGCGAGGTAGAGCGCGTCGACGACGGCCTCGTCCACGATCGAGTTGGCCTTGATCCGGATCTGCGCCGGCCGGCCCGACCGGTGGTGGTCGATCTCGCGGTGGATCGCGTCGAGCAGCCCGGTGCGCACCGAGTCGGGCGCGACCAGCAGCTGCTCGTAGGACGCGTTGCGGCTGTAGCCGCTGAGGTTGTTGAAGAGGTGGGCGACGTCCTCGCCGATCGCCTCGTCGGTGGTGATCAGGCCGAGGTCCTCGTACAGCCGCGCGGTCTTGGAGTTGTAGTTGCCGGTGCCGATGTGGGTGTAGCGCCGGATGCCCTCGGGCTCGTCGCGCACCACCATCGACAGCTTGCAGTGCGTCTTCAGTCCGACCAGCCCGTAGACGACGTGGCAGCCGGCCTGCTCGAGCTTGCGGGCCCAGCGGATGTTGGCGACCTCGTCGAAGCGCGCCTTGATCTCCACGATCACCAGCACCTGCTTGCCCGACTCGGCGGCGTCGACGAGGGCGTCGATGATCGGGGAGTCGCCGGAGGTGCGGTAGAGCGTCTGCTTGATCGCCAGCACGTGCGGGTCGGCGGCCGCCTGCTCGAGGAACCGCTGCACGCTCGTGGCGAAGGAGTCGTAGGGGTGGTGCAGCAGCACGTGCTGGCGGTGGGTCGCCGCGAACACGTCGACCGGCGCGGCCGACTCGACCTCGGCGAGGTGCCGGTGGGTGGTCGGGATGAACGCCGGGTAGTGCAGCTCCTCACGGGCGAGGTCGGCGATGTCGTGGAGGCCGGTCAGGTCGAGCGGGCCCTGGAGGCGGAAGACCTCGGCCTCGCTGATGCCGAGCTCGGAGACCAGCAGCTCGAGCACCGCGGGGGAGATCGACTCCTCCACCTCGAGCCGCACCGGCGGGCCGAAGCGGCGCCGCAGCAGCTCCTTCTCCAACGCGGTCAGGAGGTTCTCGGCGTCGTCCTCCTCGACGTCGAGGTCCTCGTTGCGGGTGACCCGGAAGGTGTGCACCTCGAGCACCTCCATGCCGGGGAAGAGCCGGCGCAGGTGCTCGCGGATGACGTCCTCCATGGGCACGAACCGCGCGTTGCCGAGGGCGACGAAGCGGCGGAACGTCGGGGGGACCTTCACGCGCGCGAAGTGCTCCTTGCCGGTGCGGGGGTTGCGCACCAGCACGGCGAGGTTGAGCGAGAGCCCGGAGATGTAGGGGAACGGGTGCGCCGGGTCGACGGCCAGCGGCGTGAGCACGGGGAAGACGCGGTCCTTGAAGATCCGCTTGCAGAGCTTCTGCTCCTCGCGGTCGAGGTCCTCCCAGCGCACCAGCGCGATGCCCTCCCCCCGCAACGCCGGCACGATGTCCTCGCGGAAGACCGCGGCGTGCCGCTGCATCAGCTCCTGGGTGTTGGTCCAGATCGTGTCGAGCACGTCGCGCGGCAGCAGCCCGGACGCCGCGCGCACGGCCACGCCCGCCGCGATCCGGCGCTTGAGGCCGGCCACGCGCACCATGAAGAACTCGTCGAGGTTGCTGGCGAAGATCGCGAGGAAGCGGACCCGCTCGAGCAGCGGCAGCCCCTCGTCCTCGGCGAGCTCGAGCACCCGCTGGTTGAAGTGCAGCCACGACAGCTCGCGGTCGAGGAACCGGTTGTCGTACTTCTCGACCGTGCTGAGGTCCACCGCCACGGGCTCGTACGGCGGGTCGACGTCGAAGGCCTCGTCGAGGGGGTCGTGGTCCTCGAGGGACGGGCTGCCGACGGACATGGCGTCAGTGTGGCACCGCCAGACGAACACGTCCTAGGGACCTAGGTAACGGAGACTAGGTTGCCTCCGTGACCATCCACGCCCGGCTCGAGCTCCTCGAGCGCGCCACCCTGACCGGTCTGCTCGCGCTCCCGGAGCCGGCGCAGCGGGTGCTGGCGGGCCGCCGCGTCGTCCGCGACGGCCAGACCCTGGCCACCGACGTGCAGCTCTCGCTGCGGCTCAAGGAGCTGGTCCGCGAGCCGGGGCCGGAGACCCTGCCGATCGCCGAGGGCCGGACCGCGGTGCTGCGGCAGGCGGGGCTGACCGGCGGTGAGCAGGCGGTCGGCGCGGTGCGCGACTTCGAGGTGGCGGGCCGGCCGGCGCGCCTCTACACCCCCACCACGCCGGGTGCGGGGCTGCTCGTCTTCTTCCACGGCGGCGCGTGGGTGTACGGCGACCTGGAGTCGCACGACGCCGTCTGCCGGTTCCTGGCCGAGCGCTCGGGGGCGCGGGTGCTCGCGGTCGACTACCGGCTGGCGCCCGAGCACCCCTTCCCCGCGGCGTACGACGACGCGGTGGCGGCGTACCGCTGGGCGACCGAGCACGCCGCCGAGCTGGGCGCCGACCCGGAGCGGCTGGCCGTCGGCGGCGACTCGGCCGGCGGCTGCCTGGCCGCGACCACCGCGATCGAGGCCGCCCGCACCGGCCTGCCGCTGCGGTTCCAGCTGCTGGTCTACCCCGGCACCGACCTGCGCGGCGGCACCGAGAGTCGCCGGACCTTCGCCGAGGGCTTCTACCTCACCCGACGCTTCATGGACGTCGGCACCGAGAACTACCTCGACGACCCCGCCCTCGTCGAGGACCCCCGCGTCTCGCCGCTGCTGGCCGACCTGCCCGCCGGGCTCGCGCCGGCGTACGTCGCGACCGCCGGCTTCGACCCGCTGCGCGACGAGGGCGAGGCCTACGCCCGCAAGCTCGCCGAGGCGGGCGTGGAGGTCGAGCTGCGGCGCTTCCCCGACCAGATCCACGGCTTCCTCAACATCGTCGGCGTCGGTCGCACCTCGCGTGCGGCGGTCGCCGAGATCGCCTCGCGGCTGCGGGCCGGGCTGGCGTGACCGCTGCAGGGGCGCCGGGGGTGCGGGGCGCCTGGGTCCTCGCGGCGGTCACCGGCCTGCTCGCCGGGGCGATCGCGGCGACCGTGATGCTCACCAGGGACGACGGGCCGACCGCACCCGAGCCGGTCAGCCGGGTGCGCACGGTCTTCGTCGGCGACTCGGTCACGCGGGGCTTCGACCCCACGACCCTCGCCGCGGACGACGCCACCTCGTGGGTGACCTACGCGCTGCCCGACCCGCGCTCGCCGTGGTTCCTCGACTCCAACGCCGCCGTCGCCGGCCGCACGCTGGCGGAGATGCAGGCCGCCTTCGCCACCGACGTGCTCGCCCACGACCCCGCCGGCGTGGTGATCCTCGGCGGCACCAACGACGCCCTGCGCCGGGTGCCGCCCGACCAGTCGGCGGCGGCGCTGCGCGCGATGGTCGAGGCGGCACAGTCCGCGGGGATCGAGGTGTGGGTCGTCTCGCCGCCTCCGCTCGACCCCGCCACGGGCGTCACCATCCAGCCGACGCTCGCCGCCGAGGCGCAGGTGGCCGCCGAGCTGGGCGTGCCGTTCGTCGACCTGACGCCGTCGCTGTCCACGGGTGACGGCCACTGGCAGCCGGGTCTCACCACCGACGGGGTCCACCCCACGCCCGCCGGGGCGCAGCGGCTGGCCGACGCCGTCCTGCAGCAGGTCGGGCTGGCGGCGACCGGGCCCGGCCCGGTGGATCAGTAGACGAGGGCCTGCACGTCGTCGCGCAGGACCTCCTCGGCGAACGCCGCGGCGCCGGCGACGCCCACGCCCGGGCGCAGGTCCGCCTCGTCGATACCCCGGCGTACGGCGCACTGCGTGCAGACCGTGACGGTGCCCGCGGCGAGGACGGTGGCGAGCAGGTCGGCCAGCGGCGTGGCGTGGGGGAGGGCGAAGTCCTCGGCCCGCCCTTGCACCCCGAACCACGCCGCCTCCCCGGTCAGCCACAGCGACACCGGGGCCCCGGCGACCGCGGCGGAGGCGGCCACCGTGAACGCCTGGTTGCAGCGCTCGGGATCGTCGGCGCCGCAGGTGACCTTGACGACGAGGGGACGAGGCATGGGCCCGAGGCTAGGTCATGCGCCCCGGCGCTACCGTGGGGCCATGGTGTTCGAGCTGCCCGAGAACCTCCACCCCGACTGCGCGCCCCTGGCATGGATGCTCGGCAGCTGGCACGGCAACGGTCACGGCGACTACCCGACGATCGACTCCTTCCAGTTCGGGCAGGAGCTGATCTTCACCCACGACGGCCGGCCGTTCTTCCACTACTTCGCGCGGTCGTGGATCGTCGACGAGTCGGGCGAGAAGGTGCGCGACGCCGCGCTCGAGACCGGCTTCCTGCGCTGCCGGCCCGAGGGCAAGGTCGAGCTGGTGATGGCGCACCACACCGGTTTCGTGGAGGTCTGGTACGGCCGGGCCGACGGCGGCAAGCTCGAGCTCGCCACCGACGCGATCGCGCGCACCGAGTCGGCCAAGGAGGTGGCGGCCGGCACCCGGCTCTACGGCAACGTCGACGGCGACCTGCTCTACGCCTACGACATGGCCGCGATGGGGCAGGAGCTCCAGCCGCACCTGTGGGCCCGGCTGCAGCGCACCCGGCAGGCGGACCTGCCGTGACCCACCCCGACTCCTGGCGCAGCCCCCTGCTCGACCTCCCCGGCGCGGTCTCCGCGAACGGCGTCGACGCCGGGGTCGCCGCCCACTACGGCTCGTTCAACACCGAGCAGCGCACGCTCGAGGCGCACGAGGGCTTCGTCGACCTCTCCCACCGCGACGTGCTGCGCATCGAGGGACCCGACCGGCTGACCTGGCTGCACGACCTCACCACGCAGGACTTCACCGACCTGGCGCCGCGCACCTGGACCTGGGCGCTCGTGCTGAGCCCGCAGGGACACGTCGAGCACGCGTTCTGCGGCTACGACGACGGCGAGGCGTTCGTCGCGCACACCGAGCCCGGCGCGGGCGCCCCGCTCGTGCAGTTCCTGGAGCGGATGAAGTTCATGACCCGGGTCGAGGTCACCGACGTGACCGCCGAGCTCGCCGTCTGCTGGAGGCCGACGTCGACCGAGGGCGACCGGCCGGCTGGGTCGTCGTACGAGCTGGTGCCGCGCGACCGGCTCACGGCGTACGCCGAGGCCGCCGCGCCGGCGTGTGGGCTGTGGGCGTTCGAGGCGCTGCGGATCGCGCGCGGCGAGCCCCGGCTCGGCGTCGACACCGACCACCGCACGATCCCCAACGAGGTCGGCTGGATCGGCAGCGCCGTGCACCTCGAGAAGGGCTGCTACCGCGGCCAGGAGACGGTCGCCCGGGTGCACACGCTCGGCCGCCCGCCGCGACGCCTGACCATGCTCCACCTCGACGGCTCCGAGAACCGGCTGCCCACCGCCGGCGCCGAGGTCACCCACGACGGCAAGGCGGTCGGCTTCGTCGGCAGCTCGGCCCGCCACCACGAGCTCGGCCCGATCGCGCTGGCGCTGCTCAAGCGCAACGTGCCCGTCGACGCCCAGCTCGAGGTCGACGGCCTGCCCGCGACCCAGGAGGTCGTGGTCGACCCCGAGGTCGGGCTGCACGTGCGGCCGCGCCTGAGCTGATCCGGTAGTACGTCACGAAACGCCCCACCTCGACAGCGAGAACGGGGCGTTTCGTGACGTACTACCCCGTGGCTCAGCCCGCCCGCACGTACATGACGTGGGTGTCCTCGGGGGCGTGGGTGAAGCCGAGCTTGTCGCGGTAGACGCGGATCGCCGGGGCGTTGTCGGACTCGACGTAGAGGATCACCTCGGAGACGCCGAGCCCGGCGAGGTGGTGCAGGCCGGCGAGGGTGACGAGGCGGCCGAGGCCGATGCCCTGCACGTCGGGGTCGATGCCGACGACGTACACCTCGCCGACCTCCGCGTCGTGCTGCTTGGTCCAGTGGAATCCGAGCAGGCGGCCGTCGTCGTCGACGGCGACCAGGAGGCCGGCGGGGTCCCACCACGGCTCGGCGATCCGCTCGGCGAAGCTCGCCTCGTCCATGCCGCCCTGCTCGGGGTGGGCGGCGAACGACGCGGCGTTGACGCGCAGGAGGGCCGGCAGGTCGTCGTCGCGGAACGACCGGATCGTGACGTGCGGCGGCAGCACCAGGTCGGGGAGCGGCTGCGAGGTCGGCCGGCGCATCACCCACAGCTCCCGCGCCCGGGTGAAGCCGTGCCGCGCCGCGAGCCGGGCGGCCGCCGGGTGGTCGGCGTGCGACCAGACGGCACGTACGGCGTCGCCGGCGTCGGCGAGCACCCGGTCGAGCAGCCGGGTCGCGACCCCGCGGCCCCGTGACCCGGGGTCGACGGCGACGCTGAGCGTGCCGTGGTCGAGCACCGCGAAGGCCTCGGGCTCGACCCACGCCTGCACGGAACCGTCGGCCCGCTTGAGCCCGAGCCAGGTCGCCTCGTCGTACGGCGCGGCGCCGTCCTCGGCCTCGGCGGCGGCGGCCACCCGCCGGATGGTCTCCAGCTGCTCGGAGGGGCTCACGGGCCCGTCAGGCGTCCTGCCGCGAGGTCTCCGCCGCTGACGCCGCACCGACGCCCTCGCCGGGGTCGACGCTCGGCAGCACGAACCGGTAGCCGACGTTGCGCACGGTCCCGATCAGCGTCTCGTGCTCGGGGCCGAGCTTGGCGCGCAGCCGCCGGACGTGCACGTCGACGGTGCGGGTGCCACCGAAGTAGTCGTAGCCCCACACCTCCTGCAGCAGCTGCTGCCGGCTGAACACCCGCCCGGGGTGCTGGGCCAGGAACTTCAGCAGCTCGAACTCCTTGAAGGTGAGGTCGAGCGCGCGCTTCCCGATCTTCGCGGTGTACGTCGCGTCGTCGACGAGCACCTCGCCGCTGCGGATCAGGTGGGCCTCGGGGTCGTCGTTCTGGCGCTGCGCGACGAGGCGGCCGACCGACAGACGGATGCGGGCCTCGAGCTCGGCGGGGCCGCAGGTGTGCAGCAGCACGTCGTCCATGCCCCAGTCGTGCGCGACGACGGCGAGGCCGCCCTCGGTGACGACGAGCAGCACGGGCACGTCGGCGCCGGTCGTGCGGATCAGGCGGCACAGGTCGCGGGCCGGGGCGAGCTCGTGGCGGCCGTCGACGAGGATCAGGTCGACCTCGGGAGCCTCGAGCAGCGCGCTGCCCTCGGCGGGGAGGATCTTGACCTGGTGGCCGAGGAGCGCGAGGCCCGGGAGCACCTCGGCGCTCGGCTGGAGGGCGCTGGTCAGCAGGAGCAGCTGGCTCATCTGCGGCACCTCTCTCCCCGTTGGGCCGATAGGGAAGGATATCCGGTGATGAGCACCCCTCCGGACGCAACGACTCGACCTGAGACAGCGATCACCGTGCGCTACTGGGCCTCGGCCCGGGCGGCCGCGGGCGTCGCCAGCGACGAGCTGCCCGCCGCCGCACCGCTCCCGCTGGCCACGGTGCTCGCCCGCGCCGCGACCCTGCACGCCGGCACGCGGCTGCCCGACGTGCTGAAGGTCTGCTCGGTCCTGGTGGGGGAGACACCCGTCGGCTCCGCCGACGCCGAGGACGTGCTCGTCGCGCCCGGGGAGACCGTCGAGCTCCTGCCGCCCTTCGCCGGCGGCTGACCCGCGCCGTCCAGACAGGGCGTCCAGACCGGGCGTCCAGACCGTTGGGCCCTCCTTCGCGGCGTACGACGTCGGGGCCCGGGTCGCGTGGTAGCAAGGACCGCTGCCCGGGCGTCGGGTCGCGCCGACCCGGAGGACACCCCCATGCGCCGCACCGCCCTCGCCACCATCGCCCTCGCCTCGGCCGCGCTGCTCGCCGGCTGCTCGAGCTCCGTCTCCGCCGCCGACGTCGAGGACCAGATCTCGAGCCAGCTCGAGTCCCAGGTCGGCCAGGCGCCGGACAAGGTCGACTGCCCCGGGGACCTCGAGGGCAAGGTCGACGCGACGATGACCTGCGTGCTCACCGCGGGCACCGACACGATCGACGTGACCGTCACGGTCACCGAGGTCGACGGCAGCGACGTGAAGTTCGACATCCAGGTCGCCGACCAGGTCAACTGACCGTCAGCCGGGCGAGCCCTCACGGGCAACAGGCCCCGACGGGCCCGACGCTCGGCCGGGCCCGCCGGGGCCTCGGTCCCCCGGGCGTCAGCTGCTGATCGCCGCGGGCTGGTCGCCGCGGGTCACCTCGATCTTGCGCGGCTTGGCCTTCTCGGCCACCGGGATGGTCAGGCGCAGCACGCCGCTGTCGTACCCGGCCTCGATCCGGTCGAGGTCGAGGTTGTCGCCGAGGACCAGCTGGCGGCTGAAGACGCCGCGCGGCCGCTCGGAGGCGAGCATCTCCCAGTCGCCGTTGCGGGCCACCCGCTCGGCACGGACGGTCAGCACGTTGCGCTCGACGTCGAGGTCGATGCTCTCGAGGCTCACGCCGGGCAGGTCGAACTCCACGACGAAGCGGTCACCCTCGCGCCACGCGTCCATGGGCATCACCGCAGGGCGGTTCGTGGTGCCGAAGAACTGCTGGGTGAGGCGGTCGAAGTCCCGGAACGGGTCAGTGGTGCGCAGCAACATCACGAGTCCTCCTCCTGTGCTCCAGTATGGTGATGTCAGGTCAGGTAACCTGTATCTGTGGTTACATATTCCTTGTACCACGCGATCAAGGCTGAGGCAACAGCAACGGAGGTGTCGCGGTGCCCGACCGTGAGCAGGGCGTCTACGCCATCTCGGTGGCCGCCGAGATGGTCTCGATGCAGGTGCAGAACCTCCGGGTCTACGAGCGCCGCGGCCTCGTCGACCCCGACCGGACGCCGGGCGGCACCCGTCTCTACAGCAGCGCGGACGTCGACCGGCTGCACCGCATCCGCGAGCTGCTGGCCGAGGGGCTCAACCTCGCCGGCATCGCCAAGGTCCTCGAGCTCGAGGGGGAGGTCAGCCGCCTCCGCGCCGCGCTCGGGCGAGCGCGCGGGCGAGGGTGACCACGACCGACCCGATCAGTGCGCCCAGGGTGTTCGCGGCGATGTCGCTGAAGGCGGCGGTGCGGTCGGGGTAGACCAGCGCCTGCACGGTCTCCACGAGCGAGGTGGCCACGAAGCCGTACGCCGTCCAGTCGCGCCAGCTCGGCTGCGGCCACACCAGGGCGGCAAGGGCGGCCCAGGGCGCGAAGATCGCGACGTTGAGCAGGAATTCGATCCGCTCCGGGTCCTTGAGCTTGTCCGGGGCTCCGACGCCGGTCATCAGCTCACGCGTCCAGCGGATCGCCGTGTCGCCCGCCTCCGGTGAGGGGCCGAGCAGCACGGCGACCAGGGCGAGGGTGTAGACGACCAGGCCGGCGGCGGCCAGCTTGCGGCGGAGGGGCACTTCCGCAGCGTAGAGGAGCGGGGGCGCGCCACCGGGGGTGTGACGCTGCGCTCCCCGGGAATGGGCACCCCCCCGGGCGTGGTTGGGTTCCTACGTGACCGCTGGTGCCTGGGTGCTGCTCGCCGCCGTCGTCGGCGCGCTCGCGTTCGGCGCCTGGCGCGCGTACGCCGACGGCCGGTTCCGCGGGACCCATGCGGTCAAGGGGAGCGGCGTGACCTCCACAAGCTCGACCGACGACTCCAGCCCGTCGGTCGAGCCTGTCGAGACCACGGCGCCTCTCGACCTCCCGGCCGGCACGCCGCTCGGTGAGCGGGCCACCCTCCTGCAGTTCTCCTCCGCGTTCTGCGCGCCGTGCCGGGCGACCCGCCGGGTGCTCGCCGACGTCGCCGGGAGCGTGCCGGGGGTGGAGCACGTCGAGATCGACGCCGAGCACCACCTCGACGTGGTGCGGCGCCTCGGCATCCTGCGCACTCCGACCACGCTGGTCCTCGACGCCCGCGGGGTCGAGGTGGCCAGGGCCGCCGGCGCGCCCAGTCGTCAGCAGGTGCTGGCCGCGCTGGACGGAGTGCTCCCGTGAGCGCGTCCATCATCTGGACGCTCGTCTCATCCAACGAGATGGGCCATGGTCGCCCGGCGTCCGCCGCCCCTACTCTCGTCCGCATGTCCTCGACCATGCTCACGAAGCGCCGCGCGGTGGACCACTGCCGCGTCCGCTCGTCGCTGTGTCGAATGTCCTGACGACAGACCCCGGCGTCAACACTCTTTAGTTGACTGAGTTCGTATAGTTTGAGCTCCGGGCACGTGCCTCACGCACCCGCCCGTCCGCGTCACCAGGCCACCTCCCTCAGGAGCGACATGTCCACCCTCAGCCCGTCCAGGTCCACGTCCACCCAGCCCGCGACCGCCGGCGTCGACCCGCGCGCCCAGCAGTTCACCGCAGCGGTGACCGCCGTGGTCCTCGCCGCCGTGCTGCTGCTGGCGCCCTCGCCGTTGGCGGTGGGGCTGCTCGCCGCGCAGGCCGTGCTGTTCGCGATCGCCTCCGTGCGCGGCGTACGGCGCACCCCGCACGCGTGGGCGTTCCGGCGCTTCGTGCGCCCCCGCCTCGGCCCGCCCGCCGAGCTCGAGGACCCGGCGCCGCCGCGCTTCGCCCAGGCCGTGGGGCTGACCTTCTCGGTCATCGGCCTGCTCGGCTTCCTGACCGGCGCCGTCGTCGTCGGCCTGGTGGCCACCGGCTTCGCCCTGGCGGCTGCGCTGCTCAACGCAGTGTTCGGCTTCTGCCTGGGCTGCGAGACGTACCTGCTGATCCAGCGGCTGCGGCCCGCCGCCGCCCGCTGACTGCGACACACC
Source organism: Nocardioides taihuensis (assembly GCF_042657275.1). Lineage (NCBI taxonomy): Bacteria > Bacillati > Actinomycetota > Actinomycetes > Propionibacteriales > Nocardioidaceae > Nocardioides > Nocardioides taihuensis. The sequence continues at coordinate 49,935 of NZ_JBHSKD010000004.1, forward strand.
ACCACGACAGACACCACGAGTTCCCCGAAGAAAGGCAGCACCATGAGCCGCGACACCGCTCTCGTCACCGCCCAGTGGGTCGAGGAGCACCTCGACGACCCGAAGGTGGTGCTCGTCGAGGTCGACGAGGACACCTCCGCCTACGACAAGGGCCACATCCGGGGGGCGATCAAGCTCGACTGGACGACGGACCTCCAGGACCAGGTCCGCCGCGACTTCGTCGACAAGCAGCAGTTCGAGGCGCTGCTCTCCGAGCGCGGCGTCGCCAACGACGACACCGTCGTGCTCTACGGCGGCAACAACAACTGGTTCGCCGCCTACGCCTACTGGTACTTCAAGCTCTACGGCCACCAGGACGTGAAGCTCCTCGACGGCGGCCGCAAGAAGTGGGAGCTCGACTCCCGCGAGCTCACCGACGAGCCCGCCGAGCGGCAGCAGACGTCGTACACCGCGCAGGAGCAGGACACCTCGATCCGCGCCTGGCGCGACGAGGTCGTCGCCGCGATCGGCACGCAGAACCTCGTCGACGTGCGCAGCCCCGACGAGTACGCCGGCCGGCTGCTCGCCCCGGCCCACCTGCCGCAGGAGCAGGCCCAGCGCGCCGGCCACATCCCGACCGCGGCGAACGTGCCGTGGAGCAAGGCCGCGAACGACGACGGCACCTTCAAGTCCGACGACGAGCTCAAGCAGATCTACACCGAGGCCGGCGTCGACTGGGACAAGGACACCATCGCCTACTGCCGCATCGGCGAGCGCTCCTCGCACACGTGGTTCGTGCTCAAGGAGCTGCTCGGCCAGGAGAACGTGAAGAACTACGACGGCTCGTGGACCGAGTACGGCTCGCTCGTCGGCGTGCCCGTCGTCCTGGGCGACGACCGGGGTGACGCCTGATGTGCGGCGCGACCGAGGGCGGGCTCTCGCTCGACGGCGTCAACGTCGCCAAGGAGGCCATCGTCCAGGGCCAGGTGGTCCGCGACGGTGAGCCGGTCGGCAACGCCTACGTGCGCCTGCTCGACCGCACCGGCGAGTTCACCGCCGAGGTGCCGACCTCGGCAACGGGTCACTTCCGCTTCTTCGCCGGCGAGGGCGAGTGGACCCTGCGCACCCTGGCCCCCAAGGCCGAGGTCGTGGACAAGCAGGTCGTCGCCTCCGTCGGCTCCGTCGCCGAGGTCACCATCCCGATCTGAGCACCCCCACGCTGACCCGCCGTCAACCAACGGCGGGTCAGCGTCATTTCACGGGCTGCGCGTGAAGTGCTCGCACCCGTGGAAGCGGTCGAGCGGGTCGCGGTGCCTGCCGCGGTAGACGTGGTCGTCGCCGGCGCCGCAGAAGATGACGTCGACCTTGCCGTCGACGCCGATGAAGACGGCGTCGCCGGACTGCCCGGTGTTGACGCGGTCGGCGCCGTCGCCGACGTACGCTGCGTCGCCGAGTCGGCCGAGCCGCATCAGGTCGTCGCCGTGGTCGTCCTGGACGCTGTCGTGGCCCAGCCCGCCGTACAGGACGTCGTCGCCGCCCTTGCCGGCAATGACGTCGAGGCCCTGCTGGCCGCGGATGACGTCGTCGCCCGGCCCGCCGAGGGCCTCGTCGCCCTCGAAGTCGCTGCCGGGCAGGACGTTGCGGCCCAGCAGGATCGTGTCGTCGCCCCAGCCGCCGAGAACCCGGTCGAGGCCGTCGCGGCCGCGGATGACGTCGTCGCCGCCGTGACCGCGGATGTGGTCGGCGTGCGGGGTGCCGACGAGGACGTCGTCCCGGTCGGTGCCGTCGATGCCGACGGCGAGTGCGGGTGTGGCCAGCGCCAGGGCCGAGCCCAGCGCGGCGGCGGCGATGAGCACGGTGCGTGCCATGGCGAGCCTCCTCCGAGTAGACCTACGTCCACAGTCACTCCCGGAGGCCCGCGGCGGTAGTGCCAAGGGTCCCGCGCGGTCGTCACCGCTCGAGGATCACCGTCACCGGGCCGTCGTTGACCGACGCGACCTGCATGTCGGCGCCGAAGACCCCGCGCTCGACGTGCGCCCCGAGCCGCTCGAGCTCGGCGCACACGGCGTCGTAGACCGGCTCGCTCACCTCGCCCGGCGCGGCCGCCTGCCAGGTCGGGCGCCGGCCCTTGCGGGCCTCGCCGTACAGCGTGAACTGGCTGACCACGAGCACCGGCGCACCGACGTCCGAGGCCGACTGCTCGTCGCGCAGGAGGCGGAGGTCCCAGACCTTGCGCGCCATCCACGCGACCTCGTCGCTCCCGTCGGCGTGGGTGACGCCGAGGTAGACCAGCAGCCCCGGCCCCTCGATCGCCCCGGTCACCTCGCCCGCGACGGTGACCGACGCCGACCGCACCCGCTGCACCACTGCCCGCATGCGCCGATCCTGTCAGGACCGCTCAGACGTGAGGACGACCCAGGGCGCGGTAGTCCCAGCCCGCGGCCTGCCAGCGCCGTACGTCGAGCGCGTTGCGGCCGTCGAGCACGTGGCGCCGCCTCACCACGGTGCCGAGCTCGTCGGGGTCGAGCCCGACGTACTCCGGCCACTCCGTCAGGAGCAGCACGATGTCGACGCCCTCGCAGGCCTCCTGGGCCGTGCTGGCGTAGGAGAGCCCCGGCCAGAGGCGCCGCGCGTTGTCGAGGGCTTCGGGGTCGGTGATGACGACGTCCGCACCCTGGAGCTGGAGCTGGGCGGCCACGTTGAGCGCGGGCGAGTCACGGATGTCGTCGCTGTGCGGCTTGAAGGCCGCACCGAGGACGCCGACCCGGCGCCCGATCGCGGAGCCGCCGAGCCCGGCGATGGCGAGGTCGACCATGCGCGAGCGCCGCCGCATGTTGATGGCGTCGACCTCACGCAGGAAGGTCAGGGCCTGGTCGGCGCCGACCTCGCCGGCGCGCGCCATGAAGGCGCGGATGTCCTTGGGCAGGCAGCCGCCACCGAAGCCGAGGCCGGCGTTGAGGAAGCTGCGCCCGATGCGCTTGTCGTGGCCGATCGCGTCGGCGAGCAGCACGACGTCGCCGCCGGCTGCCTCGCACAGCTCGGCCATCGCGTTGATGAAGGAGATCTTGGTGGCCAGGAACGAGTTGGCGGCGACCTTGGCCAGCTCGGCGGTCGCGAAGTCGGTGACCACCACGGGGGTCCCGCCGGCGATGGGTGTGGCGTAGACCTCGCGCAGAACCGCCTCGGCCCGCTCGCTGGTGACCCCGAGGACCAGCCGGTCGGGCTCGAGGGTGTCGTCGACGGCGTGGCCCTCGCGCAGGAACTCGGGGTTCCAGGCGAGCTCGAGGTGCGGTGCGGTGCGCGCGAGCTCCTCGGCCAGCCGCGGAGCCGTGCCGACCGGCACGGTGGACTTGCCGACCACCAGCGCGCCCGCGCGGGTGACGTGCGCGGCCACCGTCGCGGTGGCGGCGTCCACGTGCGACACGTCGGCGGCGAGCTCGCCCCGGCGCTGCGGCGTACCGACGCAGATGAAGGCGACCTCGACCTCGGCGATGGCGGCGGGGTCGGCGGTGAAGCTCAGCCGGCCGCTCGCGAGGCCACGCGCCAGGAGGTCGTCGAGCCCGGGCTCGTGGAACGGCGCCCGGCCGTCGTTGAGGGATGCCACCCGCTCGAGGTCGACCTCGAGACCGACCACCTCGTGGCCGAGCTCGGCCATGCATGCCGCGTGCACGGCGCCGAGGTAGCCGCAGCCGACCACGGCGATCGACGTCATGGTCACAGGATCCGCTCCCTCTCGGCTCGGGCGGGGCCTCGCCGTGGGCTGGCCCCTGCGTCGTCGAGCCTAATGGGCCGAGGGGTCCGTGCGTGGCGCTTCCACCGTCGTCGCAGCGGCTCCTCCTCCAGCAGTGTCGAAGCCGTGGCCAGCACCACCGCCACGACCACCCCGGCTGCCGGGGCCATCAACGCCATGCCCGCACGTGTCTGCTCCGACCCCTGACATGGCGGGACGGCACGGATACAGGACTCGCGCCGTTGATGTGGGTTGGGTGGTGACTCGGGATGGTGGCGAACTTGATGCACGCCCGCCAAGGGCCCGGTTCCTTCGCGTCTGGAGTCACCCGTTCACGCCGCACGACCACCGACTGTCCGCGAGGCGTCGTGTACCCGGCCGGCCGCTCCACGAAGTGATGCGAGGCCGTGGCTGCGGCCAGCACCAGCCCCACCCGCACAGGCAGTGGCCACTCGGCCGTGTAGTGCAGCACGAGCACGTGCCACAGGTAGATCGAGTACGAGATCTGTCCGACCCATACCAGCGCCGGTACCGCGGCCGCCCGGGTCAGGACGTGCTCGCCCATGGCGAGGGACGCGACCAGCGCGGCAGCGGCCACACCTGCGACGGGGAACAGAACGGCGCTCGCGGCCGGCGCGGACAGCGACGGTGGAGGCACCGTCGCCGCGAGCAGTCCGAGCACCACCACGCCGGCCACGCCCAGCGGCAGGCCACATCTGGCCACCGCGGCGCGGCCTGGTCCGGTGCTGGAGATGAACGCGAGGGCGCAGCCGAGCATCAACGTCGCGGCACGCGACTCGGGGCGGAAGTAGGTCCCCTGCCCGAAGGTGAGGAACAAGTGCCCGGCCCACACGTACAGGGCCGCGGCGGCGACCACGAGGAACCCGGCGATCTCGAGCCGCTGCGGCCTGCGGTACAGCAGAATCACCAGCAGGAGCGGCCAGAGCAGGTAGAACTGCTCCTCGAGCGCCAGTGACCACGTGTGCCCCAGCGACCCGAGGTCCGACCCGGTCGCCGCGGCGACGTTCGAGGTGTACGTCACCGTTCTCAGTGCCGCCGAGCTGTTCCGTTCCACCATCCACGTCACGGCGACCAGCACAAGCAGCGCTGGCATCAGCCTCCGGCCGCGGCGCCACCAGAAGCTGCGGAGCGCAATGCCGCCGGTCCGGTCATGCTCGGCCAGTAAGAGAGTTGTGATCAGGAACCCCGAGAGAGCGAAGAACACGTCAACCCCGAGGTAACCCCCCGGGATCAGCCAGTCGGCGTGGTAGCCGACCACCAACGACACCGCGATCGCCCTGCATCCGTCGAGCGCAGGCACGTAGCCCAGGCGCCACGTGTCCCCCGTGCGCATCGGGGCAGTCTGCACCAGGTCCAGACCACCTGTCCCGGGATCCCCTGACATCGCCGCACCGCCGATCTCGGCACCGGCGGGCGGTCGCGGCAAGTCGCCCCGGCACGCCCTTGCGAGCAGTTAGGTTCGACCGGTGCAGCAAGGACCGCCCCGGGAGTCGCCGTGAGGATCGTGATGAGCGGCGCGGAGTGGTTCGGTGACCGCCCCGGCGGGCTCAACCGCTACTTCCAGGACCTCTTCCTCGCCCTGTCGCAGCGCGACGACTGCCAGGTCGAGGGCTACGCGTTCGGGACTCCGCCCGAGGGCGGCGCGTCGTGGGGACCCACCGGTGGCGGCCTGATGGCCCGGATGCGCAGCTCGCGGCGGGGACCGGCGGTCGACGGGGCCGTGCTGGACCGTCACTTCGCGCCGTACGGACCCGGCGCCCGGAGCGCCGGCGTGGACGTCGTGCACTTCCAGGGTCCCTGGGCCGCCGAGAGCGCCGTCGCAGGTCAGCGTGGATCCGGGGTCGCTCTCAAGCGGGCCATCGAGCGCCGGCGCTACCGCGGTGCCGACGCGGCCGTCGTGCTGTCCGCCCCCTTCCGCGACATCCTGTGCCGCGACTACGGCTTCCCGGTCGACCGGGTGCACGTCATCCCGCCCGGTGTGGACCTGGCCAGGTTCACCCCGGCGCCGGAGCGACCCGGCGCCGCGACCGTGGTCTGCGTACGACGTCTCGAGCGTCGCATGGGCATCGACGTGCTCCTCGAGGCGTGGGTCGACGTCGTCCGCGCCCGGCCGGAGGCCGACCTCGTGGTCGTCGGCACCGGCTCCGAAGAGGGGCAGCTGCGGGCCCGCGCGCGCGAGCTCGGCGTCGACGGCTCGGTGCGCTTCGCCGGCCGGGTGACCGACGAGGAGCTGCGCCGCACCTATGCCGACGCGGCCTGCAGCGTGGTGCCGACGCTGGCTCTCGAGGGCTTCGGGCTGATCGCTCTGGAGTCACTGGCGGTGGGTCGGGCGCCCGTCGTCACCCGCGTCGGCGGGCTGCCCGACTCCGTCACGGGTCTCGACCCGTCGCTCGTGGTCGAACCCGGCTCCGCGGGAGCCCTGGCTGACCGCCTCGCCCGCGCCCTCGACGGCGACGTCCCCGACGCCGAGGCGTGCCGTCGCCACGCCGCCCTCTTCGACTGGTCCGTGATCGCCCAGCGCCACGTCGACCTCTACTGCGGGCTCGGCGCGTGACCCAGGTCGCCTACCTCGTCCACTCGGGCGCGGAGTCGGGGGCGGAGCTGAGCCTCGCCACCAGCCTGGCCCACTGGCCCGAGGGGGAGCCCCGCCCCGTGGTCCTGATGGCCGAGGACGGTCCGGTGGTCGCCCGTTTCGTGGCAGCCGGTGCCGACGTGCGCGTGGGAGCCACGTCCCGGTCGCTGGTGGCCCTGCGCCGTGGGTCTGCGGGTGGACGCCGGTTGCTCGCCGCGGTGGGCGGCCTGCGGGACGCGGCCCGCACCACGGCCCGCGACCTGGCCGACGCGGGCGCGGACGTCGTCGTGGCCACGAGCCTGAAGTCGCTCGCGTACGGCTGGCTGGCTGCGCGCCGCCGACGCCTCCCCGTCGTCTGGAGCCTGCACGACCGGGTCGCCGGCGACTACTTCCCGGGCTGGGTCGTGCCCCTGCTCCGGTACGCCGCGCCCCGGCTCGTCTCGGGGATCATCGTCAACAGCAGGTCCACGCTGAGCACGATCCGGCCCGGTCGGACCCCCGTGCTCGTGGCCTACCCGGCGATAGAGCTTCCCGACGTCGACGCTGAGCGGCCGGCCGCGCCGTTGCGGCGGGTCGGCATCCTCGGTCGGCTGGCCCACTGGAAGGGACAGGACGTGTTCCTCGAGGCCTTCGCCCGTGCCTTCGCGGACCGCCCCGAGGTCGAGGCGGTCGTCATCGGCGGCGCTCTCTTCGGCGAGGACGACTACGAGCGCGAGCTGGTCGAGCTCGCAGACACTCCTCCGCTGCGCGGGCGGGTCACCTTCACCGGGCACGTCGCCGACCCCTGGCCCCAGCTCACCGGGCTCGACGTGCTCGTGCACGCCTCGCGCACGCCGGAGCCCTTCGGGCAGGTCGTGGTGCAGGGCATGTGGATGGGCTGCGCGGTCGTCGCCACCACGCCGGGCGGGCCGAGTGAGGTGATCACACCCGGCCGGGACGGCATGCTGGTGCCGTGCGACGACGTCCCGGCCCTGGCGGCCGCCCTGCGGCACCTCGGTCAGGACGACGAGGGACGCGTCGAGCTGGGACGCGCGGCGAAGGCGACCGCGGCGCGCTACGCCATCGAGCGGGCCGCGCCGGCGCGCGCCACCTGGCTCGCCGACGTGGCCGCGCGCCGGGTCGCGCCGTCCTCGGTGCGGCTGACGGTGACGAGAGAGGTGCCCTGAGATGACGTCCCAGGAGAAGGACCAGCTCCGGTCGCGGCTCTACGCTGCGTACGCGACCACGCACGCCGGTCGGTCCGACACGGCTGCCTCGGTGCACGTCTTCCGCAAGGACCTGCTGCCGCGGCTCCCGCAGGAGCGCGACGTGGCAGTGGTCGACATCGGCTGCGGCCAGGGCGACCTCGTCGCCTGGCTCCTGGCCGAGGGCTACCACCGCGCCGGCGGGATCGACGTCAGCCCGGAGCAGGTGGCGATCGCGCACGAGCGGGGCCGCGACACGGTGCGCCTCGGCGACTTCCGCGAGGTGCTCGAGCCGGCGTCGCTCGACGTCGTCGTGGCCACCGACTTCCTCGAGCACTTCGACAAGTTCGAGGTGCTGCAGATCCTCGACCACTGCCGGGAGACCCTGCGCCCCGACGGTCGGGTCGTCTTCCGGGTGCCCAACGCCGTCAGCCCGTTCGGGGGCAACTACCGGCACGGCGACGCGACGCACGAGTGCTCGTTCACGGCGCGCAGCCTGCGGCAACTGCTGGCTGCGGCGGGCTTCGACGAGGTGGAGGTCCACCCCTGCGAGCCGGCCGTGCACGGGGCCACCAGTGCCGCCCGCTGGGTGATCTGGAAGGTCGCGGCGGGGCTGATGAAGCTCGTCCTGGCCGCGGAGACAGGCGTCCCCCGGGGGCACCTCGTCACCCAGAACGTCGTGGTGACCGCCCGCGCTGGCGGCGACGCACCGCGGTGACACCGCCCATGATCGGCCTCCTCGGCCAGCTCGTCCGGGCGCAGCGAGACCGTCTGGCCTTCGTCTCCGTGGGGCTGATCCAGCGGATCCTGCCCTTCCTCCTGCTCCCGGTCTTCGTGCGGTTCATGACGCCTGCCGAGTACGGGCACGTCGCGATCCTGACCGCGGCCTTCACGCTGGCGTCGATGGTGTTCGGCCTGGGCCAGGAGGTCGTGGAGTACCGCTACCACTTCGACGACAGCGCCCCCGGCCGCTCGCTGGAGTCGGCTGCGGTGCGGGTGCACCTCGTCGGTCCGGTCGTCCTGGCCCTGCCCGTGGCCGGACTCCTGCTGCTCTCGGGGGCGACGCCCGCCGGCGTGCCCACCCTGGCCGTGTCGGGTTCGGTGCTCGCGGGCGCTCTCCACGCGACCGCGTGGCGCTTCCCGGCCGTGCACTTCCGCTGCCAGGGTGAGCTCGCGCGCTACGCCCTCGCTGGGGCGGGCTTCGCTGGCGTTTCCTCGGCCATCAAGGTGGGCCTCGTGGTGGGGCTCGGGTGGGGCGCTGTTGCCTGGCCGGTCGGGGACCTGCTCGGGGCTCTCCTCCTGTTGGCCGGCACCGCGTCGCTCCTGCTGAAGGTCGCCCGCCGCGCGCCGGTGACCCGGAGTGACGTGCGGTCCACGCTGGGGCTGGGCCTCCCCGCCACCGTCGGGCACTCCGCGCGCTGGGTCTCGGGGTACGCCGACCGGGTTCTCGTCGTCGCCCTCGCCAGCGCGGTCGTCGGTGGCAGCTACTTCGCTGCCAGCCAGCTGGTCATGATCGGGGGCGTGCTCCTCATCGAGCTCTCCGCCTTCCTCCAGCCGGTGATCGCGCGGGAGCAGGACCTCGCGGCCGCCGCCCGCGGCGTCCTCCCCGGCCACGCGCGCGCCTGCAGCGCGGTGGCCGTGCTGACCGCGGCGGGCTCGGCGGTGCTGGTCGAGCTGGGCTTCGTCGGCGACTACACCGAGGTGCTGCCCATCGCCCTCGTGCTGTGTGCCTCGTTGCCCCTGGTGGGGCTGAGCTACCTGGGCGGCGACATCTGCAGCGTGCGGCTCGGGGACACGAGGTTCCTCGCCGTCGTCTCGGTGGTCACCGCGCTCGCCGCCATCGGTGCGAACCTCCTGCTCATCCCGTTCGCCGGGGCGTACGGCGCGGCGCTCTCGCTGCTCCTGTCGCAGGGGCTGGCGGTGGCGATGCTGTGGTGGCGGGTGTCCCGGGCCACCGGCGGCGCCCGCGCCCTGCTGCCGCACCTGCTGTGGCCCACGGCGCTCGGCATCGCTCTGGCCGGGCTCGGCCTGGCCGTTGGTTCGGCCTGACGTCAGGCGTCGACCTCGTCGAGCACGTCGGCCACTCGCAGGCGGGCACCCGTGCGCGTGTTCACGAGCGGCAGGTCGCGCGCCGGCGCCAGCGCCTCGCAGCGGGGGAGGTGTGCGAGCGGGACGCCGGCTGGTCCGAGCGAGGGGCTGAACGACGGCGCGACGTACGCCTCCGCGACGGAGAGCCCCCACGACGGGTGGCAGTGGTCGTCGCGCACGAAGAAGAGGTTGAGGCCCTCGCTCGAGACCCCGACCAGCCGGTAGCCGCGGCCCGTCCACAGGTCGTGCAGGGCGGTGACCGACGCGCCGTAGTAGACCCCGCTCGGGTGGGCGGCCAGGCGGTCGAAGGCCGGCTCGTCGGGGATGCTCACCGCGAGAGTGCTCCCGAAGTAGGGGTTGCACTCCGAGACCACGATGGCGGGACGGGCGGTGATGGCCTGTGACAGCCAGTGGTCGACGCCGTCGACGTCGACGCTCAGGATGCCCAGCGGGCCGGCCGGCGCGTGGGCCTCGATCACCGAGGCGATGTTGTCGGTGGTGAGGAAGCTCTGGACGGCGCGCAGGCCCCGGTGGGTGGAGAGCTTGCGACGCTTGGCGAAACGGAGGTGGGCGGAGCCGCCGTCGATGATCAGCCCGCGCCATCCACCGAGCTCGCACAGCAGCCGGGTGTTCGACTCCCGGTAGTCCTCCACGCCGAACTCGACAAAGGTGCGCGGGACAGGCTGCGCGGCGTGCCGCAGCAGGAAGTCGAGGATGCCGTCCTCCCCGAACTGCGAGAAGACCTTCAGCTCGTGGGCGGAGACGGGATCGGTGGCCGCCGTCTCGCGCTGGTCGAGGAAGATCCGGGCCCGGGTGACGGCGTCGTCGTCGAGCCGTTGGAGCACCGGGGCAGCCGCGGCGAGCTGTGCGGCACGCACCCGGCCCCGGATGCTGCGCTTCCAGCTCAGTGACGACGGCATGGCGCTCCTCGGGCCGGCGGGTGACGGAGGACCCGAGCCTAGTGGCCCGGAGTGCCCGGACGTGCGAGGACGGCCGCGACCTCGGCCTGCAGTCTCTCGGCGAAGTGCTCCTCGGAGAAACGCTCCGCGTTGGCGCGGACCACGCCGGCGTCCCAGGGCAGGTCGTCGGCGCGGCGTACGGCGTCGGCGACGGCGGCCGGCTCGGGGTCGTCGAAGAAGACGGCGGTCGCGCCCTCGACCATGGTGTCGAGGAATCCGCCCCAGCGCAGCACCACGGCGGGGGTGCCGTGGAGGGCGGCCTCGAGCGGGGTGAGGCCGTAGTCCTCGTGGCTGGCGGCGACGAGCGACCGGGCGTGGGCGTAGAGCCAGTGCATCTCGCCGTCGGTCAGGCCGGCGAGGAACGTGACGTTCGGGCCGGAGACCGACCGCAGGTACTGCAGCTCCGGCCCGGTGCCGACGACGACCAGTCGGTCGCCGGGGAGCCGCTCGAAGGCGCGCACCACGACGTCGACGTTCTTGTACGGCAGCAGGCGCGAGACGACCAGGTGGAAGGGCTCGGCCTCGAGCAGCGCTCGGGTGGCCGGCTCGCGCAGCTCCTCGGGCTCGGCCCGGCTGAGCGTCACCGGGGCGGGCACGACCTCGGATGCCAGGCCGTAGGTGTCCGCGATCCGCTGCTGCACGGCGGTCGAGATCGCGAGGTAGCGGGTGGCAGTGCCGGCGGCGTGCTGGTCCCACCGGATGAGGCCGGGTCGCAGCGTGCGCAGCGCGGTGGAGCGCACCAGCGAGGGCTGCGCGCCGAGGTAGCGGTCGGACTGGTAGAGCCAGCGGGCGGGTGAATAGCAGTAGACGATCTTGGCGCCGGGGCTGCGGATGCCGTGGGCCCAGCCGCTGCTGCTGGCGATCACCACGTCGGCGTCGATGCGCATCGCGCTCGCCGCGAAGGGGAGGGCCGGCAGCGCCCGCCGGTGGTGGCGCCGCAGGTACGACGCGTGGTTGAGCGGGGAGACCCGCAGGTCGACGTCGGCGAACTCCGCGAACGTCTTCCCCGGCTCGTAGAGCAGCGTGTGCAGCGTGGCCTCGGGGAAGGCCCGGGTCATCGCGAGCACCACGCGCTCGGCGCCCCCGCGCTGGGTGAGGTAGTCGTGGGCCAGGGCGACGCGAGGCCGACCTGCTGCCACCTCGTGGCCCCCTCTGCTGTCGCGAAACTGACGAGGACCCGAGCCTAGTGGCCCGGGTCCTCGTGCGACGTAAGAACAGCGTGTCAGGCGCCGCTGTTGATCATCCCCGCACCGACGGTGACGCCGGTCGCCTCGTCGATGAGGATGAAGGAGCCGGTGGTTCGGTTCTGCGAGTAGGGGTCGCACAGCAGCGGCACGGTGGTGCGCAGCTGGATGCGGCCGATCTCGTTGAGGCCGAGCTCCTTGGTCTCCTGGTCGCGGTGCAGCGTGTTGACGTCCAGGCGGTACTGGATGTCCTTGACCAGGGCGCGGGCCGAGCGGGTGGTGTGCTTGATGGCGAGCTTCTGGCGCGGGCGCAGGGGCTCGTTGGTCATCCAGCAGACCATGGCGTCGATGTCCTGGCTGGGCTGCGGGGCGTTCTTCACGCGGGCGATCATGTCGCCGCGCGAGACGTCGACGTCGTCCGCGAGGCGCACCGTGACCGACATGGGCGGGTACGCCTCGTCGATCTCGTTGTCGAAGAGGTCGATGCCGGCGATGGTCGAGGTCATGCCGCTGGGCAGCACGACGACCTCGTCGCCCTTCTTCAGCACACCGCCGGCCACCATGCCGCCGTAGCCGCGGTAGTCGTGGTACTCGTCCGACTTGGGGCGTACGACGTACTGCACCGGGAAGCGGACGTCGACCAGGTCGCGGTCGGAGGCCACGTGGACGTGCTCGAGGTGGTGCATGAGCGTCGGGCCCGAGTACCACTTCATGTTGTCGGAGCGGTCCACGACGTTGTCGCCCTTGAGCGCCGAGATCGGGATGACCTCGAGGTCGGGGATGTTGAGCTTGGTCGCGAACTGCGTGAACTCGGTGTGGATCTTCTGGTAGGTCTCCTCGGAGTACTCGACCAGGTCCATCTTGTTCACGGCCAGCACGAGGTGCGGGACGCGCAGCAGCGACAGGATCACCGCGTGCCGGCGCGACTGCTCGGTGAGGCCCTGGCGGGCGTCGACGAGCACCAGGCCGAGGTCGGCGGTGGAGGCGCCGGTGACCATGTTGCGCGTGTACTGCACGTGGCCCGGGGTGTCGGCGATGATGAACTTGCGGCTGGGCGTCGCGAAGTAGCGGTAGGCCACGTCGATGGTGATGCCCTGCTCGCGCTCGGAGCGCAGACCGTCGGTCAGCAGCGCCAGGTCGGTGTAGTCGTACCCGCGGCTCACGCTGGTGGCCTCGACGGCCTCGAGCTGGTCCTCGAAGATCGACTTCGAGTCGAGCAGCAGGCGGCCGATCAGCGTCGACTTGCCGTCGTCCACGGAGCCCGCGGTGGCGAACCGCAGCAGGTCCATGTTGGAGGTGACGTTCTCGACGACGTCAGCGCCGGCGTTCAGGGTGGTGTCGTCAGCGGCCATCAGAAGTAGCCCTCCTTCTTGCGGTCTTCCATGGCGGCCTCGGAGAACTTGTCGTCGCCGCGGGTGGCGCCGCGCTCGGTCACGCGGGCGACCGCGATCTCCTCGATGATCTGCTCGACCGTGGAGGCGGGGGACTCGACGCAGCCGGTGAGGCTGATGTCGCCGCAGGTGCGGAAGCGGACGGTGCGCTCGGTGACGGTCTCGCCCTCGCGGCACGGGTTGAGCGGGGTCTCCGACATCAGCATGCCGTCGCGCTCGAACACGCGGCGCTGGTGGGCGAAGTAGATGCTGGGGATCTCGATGCCCTCGCGGGCGATGTAGGACCACACGTCGAGCTCGGTCCAGTTCGAGATCGGGAAGATGCGCATGTGCTCGCCGGCGTGGATGCGCCCGTTGTAGAGGCTCCACAGCTCGGGGCGCTGGTTCTTGGGGTCCCACTGGCCGAACTCGTCGCGGTGGGAGTAGACGCGCTCCTTGGCGCGGGCCTTCTCCTCGTCGCGGCGGCCGCCACCGAAGGCGGCGGTGAAGCCGTTCTCCTCGATGGCGTTGAGCAGGGTGCCGATCTGGAGGCGGTTGCGGCTGGTCTTGCCGTCGTCGACCACGATGCCGTTGGCGATCGCGTCGTCGATGCTGGCCACCACCAGCCGCACGCCGAGGCGGTCGACCCACCGGTCGCGGGTCTCGAGCACCTCGGGGAAGTCGAGCCCGGTGTCCACCTGGAGCACGGGGAACGGGATCTTCGCCGGGTAGAAGGCCTTCTCGGCGAGGCGGAGCATCACGATGGAGTCCTTGCCGCCCGAGAACATGAGGACGGGCTTCTCGAACTCGGCGGCTACCTCGCGGAAGATGTGGATCGACTCCGCTTCGAGCTGGTCGAGCTGACTCAGCTGGTAGTCGACGTGGGTCGGGGGTGCACTCATCTGGGTTGTGGCCTCTCCTCGTGAAATCTCGCCCACTGTAGCCGCCGGGTCGGGGGGTCCCTCAAATCGAAGGGGGGTGCGAGGTGGGTCACCCGGCCCCGGCTCTGGCAGGCTGGCCCCCGTGTCCGTACCCCCCGCCGGCCGAGCGCCCGAGATCCCCGCCGACCGCCTGCTCGTCACCGTCGCCCCCACGGGCGCCGAGACCACCAAGCAGGACTGCCCCCAGCTGCCCACGACGCTCGAGGAGCTGGTGGCCACCGCCGTGGAGTGCGAGGCCGCCGGCGCGGCGATGATCCACGTCCACATCCGAGACGACGAGCACAAGCCGACGCTCGACCTCGGCCGGCTCACCGCGACCGTCGAGGCGCTGCGCGAGTCGACCTCGCTCGTGGTCCAGCTCTCCACCGGCGGCTCGGTGCACGACCCGCTGGAGAACCGTCTCAAGGTCCTCGACGCGCAGCCCGACTCGTGTTCGCTGACCATGGGCACGACCAACTTCGGCGACGACGTCTTCTCCAACCCCTGGCCCTTCGTCTGCGAGCTCTACCAGCTCAGCCAGGAGCGCGGCGTGGTGCCGGAGTTCGAGCTCTTCGACCTCGGCCAGGTGCACGCACTGCAGCGGCTGCTCGACAAGTTCGGCCTGCCGTACGGCGGGCGGGTGCACTGCGACCTCGTGATGGGCGTGCCCGGCGGGATGAACGGCACCGCCGACTCCCTCGTGGCCGCGGTCGCCTCGCTGCCCGACGCCGTCACCAGCTGGTCGGCCACCGGCATCGGCCGCTCGACCCTCGCCGTCGCCCTCGCCGCGCTCTCCAAGGGCGGTCACCTGAGGGTCGGCATGGAGGACGTGCTCACCCTGCGGCGCGGCGTACCCGTGGAGCGCAACGCGCAGCTCGTCGAGCGCGCCGTGGCCCTCGGCGAGCTCGCCCAGCGGGTGCCGATGACCACCGCCGAGGCCCGCGCCCTGCTCGGCCTCGCCGCCTGAGGTCTGGACCAGCGCCCGCTAGGCCCCGCCGGTGCGGTCGGGCTTGTGGTCGTCGCCGAGGGCGGGCTTGGCGGGTTTCATCCCGATGATGCCGGGCTTGTAGTTGGGGTCCTCGAGCTCGGCGACGGTCGGCGAGCCGAACATCGGCAGGCCCTCCGTGCGCCGGATCAGGCCCCAGATGATCGGCACCAGCACGAGCATCGCGACGCCGACGAGAGCGACCAGCATCGGGTGGGTGTCGTCCTCGCCCGCGCCGAGCGGGGCCCAGCCGGCCTTGTCGAGCAGCGCGACGCCCGACATGGTCAGCACGATCACGATGCCGCGGCGGATCACCGACTGGGGCACGCGCGGGGCGATCTTGCTGCCGAGGATGGTGCCGGGGAGCGAGCCGATGATCAGCGGGATCAGGATCTCGAAGTCGAGCCCGTGCAGCGCGATGTTGGAGATCGCGGCGGCCAGCACCAGCGGCACCGCCTGCACCAGGTCGGTGCCGACGAGCTTCACCGCGGAGAGGCCGGGGTAGAGGATCAGCAGCGAGATCATGATGACCGAGCCCGAGCCGACGCTGGTGATGCCGACGAGCAGGCCGCCGAAGGCGCCGACGAGGATCGTCGGGATCGGGCGGATGTGGGGGTCGGGGTCGCCCGGCGGCACGCCGCGGCGCTCGCGGCGCAGGCCGATGTAGAGGCGCGCCGCGTAGGTCGCGGCGGCGAAGAGCAGCGCGAAGCCGATGCACATCTTGAGGACGTCGTCGATGTTCGCCGGATCGGTGAAGTAGGCGACGAGGTGGGGGCCGAGCAGCGCCATCGGCACCGAGCCCACGATCAACCACATCGCCAGCCGCATGTTGGGCGAGCCCTCGCGGTGGTGCACCACCGCGCCACCGCTCTTGTAGACCGCCGCGGCCGTCAGGTCGGCGGTGACCACGGTCGCCGCGTCGCCGACGCCGAGGAAGATCAGCGCGGGCGTCATCAGCGCGCCGCCACCCATCCCGGTGAGACCCACGACGATGCCGACGAAGAAGCCCGCCGCGAGGATCGCGAAGAAGGTGGTGGTGATCAGGTCACTCATGGGGCGATCATCCTTGTTCCGGAGAGGGCGGGAACGACGACGCGCAGCAGGTCATCAATTCCGGTTGCGCAGCGCGCGGCCACCTCTGGACCGCGCAGGTAGGGGTCGGCGACGTCGAGGGCCGGGTCGGCGTTGCCGCGGCGGTCGCCGAGGTGGTCCAGCAGCTCGGGCCCGGTGCGGCCGGAGCCGTCGGCGCGGACGGCCGCCGCGAGCTGGCCGAGGGTGAAGGTGCGGCGGGAGGCCGCCGGCCACTCGTCGAGGACGAAGGCGCGGTGGGCGGCCTCGGCGGTCAGCACCAGGTCGGCCTCCTCGACCAGCGCGCCGGTCAGCGGTCGGCTGCGGAAGCCGTCGGGGGAGATGCCGCGCTCGCGGAGGCGGTCGGCCATCTCCTCGCTCATCGGGTGGTCGGTGAAGCCGTGGGTGCCGGCGCTCGAGACCGCGAGCGCGTCGCCGACCTGGTGGCGGGTGAGCAGCTCCATGAACGGCGAGCGGCAGATGTTCGCGGTGCAGACGAAGAGCACGCGCAAGCGCGCGGCCCCGGCGGTCACGGACCGTCCCCGCCGGCGGCACCCCGGGGCAGGTGCAGGTAGCCCCGCTCCTCGAGCGCGGCGACGACGTCGCCGAGGGCGTCGTCGATGGTGCGGCCCGTGGTGTCGACGCGGACGGCCGGGTCGACCGGCTCGTCGTACGGCGAGGAGATGCCGGTGAACTCGGGGATCTCGCCCATGCGGGCCCTGGCGTAGAGGCCCTTGCGGTCGCGCCGCTCGCACTCCTCGAGCGGCGTGGCCACGTGGACGAGGAAGAAGGCGCCGCCGGCGTCCTCGACCATCGTGCGCACCTGCTCGCGGGTCTCGGCGAAGGGGGCGATCGGGCTGCACACCGCGATGCCGCCGTGGCGGGAGATCTCGGCGGCCACCCAGCCGATCCGGCGGATGTTGGTCTCGCGGTCCTCCTTGGAGAACGTGAGGCCGGCCGAGAGGTGGCGGCGCACGACGTCGCCGTCGAGACTGGTGACCCGGCGGTCGGTCTGCTCGAGGATGCGGTCCATCAGGGCGCGGGCGAGGGTCGACTTGCCGCTGCCGGAGAGGCCGGTGAAGAAGAGCACGAGCCCACGGTGGTCGGCGTGGGGCTGGTCGTGCCGCACGATCTCGGCGATCCGGCCGGAGTGGTGGTCGGCGGGCCCGGCGTCGCGGACCGGGTCACCGGCGGCGTAGTTCTCGACCACGCGGAGCAGCAGGTCGTCACCGTGCGCGGCGGCCGGCACCGCGACGACCGCGGCGTCGGGCAGCTGCGCGGCGGCGGTCAGGGACGCGCGCAGCAGGGCCGGAGCAGAGAGCTCGGGGGTGCCGTGGCCGACCAGCGCCAGCAGCACCAGGGGGCCGGCGCCGGCGAGCTCGGCGAGCTGGCCGTCGTAGAGGGCGTCGTCGACCGGCACGAAGGTGCGCCCGGCGTAGCGCTCGCGGACCTGCGCGGGGGTGAGGTAGAGCCGGCGGAAGGGGCCGTACTCCGGGTGGCTCAGTGGCGCCACCGCGCCGGTCGCGGTCGTCAGCGTCGCCAGCGGGAGGCCCTCGGGGTCGACGAGCTCGACCTCGGGCGCGTCGGCGAGGGCCGGCGGCAGCGTCAGGGTGACCGGGCTGCCGGGCTCGTTGAAGGCGCGGGTCGGGGCCAGGGCGCCGTTCAGCAGCAGCTCGAGGTCGTCGAGCTCTCCGGGCGTGGGGCAGTGCTGGGGCAGAGCAGGGGGCACGGGGGTCATCCTGCCAGCAGCCTCTCGCTAGCCTGCGGGCCATGCCCGCCACCCCTCCGTCCGCCCTGCCCGTGCCCGTGGCCGAGATCGTCCGCTCCGGGTTCGTCGAGGGGCACCACTACGGCTCCGTGGTGGCGCTGACCGCCGACGGGTCGGTCGACTGGTCGGTGGGTGCGGTGCACGCGCCGGTGCTGCCCCGGTCGTGCAACAAGCCGCTGCAGGCGCTCGGCATGGTGCGGCTCGGCCTCGACCTGCCGCCGGACCTGCTGGCGCTGGCCTGCGCGTCGCACTCCGGCGAGCCCTTCCACGTCGAGGGGGTACGGCGGATCCTCGCCGGCGCGGGGCTCGACGAGTCGGCGCTGCGCACGCCGGCCGACCTCCCGCTCGACGACACCGCGCGCGACCAGGTGCTGCGCTCGGGCGGCCGGGCCGCGCCGGTGCTGATGAACTGCTCGGGCAAGCACGCCGCGATGCTCGCCACCTGCGTGGTCAACGGGTGGGACACCGTCACCTACCTCGACCCCGACCACCCGCTGCAGCGGGGGATCGCCGCGACCTTCGCCGAGATGACCGGCGAGGAGGTCGAGGTCGTCGCGGTCGACGGGTGCGGTGCGCCGCTGCTCTCCACGTCGCTCGTGGGCCTGGCTCGCGCCTTCGCCCGGGTGGCGACGGGTGTCGACGGCTCCGGCGCGGCCGATGCCGATGCGGCGCGGATCGCGGCCGCGATCCGCACCCACCCGGCGTACGTCTCGGGGAGCGCACGCGACGAGAAGGCGCTGCTCGAGGCGATCCCGGGCGCGATCGGCAAGGCCGGGGCCGAGTCGTGCTACGCCGTCGCGCTGCCCGACGGGCGGGCGTTCGCGCTCAAGACCGACGACGGGGCCCCGCGGGTGCGGCCGGTGCTGATGGCCGAGGCTCTGCGGCGCAGCGGCGTCGACACCGAGCCCGGCGTCGACACCGAGGCGGTGCGGGCGACCGGTCGCGTGGTGCTGCTCGGGGGCGGCCGGCCGGTGGGGGAGATCCGCGCCTGCTACTGAGCCCCGTGGCGGGTGCGGTGCTAGCAGGCGGTGGGGGCCGGCGTACGGCGCGCACGGGTGTCGGATCGTGAAACACCTGAGAAACACAGGGCTTCCGTACTCAGCCAGTGTGGGGTGACTCACCCTTGTCTTGTTTGCAAAGTGCTAACTCTTGCTAGCACAATGGAGGCATGGCCAAGGGAAGAGCGACCAAGAGCGTCGACAAGGGTGTCGACAAGGCCGCCGAGAAGGCCGGCAAGGTCGGCACGAAGGTCGGCAAGACCGTCGAGAACCTCGGTGACTACCTCAAGGAGCAGCGGGTCGCCGCCCGCCTCTCCCTGCGGCAGCTCGCGGAGCAGGCCGGGGTGTCGAACCCCTACCTGAGCCAGATCGAGCGCGGCCTGCGCAAGCCGTCGGCCGACGTCCTGCAGCAGATCGCCAAGGCCCTGCGGATCTCCGCGGAGCAGCTCTACATCCGTGCGGGCATCCTCAGCCCCGAGGACGGCGTCGGAGGGTCGGTCGAGCTGGCCGTCCTCGGCGACACCGGCCTCACCGAGCGGCAGAAGCAGTCGCTGCTCGACGTCTACGCGTCGTTCCTGGCCCTCAACGCGGCCGCCGACGAGGCCGTCTGACCGGCCCCTCCCCCTGGCAGCTCACCTCACCCCCACCCGAAGGAGTTCACCATGCCGAACACCAAGTTCGACCTGAAGCAGCTGGACCTGCCGCAGCTCGACCTCAAGGTCGCGCGCGACAGCGCCACCAAGACCCTCTACGCCGGCGCCGGCGTGGCCGACCTGGCCGTCGAGGCCCTGCGCGAGTACCTCGCCGACATGCAGAAGAAGGTCGCGGGCGTCCAGAAGGACGTCACCACCCGTGTCGAGGACGTGCAGAAGCGCGCCACCAAGATCGAGCTCCAGCCCGCCGCCCTGCGCGAGCAGGCCACCACCGTGGTCAACGCCCGTGTCGAGGCGCTGAGCAAGGACGCCAAGGCCCGTCGTGCGGCCATCGAGGCCCGCGTCACGGAGCTGCAGGCCGAGGCCAAGGCCTACCCGGGCAAGGTCCAGTCGCGCGTGACCGAGCTGGTCAACGAGAACGTCGAGACCGCCGGTGACACCTACGGCGACCTGGTCAAGCGCGGCGAGGTGCTCGTGGCGCGGATCCGCCGCCAGGAGTCGACCCAGGCCACCAAGCGCGCGGCCGCCACCACGACCGCCAAGGCCAAGACCACCAAGACCCAGACGGTCAAGGCCACCCAGGAGACCGCGACCACCGCCAAGAAGTCGGCGAAGTCGACGGCCAAGAAGGCCTCCGCCAAGAAGGCCGCTCCGAAGAAGTCGGCGAAGGCCACCGTCACCGCCGCGAAGAAGACCGCCGAGTCGGCCGCCCAGGCGACCACCGACGCGGCCGCCAAGATCGGCGACTGATCTCGCCGCTCCGGCCCCGTGCCGGATGCACCACCCTCGTCCGAGGCCCCCGGGGAGCATGAGCCCGCGGGGGCCTCGGCACGTCCGGAGGTGGGTAGTCCCCGACGAGTTGGCCCCCTTACTCGCCAGTAGGGGGGCCAACTCGTCGGGGACTACCGAGCCCGCCCCGTACAGTTGCGCTCGTGAACGTCTTCCAGCTCGAGGGAACGGTGCTCATCGTCGTCGCCTTCGCCCTGCTCGCCGTGAAGGTCTTCGCGTTCGTGAGCTCGCTGATGTTCTCGACCGAGTCCTACAAGGCCGCCGACAAGCTGACCAAGCCCGCCTGGTGCATCATCCTCGGCATCGGCGTGCTCGCGCAGTTCGCACTGCTCGGGTCCCCGATGAACCTGATCAACCTCGTGCTGACGATCGCGGCGCTGGTCTACCTCGCCGACGTGCGCCCGGCGCTCGCGGGGCTCTACCGGCGCTGACTGCCCGGGACGACGACCTCTCCGGATTCGGCCCGGAGCACCGTGTCACGTCGATATCCTTGGCTGATGGCTCGCACGAGCCCAGCGCCCTGAACGGAGGCATCGTGACCGACTCTGCCGAACGCCCCTGGGGGTCGTGGCACGTCCTCGACGTGGGCGACGGCTACAAGGTCAAGCGGATCGTGGTGCAGCCGCACTGCCGGCTCTCCTACCAGACCCACGAGCACCGCAGCGAGCACTGGTTCGTGGTCACCGGCAAGGCGACCTGCACCATCGACGGCCAGGTCCGTATCGCCGGGCCCGGCGACTTCGTCGACGTCGCCGTGGGCCAGGCCCACCGGATCGCCAACGACGAGGACGAGGTCCTCATCGTGGTCGAGGTGCAGCAGGGCGCCTACACCGGCGAGGACGACATCTGCCGGCTCGAGGACGACTACGGGCGCCACGACGCCTGAGGCCTGCCCGAGGGTGGCGCGCTACTGCCCCCGCGCGGCGTACGCCGCCTCGGTGGCGGCCTTGTGGGGGCGCCACCAGTCCTCGTGGTCGCGGTACCACGCGACGGTCTCCGCGAGCCCGGTCGCGAAGTCGGCCCGCTGCGGGCGCCACCCCAGCTCCTCGCGCACCTTGGTCGCGTCGATCGCGTAGCGCAGGTCGTGCCCGGCGCGGTCGCTGACGAGGTCGTACTCGTCGCGCCCGCGGCCGAGCAGCTCGAGGACGTCGCCGACCACGTCGAGGTTGGAGCGCTCGCCGTCCGCGCCGATCAGGTAGGTCTCGCCGATCCGGCCGCGCTCGAGCACCGCCCACACCGCGGCGGCGTGGTCGTCGGCGTGGATCCAGTCGCGGACGTTGTGCCCGGTGCCGTAGACGCGGGGCCGCTCGCCGTCGAGCGCGGTGGTGATGGTGCGCGGGATGAACTTCTCCACGTGCTGCCAGGGGCCGTAGTTGTTGGAGCAGTTGGAGATCGTGGCCCGCACGCCGAAGCTGCGCACCCAGGCGCGCACGAGGTGGTCGGACCCCGCCTTGGCCGCGGAGTAGGGGCTGCTCGGGCGGTACGGCGAGTCCTCGGTGAAGCGGGCCGGGTCGTCGAGCTCGAGGTCGCCGTAGACCTCGTCGGTGGAGATGTGGTGGAGCCGGGTGTCGTGGCGGCGCGCGGCCTCGAGCACCGTGAACGTGCCGACCAGGTTGGTCTGGATGAAGGGGCCGGGCTCGTCGAGGGAGTTGTCGTTGTGCGACTCGGCCGCGAAGTGCACCACCGCGTCGTGCTCGCCGACGAGCCGGTCGACGAGGTGGCCGTCGGCGACGTCGCCGACCACCAGCTCCACGCGGTCGCCGGGCAGCCCGGCCAGCGACTCCTCCGACGCCGCATAGGTGAGCTTGTCGAGCACGGTGACCGTGACGTCGGTGTGCGCGAGGACGTGGTGCACGAAGTTCGCGCCGACGAAGCCGGCGCCTCCCGTGACGAGCAGGCGTTCCATTGGCGCGAGTCTAGGAGGCGCCACCGTCTGCAAGGATCGGCGCATGCGCGGGATCATCCTGGCCGGCGGGACCGGCAGCCGGCTGCACCCGATCACCCGGGGCATCAGCAAGCAGCTGGTGCCGGTCTACGACAAGCCGATGATCTACTACCCGCTCACCACGCTGATGCTGGCGGGGATCCGCGAGATCCTGGTGATCACGACGCCGCATGAGGCCGGTCAGTTCCAGGGGCTGCTGGGCGACGGGTCGGCGTTCGGCATCGAGCTCTCCTACGCCGTGCAGGCCAGCCCCGACGGGCTCGCGCAGGCGTTCCTCATCGGCGAGGAGCACATCGGCGCGGAGAAGGTCGCACTCGTGCTCGGCGACAACATCTTCTACGGCTCGGGCCTGGGCCTGACGCTGCGGCGGTTCACCGACGTCGAGGGCGCGGTCGTCTTCGGCTACCGCGTGGCCGACCCCTCGTCGTACGGCGTCGTGGAGTTCGACAAGTCCGGCCGCGCGATCTCGCTGGAGGAGAAGCCGGAGCACCCGCGCGGCAACCACGCCGTTCCAGGACTGTACTTCTACGACAACGAGGTGGTCGCGCACGCGAAGGCGCTGGAGCCGTCGCCGCGCGGCGAGCTCGAGATCACCGACCTCAACCGCCGCTACCTCGCCGAGGGCCGGCTGCGCGTCGAGCCGATGCCGCGCGGCACCGCCTGGCTCGACACCGGCACCTTCGACGCGCTCAACGACGCGAGCAACTTCGTGCGCACGCTCGAGGCGCGGCAGGGGTTCAAGATCGGCTGCCCCGAGGAGGTGGCCTGGCGGCTCGGCTTCATCGACGACGACACCCTCGCCGAGCGCGCCGCCGAGCTGACCGCGAGCGGGTACGGCGACTACCTGCTCGACCTGCTCCGCTTCGGCCGCTGAGGAGCTGGGGCCACGACCCGCTCAACGGGTGAGCCGCGCCCCCTGGCTCAGCCAGCGCTGCACGAGCCGGTGGGGTGAGGCGGCGTCGGGCTGCTGCGGGTGGTCGCCGGTGACGATGCGGGCCCGCGTCGTGGTGCCGTCCCACGGGTAGCCGCTGCAGCTGCCGGCCTCGGTCGCGAGGCAGGTGTTGTGCCCCTCGCCGCCCCAGGCGGTGTCGGTGCCGTCGCCGCCGTCGAGGACGTCGTTGCGCTCGCCGCCGAGCAGGTAGTCGTCCCCGCCGAGGCCCTGGGCCTGCAGGCGGCCCCACAGGACCTGGACGAAGTCGTCGCCCTCGCTGCCGGCGAAGGTCCACGGGCCGTCCCAGAGCGTGAACGCGGTGATGCCGGTGAACGTGGTCGTCTGGGTCTTGTCGCCGGCGGTCACCACCGACGTGCCGGCCGCCGCGTCCAGGGTGGCCGAGGGGGCGTCCGCGAACCACAGCTGGGGGGTGAGCTCGAGCTGGTTCTCGCCGGGTCCGCCGTCGATGACACCCGTCTCGCCGGGGGTGATCGGCCGTGACAGGTAGTCGGAGCCGGCCCCGCCGAGCAGCGTGGTGGTGATGTGGCTCCACGCGATCAGGAAGTCGTGACCGTCCCCGCCGGCCACCGTGTCGACGCCCGTCGTGCTGATGACCATGTCGTTGCCGGCGCCGCCGTCGAGCTCGTCGTCGCCGTGGTAGTCGAGCACGACGTCCGCACCCCCGCCGCCACGGGTGTGGTCGTCGCCGCGCAGGCCGTCGAGGACCTCGTCCGCGCGGGAGCCCTGCAGGACGTCGTCGTGGGCCGAACCGACCACTTCCAGCGACGGGCCGCGCACCACCACGTCGGAGCCCTCGCCGACGGCGGTGCGGGCGCGCAGGTCGACCGTCACGGCCCCGGCGCTGTGGCGGAAGCTGATGGTGTTGCTCCGGCGCACCCACACGCCCTCCTCCCGAGGCTGCAGGCCGGTGCTGAGGTGGTCGTCGCCCGGCCCGCCCTCGAGCAGGTCACCCGCCACGAAGGTGCGCCGCCGGCGCTCCTCGTGCGCGTCGCGCCCGCCGTACAGGCGGTCGGCCCCGTGCCCGCCGGCCAGGTCGTCGGCGCCGCCTCCGCCGCACAGCACGTCGTCGCCCGCGAGGCCCACGAGGGTGTCGTCGCCGCGCAGCCCGACGACCACGTCGGCGCCCCGGGTGCCGGTGAGCACGTCGTCCCCCGGCGTACCGACGACGGTCGCCGCGACCCCCCGGCACGTCCGCCCGGCGGCGTCCGGCGCCGCCGGCGCCGGACCTGCTGCCGCGAGCACCGACAAGGCCGGCACCACCACCCCGACGACCACGAACCTGCGCACCACGAGCTGCCCCCCAACGTCCACCAACGGTGGCGAGACTCTAGCCATCGGGCGGCCGGGGTGGGCGGGGACTGGTCACAGGAGCCTCACAAATCACGGGGTAACCCGTGGTTTGTCCGCTTCCGGATGGTTATTTCGGTGCGACAAGGCACAAACCACGGGTTACCCCGTGAATTGCACCGGACCCCTCAGTACGCCCCGCGGTGGAACACCACCGTGCTGAAGGTGCGGGCCAGGATCGTCAGGTCCTGCACCATCGACCAGTTGTCGACGTAGTAGAGGTCGAGGCGGACCGCTTCGTCCCAGGTGAGGTCGGAGCGGCCGGAGACCTGCCAGAGGCCGGTGAGGCCGGGGCGGACGTGCAGGCGGCGGGTCGTGTCGGAGGCGTACGCCGCGACCTCGCTCGGCAGCGGCGGGCGGGGGCCGACCAGGCTCATGTCGCCGCGCAGCACGTTGACCAGCTGCGGGAGCTCGTCGAACGACCACTTGCGGAGCCACAGGCCCGGGCGGGTGATCCGCGGGTCGTCCTTGAGCTTGAAGAGGCCCTCGGCGCCGTCGACGTACCCCTGCTCGGCGCGCAGCGCGGCGAGCCGGGCCTCGGCGTCGACGACCATGGTGCGCAGCTTGAGGCAGTCGAACTCCTGCCCGTGCCGGCCGATCCGGGTCTGCCGGAAGAGCACCGGCCCGTGGTCGTGGGCCTTGACCCGGATGGCGGCGACGAGCAGCACCGGGCTGAAGAGCACCAGCAGCAGGGCCGACCCGACGATGTCGAAGAGCCGCTTGCCCCAGCGGCTGGCGTCGGTGGCGCGGGGCGGCTCGAGGT
This sequence comes from Nocardioides taihuensis, assembly GCF_042657275.1. Lineage (NCBI taxonomy): Bacteria > Bacillati > Actinomycetota > Actinomycetes > Propionibacteriales > Nocardioidaceae > Nocardioides > Nocardioides taihuensis. The sequence goes on from NZ_JBHSKD010000004.1 coordinate 75,210, forward strand.
GCATGAGGGGGAGGCCGCCGACCGGGCGCACCCGGATCCGGTCGCTGGAGACGTCGGTGACGCTGGGCGCGACGACCACCTGGACGTCGTGGCCCTCGAGCGCCCACACCAGCCGCCGCACGGTCAGCGCGGAGCCCGATCCCGAGGTCAGGAAGAGCACGTCGAGGTCGTCGTCGGAGGCGTGCTGGAGGGTGTCGGCGAGGTCGCCGAGCACCGCCACACCGCCCGGGGTCGCGCCGCCCGGCCTGCCGCCGGGAACGAGCGCGCCCACCACCTCGTAGCCCAGCCACGACTCGCGCCGCAGCACGCCGGCGAGCTCGTCGACGTTCTCGGGCTCACCGGTGAGCAGCACCTGGTAGCGCAGGAAGCCGGCCCGGCGGGCGCGGTGGAGCGCGCGGCGGTGGAGGTAGCGGCCGAGCACGAGCAGGGGCACGCCGATGCCGAAGGCGAAGAGGAAGAGGCCGCGGGAGAACTGGTAGCGCGCGAGGTAGCAGGTGACGCCGACGAGGCCGGCGGCGAGCAGGCTGGCGTTGACCACGCGCTTGTACTCGTCGGTGCCGGCCCCGAACAGGTTGGCGGCGTAGCTGCCCGAGAGCCACAGCGTGACCAGCCAGACGACCACGAGCGCCGGGCCGGTGAGGTAGAGGTCGGCGTCGTCGAGCTCGGTGCTGAAACCCGGTACCCGGTGCCGCAGCAACGTGGCGACCGCGGTGGCGACGGTGATCGCCAGGACGTCCACGACCAGCGCGACCGCCGGCACGTAGCGCAGCGGCCGGGAGGCGGCCGAGCTCATCGGCCGCCGCCGGACGGCGGGTCGAGGTCGGCGTCGACCATCCGGCCGACGATCTCGTCGAACGCCACGGTCGGCGCCCAGCCGAGCCGCTCGCGGGCGCGGCTGGCGTCACCGGTGAGGTCGGTGGGGTCGACCGGGCGCACGAACGCCGGGTCGACGGTGACGAGGTGGGGCCAGTCGTCGATACCGACCCGGGCGAAGGCGGCGCCGACGAACTCGCGCACGGTGTGGCCGACCCCGGTGGCCACCACGAAGTCGTCGGCATCGTCGGCCCGCGCGGCCCGCACCATCGCGTCGACGTAGTCGGGCGCCCAGCCCCAGTCGCGCCGTACGTCGAGGTTGCCGAGCGTCAGCACGTCGGCCCGACCCTGCGCGATCGCCGCCACCGTGGAGGTGATCTTGCGGCTGACGAACTGCGGCGGACGCCGCGGCGACTCGTGGTTGTAGAGCACCAGGCTGGTCGCGTGGAGGTCGCGGCGCCGGTAGACGCCGACCATGAGGTGGGCGTACGCCTTCGCTGCGCCGTAGGGGTTGACCGGGCGCAGCGGCGTCGACTCGTCCTGCGGGCTGGTGGCCGGCTCGCCGAAGATCTCGGCGCTCGAGGCCTGGACGACGCTGACCCGCCGGCCCGTCTTGTCCTGCACCTCCAGCGCGCTCTCGAGCAGGCCGACGGCGGCGAGCCCGTTGACCCGGGCGGTGAGGTCGGGGCGCTCCCAGGCCAGCGCGACCGAGCTGATCGCGGCGAGGTTGTAGACCTCGTCGGGGGCGAGCTCGAGCAGCAGCGCCCGCACCTCCTCGACGCGGGTCAGGTCGCCGGGGTGGAGCGTGACGCCGGGCAGGTCGGGCGGAGGGTCGGTCTCGAGCGTGAGCGCGTGAACCTCCACGCCGTCGGCGAGCAGCCGCTCCGCGAGGTAGCTGCCGTCCTGGCCGCCGATGCCCGTGACGAACGCGCGGCTCATGTCACCAGCCCTGTTGGGTCGCCTCGAGGTCGGCGTCGACCATCATCGCCACCAGGTCGCCGAAGGACACCCGGGGCTTCCAGCCGAGCACGTCGCGCGCCTTGCTCGCGTCGCCGACCAGCTGGTCGACCTCGGCCGGGCGCATGAACCGCGGGTCCTGCCGCACGTAGGGCGTCCAGTCGTCGATGCCGACGTGGGCGAAGGCGATGTCGAGGAAGTCGCGGATCGAGTGGGTCTCGCCGGTGGCGATGACGTAGTCGTCGCCGACCGGCTGCTGGAGCATCAGCCACATCGCCTCGACGTAGTCGCCGGCGAAGCCCCAGTCGCGCTGGGCGTCGAGGTTGCCGAGCACGAGCTCGTCCTGCAGCCCCAGCTTGATCCGGGCCACGGCCTGGCTGATCTTGCGGGTCACGAACTCCGGCCCGCGCCGCGGCGACTCGTGGTTGAAGAGGATCCCCGACGAGGCGTGCATGCCGTAGGACTCGCGGTAGTTGATGGTCATGTAGTGCCCGTAGACCTTGCTCACGCCGTACGGCGAGCGCGGCCACAGCAGGGTGCGCTCGTGCTGCGGCACCTCGGCCACCTTGCCGAACATCTCCGAGCTCGACGCCTGGTAGAAGCGCACCGACCCGGCGTCGTCCTCGTGGAGCCGCACCGCCTCGAGCACGTTGAGCACGCCGTGCGCGGTCACGTCGCTGGTGACGAAGGCGTTCTCCCACGAGTACGCCACGAACGAGACCGCGCCGAGGTTGTAGACCTCGTCGGGTCGGCTGTCGCGTAGCGCCCTCATCAGGCTCGAGAGGTCGGTGAGGTCGCCGTTGTGCAGCCGTACGTCGGGCAGCAGGCGGCGGACGAGCTCGCGCTTGGGGTTGTTCTGACCCCGGACGACACCGTGGACGTCGTACCCCTTGGCGAGCAGCAGCTCGGAGAGGTAGAGGCCGTCCTGTCCGGTGATCCCGGTGATCAAGGCGGTGGGCATGGCGCCGATCATGCCAGCCGGGAGGCCCGCCGCCGGGCAGGCCGGACGGCGGGTGGTGGCACAGCCCACACGGAACCCGGGTTCTGAGGCAGTAACGCGTTCTACGGCGCGGCGTTGATCCTCCCGCACACCGACGAGGCAGGAGCGGACATGCGAGGTCAGCACCGTGCGGGGTCGAGGCGAGAGGCACCCGGCCGGCACCGCGGCGCCCGCAGGCCCTGGCAGCCGCCTGCGGCCCTCTCCTCCGTGACCGGTGCTGCGGCCGCGGTCACGGTCGTCGTCGCCATCGCCCCCTCGGTCGTCTCGGGCGGCGGCGAGCGCGCCGAGGCGGTTCCCGGCGCCGACGGCTCCGCCCGGGCTCTCGTGTCGAGCTCCACGGCGGAGCCGGTGGCGGTGCGCTCCCGGCCCGCCTTCGCGGGACACCGAGCCGGGGGTGGCGACGGCCGGAGGGACACCCCGCTCGGGCCTGTGCCGAAGGGGCAGGCACCCGGCGAGCAGGTGCACCAGGCGTCCACGGGCCCGGCCCCGGGCTCTGGCGACGCCACGGCCACTGCCGGTGGTGACGGCGCGCACGATCATCAGTCGCCCGGCTCCGACGACGACACCGCGCTCGACGTGGAGGTACAGGTCGGTGACGACGAGGTCGTCGTCGACAGCGGGGTGACCGGGCCGGTCGAGGTGCCCCTGCCGCTGCCGAGCCTCGGCTCCTGAGCGCTGCTCAGCCGGGGTAGCGGTCGCCTGCGGCCTTGCGCGCCTGCCAGGCGCTCTCGACCATGTCGCGCAGCGTGTGCCGCATCTGCCAGCCGAGGTCGCGCCCGGCCTTGTCGCCGTTCGCGACGATCCGGGCGGGGTCGCCGGCACGGCGCTCGCGGACCTCGGGCTCGAAGTGGATGCCGGTCACCTCGCGGATCGCGTCCATGATCTGCCGCACCGACACGCCTTCGCCGCTGCCCAGGTTGTAGACGGGCTCGAGCGACCCGCCTGCGGCGAGCACCCGCGCCGCCTCGACGTGGGCGAGCGCGAGGTCGCTGACGTGGAGGTAGTCGCGCACGCAGGTGCCGTCGGGAGTCGGGTAGTCGTCGCCGTTGATCCGCGGCGTCTCGCCCCGGTAGAGCATGTCGAAGACGATCGGGAACAGGTTGTGCGGGCTGGTGTCGAACAGGTCGGGCGAGCCCGAGCCGACGACGTTGAAGTAGCGCAGCGAGGTGTGCCGGAGGTCCTGGGCCCGGGCGGCGTCGCGGAGCAGCCACTCGCCGACCAGCTTGGTCTCGCCGTACGGCGACTCGGGGCTGGTCGGGGTGTCCTCGGTGACCATGTCGACGTCGGGCGTGCCGTAGGTGGCGGCGCTGGAGGAGAAGACGATCTTGTCGACGCCGACGGTCTCCATCGCCTGCAGCAGGGTGACGGTGGCGGTGATGTTCTGGGTGTAGGTGTGCAGCGGGCGCTGCACCGAGACCCCGGCGTACTTGAAGCCGGCGAGGTGGATGACGCCCTCGACGTCGTGGTCGCGCAGGGTCTGCTCGACCAGCGCGCCGTCGAGCAGCGTGCCCCGGACGAACGGCACCCGCTCGGGCACGAAGGACTCCACGCCGGAGGACAGGTCGTCGATCACCACGGGGTCGATGTCGGCCTCGAGCAGGGCGTGGACGACGTGCGAGCCGATGTAGCCGGCGCCTCCGGTCACGAGCCAGGTCACGGGGGTCTCCTTCGGTCGGGGTGGCAGACGTCCACCGTAGCCGGATCGGCGCCGGTCGCTGCGGACGGCCTCGGGGCCACGTAGCCTCGACGGGGTGATCCCCGTCCTGCCCCACGCCCGCGCCGCCGTCGTCGCGACGGTGCTGCTCGCGGCGGTCGGCAGCAACGCCTTCGCGGCGCCGGCGTCGACGCCGGTCGTGGCCCCGGGCACCGACGGCCCGGGCTCCGTGTCGCTCGTGGCCGCCCCCGAGCTGCCCCTCGCCGGGCGGACCGTGGTGATCGACGCCGGCCACCAGCTCGGCAACCACAACTACCCACGCAAGATCGCGAAGCTGGTGCCGGCCGGCGGCTTCAAGAAGGAGTGCAACACGACGGGGACGGCGACCAACGCCGGCGTCCCCGAGGCCACGATCGCCTGGCAGGTAGCCCAGCGGCTGCGCGCCCGGCTGGTCGACCTCGGCGCCGACGTCGTCCGCACCCGCACCAGCAACCGTGAGGACCGCTGGGGTCCGTGCATCGACGAGCGCGGCCGCCGCGGCAACGCGATCGGCGCCGACCTCAAGCTGAGCCTGCACGGAGACGGGTCGTACGTCGCCCACGCGCACGGCTTCCACGTCATCGCGCCCACCAACCGCCCCCGCTGGACGGGCGACATCGCGAAGGCGTCGGTGCGGCTGGCCAGGGACGTGCGCCGCGCCCTCGTGGCCCGCGACCTGGCCGTCGCCAACTACGTCGCCGGCGGCGACGGGCTCGACCGCCGCGGCGACCTGGGCACGCTCAACCTCTCCGACGTCCCGACCGTGATGCTCGAGATGGGCAACCTGCGCAACCGCCACGACGCGCACCGGCTGACCTCGTCCCACGGGCAGCGGACCTACGTGCGGGGGCTGGTCGCCGCCGTCGAGCGCTACCTCGGCTGAGGGGCAGCTCGGTTCGACTAGGTTGAGCCGGTGCTGAGGGGGGAGGCGCTCGCGCCGCTGCGGGAGCGCAACTTCCGCTGGTACATCGCCTCCGAGGCCGTCAACCTGGCCGGCACGTTCATGACCAGCGTCGCCCTGGCCTTCGCCGTGCTCGAGGTCTCCGACGACCCGAGCGCGCTGGGCGTGGTGCTGGCGGCGAACTCGATCCCCCTGGTGCTGTTCCTGCTCTGGGGCGGGGTGATCGCCGACCGGCTGCCGCGGGCCCTGGTGCTGCGCGTCGGGCAGGTCGCGATCGCCGTGCTGCAGGGTTCGCTGGCGCTCCTGGTGCTCACCGGTGTCGCCGAGATCTGGATGATGGTCGTGATCGAGGCCCTCGCAGGGCTGACCATGGCGCTGGTGTTCCCGGCGTATGCGAGCCTGGTGCCGCAGCTGGTGCCGCGCGAGGAGCTCCAGCAGGCCAACGCGCTCAACGCCGTGCTCCGCAACGGGTTCCGCGTGCTCGGCCCCGCGCTGGGCGGCGTGCTGGTGGTGACGGCCGGGCCGGGGTGGGCGCTGGCCTTCGACGCCGCGACCTGGCTCCTGGCCAGCCTGTTGCTGGCGCCGGTCAAGATCCCCGCGGCCGTCCGCACGGAGCGGTCCTCGACGTGGAGCGACCTGCGCGAGGGCTGGTACCTCTTCACCGGCACCACCTGGCTCTGGGTCGTGGTGCTCGCCTTCGGCGCGATGAACGCCATCTCGTCCGGCGCCTGGAGCACGCTCGGCCCGGTGCGCGCCGACGAGACCATCGGTGCCGACGGGTGGGCCTGGTCCTGAGCGCGCAGGCGATGGGCCTGCTGGTCAGCAGCCTGGTCTTCCTGCGCGTGCGCCTCGAGCGGCCGCTGCTGCTCGGCATGCTCGGCATGGCGGGCTACGGCGTCCTGATCGCGACGTACGGCCTGACCGACGAGCTGGCGCTGCTGATGATGATCGCTTTCGTCGCCGGGGCCGGCACCGAGGTGTTCGGGCTCGGCTGGGCGCTGGCGATGCAGGAGAACGTCGACGACCGGATGCTCTCGCGCGCCTACTCCTACGACGCGCTCGGCTCGTTCGTGGCGATCCCGGTCGGCCAGCTCTTGTACGGACCGCTCGGCACGGCGTACGGGCTGGCCGACGTGATGGTGGTCAGTGGCGTGCTCTACGTGGTGATCGCGCTGAGCACGCTGCTGTCGCGCTCCGTGCGCACGCTGCCCCGCGCCGCGGAGTCCGAGACCACCCGGACCTGACGAGGAGGTGTCAGTCAGCGCAGCGGGATCCGGTAGACGGCGTCGACGTCGTGCGCCGTGATCCACACAGATCCCTCGTCCGCAGCCACGCTGCCGCTGCCTTCGGGCATGCCGTACCGCGCGACCTCGGTGTTCGTGTCGGGATCGATCTCGGTCACCAGCGAGGAGGTCACCCGGGCCCAGACGGAGCCCCCGCCCACGGCCAGGTCACCGCCGTTCACGACCCCCTGGTCGACGGGGATGGTGGCCACGACCTCATCGGTGCGAGCGTCGACGCGGGTGACGGTGCCGTCGGTGTTGTTCTGCACCCAGACAGCGCCTTCGCCGATGTCGAAGAAGCGCGCGCCCGCCCCGGTGGGGATCCGCGCGAGCACGTGCCCGTCGGCCGGGTCGACGTGGAGCAGCTGGCCGTTGGACGGGTCGGTCACCCAGACTCCTCCCAGACCCGCGCGGACCCCCGCGACCGTCAGGGGCATGCGGTGCCGACTGACCACCCGGTCACGGCGCGGGTCGATCTGCAGGAGCTCCTTGTCTCCCGTTCCCGACGCCGCGATCACCCAGACGCTCCCCTCGCCGGCGCCGACCGACCCCTCGGGCACGAGCCCGAGGCCCGGTGGCAGGGGGATGCTCGCCTCGACCTCGCCGGTCGCGAGATCGATGCGCAGCACCTCCGGGGAGCGGGAGCAGACGCCCACCCAGAGCGAGCCGTCACCGACATCCATGGCCAGGCAGCTGCCGGGCCGGGCCGGAACGCGTGCGGTCTCGCGGCCCCGGTCGTCCAGCCGGACCACCGCCCCCGGCACGGCCGTCCAGGCTGCGCCGTCCACGACCTGGATCCAGTCAGCGTCGGCGACGTCGAGCCTGGCTCCACCCGCTGCCCCGACGTCCTGGACCTCCGGGAGGTCGGTGGGCTCCACGCCGAGCGTGGCCCCACCGGGCGTGGGGTCGGAGCTGGCAGCCGACCCGGAGGCCGGCGAGCTCCGCGCTGCCGTCCCCGGCGAGTCGTCCGCCGACGAGCAGCCGCCACCGATCACGGCGAGCAGCACCACGAGCGGGGCGGTCACCCTCATGGTCCGACGGTACGGCGGGATCCGCCGCAGGCATAGGGTCCCCGCATGGACCTCACGCTGACCCAGGAGGAGAGGGAGGTCCGCGACTGGGTGCGGACCTTCGTGACCCGCGAGATCATGCCGCTGGAGCCAACGGTGCTCGAGCGCGAGCGGCGTGGCGAGCGGGGGCTCACGCTCGAGGAGCTGCGCGGGCTGCAGGCCAAGGCCCGCGAGTCCGGCTTCTTCGGCGTGCTCACCCCCGAGGAGCACGGCGGGATGGGGCTCGGCGCGCTGATGGCGGCGCTGATCGAGGTCGAGTTGGGCCGCTCGTTCGTGCAGTTCAAGTTCGGAGGGGACGCCGACAACATCCTCTTCGCGGCGAACGACGAGCAGCAGGAGCGCTACCTGCGCCCGACCATCGAGGGCGAGAAGGTCAGCTGCTTCGCGATCACCGAGCCCGGCGCGGGCTCCGACGCGCGCAACATCCGCACCCGCGCCGTCCGCGACGGCGACGAGTGGGTGATCAACGGCGAGAAGACCTTCATCACCGGCGGCGACGTCGCCGACTTCGCGCTGGTCTTCGCGGTCACCGACGTCGAGAAGGGCGCCGACGGCGGCGTCACCTGCTTCATCGTCGACCGCGAGACCGGCTGGACCTCCGCGCCGATCCCGACGATGGGCGAGTGGGGCCCCGCCTCGCTCTCGTTCCAGGACGTGCGGGTGCCGCACTCGGCGATCCTCGGCGAGGAGGGCCGCGGCTTCGAGCTCGCGATGCGCTGGATCGGGCAGGGCCGCTACCTGCTCCCCGCCCGCGCGCTCGGCGCCTGCGAGCGGCTGGTCGAGATGGCGATGGAGCACGCGCAGAACCGCGAGACCTTCGGCGCCCCGATCGCCACGCGGCAGGCGATCCAGTGGATGATCGCCGACTCCGCGGTCGAGATCGAGGCGCTGCGCTGGCTGGTGCTCGGGGCCGCCTGGCAGGTCGATGCCGGGATCGACTCGCGGCAGTCGCAGTCGATGGCCAAGCTCTACGGCGGCGTCAAGGCCAACGAGATCGTCGACCGGGTGCTTCAGGTGCACGGCGGCATGGGCTACACCCGCGAGCTTCCGGTCGAGCGGTGGTACCGCGAGCTCCGCGTGCTGCGGATCTACGAGGGCACCGACGAGATCCAGCGCCGCACGATCGCCCGCAACCTGCTCGCGGGGCACGCCTCCGTCCGCGGACACCTCGGTTGAGATTTCAACCTCGTCGCTAGGGTTTCGGGGTGAACCGGGGTGCCTCGAGCGCGGTGGGAGCGGACGTGTGGTCGCGCACCCACACCCACCACTGGGACGACTGGACGCTCGACTCCCTCGTCGGCGCCAAGGTCGCCTCCGGCGCGACCGTGAGCCTCGTCGTCCCGGCACGCAACGAGGCCGCGACCGTCGGTGACGTGGTCACCCGCGTCCGCGAGGCGCTGGTCGAGACCGTCGCGCTGCTCGACGAGATCGTGGTGATCGACTCCGACTCCACCGACGAGACCTACGCCGTGGCCACCGACGCCGGGGCCACCGTGCACCGGTCGGCCGAGATCCGCCCGGACCTCGGGAGCCACCCGGGCAAGGGCGAGGCGATGTGGAAGTCGCTCTTCGTCACCGCCGGCGAGCTCGTCGTCTTCATGGACGCCGACCTCCTCGACTGGGACACGCACTTCGTGCCCGGGCTGCTCGGGCCGCTGCTGACCCGTCCCGAGGTCGCGCTGGTCAAGGGGTTCTACGAGCGCCCCGGCCAGCGGGGCTCGCTCGACGGCGGCCGGGTGACCGAGCTGGTCGCCCGCCCGCTGGTGGCGCTGCTGCATCCCGGCCTGGCCGACCTGGTGCAGCCGCTGGCCGGCGAGTGGGCGGTGCGGCGGTCGCTCTTCGCCTCGCTGCCGGTGCCGACGGGGTACGCCGTCGAGCTCGCCGCGCTCGTCGACACCGAGGCCCGGTTGGGCCTGCAGGCGATCGCCCAGGTCGACCTCGGCACCCGCGCGCACCGCCACCAGGCGCTGCACGACCTCGGGGGCATGGCGACCCAGATCCTCGCCGCGTCGCTGGCGCGGCGTACCGACGCCGACCTGCCCCTCGACGGCGCGGTGCTGCGCCAGTTCGTGCTGCCCGGCCTGGTGCCGGCCGACCGCGTGGTGCCGACCCTCGAGCGCCCGCCCGCGGAGAGGTACCTGCCGTGACCCTGCGCCTGCGCCGGCACGCCTTCGCCGACGACGCCTCGCTGATGATGGCGATCGTCAACCGGACGCCCGACTCCTTCTACGACAAGGGCGCCACCTGGGCCGAGGAGAAGGCCTTCGAGCGGGTCGCGCTCGTCGCGGCGCAGGGCGCCGAGATCGTCGACATCGGCGGCATCAAGGCCGCGCCGGGCGTCGAGATCGGCGCGGCCGAGGAGAAAGCGCGGGTCGTCGACTTCGTGGCCCGCGTGCGCGAGGAGCTCCCCGACCTCGTGATCTCGGTCGACACCTGGCGGGCCGAGGTGGCCGACGCCGTGTGCCGGGCGGGCGCCGACGTCATCAACGACGCCTGGGGCGGCGCCGACCCCGAGCTGGTCGACGCCGCGGCGGCGCACGACGCCGGACTCGTCTGCACGCACACCGGCGGGGTGACGCCGCGGACCCGCCCCTACCGCATCGAGTACGACGACGTGGTCGCCGCCGCGATCGCCGACACCGTCGCCTACGCCGAGCGGGCCGTGGCCGCGGGCGTGGACCGCGCGTCGGTGATGATCGACCCGGCCCACGACTTCGGCAAGAACACCTTCCACTCCCTCGAGGTGACCCGTCGCCTCGGCGAGATGGTCGCCACCGGCTGGCCGGTGCTGGTCTCGCTGTCCAACAAGGACTTCGTCGGGGAGTCGCTCGACCTCCCCGTCGGCGAGCGGCTCACCGGCACCCTCGCCGCAACCGCGGTCTGCGCGATGGCCGGCGCCCGGGTCTACCGCGTGCACGAGGTCGTCGAGACCCGCCAGACGGTCGACATGGTCGCCACCATCGCCGGCCGCCGCCCGCCGCAGCGGGCGATCCGGGGGCTCCAGTGACCGAGACCCGGGTGGTGCTGGTGCCGGGCGTGCTCGCGCTGATGCCCGAGTACGCCGGGCTCGACGACCCCGTCGCGGACCTGCGGGCCGCCTGCCTGCGGGCCGTCGCCTGGCTGGGGGAGTCGGTCGAGGTCGTCGCCTCCGACCAGGGCCGCCGCGTGGCCGACCACCTGCTCGGCGTGGCGCCGCCCCGCGACGGTGACCACCCGTCGTACCTCGTGGTGGGCAACGGGAGCGCCTGCCGCACCGAGAAGGCCCCGGGCCACCTCGACGAGCGGGCGGCCAGCTTCGACGACGCCCTGTGCGCGGCGCTGACCGCCCCCGACCCCGCGGCCCTCGCCGCCGTCGACCAGGTGCTGGCGGCCGAGCTGTGGGCCGACACCGGGTCCTTCCCGCGCCTCGCCGAGCTGCTGACCCCCGACGCCGAGGTCAGCGTCGACCTCGACGACGACCCGTTCGGGGTGCAGTACTGGGTGCTGCGCTGGCAGGTCTGAGTCGGCGCTGCAGTTCGCCCCGAGGTCGATCTCTCCAGCGACGCCGTCAGCGGTGCCAGTCGCAGTCGTAGCACTCGAACGAGATGTCGGGCCGGCCGAGGATCTCAGCCGTCCAGGCGGTGAGGGCTTCGTCGATCGCCCGTGGTGTCCATGCGCCTTCGGTGCGGACCTCCGTCCCGGTGCGGGCAGCGACGTCGTGCAGGCGGCGCAGCTGGCTCGGGGAGGGGTCGTCCCCGACGGGAACGACGACCCGTGGCGGACCGCACGATGCCGGCCCTGCAGGTGCCTGGCCCCTGAGCCGTTTCCACCCACGCTCCGACTGCGCGTCCGGCTGGTCGTCGGACGTCGGTGGCACGAGCGTCCAGACGTCCACGTCGTGGTCGATGACCACCGCTCGTGTCGACAGGCGCGAGCCTCGGGTCCACGTGTCCGCGTCGGCGCACGAGGAGTCGAGGACCAGGAAGAGCCACCAACCGTCGCCGGCGTCGAGGTACCCGGGCACGGACGGGACCCGACCGGGCGGCCAGGCCGCGTAGACGTCCAGCCACTCGGAGTAGACGTGGTCGACGGTCAGGTCGTGGACGGTCCACCAGCACACGGTGCAGCCGGCCGGTGCCGCCGCCAGCCTGGCCCAGACCTCGAGCGGCTGCTCCTCGAGGTCGGCGGGGAAGCGCACCCCGCGCTCCTCGAGCGACTCCAGGAACGTGCGCCGGGAGAACGGTCTCAGCGGTGGCACCGAGCCGGGGCCCACTTCCTCGACGGCCAGCTGGGCCGCCTCCATGGTCGCGCGCTCGTCGCGGCGTCGGTACTCCCTGGACCAGAAGTACCCGAGGACGACGACGACGTTCAGCAGCAGCACACTCCACCACGGGATGTCGGGCACGGCCTCCACCTCCCACCCGGCGCGCCCTGCGCGCCCGACGCGCACGGGCGTGCGCGGCGCTGCCTCGGGCCCGAGTCTCCTCGGCCGCTGCCGACCGCGTCAGCAGCGGGGGCCCGACCTCCGACACCCGGCTGGACCAGCTTCCCGGCGTGACCCGCCCCGTCGTGCGCCGGGGGCGGAATGAACCCGGACGACGAGGAGTTGCCACAGGAATGCCGCTCCACGACTCCCGCCGCGTCTCCGTGCTGCTGGGCCTGCTCTTCGGGCTCGCCGGCATGGGGTCGTCGTCCGCGGCGATCGTGCTGCCGACCATGGCCGACGACCTCGGCGTCCCGATCGGTGTGGCCGCCTGGACGATCAGCCTCTACGTGCTGATGCTCGCGGTCACCACCGCGGTCTACGGCCGGGTCTCCGACCTGGTCGGCATCCGCGTGCCGCTGCTGGTCGGCATCGGGCTGATGACCGGCGGGGCCCTCGTCGCGTCGCTCGCCCCGTCGTACGGCGTGCTGCTGGTCGCGCGCATGTGCCAGGGCGCCGGCGCCGCCGCCGTGCCGACCCTGGGCGTGGCCATCCTGAGCACGCGGTACGCCGGTGAGGTGCGGAGCCTCGCCTTCGGCCGGCTGGCCGGGATCGCGGCCGCCGTGAGCTGCCTGGGCCCGCTCGCCGGAGGCGTGGTCGAGGAGCACCTCGGCTGGCGCGCGGTGATGGCGCTGCCGATCCTCGGGGCGGCGGTGATCCCGTTCCTGTGGCACACGCTGACCGGCGAGGGGACCGGTGCCCGGCTCGACGTGCTGGGCGCGGTGCTGGTGGCGCTGACCGCGGGCGGCCTGGTGCTGCTCGTGCAGTCGCCCACCGTCGGGGCCGCCGTGGCCGTCGTCGGCGGGCTGCTCCTCGTGCTCGGCGTCCCCACGGTGGCGCTGTGGGTGCGGCGCCGGCCCGACGGGTTCCTGCCGGTCGAGGTGGTGCGCAACCCGGCCGTGATCCGCTCCGCGGTGGCCGCCGCGGCCGTGCCGGCCGCGTGGTTCGCCCAGCTCGTCGGCGTGCCGGCGGTGCTGGTGCACGTCGGCTGGCAGCCGTGGGAGGTCGGCGCGCTGCTGCTGCCCAGCGCGGCGTTCGCGCTCGTGGTGCCGCGCATCGTCGGCCCACTGCTCACCCGGATCGGGGCGGCGCGCAGCCTCGCCGTCGCCGGTCTGATCGCCTCCGGAGCCCTGGTGCTGGCCGCGATCGGCACCTCGGCCGTGCTGCCCGTCGTCCTCGTCCTGGCCGTCGTGCTGGTCACCGTGGCGTTCGGCCTCGGCCAGCCGGCCCTGAGCGCGGCCGTCGGCGACGCCGTCGACGAGGACGTCCGCGGCGTGGCGCTCGGCATCGCCACCCTGCTCTTCCTGGTCGGCGGCAGCGTCGGCTCGGCGGTGGTGGCCGGGCTCGGCGACGTGATCGGCGTGCCGGCCAGCCTCGGCGTGCTCGCCGTACTCCCGCTGCTCGGTCTCGTCGTCCTCGCGCCGCAGCTCCGGCGCACCCGGGTGCCCGTGCTGGTGTCCTAGACCTGCCACAGTGACCACCGTGCAGGTGGGCATGACGATGCCGGTGATGGAGCCGGACCTCGACGCGGTGACGCTGGAGGCCTGGGCGCGCGCGATCGACGAGGGGCCCTTCGCGTCGCTGTGCTTCGGCGAGCGGGTGGCCTTCGACAACCCCGAGACCCTCACCCTCCTCGGGGCGTGCGCCGCCTGGACCGAGCGGGTGCGGCTCGTGACCACCGTCGTCGTGCCGCAGCTGCACGACCCGGTGCGGCTGGCCAAGGCGCTGGCCACCGCCGACGTGCTCAGTGCCGGACGGCTCACGGTCGGCCTCGGCGTGGGCGGGCGCGAGGAGGACTACGTCGCCGCCGGCGCCGACCCGGCCACGCAGACCATGGGCGAGATGGCCGCCCGGGCCGGCGTGATGCGCCGGGTCTGGGCCGGGGAGAAGGTGCGCGAGGCGACGCTACCGGTCGGGCCGCCCCCGGTGCAGCCCGGCGGCCCCCGGCTCCTGGTCGGCACCATGGGCCCGCGCACGATCCGTAGCGCGGCCGCCTGGGCCGACGGCCTGGCCGGCGTCACCCTCGACCTCGACACCGCGGCCGCGGCCGACCTCTTCGCGCTCACCCGCGCGGAGTGGGCCGCCGCCGGCCGGCCGGCGCCTCACCTGTCGACGTCGTTCTGGTTCGCCCTCGACGACGGCGACGGCAGCGCCCGCGCGCAGGTGCACCGCCACCTGCGCCACTACATGAACTGGCTGCCCGTCGACCTCGTCGACGCCCTGGCCCCCACCACGGGGTTCGCCGGCACGCCGGACGACCTGCACGTGACGCTGGCGGCGTTCGCCGAGGCGGGTGCCGACGAGGTGCACCTGATCCCGACCGGGCGCGACGTGGCCCAGGTGGCGCGGGTCGCCGAGGTGGTGGCGGCAGACTGGCCGCCATGCGCCTCCTGACCGCTCCCGACCGTCCGCCCTCCGACGCCGAGCTCTCCGAGGACGACCTCCGCGAGCTGTACGCCGTGCCCCGCCACCCGTGGGTGCGCGCCAACATGGTCGCGACCGTCGACGGCGCCGCCGCGGGCGACTCGGGACGCAGCGGCTCGATCAACAACGACGTCGACCGCCGGGTCTTCGCGCTGCTGCGCTCGTCCGCGGACGCCGTGGTGGTCGGGGCGGGCACGGCTCGCGCCGAGGGCTACCGCCCCACCGACCGGCCGATCGTGCTGGTGAGCCGCCGCGGCGAGGTCCCCGAACGGCTGCGCGACGCCGCGCCCGGGCAGGTGCTGCTCGCGACCTGCGCCGCGGCCGAGGGTCTCGAGGCTGCGCGGGAGACCCTCGGCGACGAGCACGTGCTGGTGCTCGGCAGCCACCGCGTCGACCTCGCGCGGCTGGCCGACGAGCTCGCCGGGCGCGGGCTGGCCGACCTGCTGTGCGAGGGCGGCCCGCACCTGCTGCGCGACCTGCTCGACCAGGGCGTGCTCGACGAGCTCTGCCAGACCGTCGTGCCGCGCCTGGTCGGCGGCACCCACCCGCGGATCCTCGACGGCCCGCCCGTCGACGCCGGCCTGCGCCTCCACGTGCTCCTCGAGCACGACGGCACGCTGCTCGGGCGCTGGCTGGTCGATCCCCCAGGTTGGGCAAAGTCTTGAGTGTTCGGGCTCAGGCCCCCGAGTCCCCGACCTAGGCTGCGCGCGTCTCGACCGGTCCGCGGGGGAGGAGGTGGAGATGCGCGTCGACTGGGTGCCCTACTCGGCCGCCTCGCTCGTCGCCGGCGCCGCCGCGCTCGCCGTGGCCCTGGTGCTGGTCCCGGCCCCCGGCGCGGTCCTGCCGCCGTACGACACTGCCGCCGACGTGCAGTGGGTGGTCGTCGCCTGCCTCGTGCTGCTCGCGGCGGTCCTGCTCCTCGGGGGCCTGCCGGTGACGCTCACCCTGATGCCGGGGCGCCGCCGGCGCCGGCTGGCGCTGGTCGCGGTCGGGCTGCTCACCGCCGGCTGCCTGTCCCTGGCGGGCTACGCGATGGCGCTCGTGGTGGCCCGGGCGTTCGTCGTCGAGGGCGGCACCGGCGAGGCGGCGTACGACGCCGCCCTCGAGAGCCCCCCGATCGCCTTCTTCGCCACCGGCGGGGCGGTCGTCTTCCTCGCCGGGCTGCTGCTGCTCGCCGTCGCCCTGGTGCGGGCGGGCACGGTGCCGCGCTGGATGGTGGTGCTGCTGTTCGCGCCGGTGCTGCTGCTCCCCGCGGGCGTGCTGCTCGCCGTGCCCCTCGCGGTGGCCGGCACCCTCGCCCTGACCGTCGCGCTCGCCGGGCTGGGCATCCACGCCAACCACCGCGTCGCCGTACCGCTCTCGGCCTGACGCGTGTCGGGTCGTGTGCCCGAGAACACCCTGGAGGGTGGTGTCAGGCACACGACCCGAAGCTCGCGGTCAGATCAGGGCTTGGCGCCCTTGCGCGCCCGGCTCGCCATCTTGGCCCGCTCGTTCTGGTCGAGCACGACCTTGCGGATCCGCACCGAGTCGGGGGTCACCTCGACGCACTCGTCCTCGCGGCAGAACTCCAGGCACTGCTCGAGCGACAGCTTGCGCGGCGGTACGAGCTTCTCGAAGTTGTCGGAGGTGGCGGACCGGATGTTGGTCTGCTGCTTCTCCTTGGTGATGTTGACGTCCATGTCGTCGGCGCGGGAGTTCTCGCCGACGATCATGCCCTCGTAGACCTCGGTGGCGGGCTCGACGAACATGATGCCGCGCTCCTGCAGGTTGGTCATCGCGTACGCCGTGGCGGCGCCCTTGCGGTCGGCGACCAGCGAGCCGGAGTTGCGTGAGCGGATCTCGCCGGCCCACGGCTCGTACTTCTCGAAGACGTGGTGGGCGATGCCGGTGCCGCGGGTCTCGGTGAGGAACTCGGTGCGGAAGCCGATCAGGCCGCGCGCCGGCACCAGGAACTCCATGCGCACCCAGCCGGTGCCGTGGTTGGTCATCTGCTCCATGCGGCCCTTGCGGGTGGCGAGCAGCTCGGTGATGGCGCCGAGGTACTCCTCGGGGGCGTCGATGGTCAGGCGCTCCACGGGCTCGTGGACCTTGCCGTCGACCTCCCTGGTCACCACCTGCGGCTTGCCGACGGTGAGCTCGAAGCCCTCCCGGCGCATCTGCTCGACGAGGATCGCCAGCGCCAGCTCGCCGCGGCCCTGCACCTCCCACGCGTCGGGGCGGTCGGTGGGGAGGATCCGCAGCGACACGTTGCCGACCAGCTCGGAGTCGAGGCGGTCCTTGACCAGGCGGGCGGTGACCTTCGAGCCCTTCACCTTGCCGACCAGCGGGGAGGTGTTGGTGCCGATGGTCATCGAGATCGCGGGCTCGTCGACGTGGATCAGCGGCAGCGCCCGGGGGTCCTCGGGGTCGGCGAGGGTCTCGCCGATGGTGATCTCGGGGATGCCGGCGATCGCCACGATGTCGCCGGGGCCGGCGGACTCGCCGGGCTTGCGCTCGAGGCCCTCGGTGACGAGCAGCTCGGTCACGCGGACGTTCTTCACCGTGCCGTCGCGCTTGATCCAGGCCACGGTCTGGCCCTTCTTCAGCGTGCCCTCGTGCACCCGCACCAGCGCGAGCCGGCCGAGGAACGGCGAGGCGTCGAGGTTGGTGACGTGGGCCTGCAGCGGCGCGTCCTCGGTGTACGTCGGGGCCGGGATGGTCTCGAGGATCGTGCGGAAGAGCGGCTCGAGGTCGGGGGAGTCGGGCAGCCCGCCGTTCTCGGGGACCTCCAGCGACGCGCGGCCGGCCTTGGCGGAGGCGTAGACGACCGGGAAGTCGAGGGCGTCCTGGCTGTGGTGGTCGTCGAGCAGGTCCATGAAGAGCTCGTAGGTCTCGTCGACGACCTCGGCGATGCGGGCGTCGCCGCGGTCGACCTTGTTCACGACCAGGACGACGGGCATGTCGGCGTTGAGCGCCTTGCGCAGCACGAACCGGGTCTGCGGCAGCGGCCCCTCGGAGGCGTCGACGAGCAGCACGATGCCGTCGACCATCGAGAGCCCGCGCTCGACCTCGCCGCCGAAGTCGGCGTGCCCGGGGGTGTCGATGATGTTGATCGTCATCGGCTTGCCCTCGGCCGCCGGACCCGCGTAGTGGATCGCGGTGTTCTTGGCGAGGATCGTGATGCCCTTCTCGCGCTCGAGGTCACCGGAGTCCATCACGCGGTCGCCGACGCCCTCGGCCTGGTGCTCGGAGAACGCGCCACCCTGGCGCAGCATGGCGTCCACGAGCGTCGTCTTGCCGTGGTCGACGTGCGCCACGATCGCGACGTTGCGCAGGTCGACGCGGGTGGACCGCGTCGAGGTCTCGGGGGTGTGCTCAGGCATGGGGGTACGACGTCACTTCCGGTGGTGGGGTCGGCCGATCGGCCGCACGGAAGTCTAGTGGCGATCCCCGGGCCGCCCTGCATCGGCGGAGCGGCCCCCGGCGCTGCTCAGACGGCCGCGGGAGCGGCGTTCGCCTGCTTGCGGATCATGAACGCGATGACGAACATCACGATGCCCCAGATGATCGCGAGGATGCCGAGGAAGACCGCGATCCCGACCACGCTCTTGCCGGGGTTGGCGACGAAGAGGATGCCGAGCAGGAAGTCGACGACGGCGCCCAGGATCAGCAGCCCGCGGGCGCCGGCGGCGCTGGCGGAGAAGGCGCCGACCAGCTCGAAGATGCCGCGCACGATCAGCCAGATGCCCAGGATCCAGGTCAGCGCGACGGCGGCCAGGCCGGGCGAGGTGATCGCCAGCAGGCCGGCGACGACGCCGATCAGGCCGAGGACGATCAGCAGCGCCTTCTCCCCGCCCGAGCGGCCGCCCATCACGGCGGTGCCGTCGGCGTTCATGCCGACGACGTCCTTGGAGAAGGCCTGGACGAAGGCGCCGATGCCGTCGGCGAGCGCCCAGATGCCCCACAGGAGCGCGAACGCGAGCGCGGCAGCGACCGGCGCGGCGATCGCGACGATGCCGAAGACGACCGCGATGGCCCCGCGCAGCAGCAGGCCCTTCCAGCTCATCGTCATCCAGTCCCTGACCATCTCGACCCCTCCCGGGCTCCGGCGCGCTCATGGCCCCCTGGCGCCGCTGCGCCGATCGTAGGACCGGCGCGGCCCGGGGTGTGGGCGGCGCGCGCCGCCGCGTGTCCCGGGGCGCCCGGCCGGCTACTGCAGGCTGGAGGTCAGCCGCATCGCGTTGTCGACGTACTTCGACCCGGCGGAGCGCTCGCGCCACTCCTCGAGCGTGAGCTCGCGGGAGAGGCTGCGGTAGGTGTCCTCGACGCGCTTCATGTCGGCCACCACGCTGGCGCCGGTGGCGAGCAGCGAGACCTCGGCGTTGAGCGCGAACGAGCGCATGTCCATGTTGCTCGACCCGATCACCGCGACGTCGTCGTCGATCGAGAAGTGCTTGCTGTGCAGCACCGCGGGCGCGGGGTAGAGGTAGATCCGCACCCCGGCCTCGAGCAGTGCCTGGTAGTAGGAGCGCTGGGCGTGGCCGACCATGAACTGGTCGGCCTCCTCGCTCACGAAGAGCTCGACGTCGAGGCCGCGCTGGGCCGCGGTGGTGACGGCGTTGAGGAGCGGCTCGTCGGGCACGAAGTAGGGGCTGGTGATCGAGACCCGCTGCCGGGCCGCGTGCACGAGCGTCGTGAAGAGCAGCAGGTTGTTCTGCGTGGGGTAGCCGGGGCCGCTCGGCACCACCTGGCAGTCCACGCCGTCGGGGTACGTCGGCGGCACGACCGGCGCCACGTCCTGGGCCATGATCTCGCCGGTCTCCTTGAACCAGTCGGTCGCGAACACCGCGCGCAGCCCGCTGACCGCCGGCCCCTCGACCTTGGCGACCAGCTCGACCCACTTGCGGCCGACCTTGTGGTTCTTGGGCTTGTTGTAGCCGGGCTCGGTCATGTTCATCGACCCGGCGAAGGCGGTCAGCCCGTCCACGACGAGGATCTTGCGGTGGTTGCGCAGGTCGGGCCGGCGGAACTCGCCCTTGAGCGGGTGGATCGGCAGCATCGCGTGGTGGTCGAGCCCGGCCGCGTCGAGGCGCTTGACGAAGTCCTTGAACCCGGGGATGCCACGCGAGCCCAGGTGGTCGTAGAGCACGCGCACCCGGACGCCCCGGTCGTGGGCGGCGACCACGGCGGAGAAGAACGGGTCGGTCACGTCGTCCCAGGCCGAGATGTAGAACTGCACCTCGACGGCGCTCTGGGCCCCCTCCACCGCCTCGGTCATCGCGTCGATCGCGTCCTGGTAGCCCGGGAAGAGCTGGATCCGGTTGCCCGGCTGCCACGGCAGCGCGGTCAGCCTCGAGTTGAGCGTCGCGACCGACGGCAGGTAGTCGGGCCCGGACGTCGGCGCGGAGGCCGGCATGTGGCGCACGTAGTGGCGGATCGCGGCGTCGGCCTCGGCCTGCTTGGCACGGCGGTCCTTGCCGACGGAGTTCTGGCCGAAGAGCAGGAACAGCAGGATCCCGCCGAAGGGGATCACCATGATCAGGATCAGCCAGGCCATGCCGGCGGCCGGCTTGCGGTTCCCGGGGATCACGCCGAGCGCGATCACCTTGATCAGGAAGTCGGCGGCGACCAGGACTGCCCCGAGGACGGCGGACACGGTGGCGGCATCGGTCGCGAGCGCGGTGGGCATTGGCGCACTGTAGGGCGGCCACCGGGCCCCCGGATCCCTCGCAGCGGGTGACTCGCCGGGTGGTGCGCGGCCGCGTGACAGGGTGGGGCCATGGACGCGGGGGCAGCAGGACGGGTCGAGGTCAGGCGCAGCGGCGGCTTCATCGGCCGCACCGCCACCGGCTCCCTCGACCTCGCCTCCGACGACCCGCGGGTGCCCGCGGTCCGGGCCCTGCTCGAGGCCGACGACCTCGCCGCCGCCCTCGCCGCCGCCCCGAGCGGTCCGCCCCACCCCGACCGCTTCGTCTACACCTTCACCCTGCCCGGCCACCCGCCGTACACCGTCGCGGACCAGCACCTCACCCCCGCCCTGCACCGCCTCGCCGACCTGGTCCTCACCGGCACCGACCGGTAGTACGTCACGAAAGGCCCCATGTCTTGCGGTCCGACGGGGCTTTTCGTGACGTACTACCCGTCAGGCCAGGGCGCGGTCGAGGGCGGCGGCGACGTGGAGGGTGGTGCAGGGGAAGAGGGGGAGCTCGACGTCGGCCTGCTTGACCAGCAGCTCGAGCTCGGTGCAGCCGAGGATCAGGCCTCCGGCGCCGGCGTCCCAGAGCTCGTCGACGAGGGAGACGACGGTACGGCGCGAGGAGTCGAGCACCTTCCCGTGCACGAGCTCGTCGTAGATGATCCGGTTCACGGTCTCGTGGTGGCGCGCCTCCGGCACGTGCACGGTGAGGCCGTGGGAGGCGATCCGGTCGGAGAAGAACGACCGCGACATCGCGAACGTCGTGCCGAGCAGCGCCACGGACTCCAGCCGGTGCTCCTTGCAGGCGTCGGCGACGACGTCGGCGAGGTGGAGCAGCGGGATGTCGACTGCCTCGGCCACCTGGTCCGCGACCATGTGGAACGTCGTCGTGCACAGCACCAGGAAGTCCGCCCCGGCGCGTTCCACGCCCCGCGCCGCCTCGGCCAGGATCGCCCCCACCTCGTCCCAGCGCTCCTGCTCCTGCAGCGCGTTGACCTCGTCGAAGTCGACCGAGGTCAACGCGATCCGGGCGGAGTGCAGGCCGCCGAGGCGTGCCTCGACCCCGAGGTTCAGGTCCTGGTAGTAGGCCGCCGAGCTCTCCCAGCTCATGCCGCCCACGAGTCCGATCGTCTGCACGGCGGCAGTCTGCCACCACCGCGCGCCGGGGGCGGGCGCGTCCCACGGCCCGTCAGGGCCGGAGCAGGGCGCCGGGGTCGAGCTGGGCGAGCAGCCCGAGCCGGTCGAGCTGGATCCAGTACTCCGCGATCCGACCGTCCGCCACGCGGTAGACCGCCGAGCCGATCTCCGTGGCCGGCTCTGGGCCGGCGCCGCGCTGGCGCCACCGCACGTAGACGCGGTCGCCGTCCGCGAGCAGCTCGGTCACCACGAACGTGAACCGCCCGTGCTCCCGCAGCATGTCCTGCACGTGCGCGGCGTACTCCTCCGGAGTGCGTACGACGGTGGCCGGGGCCTCGGCGACGACCTGGTGGGCGGGTACGGCGGGTGCCATCACCGCGCGTGCGGCGTCGCCGTCGCCCGTCGTGCGCACCAGTCCCAGGAAGCGGGCGACGACCTCGCCGGCCGGCGTGATGCCGTCCCACGTCGGTACGACGCCGGGCTCGACCGCCAGCTCACGCACGGGTGGCCACAGCCTCACGGTCGGCTTCTGCACGGCTCTCTCCTCAGGTCGGTCGGCGGTCGGTCGGCGTCGCACGCACCACGCTGCGGTCCGGCGCTGTCCGGCACCTGTCGCACCGCTGTCGGCCGACAGCCCACGGACAGTCCCCGGACAGCACCGGACCGCAGGCTCCGTGGTGTCCCCGCCGCCGGCGGGCAGCCACGAGAGGAACGACCCCGCATGAGCACGATCAGGAACGTGACCGACGCCGACTTCGCCGAGACCGTCCTCGGCGCCGACGGGCCGGTGCTCGTCGACTTCTGGGCGCCGTGGTGCGGCCCCTGCCTCCAGGTCGCGCCGGTCCTCGAGCAGATCGCCGACGAGCACGCCGATCGCCTGACGGTCGTGAAGCTCAACGTCGACGAGAACCCCGTGACCGCCGCGGCCTACCGGGTCACGGGCATGCCCACGCTCAACGTGTACGTCGGCGGCGAGGTGGTCCGGCAGATCCGCGGGGCCAAGCCCAAGCCGGCCCTCCTGCGCGACCTGGCCGACATCCTGGCCGGCTGACCACGGCCGGCCCTACTGCCCGACCCGGTGCACCTTGTGCTGGGCGGCCTGGGCGCGGGGGCGCAGGACGAGCTCGTCGATGTTCACGTGGGCCGGCCGAGTGGCGATCCACGCGATGGCGTCCGCGACGTCCTCGGCGACCAGCGGGTCGGGGACGCCGGCGTAGACCGCGTCCGCCTTCGCCTGGTCGCCGCCGAACCGGACCTTGGCGAACTCCTCGGTGCGCACCATCCCGGGCGCCACCTCGCAGATCCGCACCGGCTGGCCGACCAGCTCGAGCCGCAGGGTCTCGGTGACGACCTTGGTGCCGTGCTTGGCCGCGGTGTAGCCGCCGCCACCCTCGTAGGCGGCGCGGCCGGCCGTGGAGCCGACGTTGACGATCACGCCGTCCCCGCTGGCGCGCAGGGCGGGCAGCAGGGCCTGGGTCACGTGCAGGAGGCCGAGCACGTTGACGTCGTACATCGTGCGCCACTGCTCGGGGTCGGCATCCTCGACGGGGTCGGCGCCGAGCGCGCCACCGGCGTTGTTGACCAGCACCCGCAGCTCCGGCCCGACCTCGGCGGCCAGGGCGGCCACCGAGGCGGGGTCGGTGACGTCGCAGGTCACGGCGCGGCCCCCGATCTCCTCGGCCAGCGCGGCGATCCGGTCGGTACGCCGCGCGGTGCAGACCACCTCGAACCCGGACGCGGCGAGCGCCCGCGCGGTCGCGGCTCCGATGCCGCCGCTGGCGCCGGTGACCACGGCGATCCCGCCAGCGTTGCCGTCGGGGTAGCCGGGGGCGGGAGAGGTCGGACGAGGGCTCTGCGCGGCGTCGGGCATGCACCGATTGTCCAGCCCCGTGGTCGGCCCGGCGTAGCCGGTGGCACACTGGCCATTTGTCCGGGGGTGAGGACGGACGAGCAGAGAGAGAAGGACTGTTGAACCTGCGCACCGTGGCGGCGATCGCCGGCGTGCTCGGAGGCCTGGTGTGGGTGGCGCGGCTGGTGCTCGACCTCGCCGGGGTCTCGGACACCACCCTCGACCCGCTCTACCTCCTGGGCGGGCTGCTGCTGGTGGTGGCCTACATCGGGTTCGGGGCCGGCCTGGTCGGCAAGAGCGCGCACTGGCTGCAGGTCATCGTCGGGCTCTGCTTCCCGGCCCTGGTCTGGTCCGTTCTGGAGATGCTCCGCGCCGACAACCCCGAGCTCGTCGACGGGATCTTCGGCGCCGGGACGATCGTGGCGTCCGCGGTCGTGATCGCCCGCGAGCGCAAGCGGCGGCCACCGCCGAGGCGGGCGGGTGCCCACGCCCGCTGACCGGCGCCCGGGACGACCGCAAGGAATGCGCGAGCCCGGCCGGAGGTTGTGGGTACTGGCCCCCTGACGGAAGGCACCACGTGGATCGTGCGATCGAGCGGCTGGCGATGATCAGCCTGCACACCTCGCCGCTGGACCAGCCCGGCACGGGCGACGCCGGCGGCATGAACGTCTACGTCGTCGAGCTCGCCAAGCGCCTCGCCGCCCGCGGCATCGCGGTCGACATCTTCACCCGCGCGACCAGCTCGCGGCTCGCGCCGGTCGTCCCCGCCTTCGACGGCGTCACCGTGCACCACGTGCACGCCGGGCCGTTCGAGGGGCTGACCAAGGGGGAGCTCCCGGGCCAGCTCTGCGTCTTCGCCCGCGAGGTGCTGCGGGCCGAGGCCGCGCAGCCCGAGGGCCACTACGACGTCGTGCACTCCCACTACTGGCTCTCCGGCCAGGTCGGCGCGCTGGCCCGCGACCGCTGGGGCGTCCCGCTGGTGCACACGATGCACACCATGGCCAAGGTCAAGAACGACGCCCTCGCCGTCGGCGACACCCCCGAGCCGCTGGCCCGGATCATCGGTGAGGAGCAGGTCGTCGAGGCCGCCGACGTGCTCGTCGCCAACACCGACCTCGAAGCCAAGCAGCTGATCAACCTGTACGACGCCGACCCGACGCGGGTGCGGGTGGTCCACCCGGGCGTCGACCTCGACGTCTTCCGGCCGCACCCGGTCGCCGAGGCGCGCCACTCGGTCGGCCTGCCCGAAGACGCGCTGGTCGTGCTCTTCGCGGGCCGGATCCAGCCGCTCAAGGCCCCCGACGTGCTGCTGCGCGCCGTCGCGGTGCTGCTCGAGCGGCGCCCCGACCTGCGCGCCCGGCTCGTCGTCCCGGTGGTCGGCGGGCCGTCGGGCACCGGGCTCGAGCACCCCGAGTCGCTGGCCCAGCTCGCCGCCGAGCTCGGCCTCGACGACGTGGTCCGCTTCGTCCCGCCGGTCGAGCAGGTCGAGCTGGCGCGCTGGTGCGCCGCCGCCGACCTCGTCGCGGTCCCGTCGTACAACGAGTCCTTCGGGCTGGTCGCCGTCGAGGCGCAGGCGACCGGCACCCCCGTGCTCGCCGCGGCCGTGGGCGGGCTGACCACCGTCGTCCGCGACGGCCACAGCGGGCTGCTCCTCGACACCCACGAGCCGGACGACTGGGCGCACGCGATCGAGCGCCTGCTGGTCGACGAGCCCCTGCGCGCCCGCCTGTCGCGCGGCGCGCTCGAGCAGGCCCGGTCGTTCGCCTGGGAGACCACCGCCGAGCACACCCTCGACGTCTACGAGCAGGCCCGCCGCGAGCTGCTCCGCGCGGTGTCGTGACCCCCGGGCCGACCAGCCCCGTCGACGTCGTCCGGGCCCACCTGCGCGAGCAGGGGATCGAGCACGAGGAGCTCGCCGAGGGCGTCTTCTCGCTGAGCCTGCCCGGCGAGCGGAAGCTGCAGGTGCCGGTGCGCCTCGACGTCGGTCGCCACGCGCTCGGCGTGCACGCCTTCGTCTGCCGCAAGCCCGACGAGAACCACGAGCGCGTCTACCGCTGGCTGCTCGAGCGCAACCTGCGGATGTATGCCGTGGCCTTCGCCGTCGACGCCGCCGGCGACATCTACCTCGACGCCCGGCTGCCCCTCGCCTCGGTCACGCCCGACGAGCTCGACCGCCTGCTCGGCGCGGTGCTGTCGTACGCCGACGAGTCGTTCAACACGATCCTCGAGCTCGGCTTCGCCTCCGCGATCCGCAAGGAGTGGGAGTGGCGGCGGCTCCGTGGCGAGTCGACCCGCAACCTCGAGGCCTTCCGCGGCTGGCTCGAGGCGGGCGAGGTCCCCCCGACCTCCTGACCGTCGGCCCGGTCGGCTCAGCTTCCGGCAGCAGCGGTCGCGGCCTCCGGGTCGGCCGGTCGCAGCCGCTCGCGCGGCTTGCGGCGGGCGACGGCCACGCCGACCAGCGCGAGCACCCCGCCGAGGTAGGCCATCGTCGGCGGCGCCTCGGACAGGAAGACCACGCTCATCACGATCGTGATCGGGGGGACGAGGTAGGTGGTCACGCCGAGCTTGCTGGCGTCCATGTGCCGCAGTGCGTAGGCGTACGTCGTGAAGGCGATCGCGGTGGGGAAGACGCCGAGGTAGACCAGCCACCACACCGAGGACGCCGGCGCGTCGCCCGCCTCCTCGACCAGCTGCCCGGCGAACGGCAGGCACACCACCGCGCCGACCGTGCAGGCCAGCCAGGTCACCTGCACCGCGGGCAGGCGGCCGACCAGGGGCTTCTGCAGGACCAGGCTGACGGAGTAGACGAGCGCCGACACCAGGCACAGCACCACGCCGAGGACGTCGCGGTTGCCGCCGGGGCTGGTCGACAGCGCGATCACGCCGACGCCGGAGAAGGCCAGCGCGAGGCCGAGCCCGAGGTTGCGGGTGAACCGCTCGCCGAGGAAGAGCGCGGCCATCAGGGCGATCAGCACCGGCGACACCTGGATCAGCATCACGGCGGTGCCGGCGTCGACCCGTTGCTCGCCCTCGTTGAGGGCGACGTTGTAGACGCCGAACCAGAGCACGCCGATCACGGCGATGATCGCGAGGTCGCGGCGGGAGGGGCGGGGCAGGCCGCGCGGCAGCGCCACGGCCGCGAGGCACAGCGACCCGACGACGAGCCGCCCGAGCGACAGCGCGCCCGCGGAGAAGTCGTCGGCCAGGTGGCGGATGGCCACGAACGCCGAGGCCCACAGCACGAGGGTGCAGCCGACCGCGGCCAGCGGCAGCCAGGTCGGCGGCCCGTCTGGCGCGGCAGCGTCGGCAGCGGGGGAGGTGGGGGCGGCGGCGGTCACCCGACCAGCGTAGGGACGACCACCGACAGGTGACACGCGGATTTCGGACGCCGCAGCGCGACTTCCCGCCAGCGCACCGGCGGCGGGCCCCGCCGTCGCCTCAGAGGTCGAGCTTGTAGCCCAGCCCGCGCACCGTGACCAGGTAGCGCGGCTCGCCCGGGTCGGGCTCGATCTTCGCTCGCAGCCGCTTCACGTGGACGTCGAGCGTCTTGGTGTCGCCGACGTAGTCCGAGCCCCACACGCGGTCGATCAGCTGGCCGCGGGTCAGCACCCGACCGGGGTTGCGCAGGAACATCTCGAGCAGCTCGAACTCCTTGAGCGGGAGCTTCTGCTTCTCGCCGTTCACCGTGACGACGTGGCGCTCGACGTCCATCCGGACGGGTCCGGCCTCGAGCGTCATCGGCGCGAGGTCGGGCTCCGCCCCGCGCCGCAGCACGGCGCGGATCCGGGCGACGAGCTCGCGGGGGGAGTACGGCTTGGTCACGTAGTCGTCGGCCCCGAGCTCGAGCCCGACGACCTTGTCGATCTCGTCGTCCTTGGCGCTCACCATGATCACCGGCACGTTGGAGGTCTGCCGGATCTGGCGGCACACCTCCGTGCCGGGGATGCCGGGCAGCATCAGGTCCAGCAGCACGACGTCGGGACCGAAGCGGTCGAACTCGGTGAGGGCGGTGTTGCCGTCGGCCGCGATCGCGACCTCGAAGCCCTCCTTGCGCAGCATGTAGGTGAGAGCGTCGCTGTAGCTCTCCTCGTCCTCGACGACGAGCACCCTCGTCACGGGCTGACCTCCTGGTGGGGGGCGAACGGGAAGCCGGCCGGGGGGGCCGACTGGTCGAGCTGGTGGCGGGGCAGGCTGAGTGTGAAGGTCGATCCCTGGCCCTCCACGGACCACACGCGCACGTCGCCGCCGTGGGTGGCAGCGATGTGCTTGACGATCGAGAGGCCGATGCCGGTGCCGCCGGTGGAGCGGTGCCGGGCCGGGTCGACGCGGTAGAAGCGCTCGAAGATGCGCTCCATCTCCGCGGCGGGGATGCCGATGCCCTGGTCGATCACCGAGATCTCCACGGTGTCGTCGACCGACCGGGCGGTCACCAGCACCGAGGAGTCCTTGCCGGAGTAGGTGACGGCGTTCGCCACCAGGTTGGAGACCGCGGCGGTGAGCTGCTCGGCGCTGCCGACCACCTCGAGCCCGGTCTCGCCGCCGGTGACCAGCGAGATGTTGCGGGCCCCGGCGTCGGTGGCGACGGTGTCCACGGCCGTGGTGACGACGTCGTCGACCGACACCGCGGTCGGCGACTCGAGCGGGTCGTCACCCTGGAGCCGCGAGAGCTCGATGACCTGCTGCACCAGCCGGGAGAGCCGGTCGCTCTCGGTGAGCATCCGGTTGCTGAACCTGCGCACCGCCTCGGGGTCGTCGGCCGCGTCGGCGACGGCCTCGGCGAGCAGGCGGATCGCGCCCACCGGCGTCTTCAGCTCGTGGCTGACGTTGGCGACGAAGTCGCGGCGCACCGCCTCGACCTGGCGCTCCCGGGTGCGGTCCTCGACCAGCGCGAGCACCAGCCGGGCGCCCAGCGGCGCCACCCGCGCGGTCACGTGGCGCGCCGGCATGGCTGCGCGCGAGACGAGCATCTCCGACTCGCGGATCTCCCCGTCGCGGCGCACCCGGTGGACGAGCTCGACGAGCTCGGCGTTGACCAGCAGGTTCCCGCGCACCAGCCCGTAGGCGTACGCCGGGGCGGACGCGCGCAGGACGACGTCGTCCTCACCGACCACGACCGCGCTGCTGCGCAGGACCGCGAGCACCGTCGCCACGGCCGGCGGCACGAGCGGTTCCTCGTCGTGCCCGGCCGGCGGCCGGTGCTGCAGCCGGTCGCTGATCGCCCAGGCGTACACCGCGCTTCCGACGACGACGCCCCCGATCAGGGCGGCGAGCAGCGCCGTCGTCGTCGGGTCCACACCGTGATCGTACGAGCAACCCGCCGGGAAACCGCCCCTGAGCAGGCGCTTCGCACCGACTGTTCACCGCCCATTCACGCCCCGTGGGGCTCCCGGTACCCGGGCTGCCTACGATCGCAGCATGCGAGAGGCCTTCCACGAACAGCTCGACGGGGTCTTCGACGACCTCGCGGGGATCTGCCGCAGCGTCGAGACCGCGGTCCGGCTCGCCACACAGGCGTTGCTGAGCGGCGACGCCGCGATCGCCGAGCAGGTGATCAGCGCGGACGCCGACATCGACAAGGCCAAGGAGAAGATCGAGGACACCTGCTTCCAGCTGCTCTCGCTCCAGCAGCCCGTCGCCGGCGACCTCCGGGTCGTCGTCAGCGCCCTGCGCATGGTCACCGAGCTCGAGCGGATGGGCGACCTCTCGGTGCACGTCGCCAAGATCGCCCGCCTGCGGGTGCCCGACATCGCGGTGCCCGAGGAGGTCCGGCCCACCCTGGCCCGGATGGGCGAGGTCGCGGAGGACATGGTCTGCCGCGTCGAGCAGATCATCACCACCAAGGACGTCGAGGCCGCGATCGAGCTCGGGCGCGCCGACGAGATCATGGACGGCCTGCGCCGGCAGAGCTTCGCCGAGCTCTTCGCCGACGAGTGGGCGCACGGCGTCGAGGCGGCTGTCGACATCGCCCTGCTCGGTCGCTACTACGAGCGGATCGCCGACCACGCGGTGTCGGTGGCCAACCGCGTCGTGTACGTCGTGACCGGCGACTTCCCGGTCGACGTCTGAGCGCTGCTGCTCAGCGGCCCTGGTTCGCGACCGCGGCTGCCGCGGCAGCCGCCGCCTCGGGGTCGAGGTACTCACCGCCGGGGACGGTGGGCGCCAGCGACTCGTCGAGGCGGTAGACCAGCGGCATGCCGGTGGGGATGTTGAGCCCGGCGATGTCGTCGTCGCTGATCGAGTCGAGGTGCTTGACCAGGGCGCGCAGGCTGTTGCCGTGCGCCGCCACCAGCACGGTGTGGCCGGCGCGCAGGTCGGGGACGATCGAGGACTCCCAGTAGGGCAGGAATCGCGCCACGACGTCCTTGAGGCACTCGCTGCGCGGCATCTCCTCGCCGAGCCCGGCGTAGCGGGGGTCGCCGACCTGCGACCACTCGTCGTCGTCGGCCAGCGGCGGTGGGGGCACGTCGTAGGAGCGGCGCCAGAGCATGAACTGCTCCTCGCCGAACTCCGCCAGCGTGGCCTTCTTGTCCTTGCCCTGCAGCGCGCCGTAGTGGCGCTCGTTGAGGCGCCACGAGCGGCGGACGGGGATCCAGTGTCGGTCGGCCGCGTCGAGCGCCAGGGCGGCGGTGTTGATCGCGCGGCGCTGCAGCGAGGTGTGCACGACGTCGGGCAGGACGCCCGCCTCGCGCAGCTGCTCCCCGCCGCGGACCGCCTCGGTGCGGCCCTTGTCCGAGAGGGCCACGTCGACCCAGCCGGTGAAGAGGTTCTTGGCGTTCCACTCGCTCTCGCCGTGGCGGAGCAGGATCAACGTGTAGGACATGTGCCCTCCCGGCTCGGTCGGCCGCTCAGCGGCCGGAGTTCACTCGGACTGCTCGATGGGCGTCGGCGAGGTCTCCTCGGTCTGGTCCGGCTCGACGCTCTCGGACTCGCAGCCCGTCGTCGGGCCGTCGAGGCCCTCCCAGATCCCGCAGTTGGTCACCACGGGGACGTTCATGTCGACCTTGGAGCCGTCGCCGAAGGTGACGGTCAGGTCGAGGAAGTCGCCGGCAACGAAGTCGCCCGTGATCGGGAAGCCGCCGTCATCGGCGAGGTTGACCATGCCCGCGGCCGGGACGTCGACCGAGGTGTCGCCGTCGAACGTCAGCCCGGTGGCCGGGTCGGTGCCGGCCACCGACTCCACGGAGGCGGGCTCGACCTCGCTGTTGTTGACGAACGTCGCGACGAAGGTGCCGGAGCCGTCCTCGGCCGAGACGACGACCGCGCCCAGCACGTCGATCTCCGCTTCGCGGTTCACGCTGCCCGTCGTGATCTGGTTGATCCGGTTGGTGGCGTCGGTCCCGCAGCCGGTGAGGGCGGTCGCGAGCAGGAGCGCGCCCACGAGGAGCGCGGGAGTACGGCGCAGGTGCATGGGCGGCAGCCTAGCGGTCCCCACGGGCGGTCACTGCGCCAGCCCGACCTGCGTCGCGACCCACGCCGTGGCGGTCACGACGAGGCCGGTCAGGACCAGCGTCGCCCACAGCAGGCGGGGGGCTCCGGTGCGCAGTGCGATGCGCAGCGCGAGGTGCCGATAGCCCTCGCGGTTGTCCTCGACGAGGTGCGGCAGGCAGGTCAGCAGGTGGACGCAGACGCCGAGCGCCGCCACCAGCGCGGTCACCGCCACCTCGGGCGGCTCGCCGCGCGCCTGGCCGCCCCACCCGCCGTACGAGACGAACGCCGGGAGCAGCGCGTACGACGCCGCGGCCGGCACCCACGACAGCCAGCTGCGGCGCAGCACCAGGTTGCCGAGCAGGAGGAGGGCCCAGGAGAGCAGGTAGGCGGAGCCCGCGACGAGGCCGTTGGCCACGCACAGCGGCACCAGCAGCAGCGTCGCGCAGGCCACGGTGAACCACACCGTGCCGGGCTCGAGCAGGCCCCGACCGAGCGGCGAGCCGCCCGGCTCTGCGCTGGAGGGACGTGTGCGGTCGACGAGGTCGTGGTGCCAGCCGACCACCGCCTGCCCCACGAGCACGGTGGCCAGGACCAGCAGCACCTCGCGCAGCGGGCGGCCCGCGAGCGCCGCCACGACGGCCACGCCGAGGGCGGTCAGCACCGCCGCCAGCGGGTGCGCCGACCTCACCAGCACCACGGGTCCCAGCTCGCGCAACCCGCGCCGCTCCGCACGCACCTCGGTGTCCGAGTCGGCTCCCACGGCGACCCCTCCCGTGCCCCAGTCCCCCATGCCTGCAGTATCCACCTGCACCAGCGCCCGTCATCCCCGTCACCGGAGGGAAATCGAGCCGGGGGCATGGTCGGCCGGCGGGTGGCTCACCTCCCGGGCGCCGAACGCCCCGCACCGGTGACGACGCACGCCACTCCGACACAACCACGGAGTGCTGCCAGGC
Organism: Nocardioides taihuensis; assembly: GCF_042657275.1. Lineage (NCBI taxonomy): Bacteria > Bacillati > Actinomycetota > Actinomycetes > Propionibacteriales > Nocardioidaceae > Nocardioides > Nocardioides taihuensis. Next base: position 106,854 of record NZ_JBHSKD010000004.1, read on the forward strand.
GGGGTCCCCACACGGCGATGCTCGGGTCGTTGGCAGCGTTGCCGTCGCGGAACAGGTTCACGAGCTGGTAGGGGTCCGACCCGAACACGTAGAACTCCCGTGCGGTGAGGGCTCCGGTGTCCTTGGTGTACCACTCGGTGTACTGGTTGGCCGTCGTCAGCACCGATGCCCAGGGCGGCAGCGGCGCATCGAGAGTGCGTCCGTACTCGATCAGCAGCTGGGTCCGCGGTGTCGGCGAGAACAGGGAGAGCCCGTCCAGCGGGTACCTGAGCTGGGGAGACACGCCAGCCGCCTCCAGGAGGGTCGGCATGATGTCCACGTTGCTGACCAGCCTGTTGTCCACGGTTCCCGGAGTGACGTGCCCCGGCCAGCGCACGAGGAGCGGAACGGCCTCGGACTCGGTGTAGGGGAAGCGCTTGTCGACGATCCGGTGCTCACCCCACATGTAGCCGTTGTCGGAGGTGAAGATCGCCAGGGTGCGGCCGTCCTCGCCGAGCCGCGAGATCTCGTCCACCACGCGGCCGACGAGGTCGTTGACGGACATGATGGTCCGGAGGTGCTGCGTGCGCGTCTGCTCGACACTCGAGGTGTTCAGCAGGCCGCGCCACCGGACACTGCTCGGCTTGTCCGAGACGTCGGCCTCGTTGAAGCTGGGCGGATAGGTCCAGGCAGGCACGGGCGCGCTCGCGTACTTCGACGAGGGAATGCTCGGAGAGTGGGGTGCTTGCGGGGCTATGTACAGCAACCAGGGCTCGGCATCCTGCCGCTCGAACTCGTTCAGGTCACTGATCGCGTAGTTCCCCAGCACGTCCGAGTAGTAGCCCGAGATCCTCCTCACCGTGCCGTTCACGTTGTAGGAGATGTTCTGGTATCCCCCGGTGGTGAAGGCCCACCGGTCCCAGAACCGCGGACTCCGTGACAGCGGCACCGTGTTCATGAACTTGCCCGCCATCGCGGTGTTGTAGCCCGCGGCCTGCAGGTAACCCTGGAACATGGCGGACTGGTCGAGCGCCGCGATCTCCGCATCGAGACCGTTCCCGGTCACGCCGTTGTTGTGGCCGTACCTGCCGGTGAAGAGGCTCGCCCGTGAGGGCGAGCACAGCGGCGTGGTGGCGTAGCTCCGGGTGTAGGTCCGACCTCCCTGCTGGAAGTAGCTCTGGACGCGGGGCATCGCCGGCAGCGTGCCGGTCGCGCGGAGGTCGTCGAGGTTGATGATCAGGATGTTCGGCTGGTCGACACTTGCGATCTCCGCGGTCGCCGCTGCGTCGGTGACAGGCTGGCCCAGGGCGGGCGTTCCTGCGCCCACGCTGACGAGCAGGGCCGCCGACGAGATCGAGGTCACTGCCGAGAGCCACAGTGATGGGTGACGCATCGCTACTCCTCGTGAGGTGCGGAGCTCTGCGACACGTCACGGCCGATGCAGCTGCCCCCGAGGCACCGGGACGTGCCCGGCTTCCGCGATGCAGCCCAGTCAACCGTCCGGCCTCCAGGCGCGACCAGAGGCCGATGCCCTCCGCAGGCGGGACCATCCGCCCTAGGCGCCCGTCGTCGAGGTGGCCGACCATCCCCTCAGGAGAGTGACGACGGTGGCACAGGCGAGCGCAGCCGCACGAGGCGTCGACGCAGGTCGACGCCGCCCCTTCCACGTGATGGCCAAGCCGACCGGCCCGGCCTGCAACCTGGCCTGCGACTACTGCTTCTACCTCGACACGTCGAGGCTCTTCCCGGATCCGCACACACGCATGAGCGAAGACGTGCTGAGTCGCTACCTCGAGCAGCTGTTCGCAGGGCAACCCGACGGGGAGGTGGTCGTCGCCTGGCAGGGGGGCGAGCCGACGCTGCGGGGGATCGACTTCTACCGGAAGGCCGTGGAGCTCGAACGCCGGTTCGCCCGCCCCGGGCAGACCGTGCTGAACACCCTCCAGACCAACGGGGTGCTGCTCGACCGGCCGTGGGTGACGTTCCTCCGGCGGCAGGGGTTCCTGGTGGGGCTCTCGATCGACGGGCCCGCCGAGGTGCACGACGCCTACCGCCGCAACCACGCGGGACGACCCTCCTTCGCCGCAGTCCGTCGCGCGGTCGACCTGCTGACCGGCGCAGGCGTGCCCTGGAACGCGCTCACCACCGTGCACGCCGCGAACCAGGACCGCGGCCGGGAGGTCTACTGCTTCCTGCGCGACGAGTGCGGAGCACGGTTCATGCAGTTCATCCCCGTGGTCACGCCGCTCCAGGACGTCGGCGGATCGTGGGAGCCGGGGGAGTGGGCGGTGCGCCCCGGGGCGTACGGGCGGTTCCTGGTCGACGTCTTCGAGGACTGGGTGCGCCGTGATGTCGGGAGCGTGTTCGTCCAGATGTTCGACACGACCCTGGGCAACACTCTCGGGGAACCCGGTGGCCTCTGCGTGCACCAGCCTGCCTGCGGCGACGCGGTGGTCCTCGAGCACGACGGTTCGGTGTACGCCTGCGACCACTTCGTGGATGCTCGCCACCGGTTGGGCTCGATCATGGACCGGACCCTCCTGGAGATGGTGGAGTCGCCGGCCCAGCTGGCGTTCAAGCGGGCGAAGGGCGCGTCGTTGCCGCAGGTGTGCCGCCACTGTCCGGTCCGCAGGCTGTGCCACGGCGGCTGTCCCAAGGACAGGTTCGTCCGGGCGGCGGACGACGGAGCGCCCGGCAACTACCTGTGCCCCGACTACCGCCTGTTCTTCCAGCACGTGGCGACGCCCATGGCCGTGATGTGCCAGGCACTCCGACGGGGCGCCTCGCCGGACCACGTCATGGAGGTCTACGCACGTGCGGACGAACGGCGCCGCCCGGAGGATCGCTGCACCTGCGGGCGCGACCGTGCCTGGTCCGACTGCCACGGACGAGCACCCTCCGCCGCCCACCGGGCCGAGCCGACCGCCGGCGGCACCCCGGACTGACGCCGTCCCCACCACACGAGTCCGGTCTTGTCAAGCCCTGATTGTGCCTCTGACCTGCACAAACGATGTCTGGAGCACCACCGCGGGCATGTTAGACTGGTCACCTAGGAAGGGGTACTTGACACATGACCTTTACCGTCGGCGAAACGGTTGTCTATCCAAATCACGGGGCCGCAGTCATCGAGGACATCGAGATGCGGAAGATCAAGGGAGAGGACCGGCAGTACCTCGTCCTTCGGATCGTTGCCCAGCAGGACCTGGTCGTCCGCGTCCCGGCCTGCAACCTCGACCTCGTCGGGGTCCGGGACGTCGTCGACAAGGAGGGTCTCGACCGTGTGTTCGACGTCCTCCGTGCCGAGCACGTCGAGGAGCCCACGAACTGGTCGCGGCGCTACAAGGCCAACCTCGAGAAGCTGCACAGCGGCGACGTCATGAAGGTGTCCGAGGTCGTCCGTGACCTCTGGCGCCGCGAGCGTGACCGCGGCCTGTCGGCCGGCGAGAAGCGGATGCTGGCCAAGGCGCGCCAGATCCTCGTCTCCGAGCTGGCCCTGGCCGAGCACACCAACGAGGACAAGGCCGAGGCCATCCTCGACGAGGTGCTCGCCTCCTGACCTGACCGGCTCACGCCGATCCTGTCTCCGTGGCCCCCGGGTGATCCCGGGGGCCACGACCCATTTCCGGGCGGCCGGGCCCCGCAGGTGACCTAGGGTCGCGGCATGGACGACGACGACCGCGCTGCCGCGCTCGGGACCGTGGCCGAGGACGCCCGGGGCTCGCTGCCGTACGCGCTGCTGCACGGTGAGGCGCTGGTCGCCTGCGCGGCGTGGGCGCTCGGGGAGGCCGGGGTGGTCATCGTCGACCTCGGCACGGCGTGGGACGCCGTGGCCGAGGCGGGGGCGCCGTTCGTGGTGCACGACGCGCTGTGCCCGATGGCCCCGCCGGAGTTCATCGCAGCCTGCGTGGAGCGGGCGGTCGCCGAGGACGTCGTGGTCGTGGCCGTGCGGCCGGTCACCGACACCGTCAAGCGGGTCAGCGTCGACGACGCCGGCCGCGCGGTGGTCGGCGACACCGTCGACCGGGACGGTCTGCTCGCCCTGGCCTCCCCGGTGGTGCTCCCGGCGTCGGTCGTGGCGTCGCTGCCGGGCGCGCCGACCACCGACCTGCTGCGTCTGGTGCGCGAGCTGCGTCAGGCCGGGCCCGTGGTGCTGGTCGAGGCCCCGCCCGGGGCACGGCGGGTCTCCTCGCCCGACGAGGTCGCGGTGCTCGAGGCGCTCACGGCGCGCTGAGCCGCTCCGCGAGCGCGACGTCCTCGGGAAAGGTGATCTTCAGGTTGCGCGGCGAGCCCGGGACGCCGGTCACGGTCACCTCGCCCGGTGTGGTGTGGAGGGCCACGCAGGCCGCGGTGTCGGTGCCCTCGAACCCGTCGCGGCGGGCCGCGTCGTACGCCGCGAGAAGCGGGCCGGCGCGGAAGGCCTGGGGCGTCTGCACTGCCGCGAGCCGCGGGTCGACGTCGTGGCCGTCCGCGGCGACCACGGGGCCGAGCGGCACGACGGGCAGCGCCCCGCCCGACGCGCGGGCGGCGTCGACCACGGCGGTGAAGAGGTCGGTGCCGGCCAGGGGGCGGGCGCCGTCGTGGATCGCGACGACGTCGACCCGGCCCGCCGCGACGTCGGCGGCCAGGACGGCGAGCGCGGCGTCCTCGGAGGCGTGGCGGGTGGCGCCGCCCTCGACCACCACCACCTCGGCGTCGCCGAGGTGCGGCGCCAGGGCCGCAGCGACGTCGTCCTGCTCGCCGGGGCGGACGACGACCACGAGCCGGGCGAGGTCGGGGACGCCCAGTGCCGCCTGCACCGACCAGGCCAGCACCGGCCGGTCGCGCAGCGGGAGCAGCACCTTGTTGCGGTCGGCCCCGACGCGGCTGCCGGAGCCGGCGGCGAGGACGACCACGGCGCACGGCACCCCCGGAGGCTAGCCGGTGGGCGCCCGGGCTTGTTTACCTGCTTGTTGCACGGGGAGGGCGCCGGGAAACAGCGGCTTGACACGCGCCTCCTAGCGTCGGGGCATGACGGCGGAGCCGGTGGAGGACTGGCACCCCGTGTGCCGGCTCACCGAGCTCGAGGTCGGGCGGGGGGCGACCGCGCTGGTGCACGGCCAGGCGGTCGCGCTGTTCCGGCTCGCGGGCGACGAGGTCTTCGCGCTGGGCAACCACGACCCGTTCGCGCACGCCTCGGGTCTCGCCCGCGGGATCGTCGGCCACCGCGGCGAGGTGCCGTTCGTCGGGTCGCCCGCGCACGGGCACGCCTTCGACCTGCGCACGGGGCGCTGCCTCGACGACGAGCACGCGTCGGTGGCGGTCTTCGAGGTGCGGGTGGTCGAGGGCGTGGTGCTGGTGGGTCCGCGGCACGCCGCGCACTCCTGACGGCGCGAGGCGAACTCAGTCGGGGACGACGAGCGCGGTGGCCACCGCCGCGACGCCCTCGCCACGGCCGGTCAGGCCGAGCCCGTCGGTCGTCGTGGCCGACAGCGAGACCGGGGCGCCGATCGCCGCCGAGAGCACCGCGACCGCTTCCTCCCGGCGCGGGCCGAGCCGCGGCCGGTTGCCGACGACCTGGACGGCGGCGTTGCCGATGCTGAAGCCGGCCTCGCGCACCCGGCGCGCGGTCTCCTCAAGCAGCGCGGTGCCCGCGGCGCCGGCCCAGGCGGGGTCGCTGGTGCCGAAGGTGGAGCCGAGGTCACCGAGCCCGGCGGCGCTCAGCAGCGCGTCGCAGAGGGCGTGCGCGGCGACGTCCGCGTCGGAGTGCCCCTCCAGCCCCGCGGGCTCGTCGGGCCAGGCCAGCCCGGCGAGGTGCATCGGGACCCCCGCGACCAACCGGTGGACGTCGGTGCCGACACCGACGCGCGGGACGGGCGCCGTCCGGCGGTCCGCGGGTGAGGGGGAGTTCTGCACGTCCTGATCATGCCTGAGACAGAATCGGCAGGGTGAGGTCGGTGCGCAGCGCGTGGTCGCTGGCCGGGCTGGTGGCCGGGCTGGCAGGGGTGGCGGTCAGCTACGCCGTCGCGATGGCCATGTCGATCCGCGACTCGCCGGTCGTCGCGGTGGCCGAGCTCGTCATCCGCGCGACCCCGGGCGCGGCCGCCGAGGGGGCGATCGGCGTCCTCGGCACCTGGGACAAGCCGGTGCTCGTGGTCGTCATCCTGGTCTTCCTGGCCGGCGCCTTCGCCTGGGCCGGGCGGCTGGCGGCCCGCTCGTGGTGGGCGCCGGTGGCGGTCTACCTCGCGCTGGCCACCGCCGGCGTGGTCGCCGTGTCGATGCAGCCCGCGGCCTCGCCGCTGGCGTTCCTGCCGCTGACCCTCGGCTTCGTGACCTGGGTGGTGGTGCTCTCGCTGCTCGCCGACCCGCTGCGCCGGCTCGACCCCGCAGCCGGGGCCGCGGACGAGAGCACGGGCGGTCCGGACGGGGTCGCCCTCGCGACGCGGCGCGGCTTCCTGCTGCGCGCCGGCGCGATCGCCGCGGTGTCGGTCGTCGTCTCCGGCGCCGGGCGCGTGGTCGGCGCGGGCCGCCGGCAGGTCGAGGAGACCCGCCGTCTGCTGCGGCTGCCCGGGGTCACCGAGCCGGTGCTGCCGCGCGGCGTCCGCGCCGGGGTCGCCGACATCACGCCGTGGGAGACGCCGAACGACGACTTCTACCGCGTGCACACCGCGATCGTGGTGCCGAGCATCGAGCCGCGGAACTGGCGGCTGCGGATCCACGGGCTCGTGGACAACCCGCTCGAGATCGGGTTCGACGACCTGCTGGCGCGCGAGCGCACCGAGGCGTGGGTGACGCTCAGCTGCGTGTCCAACCGCGTCGGCGGCGACCTGATCGGCAACGCCTGGTGGAGCGGAGTGCGGGTCGCCGACCTGCTCGCCGAGGCCGGCGTCCGGCCCGGCGCCGACGCCGTGCTGCAGACCTCCGACGACGGCTGGACGTGCGGCACCCCGCTCGCCGCGCTGACCGACGACCGCGACGCGCTCCTGGCGGTGGCGATGAACGGCGAGCCGCTGCCGATCGACCACGGCTTCCCGGTGCGGATGGTCGTGCCGGGTCTCTACGGCTACGTCTCCGCGTGCAAGTGGCTGGTCGACCTCGAGGTCACCCGGTTCGACGACATCGAGGCCTACTGGGTCGGCAAGGGGTGGGCCGAGCAGGCGCCGGTGAAGATCGCCTCGCGGGTCGACGTGCCGCGGTCGGGGTCGGACGTGCCCGGCGACGCGCCGGTGGTCTTCGGCGGGGTCGCGTGGGAGCAGCACACCGGCATCGAGGGCGTCGAGATCGCCGTCGACGGCGGCCCCTGGCAGCCCTGCACGCTGGCGTCGGTGCCGAGCGTCGACACCTGGGTGCAGTGGTCGACGTCGCTGTCGCTCGACCCGGGCGACCACACCGTGCGGGTGCGGGCGACCAGCAAGGGCGGGCAGGTGCAGACCGGCGTCGAGCAGGACGTGCTCCCCGACGGCGCCACGGGCTGGCACAGTGTCGACTTCACGGTCAGCGAACCCGACGCCTGACCGCCACCGACGGGAGAACGAGCGACATGGTGGACCCGGGCGTGCGCGACTTCGCCGGACACCGCGGCGCCGCGCTGGTGGTCGGCGGCAGCGGCGGGCTCGGGCTGCCGATCGCCCGCCTGCTGGCGCGCCGCGGGGCGCACGTCGCCGTCACCTTCCACACCAGCGCGGACGGCGCCGGTGCCGCGGTCACCTCGGCGCGCGAGTGGGGCGTGCGCGCGTCGTCGTACCAGCTCGACGTGACCTCGGACGAGGACTGCGCGGCTGTGGTCGACGCCGTCGTGGAGGAGCACGGCGGCCTGCACACGCTGGTGCACGCGGCAGGGCCGCACGTGCCGATGGCGCACCTGTCGAACGTCGCGCCCGCGACCATGGCCGCCCAGCTGCTGGCCGACGCGGCCGGCTTCTTCAACGTCGTGCAGCCCGCGCTGCCGCACTTGCGGCACAGCCGGGGCTCGGTGGTGGCGGTGACGACGGCGGCGACGACGCGCTACCCCGTGCGCGACGGGCTGTCGTCCGCGCCGAAGGGCGCGGTCGAGGCGCTGGTGCGGGCGCTGGCGGCCGAGGAGGGGCGGTTCGGCGTCCGGGTGAACTGCGTCGGGCCCGGGATGCTGAACGACGGGATGGCGGTGCGGCTGATCGCGTCGGGCGACCTGTCGCCCGAGGCGCTGGAGGTGGCGCGGTCACGGATCCCGCTGCGGCGGTTCGGCCACGCCGCCGACGTCGCGGAGGCGGTGTGCTTCCTGGCCTCGGACCGGGCGGGGTTCATCTCCGGGCAGAAGCTGGACGTCGACGGGGGCTACGGTGTCTGAGGGGCCGGGCGCGGCGGGTCACCAGCCGGGGCTGGCTCCGGTCGGGAGCGGGTGTGTGTCGTCGCGCACGATGTAGGCGGTGCCGCCCGAGGTGGGCAGCCAGGCGTCCTCGAATTGCGCGCGGTCGTAGGTGCGGCGCACGCCCCGGCGGTGCTGCGCGGCCGGGTCGTTGACGACCACGTCGCCCGCGCGGGTGAAGCCGACGACGACGAGCAGGTGGCCGTCGGAGGCCGAGATCGGGGCGCCGTCGAGCTCGCCGGAGCCGAAGGAGATCGACGCGACGACGGGGATGCCGGCCTCGATGAAGCGGCCGGCCTCGCGCAGGTTGCGCAGGCGGGTGACGAAGGCGTGGCCGGTGCGGGTGGCGGCGTACGCCGTGTTGAACGGCCAGTTGCCGGTGCCGTCGTAGCCGTGGTCGTAGGTGGCGCGGGCGGCGAAGTCGACCCAGGGGTCGGTGTGGCCGTCGGGGATCCACGACCAGGCCTTCGCCGGCGGCAGGGCGTCGTAGTAGCCGAGCACCATCGAGGTCGACGTCGGCGAGCACCACGCCTGCCCGCCGCCGCCCCAGCGTGGGTAGTGGCCGGAGTGGACCATCTGGGAGTAACGCGGGACGTCGAGCACGGTGCCCGAGCCGGGGCCGGGGCGGGAGGTGCCGGGGGCGGTGGCCGGGAGGCGGCTGGCGACGGCGCCGAGGCCGTCGACGACGGGTCCGGTGGAGCCGCGGCCGCGGAGGAGGGTGACGCGGAGCTGGTAGCCGGCCAGGCCCCGGTCGGGCTCGACCCGCCAGGTGTCCACGGCGACCCCGGCGAGGTCGTCGGACTGCCCGCTGACGGTCCGACGGTCGACGTGGCGGTCGCCGGCGGCCCAGCGGCCGAGGAGGTCCCAGCTGCTGACCCGCCCGGCGGCGGTGCGCCCGCGGACCGCGACCTCGACGAAGCTGTCGCCCGGGGTGCGGGCCTGCCACGACGCGACCAGCTCGGTGTAGCCGAACCCGGGCGCGTGCCACGGCGACACCCAGCGGCCGGTCGCGTAGCGGCGACCGTCGTACTTGCGGTGACCCGCGGGCTCCGCGGCGACCGTGACCGCGCCCCGGCGGACCTCGACCCCGGTGGCGCGGCCGTCCGCGAGCCGGGCCTGCGTGTCCCAGGCGTGGTAGTCGACGTGCCGGGTGGCGACGCGGGGCGTGGAGACGGGGGCGGCGCCGGCGGTCGTGGCCGTGGCGGTCGCGGCCTGCGGGGTGGCGAGCGCCAGCGCGAGGAGGGCCGCCAGGGCGGCTTGTCGACGGGTCACCCGACCACGGTAGGGCGAACGGTCACTCCTGTCACAGGAGTCACTCAGGCCACCCATTTCGCGGGTCAACCCGTGAATTGCACCCTCCTGCGCCGATGCGTGGCCGCGGCGCCGGCGACCCTAGACTCGGCGGGTGAGCTTCCGGCTGTACGACACCGCGACCCGCGAGGTCAGGGACTTCGCACCCCTCGAGGAGGGGAAGGCGGGCATCTACGTCTGCGGGCTGACGGTGCAGTCCGAGCCGCACGTCGGGCACGTGCGGTCGGCGGTCAACTTCGACGTGCTGCGCCGCTGGCTGGCCGCCTCCGGCTACGACGTCACGTTCATCCGCAACGTCACCGACATCGACGACAAGATCCTTGCCAAGGCCGAGGAGCAGGGCCGGCCGTGGTTCAACATCGCCTACACGATGCGGCTCGAGCTCGACCGCGCGCTGGCCGCGATCAACGTGCAGCCGCCGACGTACGAGCCCGGCGCCACCGGCCACATCCCCGAGATCGTCGAGCTGATCGCCGAGCTCGTCGCGAAGGGCCACGCCTACGCGGCCGAGGACGGCTCGGGTGACGTCTACTTCGACGTCCGCTCGTGGCCGTCGTACGGCGAGCTGACGCGGCAGCGGGTCGACGAGATGGAGGCGGCGGAGGACGCCGACCCGCGCGGCAAGCGCGACCCGCGCGACTTCGCGCTCTGGAAGGGCCACAAGAAGGAGACGGAGCCCGCGACGGCCGCGTGGCCCTCCCCGTGGGGCCCCGGACGCCCGGGCTGGCACATCGAGTGCTCGGCCATGGCCGGCAAGTACCTCGGCCCCGCCTTCGACATCCACGGCGGCGGCGTCGACCTGCGCTTCCCGCACCACGAGAACGAGCAGGCGCAGTCCCGCGCGGCCGGGCGACCGTTCGCGTCGTACTGGATGCACAACGCCTGGATCACCACCGCCGGCGAGAAGATGAGCAAGTCGCTCGGCAACTCGCTGCTGGTCCCGGTCGTGCTCGAGCGCGTGCGCGGCATCGAGCTGCGCTACTACATGGTCAGCGCGCACTACCGCTCCACGGTCGAGTTCTCCCACGAGGCGCTCGACGAGGCGGCCTCGGCGTTCCGGCGCATCGAGAGCTTCCTCGAGCGGGCCGGTGGCGCCGACGTCGCCGCGCAGGTCCCTGACGCCTTCGCGGCGGCGATGGACGACGATCTCGGCACGCCGGCCGCGATCGCCGTCCTGCACGACACCGTCCGGCACGGCAACAGCGTCCTCGCCGCCGACCCCGCGGCCGCCGTCGAGGTCGCCGCCTCGGTGCGCGCGATGCTCGCCGTGCTCGGGCTCGACCCCGCCGATCCGTCCTGGCCGGGCACCGGCGGCAACGACGAGCGGCTGCTGGAGGTCGTCGACCGGCTCGTCGGCGGGCTGCTCGAGCAGCGCGCACAGGCCCGGGCAGCGCGCGACTTCGCCACGGCGGACGCCATCCGTGACCGGATCAAGGCCGCGGGCATCGACATCGAGGACACCCCCGACGGGCCCACGTGGCACGTCGCCGAGGAGGGCTGACGTGGCAGGCAACTCCCAGCGCAAGGGTTCGGTGCGCAAGTCGTCGAAGGGGCCGACCGCCGGCTCCGGCGGGCGTGTCAAGCGCGGGCTCGAGGGCAGGGGCCCCACGCCCAAGGCCAAGGACCGCCCCAACCACAAGGTCTACAAGCAGCGGGTCAAGGAGGAGCAGCGCGAGGCTGCCCGGCCCAAGCGCAAGCCGCGGTCGACCGACGCCGAGTGGGTCGCCGGCCGCAACAGCGTCGTCGAGGTGCTGCGCGCCGGCGTGCCGGTGGCCGGGGTGTACGTCGCCGAGGGCACCGAGCGCGACGGCCGCCTGCGCGAGGCGTTCCGCCTGGTCGCCGAGCAGGGGATCAGCCTGCTCGAGGTCACCAAGAACGAGCTCGACCGGATGACCGGCGGCGCCGTCCACCAAGGGCTCGCCGCGCGGCTCCCGTCGTACGAGTACGCCCACCCCGACGACCTGCTCGAGCGCGCCGCGGAGCTGGGCGAGCCGCCGCTGATCGTGGCGCTCGACTCGGTGACCGACCCGCGCAACCTCGGCGCGGTCGTGCGCAGCGCCGCGGGCTTCGGCGCGCACGGCGTGCTCATCCCCGAGCGTCGCGCCGCGGGCATGACCGCCGCGGCGTGGAAGACCAGCGCCGGCGCTGCCGCGCGGATGCCGGTGGCCCAGACGGTCAACCTGGTGCGCCAGCTCAAGGCGTACCAGGCGGCCGGCTGCATGGTGATCGGGCTGGCCGCGGACGGCGACGTCTCGCTGCCCGACCTCGAGCTCGGCGACGGACCGCTCGTGGTCGTGGTCGGGTCGGAGGACAAGGGCCTGGCGCGGCTCGTGGCCGAGACCTGCGACCAGCTGGTGTCGATCCCGATGGCCAACCAGGTGGAGTCGCTGAACGCCGGCGTCGCGGCCAGCGTGGCGCTGTACGCCGTGGCGCGCTCGCGGGCTTGACGCCCGCGGTCGGTACGTTGGAGCGGTGGCGCGCGGACGACTGATCCGCGGCACGCTGCTGGTCCTCGTGTGGCTGGTGGTGACCGTGGCGACGGGGTTGCTGTTCTTCCTGGGCAGCAGCCGCACGGTCGTGCTCGCGAGCCACGAGGCCGAGCTGCGGCCGACGCTCGACGGGTACGTCGTGCTGCACACCGGGCCGGTGCTCCCGGACTTCCGGCTGTCGTCCGGCAGCGAGGTCGGCGCGGACGTCACCCTCGGCAAGACCGAGGTCTCCTCGGTCGACGAGCTCGTCGAGCGGTACGCCTTCATCGCCAGCCAGCCCGAGGGGCAGGTCGTGAAGATCCGCGACTCGATCCGGAGCATGGCGCTCGCGGCGTTCGTGAAGGGCGCGCTCGTGGGGCTGGCGCCGATCGCGCTGTGGTGGCTGCTGGGCCCGACCCGCCGGCGCGAGCTGGGCCACCTGGCGGTCTCGCGGCGCGGGTTCGTGGCGGTGGTCGCCGGCTCGGTGCTGCTGATCCTGGTCATCAACCCGGGCGAGTCGGGTGAGCCGACCCCGGGGGACGAGGGGTGGCAGTCGCTCGCGGACTTCCTCGGACCCGGCGTACCCACCCCCGACGCGGCCGCGGGTATCGAGGTCAGCACGGGGGCGACGGTCAGCGGGACGCACCGGCTGATCGAGAGCGCGGTCGACACCTTCGAGAAGAGCAAGGTCTTCTACGCCGACGTCGCCGAGCGCGCCGCGGACCTCGAGCTGCACCAGCCCGAGCCCGGCGACACCGTCGTCACGCTCGTGTCCGACCGGCACGACAACATCGGCATGGATGCCGTGGCCCGCGCGATCGGCGACGCCGGCGGGGCGACGGCGGTCTTCGACGCCGGTGACGACACCTCGGTCGGCGAGAGCTGGGAGGCCTTCAGCCTCGACTCCGTGAACGCGGCGTTCTCCGACCTCCCGCGCTGGGGCGTCGCCGGCAACCACGACCAGGGCGACTTCGTCGCCGACTACCTCGCCGGCGAGGGCTGGACGATGCTCGACGGCCAGGTCGTCTGGGGCCCCGGCGACGTGACCCTGCTGGGCGTGGCCGACCCCCGCTCGAGCGGCCTGGGGAGCTGGAAGGACGAGGAGGGCCTGTCGTTCGAGGAGGTCGGCAGCCGCCTCGCCGACGCGGCGTGCGACTCGCCGCGCCGGGTCACCACCCTGCTCGTCCACGACGCGAACCTCGGTGCGGAGACCCTGGCCCGCGGTTGCGCGGACCTCGTCGTCGGCGGGCACCTCCACCTGCGCCTGGGCCCGACGCCCGTCGAGGGCGCGAACGGCGCGCTCGGCTACTCCTACACGACCGGCACCACCGGCGGCGCGGCGTACGCCATCGCCGTCGGCTCCAAGCCCCGTCGCGACGCGATGGTCACCCTGCTCACCTACCGCGACGGCCGCCCCGTCGGCGTCCAGCCCGTCGTCGTCAAGACCAACGGCGACCTCGACCCCCTGCGCTACGAACCCCTCGCCCCCACCGACCCCGCCCTCCCCACCCCCCTCCCCGCAACCCCCACACCGACCCCCTGACCGCCGAGGTGGGAGAAATGGCGACGCGAGGTGGGAGAAATGGCGACGCGAGGTGGGAGAAATGGTCACCGGGTCCTGCGCCGCGGGCGCATCTGCTCGCCGCGCGAATAGCGGCGACGGTGCTCGTGTCGCCGCTCGTCGATGGCGCGACGTAACCGGCGCAACCACAGGTCGCTCGCCTCGCTGGTGAAGTCGCTCTTGCGGACCACGATGACGATCCACCCAGCGGCCTCGAGGGCCTCACGCCTCATCCTGTCGTGAGCTCGGTCGGACTCGCTGGAGTGGTGCTCCTCGCCGTCGTACTCGATGGCGATCTTCAGTTGCTCGTAGGCGTGGTCGAGCCGCACCCAGCCGTAGCCGTCCAGCTCGAGCCACAGCTGTGGCGTGGGCGGTGGGAGACCTGCGTCGTGGATCGTCATGGCGGTGAACGACTCCCCGGTCGACTCCCTGAGCGGCGATGCGAGCGGGACCAGCTGCCTGAGCTGTACGACGCCGCGCTGGCCGCGGAACCTCGGCAGCACGCGATCAAGGTCTGCGCGGGTGATCCCGTGCGTCCGCATGAAGGCGTCGAGCACGGCGAGCGACGAGTGCCGGCCGCGCAGCCGGGCCAGATCGCAGGCTGTGCGGAGTGGCGTGGTCACGCGCACGCCTTCGACCGTGGTCACCTCGTCTCGGCGCAGGCGCCGTTTGCCGCCGTACAGCTCGGTGCGGCGCGACCGGTCGCGGCCACCCGTGGCAACGACCTCGAGGGGCGGTGGGAGTACGCGCTCGGTCAGGTCGAAGGTGTCGACGCCGTGGATCCAGGCTGCCGATCTGTCACAGACGACCGTGTGCGGTGGGAGGACGAGGGCAGCGCAGCGGGCCCTCAGCTCCCTTGTGTCGGGAAGGTGCGAGGGGCAGTAGACGCCGTGCAGCGGACGCCGCACGTCGCCGTTGAGCACCAAGGTCCGCAGCTGGCTGCGGGTGATGCCGAGCGCGTCGATCTCGGACGTGGTGAAGGGGCGGTCGGGAAGGTCCATGCTTCGGTGCTCCCCGTCGACGTCAGCGACCAATCACGCCGTCGTGTGCCCCTGTGGACAACCGCGTCTGTGTCCACAGGCCATCGCCATTCCACCCACTTCGGGTCGCCATTTCTCCCACCTCGGGTCGCCATTTCCCCCACCTCGGCGGGGGTGCCTAGAGTGGGCGGGTGCCGACGGACGTGGAGCGACTGCTGCCCAGCGAGGAAGCCGGGGAGCTCCTGGCGCTGACCCGGGAGCTGGCGGCGAAGGAGCTGGCTCCGCAGGTCGACGAGGCCGAGGCGGCCGGGGAGTTCCCGGAGGCGGCGTACCGGCTGCTGGGTCGCAGCGGCCTGCTCGCGCTGCCGTTCCCGGAGGAGCACGGCGGCGGCGCGCAGCCGTACGAGGTGTACCTCCAGGTCGTCGAGGAGATCGCGGCCGCCTGGCCCAGCGTCGGCGTCGGCATGAGCGTGCACACCCTGACCGCGAGCGTGCTCGCGACCAACGCCGAGCCCGCCCAGGTCGAGCGCTGGCTGCCGCAGATGCTCTCGGGCGACTGGCTGGGGGCCTACTGCCTCTCGGAGCCGCAAGCCGGTTCCGACGTGAGCAGCATCAGGACGCGCGCCGTGCGCGAGGGCGACGAGTACGTCGTGTCCGGCACCAAGCAGTGGATCAGCAACGGCTCGTGCGCCGACTACTACATCCTCTTCGCGCGCACGGGCGACGACCCGCGCCGCGGGCTGTCGGCGTTCGTGGTGCCCGCCGACACCGCCGGCATGAGCTTCGGCACGCCCGAGAAGAAGATGGGCCTGGCCTGCGACGTGACCACCCAGGTGCTCTTCGACGGTGCCCGCGTGCCCGCCGACCAGCGGATCGGGGAGGAGGGCGCCGGCATGAAGGTCGCGCTCTCGGCCCTCGACGCCGGCCGGCTCGGCATCGCCGCGGTCGCCACCGGCATCGCCCAGGCGGCACTGGCCCACGCGGTCGCGTACGCCGGGGAGCGCGAGCAGTTCGGCAAGCCGATCGGGCACCTGCAGGGCATGCAGTTCCTGCTCGCCGACATGGCGGCCGCGGCCGAGCGCTCCCGCGCGACGTACCTCCACGCCGCCCGCCTCAAGGACGCCGGGCGGCCCTTCTCGCGCCAGGCGAGCATCGCCAAGCTCACCGCCACCGACGCCGCCATGCGGGTGACCACGGACGCCGTCCAGGTGCTCGGCGGCAACGGCTACACGCGCGACTACCCGGTCGAGCGGCTCTTCCGCGACGCCAAGGTGACGCAGATCTTCGAGGGCACCAACCAGATCCAGCGGATGGTCATCGGGCGCGACCTCCTGCGCTGACCATCTCCGCCACCTCGCGTCGCCATTTCTCCCACCTCGGCCGACCATTTCTCCCACCTCGGCGCCGTGCCGGGTGTGCCGGCCCTGATCTCCGGCGTCCTGCGCGCGAGGGCTGCCGTATCGCCCCGGGACGTGGTTCACTCGATGACATGAGGACGCGCCGCAGAGGGCGCGACGACGATCTGTCCAGCCGCACTCTCGAGCTCGAGCAGTGGGCGGACGACGTCCGGGCCCGCGAGGAGGCCTTTGCCCAGCGGCTGCTGGAGGTGCGCTCGATCCTGGCTGCAGCCGACGCGCGGGACGCCGCCTCGGCAGCACGCGACGCCGAGGCCGAGCAGCGCGAGCGTGACGTGGACCTCGCCGAGATGCTCGACCCCGGAGCTTCCTACGGCCAGCACCTGCCCGAGCGACGGCAGGCCGTGCTCGACCGTGAGCACGCTGAGGAGGACCGTGCCGCCTCGCGCGAGGACCGGCGTGCCTTGGCCGGCATCGCGCTTGGACGTCACCGACGAGACCTGACCTGGTGAGTCCCGGCCACCGGGGCCGGACACGGGGTCAGCCGGCCACCTCCGGATCGACGAGCTCCCCGCCCTGGGGCGCGGTGACCGCCTCGTCGGGCTTCTCGGCCAGCACGGTGTCGATGTAGTCGCGCGCGGTCTCGAAGATGTCGACCTCGTGGCCGGCGCGCTCGGAGAGGTACCAGCGGTGCACCAGCACCTCGTGGAAGACCTCCGCGGGCTCGAGCTTGCCTCGCGCGGCGGGCGGCACCATCGTCACGACCGGCTCGTAGATCTCGGTCAGCCAGCGGTTGGCGACCAGGGTGCGGTCCTCGCGGCCGAGGTCGAGCGAGGCGGTGAAGGCCGCGATGTCGTTGAGCAGGCGGCGGGCCTGGGCGTCCTCGACGTCGAGGCCGGTCAGCGACTGCAGCTCGCGGCGGTGGTGGCCGAGCTCGACGACCTTGGGCTGGATCCGCACCCGGTCGCCGTCGAAGTCGGTGACGATGTCGAGCTCGTCGATGTCGAACCCGAGGTCGTTGAGCCGTTCGACGCGCTGGGACATCCGCCACATCTCGTCGGCGCGGAACTCCTCCTCGCCGGTCAGCTCCGCCCACAGCGCGGCGTACCGCTCGCCGATCATCTCCACGATGTCGTGGGCCTCGACGTGGTGGTCGAGCGACTCGCTGGCCTGCAGGTCGAGCAGCTCGCCGAAGACGTTCTCCTGGCCGACGGTCACGTCGTACTCCCGGAGCTGCCGCGACAGGGCCGGGCGCAGCTCGCCGGTCTCGGCGTCGACGAGGTACGCCGCGAAGCCGCCCGCGCTGCGGCGGAACAGCACGTTGGAGAGCGAGACGTCGCCCCAGTAGAAGTCGGCGAGGTGCAGGCGCACGAGCAGCACGACGAGGGCGTCGACCAGCGACGGGAGGCTCTCGGCCGAGAGGCCGTGGCTGAAGAGGCTGCGGTAGGGCAGGGAGAAGCGCAGGTGCTCGGTGAGCAGCGCCGCCGGCAGCTCCTCGCCGGACCTGTCGTGGCGGCCGGTCACGACACCCTGCGGCGAGACGGCCGGCAGGCCCATGCGCTGCAGGTCGCGGAGCATCCGGTACTCCCGGAACGCCATCTCCTCGGTGGTCTCCTTGACCGCGTAGACGCGGTCGCCGAGGCGCACGATCCGGACGACGTGGCGCGAGAGGCCGCGGGGGAGGGCGATGCAGACGTCGTCGGTCCACTCCTCGAGCGGCGTGCTCCAGGGCAGGCCGACGATGGCGGGGTCGGGGCGGCTGGCGACGATCCGCAGTGCGCCCGTGGCGGGGGGCATGGGTTCCAGCGTAGGGGTCACGGCGCCCGGCGCCGGGCGGGTGCTGCTGTTCGTCGGGCCACTCAGTCCTCGTCGAGCAGCACGGGGCCCGGGCCGCGGTCGGCGACCTCGTCGTCGGGGTTGCGCAGGCGGCAGGTGCGCAGGCTGAGGCAGCCGCACCCGATGCAGCCGTCGAGCCGGTCGCGCAGCCGCTCGAGGCGCGCGATCCGCTCGTCGATCCGGGGGCGCCAGCTGCGGCTGAGGCGGGTCCAGTCGGCCTTGGTGGGGGTGCGGTTCTTCGGCAGCGAGGCCAGCGCCTCGGCGATCTCCTCCAGGCTCAGGCCGACCTGCTGGGCCGTTCGCACGAACGCCACCCGTCGCAGCTCTGCCTGGTCGTAGCGGCGCTGGTTGCCGACCGTCCGGTGCGAGCGTAGGAGCCCGCGGTCCTCGTAGAAGCGCAGCGCGGAGGGCGCCACCCCGGAGCGCTCCGCGAGCTGGCCGATCGTGAGCTCGTGGGTCATGCAGGCCAGCGTGGCTTGACCTGAAGTGAACTTCAAGTCTGACGATGGGCGCATGACCGAGATCGACAGGCTGATGGGACTGCTCACCGGCGACGAGAAGCACGCTGCGGCGTCCTCGTCGACGCTGACCGTGCTCCGCGTGCTCTACGAGCGCGTGCTCGACGTCTCTCCGGAGACGGCGGGCGACCGCCGCCGCGACCGGTTCTACCTCTCCAAGGGGCACGGCCCGGCGGCCTACTACGCGGTGCTGGCCGAGCGCGGCTTCCTCCCGGAGGAGTGGCTGGCCGGCTGGGCGTCGTACGACTCACCGCTCGGCTACCACCCCGACCGCAACCTGGTGCCCGGCGTCGAGATCGGCTCGGGCTCGCTCGGGCACGGGCTGCCGCTGGCCGTCGGCACCGCGCTCGGGCTGCGTGCGCAGGGCATCGGCTCGCGGGTGGTGGTGCTGGTGGGTGACGCCGAGCTCGACGAGGGCAGCAACCACGAGGCGATCGAGCTCGCGGCCGCGCTGTCGCTCGACGCGCTGACCGCCGTCGTCGTCGACAACCGGTCGGCGTCCTACGCCGTGCCGGGCCGGATCGAGCAGCGGTTCCTGGTCGAGGGGTGGGAGGCGGTCACCGTCGACGGCCGCGACGCCGACGCGCTCGAGAAGGTGCTGTCGCACCGGCCGGTCGGCCGCCCCAACGTCGTCGTCGCCACCGTGGAGGGCCTGTCGTGAACCCCCGTCTCCAGTTCGCCCGCACCGCCGCCGACCTCGTCGCCAGCGACCCGTCGGTCGCGCTGGTGTACGCCGAGATCTCCGGCCAGTTCCTCCGCGAGGTCGAGGCCGCCCACCCGGACCGCGTCGTGAACGTCGGCATCCGCGAGCAGCTGCTGGTCAGCGTCGGCGCGGGGATGGCGCTGACGGGGATGCGACCGGTCGTGCACACCTTCGGCTCGTTCCTCGTCGAGCGGGCCTTCGAGCAGATCAAGCTCGGCTTCGGGCACCAGGACGTCGGGGGCGTCCTGGTGGGCTCGGGCGGTTCCTTCGACGCCGCGAGCGCGGGCCGCACCCACCAGTCGCCGGGCGACGTCGCGCTGATGGACACCCTGCCCGGGGTGCAGGTCCACGCCCCGGGCACCGCGCTCGAGGTCGACGCCGTCCTCCGGCGGGTGGTCGCCGGCGACGGCCTCCACTACGTGAGAGTGGTCGGGCAGACCAACGCCGAGTCGCGGCCCGAGGGCGGCTTCCACGTCGTACGCCGGGGGTGGGGGCCGACGGTCGTCACGCTCGGCCCGGTGCTCGACGACGTGCTCGCGGCGACGGCCGACCTCGACGTGACCGTGCTCTACGCGCACACCGTGCGCCCCTTCGACGCCGCGGGTCTGCGGGCCGTGCTCGCCACGCCCGAGGTGGTCCTCGTCGAGCCGTGGCTGGCCGGGACGTCGTCCCGCGTGGTCGCCGACGCCCTGCGCGACCGCCCGCACCGGCTTCTCGCGCTCGGTGTCGGCCGCGAGGAGCACCGCCGCTACGGCACCCCGGAGGACCACGTCGCCGCCCACGGCCTCGACGTCGCCGGGCTGCGGCGCTCGATCGGTGCCTTCCTGGCGCCGGCCGCGTGAGGCGCGCCGACTAGCATGTGGGCCGCGCTCCGCCCGGGCCACCGGTGCGGGGCGAGGCCGGTGTAGCTCAGTTGGTAGAGCGTTCGCCTTGTAAGCGAAATGTCGCGGGTTCGACTCCTGTCACCGGCTCCAGTGCCTCGGCGCGGACCAGTCGAAGCGTCATACGTCCTGCGGGTCCTGGCTGGCAGACCGTATGACGCTGGCGGGGGCGGCCTCAGCGCAGCCGGCGCACCTCGAACGTCCCGGCCGGCGCCGCGATGGCCTCCTGGGCGGCGATCAGCTGGATCTCGCGGGTGCCGGCGGCGATCGTGGCCTCGAGCACGGCGTAGACCGACGACGCCGTGGCCGCGAGGGCCGTGCCGGGGGAGCCCGAGGTGTGCAGGTGGGCGAGGTAGAGCGCCGTGGTGAGGTCGCCGCAGCCGTTGGGGGTGATCGGCAGCAGCGGGGTGGTCACCGCCCAGGCGCCGGCGTCCGAGACAGCGACCATGTCGAGCGAGTCGGCGGGCAGGTCGTCGTGCAGGACGCTGGTCACGAGCACGTCGTGCGGACCGCGCTCGCGGACGACGTCGACCGCCTCGAGGACCTGGTCGAGGGTGCGGGTCTCGCGGTCGGCGAGGAAGTCGAGCTCGAAGTGGTTGGGGGCGAGCACGTCGGCGCGGGGCACGACGGTGTCGCGGAAGAACTCCGGGATGCCGGGGCGCACGAACATGCCGCGCCCCACGTCACCCATCACCGGGTCGCAGCAGTAGACGGCGTCGGGGTTGAGCTCCTTGACGCGGGCCACGGCGTCGAGGATCACCTGCCCCATCGCCGGGTCGCCCTGGTAGCCCGACAGCACCGCGTCGACACCGGCCAGCGCGCCGCGGTCGTCGATCCCCGCGATCACCTCGGCGACGTCGGACGGCGCGAGCAGCGGCCCGCGCCACGCGCCGTACCCGGTGTGGTTGGAGAAGTGGACGGTGATCACCGGCCACACCTCGTGCCCGAGGCGCTGGAGGGGGAAGACGGCGGCCGAGTTGCCGACGTGGCCGTACGCGACCGAGGACTGCACGGAGAGGACCTGCACCCGGCGAATTTACCCGGACCGGTCAGCTCCTGACGGTCCGGTGCAACCCCTTCCCGCCAAAAATAGAACGCGTTACAGTCTGCCGTGGTGGGGCCGCCGCGCGGTCGTGACGTGCCCGAGCCACGAGTCCGCTGACCCAGAGGTGGTGCGATGGCCAGGTCCAAGTCCGAGCCCCGGCGCAACGAGGCCGACTACGTCGTCGTCGGCTCGGGGAGCGCGGGCAGTGTCGTCGCCGCCCGGCTCGCGGAGGCCGGCCACTCGGTGGTGCTGCTCGAGGCGGGCAAGAGCGACGAGCAGTACCTGGTGAAGAAGCCCGGGATGATCGGCCCGATGCACGCCGTCCCCGAGATCAAGAAGCGGGTCGACTGGGGTCTCTACTCCACCCCGCAGAAGCACCTGCTGGACCGCAAGATGCCGGTGCCGCGCGGCAAGGTGGTCGGCGGCTCGAGCTCGATCAACGGCATGGTCTACGTCCGCGGCAACCGCGCCAACTACGACTCGTGGGCGGCCGAGGGCAACCCCGGCTGGGACGCCGACAGCGTGAACGCGGCGTACCAGCGGATGGAGGACTTCGAGGACGGCGCGAACGCCTACCGCGGCGCCGGCGGCCCGATCCGGGTGACCCGCAACAAGTTCCCGCAGGAGGGGTCGCTGCAGTTCCTGCAGGCCACGGCGGACACCCTCGGCGTCAAGGTGCTCGACGACTACAACGCGGCCTCGCAGGAGGGCGTCAGCCGGATGCAGCAGAACGCCGCGGACGGCCTGCGCTACTCGGCCTCGCGCGGCTACGTGCACGACCTCGCGCCGGCCGGGCTGCAGCTGCAGTCGGAGGTGCTGGTGACCAGGGTCGTCATCGAGGGAGGCCGCGCCACCGGTGTCGAGGTCCGCGACACGGACGGGGCGGTGCGCACGGTGCGGGCCGGCAAGGAGGTCGTGCTCGCGGCCGGGTTCGTGGGCTCGGCGCAGCTGCTGATGCTCTCCGGCGTCGGCCACGCCCAGCACCTGCGCGACCAGGGCATCGACGTGGTCGCCGACCTGCCCGTGGGCGACAACCTGCACGACCACCTCTTCCACGCGCTGACCTTCCACGCCACCACGTCGAAGATGCGCGGCAACGCGTTCTTCTTCGCCAAGGGCGTGGCCAAGGAGGCGGTGCGGCCCGGCAGCACCTTCCTGGCCAACTCGGTCTTCGAGGTGCTGGCCTTCGTGAAGACCTCGATGGCGGGCGCGATCCCCGACCTGCAGCTGCACCTGCTGCCGTGGGCGTACGTCTCGCCCAACCAGGACGCGCCGATCCGGCACGACGTCGACCCCCGGCCGGCGCTCACCGTCCTGACCACCCTGATCTACCCGCGCTCGCGCGGCACGCTGCGGCTGGCGTCGAACGACCCGACCGCGGCGCCGCTGATCGACTTCAACTACCTCGCCGACCAGGCCGACCTCGACGTGCTCGCCGAGGGCTCGGAGATGGTCCGGGAGATCATGGCCGGCGCGGCGTTCGGCGGCGCGGTCAAGAGCGAGATCCACCCCGGCGCCCAGCTGCAGGGCAGCGAGCTGCGCCAGGCGATCCTCAACCGCGCGACGTCGGTCTACCACGGCGTCGGCACCTGCCGGATGGGCGTCGACGAGCTCGCGGTCGTCGACCCGCAGCTCCGGGTCCGCGGGGTCGAGGGGCTGCGGGTCTGCGACGCCTCGGTGATGCCCTCCATCACCGGCGGCAACACCAACGCACCCGCGATGGTGATCGGTGAGATCGGAGCGGAGCTGATGACCCGATGACGATGACGACCCAGCGGCCCACCCGGCCGGCGTCGCTGACCGACGACTTCCTGCGCTCGCTCGTGGCGCGCGTGCCGTCGTCCTCCGGTGCGACCTGGAAGCTGACCGAGGTCTACACCGGCGACGTCCTCGTCGAGCTCCCGCAGTCGACCCCCGGCGACATCGTCGCGGCGTACGACGCCGCCCGGCGCGCCCAGCGGGAGTGGGCCGCCTGGCCGCTCAGGAAGCGGCTCGCGGTCTTCCGGCGCGCGCACACCCTGCTCATCGACAATGCCCACACGACCGCCGACCTGATCCAGGCCGAGAGCGGCAAGAACCGCCGGATGGCCATCGAGGAGACCTGCGACCCGCCGATGGTGATGTCGCACTACCTCAAGCGTGCCCGCAAGCTGCTGGCGCCGGTCAAGCGTGGCGGCCCGGTGCCGGTCGTGTCGACCTCCACCGAGATCCGCCAGCCCAAGGGCGTGGTCGGGATCATCGCGCCCTGGAACTTCCCCTTCGCCACCGGGCTCTCCGACGCGATCCCGGCGCTGATGGCCGGCAACGGCATCGTGCTCAAGCCCGACAACAAGACCGCGCTCTCGCCGCTCTACGGCATCTCCCTGCTCGAGCAGGCGGGTCTGCCGAAGGGCCTCTTCCAGGTGGTGTGCGGCGAGGGGCCCGACGTCGGACCGACGCTGATCGACAACGCCAACTACGTGATGTTCACCGGCTCCACCGCCACCGGGCGGTTCGTCGGCGAGCGCGCCGGGCAGAACCTGATCGGGTGCTGCCTCGAGCTCGGCGGCAAGAACCCCATGATCGTGCTGCCCGACGCCGACGTCGACGAGGTCGTGCAGGGCGCGCTGTTCGGGGTCTTCGGCAACACCGGTCAGATCTGCATGCACATCGAGCGGATCTACCTGCCCGACTCGCTCTACGAGACCTTCCGCGACAAGTTCGTCGCCGCCGCCGAGGCGCTGACGATCGGCGCGACGTACGACTTCGGGCCGGAGCTCGGCTCGCTGGTCTCCGTCGACCACCGCGACCGGGTCGCCTCGCACGTCGAGGACGCCGTCGCCCGCGGCGCGACCGTGCTGACCGGCGGCAAGCCGCGGCCCGACCTCGGCCCGGCGTTCTACGAGCCGACGGTGCTCGAGGGCGTGACCAAGGAGATGCTGGCCGGCTCGTGCGAGACGTTCGGGCCGGTGGTGGCGCTGCACCGCTACGCCGACGTCGACGAGGCGGTGGCGCTCGCCAACGACACCGACTACGGGCTCAACGCCTCGGTGTGGGGCACCGACCTCAAGGCCGCCGCTGCCGTGGCCCGGCGGATCGAGTCGGGCAACGTCAACGTCAACGACTCGCTCGCCGCGGCGTACGCCGCCAAGGGCACGCCGTCGGGCGGCGTCAAGCAGTCGGGGGTCGGGGTGCGGCACGGCGACCAGGGGCTGCTCAAGTACACCGACGTCCAGAACCTCGCCGTTCTCAAGAAGCAGGTGATGGGCGCCCGCCCGGGCCAGGACTACGAGGCCTACGTCAAGCAGATGCTGACCTCGCTCAAGCTGATGCGGAAGACCCGCATCCGCTAGGACCGCCCCGTAGGGTCGCCGCGTGAGCGAGATGACCTACCGCCCGCTGGGCGACTCGGGGCTGATGGTGAGCTCGGTCGGGATCGGCTGCAACGCGTTCAGCCGGCGCGTGGACCTCGCGGGCGTCCGCGACGTGCTCGACGCCGCGCAGGAGGTCGGCGTCACCCTGCTCGACACCGCCGACATCTACGGCAACCCGCCGGGCGGGAGCGAGGAGCTGCTCGGGCAGGCGCTCGAGGGTCGCCGCGACGACTTCGTGCTGGCGACCAAGTTCGGCATGGACATGCGCGGCGCGAACGGCGCCGACTTCGGCGCCCGGGCCTCGCGCCGCTACGTGCGCCGCGCGGTCGAGGCCAGCCTGCGCCGGTTGCGTACCGACCACGTCGACCTCTACCAGCTGCACGAGCCGGACGGCGTCACGCCGTTCGAGGAGACCCTGGCCGTGCTGACCGAGCTGGTGCAGGAGGGCAAGGTCCGCTACCTCGGCGCCTCCAACATGGCCGGCTGGCAGGTCGCGCACGCCGACTGGACGGCCCGGACCGCGGGCCTCGAGCGCTTCGTCAGCGTGCAGAACCGCTACTCGCTGCTCGACCGCTCGCTCGAGGACGAGGTCGCGCCGGCGTGCGAGGAGCTCGGGCTGGGGATCCTGCCGTACTTCCCGCTCGAGTACGGCCTGCTCACCGGCAAGTACCGCCGCGGCGAGCCGGCCCCGACCGGCTCGCGCGCCGACCTCGACCGCGCCCGCGCCGGCTGGCTCGAGCGCGCCGACTGGGACCGGATCGAGGCGCTCGAGAAGTACGCCGCGGCCCGCGACGTCGAGGTGCTCGACGTCGCGATCGCGGGACTGGTCGCCCAGCCGGCCGTGGGCTCGGTGATTGCGGGTGCGGTGTCCGGCGCGCAGGTGCGGCGCAACGCGGCCGCCCTGCGCTGGGAGCCCTCGCCCGGCGACCTCGCCGAGCTCGACGCGATCACGCGCTGAGGGTCACGCCACCTGCAGCGACCGCTTGGAGAGCCCCATCCAGAACCCGTCGATGACCTGCAGGCCCGGGTCGTCGGCGTTGGTGGCGGCGCCGAGGGTCACGAAGAGCGGGGTGTAGTGCTCGACCGTCGGGTGGGCGTACGGCATCCCGGGGGCGAGCTCGCGGTAGTTGGCGAGCGCGTCGACGTCGCCCTGCGCGAGTGCCTCGCCGGCCCAGGCGTCGAACTCGGCCGACCAGCCCGGCACCGCGGCGTCGATGCGCCACTCGGTGAGGAACGGCAGGCCGTGGGTGAGGAAGCCCGAGCCGATGATGAGCACGCCCTCGTCGCGCAGCGGGCGCAGTCGACGCCCGAGCTCGAGCAGGCGGCCCGGGTCGTGGGTGGGCAGCGACATCTGCAGCACCGGGATGTCGGCCTCGGGGTACATGATCTTCAGCGGCACCCACGCGCCGTGGTCGAGCCCGCGGCTGGGGTGCTGGTGGACCGGCTCGGTGTCGGGCATCATCGCCGCCACCCGCGCGGCCAGCGCTGAGGCGTCGGGGGTCTGGTAGGTCATCCGGTAGTACTTCTCGGCGAAGCCGCCGAAGTCGTAGACCAGCGGGGCGCCGCTCGCGGAGAGGCTGACCGGCGCCGACTCCCAGTGCGCGCTGACGATCAGCACGGCCTCCGGCCGCGGCAGGTCGCTCGCCCAGGCGGCCAGCTGACCCGACCAGGTGGGGTCGTCGAGGAGAGGCGGGGCGCCGTGCCCGAGGTAGAGCGCCGGCATCCGGGTGGCGTGCGAGGTCATGTCACTCCCAATGGTTGAGAGTTCAACTTTATTCCGGAGGGAGTCGCCAGTCCACCGGGTCGCCGCCCTGCTCCTCGAGCAGCCGGTTGACACGGCTGAAGGGCCGGCTTCCGAAGAAGCCGCGGCTGGCGGACAGCGGTGAGGGGTGCGCGGACTCCACCCACGGGATCGGGCCCAGGGCCGGCTTGAGCGACTGGGCGTCGCGGCCCCACAGGATCGCGGCCATCGGCCCGCCCCGGGCGGCGAGCACGTCGATCGCCCGGCTGGTCACCTCCTCCCAACCGCGGCCGCGGTGCGACGCCGACTCGCCGGGGCGCACGGTCAGCACCCTGTTGAGCAGCATCACG
This sequence comes from Nocardioides taihuensis, assembly GCF_042657275.1. Lineage (NCBI taxonomy): Bacteria > Bacillati > Actinomycetota > Actinomycetes > Propionibacteriales > Nocardioidaceae > Nocardioides > Nocardioides taihuensis. The sequence goes on from NZ_JBHSKD010000004.1 coordinate 133,255, forward strand.
CCCTGGTCGGCCCACGCCGTGAGGTCGCCGTGGGCCGGCGTGGGCACGCCGAGGTCGTCGCGCAGCTCGCGGTAGATGTTCTCCAGGCTGCGGGGCAGCGGGCGCACGTGCGCGTCGACGGCGAAGCTGAGGCCGATCGGGTGGCCGGGCGTCGGGTAGGGGTCCTGGCCGACGACCAGCACCCGTACCTCGGACAGCGGGCGCTGGAACGCCCGCAGCACCCGGTCGCCGGCCGGGAGGTAGGACCGCCCCGCGGCCAGCTCGTCGCGCAGGAAGCGCCCCATCGCGGCGATCCGCTCGTCCACCGGGGCCAGGGCCTCGGCCCAGTCGGGGGCGACCAGGCCCTTCTCCACCAAACCCGCCAACGCAGCCATGGCGCGACGCTAGCGTGCGGGCGTGACGCGTCGTTGCCCCGCGTGGGTCCCGGTCCTGGTGCTCGTGCTCACCGTCGCGCAGCTCGCGGTGGCGGAGTGGGTGCCGGGCATCGAGCGCTTCGCCGACAAGGCCTTCGGCGCGCGGCTGGTCGCCTACCCGCTGCTGATGTCGGTGGTGCCGTTCCTGTGGTGGCTGGTCGTGAAGCGGAGGCACCCCGACCGGCACCCGCCGTACGGCGCCTTCACGCTGGTGATGCTGCCCTTCCTCGTCGACGTCACCGGCAACAGCCTCGACCTCTACGACGCGCTGCTGTGGTGGGACGACTTCAACCACTTCGCCAATTGGGCGCTGCTGCTGACCGGCATCGGGCTGATCATCTGCGAGCAGGTGCGTCCGTCGTGGGCGGTGGTGCTCCTGGTGACCGGGCTGGGCGCCGTCCTGGCGATCGGCTGGGAGCTCGGCGAGTGGTTCACCTTCATCCGGCACGGCACCGAGCTCGACACGGCGTACGAGGACACCCTCGGCGACGAGACCCTCGGCACCCTCGGTGCGCTGGTGGCCGGCATCGTGGTTGCGCGGGTGCTGTCGCGACGTGACACCACCGGATAGCTCGGAGCGAAACGCCCCGTGCGGCACTCCGGATCGGGGCCGATCGTTCCGAAGTACCGCTACGCTCGCGGCACTCGGCCGGCCGTGCGCAGGGTGTTGGCCGGAGTCGGCAGAGGGAGGGTCGTCATGGCCGTGATCGCGGAGTTCAGGATCCCCGGGGCAACCCCGGAGCAGGTGTACCAGGTCGAGCAGCGGAACGCGCAACGCGCGAGCGAGCTCGGTCGCGCGCCGTACGACGGCATGCTGTTCCTGGCCGTCGCGGCCGACGGTGACGGCTTCCGCGCCGTGACCTGCTGGCGGACCGAAGAGGCGTTCCGCGCCGTCCTCGACACGATGCTGGGACCGGACCTGACGTCGCTCGGGCTGTCTGCTGCGGACGTCCGGGTGTCTCCGGTGGTCAGCATGGCGATGTCCGGCTGATCTCGAGGAGGTACGGGTGGAGCTGCTCCGCTGGGTCTTCGGCCGGACGAACGTGATCCGGATGTCGGGCGTCGCCGTGATCGGCTTCGTCATCAGCCTGTTCGCGTGGCTGGGCCGCATCGAGGCGCGCGCCGACCGCGGCACCAGTGACGCCTTCGAGAAGTGGTCGAACTGGCTGGAGATCGGGGTCCTCGTCACCGGGTTCGCGCTGCTCTTCGTGGCGGTCGGGCTTCTCATGGGGCTGCCCGAGGACCAGGAGCTGTCGGATCCGGAGCAGCCGCCGACCGTCGACCACTGGTCGTGAGCAGGGAGCCTCCCGAGGCCGGCCGACCGCTCGGCTTCGGTGTCGACCAGGTCATCGGCTGGTCGATGGTGGCGGTCCTCCTGGCGTTGCTGCCCGCCGCGTGGGGCCTGGTGGTCGCGCTCGGCGTCCTGCGCGGCGGGCAGCCCTTGGACAACCTGGAGCAGGTCGTGGTCACCGCGACCATGATCGGGGCGGCGCCCGCCGTCCTCGGCCTCGCGCTCGTGGTCGGCGGCGTCCGGTCCTGGCGCCGTGCACGCCGGGCGCAGGGAGTGGAGCGCCCCGACGCCCCGGGTGCCGCCTCTGCGCTGATCGCGGCGGCCGCGCTCGGCTGCCTGCCCTGGCTCCTGCTGCTCGTGCTGCTGATGGTGTGGTGAGTGCCCGGCCACGAGAGTGACCTCGACGGCATGGCACGCGAGGCGACCGTCGACGACGTGCACACGCTGGCGCGCTCGCTGCCCGGGGTCGAGCGCGTCGAGGGCGGCAAGGCGGTCTACCAGGTGCGGCGCAAGAGCTTCGTCTTCTTCCGCAACCCGCGCCCCGACGCGGTCGACCCGGAGACCGGCGAGCGCTACGACGACGTGATCGTCTTCTGGGTCGCCTCGGAGGAGGACAAGCGGGCGCTGGTCGACGACCCGACGACGCCGTTCTTCACCACGTCGCACTTCGACGGCCACACGTCGGTGCTGCTGCGCGGCTGCCGCGTCGGGGAGCTCGACCGTGACGAGCTCGCCGAGGTGGTTTACGACGCGTGGCTGGCGCGCGCGCCCAAGCGGATGGCCGCCGCGTGGCTGGCCGAGCGCGACCTGACGACCTGAGGCCTCACCACCCCCGCAGCTCGACCTCGGCGGCGGTCGCGGTGCCGGCGGTGCGACCGGGCGCCCGGTGGTTGGCCCAGTAGAGGTTGGTGTGCGCGATCACCAGGTCGGGCGTGGGCGCGCCCCACGGCGAGGCGTCCTCGGTGGTGTGGGCGTCGCTGACCAGGGTCGCGTCGTACCCCCGCGTGATCGCGCCGTGCAGCGTCGACCGGACGCACTCGTCGGTCTGCGCCCCGCTGACGACGAGGCGACCCACGCCGAGCCCCGCCAGGACCTCCTCGAGGGGGGTGTCCTCGAAGGAGTCGGCGTACTGCTTCTCCACGAGCGCCTCGTCGGCACCGCGGGAGAGCTCGGGCACCAGCTGCCACTCGTCGGAGCCGCGCGGCAGGTTGTCGGGATCGTGGTGCTGCACCCACACGACCGGCACGTCCTCGACCCGCGCGCGCTCGACGAGGCCGGCGATCCGCCCCACGACCCCGTCACGGTCGTGGGCCCCGGCGACGACGCCGTTCTGGACGTCGATGACGAGGAGGGCGGTCTGCGGGCGGTCGTCGAGGGTCGTCATGCCCCGACGCTAGACCCGGCCGCCGACAACCACGCCGGCCTCAGCATCGGGCGACCATTTCTCCCACCTGGCGTCGCCATTCCTCCCACCTGGCGTCGCCATTTCTCCCACCTGGCGTCGCCATTCCTCCCACCTCGGCGGTCAGGCGCGGGTGGGGCGTTGCAGGCGGTCGAGGAAGGCGATGAGCAGGGCCTCGCGCATGGTGGGGGAGGCGAGGTCGAGGAGGGCGTTGACCTCGGCCATCCGTTCGGGGACGGCGAGGCCCTCGGCCGCGTCGCCGACGAGGCCGGCCGCGACGAGGAGGCCGTCGAAGTCGGCGTCGGAGAGGGCCGTGGGGTCGAGGGCCTCGATGAAGGCGCGCACGCCGTCGTCGACCGCCACGGGTCCGGACTCGACGGCCGACATCACCGACTTCCCGAGCGCCTCGAGGAACTCGTCGACGTGCGCCAGCGTCGCCGCGCTCACCGAGAGGTGGATGGTGGGTGGCTGCCCGGCGTAGGACATCTGCGGCTGCACGTACCAGCCGTGCGCGGCCATCTCGTCGCAGATCGTGAAGGCGTCGCAGGAGCCGTCGGTGGCCAGCGCGACGAGCGTGGAGTCGGGAGCGGCGAGCACCCGCAGCGGCGCGAGGTCGGCGACGCCGGCGACGATCCGGTCGGTGGCCTCGAACACCTCGCGCGCGAGCCGGAGGTAACCCTCGTCGCCGAGGGTGCGGACGACGGCCCAGGCGCCGGCGAGCGGTCCGCCGGACTTCGTCGACTGCAGGGTGGAGTTGAGCATCGTGTAGCCGGGCCAGTCCGCGGAGGCGAAGTACTGCGGTCGCCGCAGCTCCGGGGTGCGGTGCAGCAGGAGCGAGGTGCCCTTGGGGGCGTAGGCGTACTTGTGGGTGTCGAGCGAGATCGACGTGACGCCGTCGACGGCGAAGGTCCACGGCGGCACCGGACGCCCGAGCCGCGAGGCGTAGGGCAGCACCCAGCCGCCGATGCACGCGTCGACGTGGCAGCGCACGCCGCGCGCGGCCGCGGCGGCGGCGATCGCGGGGACCGGGTCGACGACCCCGTGGGCGTACGACGGCGCGCTGGCCACCACGAGCACCGTACGGTCGTCGATGGCCGCGGCCATCGATTCGGCGTCGGCGCGGAAGTCGGGGCCGGTCGGCACCGTCACGGCCTCGACGCCGAAGTAGTGCGCACCCTTGAGGAAGGCCGCGTGCACGGTGTCGGCGACGACCATCCGCGGCCGGTCGACGTCGGGCCGTGCGTCGCGGGCGCCCTGCACGGCGAGCAGGCACGACTCGGTGCCGCCGGAGGTGACCGTGCCGACCGCCGACTCCGGAGCCCCGAGCATGTCGAGCGCGAAGCCGACCAGCTCGTTCTCCATCGTCAGCAGCGACGGGAAGGCGGTCGGGTCGAGGCCGTTGGAGGCCGCGTGTGCAGCGACCGCCTCGCGACCGACCCGGTCGACCTCGGCGAGACCGGAGTCGTAGACGTAGGCGAGCGTGCGCCCGCCGTGCACCGGCAGGTCGCCGGCCTGGAGCTCGCGGAGCCGGTCGAGAGCCTCACTCATGGTCGACCTCCTGGGCGTCGAGGGAGTAGCGGACCAGCCAGCGCAGGCTGATCAGCGTGAGCACGGCGGGCAGCACCGAGAAGCCGAGCACGATCGCGGTGATGGCCGAGTCCGGCTGGGCGACGTCGCCGGTGGTGGATGACCGGTAGCCGCCGATCGCGAGCACCAGCGCGAAGACACCCGGGCCGAGCGCGAGGCCGAGGGTCTCGCCGGCCGTCCAGACCCCGGTGTAGACGCCGGCGCGGTTGCCGCCGGTGTCGCGGGCGTCGACCGCCGCGGCGTCGGGCAGCATCGCGAGCGGGAAGACCTGGCACCCGGCGTACCCGGTGCCGACGAGCACCACCGCGACGAAGAGCAGCCACAGGGGCGCGATCGGCGCCAGGGCAGCACCGGCGGCACCGGCCGCCAGCAGCAGCGACGCCAGCAGGTAGCCGCGGCGCTTGCCGTGGCGCGTGCCGAACCGGCTCCACAGCGGTGTGAGCACCAGTGCCGGCGCCACGAAGCAGACGAAGAGGATCGTGCCCGCGCCCTTCTGGTCGAGCACGTCGGTCGCCACGTAGTCGACGCCGGCGAGCATGCAGCCGGTCGCGAGCGCCTGCACCACGAACGTCGTCAGCAGGGCCCGGAAGTCGTGTGCCGTCGCCACCACCCGGAGCTGGTCGCGCAGGCTGCCGGTCGCCGCGACCGGGGCACCGACCGGCGCGCGGCGGGTCCCGACGTACGCCGCGACCACGCCGACCGCGATCAGGCAGGCCATCGCCAGCCCCATCACCCGGTAGCCGTCGCGGCCGCCGACCGCATCACGGATCAGCGGGGCGGTTGCGCCGGCGAGCATGATCGTGAACGCCAGCAGGGCCACCCGCCAGGTCATCAGCCGCGTGCGCTCGTCGTAGGAGTGGGTGATCTCGGCGGGCATCGCGACGTAGGGCACCTGGAAGAAGGCGTACGCCGTGGCGCAGGCCAGGAACATCACGAGCACCCAGCCCGCCTCGAGCGCCGTCGCGTCCATCTCCGGAGCGGCGAAGAGCAGCGCGAAGCACACCGACAGCGCGAGCCCGGCGCGCAGCAGCCACGGCCGGCGCGGTCCGCGCGGGTCGTCGCTGCGGTCGCTGATCCGTCCGGCGATCGGGTTGAGCACGACGTCCCACGCCTTCGGCAGGAAGACGATCGCCCCCGCGGCCAGGGCGGTGATGCCGAGGCTGTCGGTCAGGTAGGGCAGGAGCATCAGACCGGGCACGGTCCCGAAGGCGCCCGTAGCCACCGACCCCGACCCGTACCCCGCCCGCACCCCGCGGGGCAGCACCTCGGTGCTGGTGTCGGCTGGCATGGCCGGAATCTAGCGGCCAGGCGACCTCCCGCACGTCGTCCGGACGGGACGAGTCCCCGGCACGCGCACGGTCAGCGCGCTCACCGGTGGCGTCGCCGGCTCCGGACCACGAGGACGAGGACAGCGGTGAACGTGACGGTCCAGGCGGTCACGGCGGCGGGCAGCCGCGGGCGGCCGGCGACGGCCCAGAAGCGCGGATGTCCCTCGAGGTCAGGAGTGGTCGTCATCGCTCCCGGTGCCCCGGGAGGCCACCGCCGAAACCCGACAGTCGGGCGGGTGACCCGGCGACGCCGTGCGGGTCGGGCGACAACCAGGCCGTCGGTAGCGTCGCCGTCATGACCCGGGCCCGACTGGTCGAGACCCGCGCGCCGCGGCAGCCGGCGGCCGCGGCGCTGGTGCTGCACGGCGGCGCGCAACGGCCGGGGAACCCCGAGGTCAGCCCGACCCAGCTGTCGGTGCTGCGCATGGTGCCGGTGGCCCAGCGGCTGGCGCGCGAGGGGCGTGGCCGGCTCGCCGTCTTCCGGGTGCTCAACTCCGCCCGTGGGTGGGACGCCTCGACGACGCCCGTCGACGACGTCACCTGGGCGCTGGCCGCCGTCCGTGAGCGGTACGGCGACCTGCCGGTGGGGCTGGTCGGCCACTCGCTCGGCGGGCGCGCGGCGTTGCTGGCGGGCGGCGGCGCCGGCGTGCGCAGCGTGGTCGCGCTCAACGCGTGGGTGTACCCCACCGACGCCCCCGACCTCCGCGGCCGGCGCGTGCTCTTCGTGCACGGCAGCGACGACCGGATCGCCGATCCGGCGCGGGCCCGTGCCGTCGCCCGGAGCCTGTCGGGCCGGGCCGAGGTCACCTGGGTCGACGTCCCGGGCGGCCGGCACGCGATGCTCCGGCACGGCCGCACCTTCGAGCGCGAGGCGGCGCGCTTCACCGCCGACGCGCTGCTCCAGCCGGGTCAGGTCGGGCGCGCGGCCGAGGACGCCCGGGAAGCATGACGCCCGGCGGGTTCGCCGTTTCCGCCCCGGTCGTCGCCGCACCTGACAGGCTTGCTGCTGCCGGCTCGGCGGCGACAGGTCTCACGAGGAGTGGAGATGGCGATGACCGCTGCCGGTGCCCGCAGGCTGTTCGTCGGGGCGGTGGTCGCTGCGCTCCTGGCCGTCGGGGCACCGGCCACGGCGCGGACGGCGGACGTCGACTACGTCGTCGACGGCGACACGATCCGGCTCGACTCCGGCACCTACGTGCGGCTGATCGGGATCGACTCCCCCGAGAAGGGCCACTGCGGCTACCGCAAGGCGAAGAAGCAGCTCGACGCCTGGGTCGGCAGCAAGGCGCGGCTGGCCAACCCCGCAGCCGTGCAGGACAAGGACCAGTACGACCGGCTCCTGCGCTACGTGCGGGCCTCGGGCCGCGACACCGGTCTGGCGATGATCCGCAAGGGGCTCGCCAAGGCGCGCTACGACGGGCTCGACGGCTACGACAAGCACCCGCGGCAGAAGAAGTACCGCCGGGCCGACCGGCGCAGCACCGACGTCTGCTGACGCTTCCCCGTCCTTCCGGCCCGTCGGTGGGGGGTGCGAGGGTGAGCCGCGTCCGGGAGATCGAGCGGGAGGTGGGGTCATGACGAGGTTCGGACCGTCCGACGAGCTGGCGGGGGCGGAGTTCTACGGCGCGGACCTGCGGGGGGCGCGGTTCGCCGAGTCCGACCTGTCCGGCGTCGTGATGCGCGGGGTCGAGGTGTCCGGGTTCGACGTCGACGCACCGTGGCTGCGTCACGGGGACGGCTTCCTGGTCAACGGCGTCGACGTGACGGCGTACGTCGAGGCCGAGCTCGACCGCCGCTTCCCGGGCCGCGACCAGCGGCAGGCCGAGACCCCCGAGGCGCTGCGCGAGGCGTGGGCCGCGCTCGAGCGGGCGTGGCAGCCGGTGCTGGAGCGGGCGGCAGACCTCCCACCGGGCGCGGTGGACGAGTCGGTGGCGGGCGAGTACTCCTTCGCGCAGACGCTGCGCCACCTGGTGCTCGCGACCGATGCCTGGCTGGGCAAGGCCGTGCTCCGGCGCGAGCAGCCGTTCCACCCCCTCGGTCTCAGCGGCGCGGGCGGCGAGGAGTGGGGTCCCGACCCGTCGCTGTTCACCACGGGCGCTCCGACGTACGACGAGGTGCTCGCGGCACGCGCCGAGCGGGTCGCGATGGTCCGCGACTTCCTCGCCACCGCCACCCCCCAGGAGCTCGCGACCGAGCGGCGCGGGCCGTGGGACACCGATCGCGAGGAGACCACGTTGAGGTGCCTCCACGTGATCCTGGAGGAGGAGTGGGAGCACCTGCGGTTCGCGGTGCGCGACCTCGATGTGGTCGCGGCGCGGGGCTGATCAGCGGGCGAGCGAGCGCGACCCCGCGGAGCCGTAGCGGCGCTGGGGGTTGGTGCCGATGCCGCCCTCGTCGGCGTCCGTGGCCGGCGTGACCTTCTTCGGAGGGGCGACCTTCTTCGGAGGGGCGGCCTTCTGCGGAGGGGCGGCCTTCTGCGGTGGGGCGGCCTTCTTCGGTGGCGCGGCCTTCTTCGGTGGCGCGGCCTTCTTTGCCGGCGCTGCCTTCTTCGGGGGCGCTGACTTCTTCGCCGTCGTCTTCGCGGCGGCCTTCTTCGGTGGCGCGGCCTTCTTGGCGGGCTGGCGGGCGGGCGCCTTCCGGGCCGGCGTGGTCGGCTTCACCGGCTGCTCCGGCTCGGGCGCCCCGGCCTCGGCGTCGGAGGACCAGCGGTCGATCCACTCGTCCATGATCGGCCAGGTCGAGGTCCGCGCGGAGCGGCCGGTGAGCATCCCGAGGTGGCCGCCGGGGACGATCTCGAAGCGCACCTCGCGCGACCCCGTCAGCAGCGGCACCGACGCCTTCACGGCGGGCACCGGCGCGATGCCGTCGGTGGCGCCGCCGAAGACCAGCACGGGCGCGGTGATGTCGGCGACCGAGATGTCGCGCCCGCCCAGCTCCATCGTGCCGCCCACGAGCGCGTTGCCCTTGACGAAGCGGTGGTAGAGCTGGCCGAAGGTGCGGCCGGGGTAGGCGTACATGTTCGCGGTGAACCGGTCGACCGCCTCGATCTGCGCGAGGAACTCCGCGTCGTCGAGGTGGGTGGCGATCGCGACCGGCTTGGTCACCAGCTTCTGGAACGACGAGAGCTGGAAGGCCCACCGCACCAGCGGCTGGGGCGCCCCGCCCATCGCCTGGTAGGCGCGGGTGATCGCGCCCCTGCCGTCGGTGAAGTTGAGCAGCGGGCGCAGGGGCGCCACCAGCGGCACCTGCTTGACGTCGAACGGCGAGCCGACGGCGGTCACCGATGCGATCGGCAGGTCGGGGCTGTCCGCGGCGGTGAGCAGCGCGAAGATCCCGCCGAGGCTCCAGCCGACCAGGTGCACCGGCCGACCGCCGGCGTGGGCGGACACCTCGCGGATCGCGCTGGGGACCACCTCGTCGATCCAGTGCTCCATGCCGAGGTTGCGGTCCTTGAAGGAGACCTGGCCGTACTCGACGAGGTAGGTCGGGCGGCCTCCGGCGACGAAGTGCTCGACCAGCGAGCAGCCCCGGCGCAGGTCGAAGCAGAGCGAGGGCGCGGCGAGCGGTGTCACCAGCAGCACCGGGTCGCCTGTCTCGAGCACGTGCCCGGCCGGCCGGTAGTGGTAGACCTCGCGCAGCGTGCCGTCGTCGATGAGCGTGCGTGGCATCGGTCGGAGGTCGGCCAGCCCGCCGTACAGCGCCTTGTGCGCGACGTTGCTGGCAGCGGAGACGACCTGATCAGGCTTGGGGATCAGATCCATGGGCGAAAACTACCTGCCCCGGCCGGGATGATGACAGCCAGTCTGAGGCGTGGGTACACCTCCCCCATGAAGCCCACCCGTCTCGCCGCTGCCGGCGCCGCCGCGCTGGGCGCGGTCACGGCGTACGACCTGACCCAGCGCGACCACGCGATCCTCCGCAACTTCCCGGTGATCGGGCACCTCCGCTTCGTGCTGGAGCGGTTCGGTCCGGAGCTGCGCCAGTACATCGTCACCTCGAACGACGAGGAGCGGCCGTTCAGCCGCGACCAGCGGCGCTGGGTCTACTCCTCGGCCAAGCTGGAGAACAACTACTTCGGCTTCGGCACCGACAACGACGTGGAGAACGTCGTGGGCTACCCGGTGATCAAGCACCGCACCTTCGTCGGCCCGACCGGCGCCACCCACCCGCGGGCGGACGCGCACGACCCCGCCACCCCGCTGCCCGCGGCCAAGGTGCTCGGTGGTCCCCGCGGCCGGCGCCACGCCTTCCGGCCGCACTCCGTCGTGAACATCTCCGGCATGAGCTTCGGCGCGCTCTCCGGCAACGCGCTCACCGCCCTCAACCGCGGCGCCGCAGCCGCCGACTGCCTGCAGAACACGGGCGAGGGCGCCCTGTCGCCGTACCACCGCCACGGCGGCGACCTGGTCTTCCAGATCGGCACGGCCTACTTCGGCTGTCGCGACGCCGACGGCCGGCTCGACCTCGACCGGCTCGTCGACGTCGTCGCCTCGGCCCCGGTGCGGGCGATCGAGGTCAAGCTGTCGCAGGGCGCCAAGCCCGGTCTCGGCGGGATGCTGCCCGGCCCGAAGGTGACCCGCGAGATCGCCGAGGTGCGCGGCATCGAGCCGGGTGTCGACTGCGTCTCGCCGAGCCGTCACACCGCCTTCCGCGACGTCGACTCGATGCTCGACTTCGTCGAGGAGGTCGCTGCGGCGACCGGGCTGCCGGTCGGCATCAAGTCCGCGGTCGGCGACCTGGCCTTCTGGGACGAGCTGGTCGCCCGCATGGCCGGCCGCGACCGCGGCGTCGACTTCGTCAACGTCGACGGCGGTGAGGGAGGCACCGGAGCGGCGCCGCTGGTCTTCTCCGACGCGGTCGCCTACCCCTTCCGGATCGGCTTCACCGAGGTCTACCGGCGGTTCGCCGCCGCGGGCCTCAGCGACGACGTGACGTTCATCGGCGCGGGCAAGCTCGGCCTGCCCGACAACGCGATGGTCGCCTTCGCGCTCGGCGCCGACCTGGTGAACGTCGGCCGCGAGGCGATGATGGCGATCGGCTGCATCCAGGCCCAGAAGTGCCACACCGACCACTGCCCGGTCGGGGTGGCGACACAGAGCCCGCGCTACACCCGCGGCCTCGACCCGACGCTGAAGAGCGAGCGCCTCGCCAACTACGTGCGCACGCTGCGCCGCGACCTGCTCAAGGTGGCCGAGGCCGTGGGCGTCCCCCACCCCGCGCTGGTCGGGCCCGACGACGTCGACCTGGCCGACGGCGTGCGCGGCGCGGTGTCGCTGCGCGAGGCCTACGGGTACGAGCCCGGGTGGGGCGTCCCCGGGCCGGTGGTCCGCGACAGCCTGCTGGCGACGCTGGCCGAGGGTGTTGCGCCGCGGGCCGTGCGGCGCTAGCCCTTCCGGGGCGGGCGCACCTGCTTGGCGTGCGAGGAGCCGGCCCCGGCGAGGCCCTCGAGGAAGCCGCGCGCCCAGGCCGCCACGTCGTGGGTGATGATCGTCTTGCGCATCGCGCGCATCCGGCGCGTGGTCTCGCGCTCGGTGGCGCGGTAGGCCTGCAGCAGCGCGGACTTCATGCCGTTGATGTCGTAGGGGTTGACCAGCCAGGCCTGGCGCAGCTCGTCGGAGGCGCCGGCGAACTCCGAGAGCACCAGCGCACCCTGGTCGTCGTAGCGGCAGGCGACGTACTCCTTGGCGACGAGGTTCATGCCGTCGCGGTAGGGCGTGACCACCATGATGTCCGCGGCGCGGTAGAGCGCGGCCATCTCCTCGCGGGGGAAGGAGGAGTGCATGTAGGAGATCGCCGGGGAGCCGATCCGCCCGAGGTCGCCGTTGATCCGGCCGACCAGCCGGTCGATCTCGTCGCGCAGGATGCGGTACTGCTCGACACGCTCGCGCGACGGCGTCGCGACCTGCACGAAGACGGCGTCCTCGACGTCGAAGTGACCGTCCTGGAGCAGCTCGGCGTAGGCGCGCAGCCGGGCGTAGATGCCCTTGGTGTAGTCGAGCCGGTCGATGCCGAGGAAGACCTTGCGGGGGTTGCCGAGCGCCTCGCGGATCTCCTTCGCGCGCTCCTGCACCCCCTCGGACCGGGCGAGCTCCTCGAAGCCCGCGGTGTCGATCGAGATCGGGAACGCCGCGGCGCGCACGGTGCGGCCGTCGGGGAGGTAGATCAGGTCGCGGTGGGTCTTGTGGCCGACCCGCTGCCGCACCAGGCGCACGAAGTTGGCCGCGCCGCCGGCGAGCTGGAAGCCGACCAGGTCGGCGCCGAGGAGGCCCTCGAGGATCTGCCGGCGCCACGGCAGCTGCTGGAAGAGCTCCTGCGGCGGGAAGGGGATGTGCAGGTAGAAGCCGATCCGCAGGTCGGGGCGCAGCTCGCGCAGCATCTGCGGCACCAGCTGGAGCTGGTAGTCGTGCACCCAGACCGTCGCCTCGCGGGCGGCCACCTCGGCGGCCTTCTCGGCGAAGCGCTGGTTGACGCTGACGTAGCGGTCCCACCACTCGCGGTGGAACTCCGGCTTCGCGACGACGTCGTGGTAGATCGGCCACAGGGTGCCGTTGGACATCCCCTCGTAGAACTCCTCGACGTCGTCCTGGGTGAGGGACATCGGCACCAGGTGGAGCCCGTCGTCCTCGAAGGGTTCCATGTCGCCGTCGGTGCCCCCCGGCCAGCCGATCCAGGTGCCGTCGTTGGCGCGCATGACCGGGTCGAGCGCGCTGACCAGCCCGCCGGGGGAGCGCCGCCACTCGGTGGTGCCGTCGTCGAGCGTGACGCGGTCGACCGGGAGCCGGTTGGCGACGATGACGAGGTTCGCTGAGTGGCTCACGCGCCCACCCTATGTCGACGGGAGAGGGTGGCGGACCGCCCGCGGGGGTGGGGTCGGCCCTTCCCCGGGTGTCGGGCTGGCAGGGTGTCGCGCGAGCAGCCGCCCGACGAGCACGGAGGGCATGACCACGCTGCGCACCGCGCCCATGACCCCTCCCGCCGCACCCGCCGCGACGCGGGACCCGCGCGCCACGCTGGTGGGCCGGGTGCTGCTCGACTCGGCGTACGCCGTGACGGCCTTCGCGATCGCGCTCCCGGCGTTCGTGCTCGCAGTGACCCTGCTCTCGCTCGGGATCGGCCTGGTGATCATCGTCGGCGGCACCTTCATCCTGTCGCTCGCCGCGGTCGTGGCGCGGGGCATCGCCGCCCTCGAGCGCTCGCGGGTGCGCACCATGCTCGGCCGCAACGCCGCCTCGCCGGCGTACCTCCGCCCGCGCGAGGGCGACGGCTGGCTGCGCAAGGGGCCTGCTGCCGCTGCGCGACCGGCAGTCGTGGCTCGACCCGGCCTGGTCGCTGGTCGGCCTCGTCACGGGACGATCGCCCTCGCGGTGACCGTGACCTGGTGGGCCGTCATGGCCGGCGGCCTCACCTACTGGTTCTGGCAGCACTGGGTGCTCTACGACTCCGCGGACGACACGACGCTCGCCGAGCTGATCGGCCTCGGCGAGGGTCGCGGGCCCGAGATCGTGCTCAACCTGGTGCTGGGCGCCGTCACCCTGCCCGCGGCGGTGCGGCTGGTCTCGCTCGGGCACGCGGCCCGCGGGCTGAGCCGGGCCGAGCCGGGCTGAGCCGTTCGGTCAGGTGGGCTGGTAGCCCGGCCGCCCCGCGTCGTCCCACTCCTGCCAGAAGGCGAGGAACTCCTCACCGAGGAACGGGTCGCCGCCGGTCAGCGCGATGCCGCTGCGGCGGACCGTCCAGTCCCAGGGTGCGAGGTCGCGCGCGGTCGCGAGGTGGACCAGCGCCTCGTCGCGGCGCCCGGCGCGCACCAGCAGCGCTGCCACCCGCCGCTCGGCCAGCGCCCGCTGCTCGTCGTCGGTGCGGGCGGCCCGGGGCTCCTCGGCGCTCGCGGGCAGCTCGCCGCTGCGCACCCACGCCCGCAGCGCCTCGTGGTGGCGCTCGCTGTCGATCTTCGTGAACTCGCGGAACTGGTCGTCGCCGGGCGCGATCGTCGGCGGCTTGACCACCCGGTCGTGCTCGTCGACCCAGACCACCGACGGCACGTTGGTGATGCCGTACCGCTCCGCGGTGACGTGGGCCGTGTCCACCGCGACGGGGTACGACGGGTGGGCGGCCTCGATCCACGGGCGGGCGTCCTCGGGGTCGGCGTCGAGCGCGACCGAGAACAGCCGCAGGCCGGAGTCGGCGAGCTCCTGCTGCAGCGCCTCCCATCCGGCCAGCTCGTGGCGGCACCCGCACCACGAGGCCCAGGTGACCAGGACCCGCTTGTGGCCGGAGAGGTCGTCGAACGACACCTCCGCACCGTCGACGTCGCGCAGCACCAGCGGGGGCGCCGGGGCGCCGGCGTCGGCCGGGGGCGGGTCCGCGGCGACCACGGCCACCACGTCGCCGTCGGTCGTGGCCGCGGCGAGCAGGCCGAGGGCCTCGGCCCAGGCGAGCAGGTCGACCCGGCCGTCGGCGTCGGTGACCGTGCGCCCGAGCAGCGGCACGCAGACCTCGCCGCGGCAGAGGCCCTCCGGCTTGAGCTCCCAGCCGGTGGCCTCCGCGAGAGCGGCCGCGTCGACGTGGCGGCCGCTCCCGGGCAGGTCGTGCTCGACGCCGTCGGCGTCGACGAGCAGGGTCACCCGCGGCATCGTGCCACGGACGTGGAACAGGTCCTGCTCAGGCTCGCCGTGGGTCAGCCGCGGCCCGGGTACTCCAGCCCGACCTGCGCGCGGACGTCGTCCATCAGCCGCATCAGCCGCAACGTCCGCTCGTGCGGCACCAGCGTGCTCTCCCGCCGACCCGCCGCGAGGCAGCGGGCGACCTCGAGGGCCTCGTTGCCCAGGCCGCCGCCGAGCACCGGCTCGGCGCCGGTCAGCGTCTCGGGCTCGCCGTCGGCCGGCAGCCAGCGGGCGGCCCGGGGGTGGTGGAAGTCGCCGTCGAACTCGATCAGGCCGCGGTCGGTGGCGATGGTCCCGAGGCGCGGCGAGCACGAGGTCATCGAGGCGGTGCAGGCGGCCACGGCGCCGCCGGCGTGCCGGGTGACCACCGCGACGTCGTCGTCGTACCCCCGCGGGCTGAGGCCGGCGACGGCCCGCACCTCCTCGGCCGGGCCGAGCACCAGGTCGGCGAAGGTCAGCGGGTAGATGCCCATGTCGAGCAGCGCGCCCGCGCCGAGCGCGAGGTCGCTCATGCGCGGGCTCGCGGTGGGCGGGACGACGAAGCCGAGGTCGGCGTGCACCTGGCGGGGCGTGCCGAAGCGTCCGGAGGCGAGGGCGTCGACCACGGCACGGATGACCGGGTGGCAGGCCATCCACATCGCCTCCATGAGGAACCGGTCGTGCTCGCGGGCCAGCCGCACCATCTCCTCGGCGTCGGCGAGGTCGAGGGTGAGCGGCTTCTCGCACAGCACGTGTTTGCCGGCCTCGAGTGCCATCCGCGCGTGCTCGAGGTGCACGGCGTGCGGGCTCGCGACGTACACCACCTCGACCTCGGGGTCGGTCACCAGCGCCTCGTACGACGCGTGGGCGCGGCCCCCGTGCTCGGCGGCGAACGACCGCGCCGACTCCTCGCGGCGCGACCCGACGGCGGCGATGCGCGCCCCCGGGACGTGACGCAGGTCGCGTGCGAAGGACGTGGCGATCTTGCCGGTCGCGAGGATGCCCCAGGCCACCGGTACGGTCTGCTCCATCCGGCCAGCCTAGGGACTCGTCACGCACCTGTCCCGGCCCGGCGCGGCGCCGTCCGGGCGCCGGCCGACCCGAGGCACGCCGACTCGCCCGCATCGAATGACATCGGTGTGGTTCGTCACCTACAGTGGAGCCAGGAGCGTGGAGAAGACCCCGCCCAGCCGCAGCGCAGAGGGAGATGACCGCATGGACGCCGCCAACGCCGTGTCGGGAACCGGTCACGACGCTGCGCCCGTGTCCCTGAGCACGCGCGACAAGGACATCCTCGACTTCGAGCGCCAGTGGTGGAAGTACGCCGGCGCCAAGGAGACCGCGGTCCGCGAGAAGTTCGACATGTCGGCGACCCGCTACTACCAGGTGCTCAACGCGCTGATCGACCGGCCCGAGGCCCTCGAGGCCGACCCGCTGCTGGTCCGCCGCCTGCGCCGGCTCCGTGCCGCGCGCCAGCGCCAGCGCTCGGCCCGCCGCCTCGGCTTCGAGGTCTGAGCCCGTGGCGCGTCGGTTCCGCGGCGAGCGCGGGGTGGCCTTCCCGTCCCCTGTCGTGATGCTGAGCGTGGTGGCCGTGGCGATGGCCGGGCTGGCCTACGTCGCCACCCAGGGCGGCGAGCCCACCGAGCGCGAGGTCACCACCGTCTCGCTGCCCGACCCCGGGTCGCCGACCACGACGACCGTCGAGGCCACGCCCGAGCCGGCGCCGGTGGTGAAGAAGGACAAGCCGCCGCCGGTGCAGCGCGGCAAGGTCTACGTCGAGGTCTACAACAACTCCGGCATCACCGGCCTCGCCGGCGAGGTCGCCGCCCGCGCCGACCGCGCCGGCTGGCAGGTCGTGGGCGCCGACAACTGGTACGGCTCGATCCCCGCCTCCACCGTCTACTTCCCGCAGCGGCTCGAGCGGGCGGGCAAGCTGCTCGCGGCCGACCTCGACATCGACCGCACCCGGCCCGCCATCGAGGGGCCGATGAAGCTCGACCGCCTGACGGTCGTGCTCACCGCCGACGCCCAGTAGGCAGCCGACCCCCGCGTCGTGCGAGGGTGGAGCCATGGAGTTCCGCTCCCGGGAAGGTGAGGCCAGGTACGCCGCGTTCGTCGAGCAGGCTGCCTCCGCCGTGGTGGGTCTGGACTTCGACGGCACGCTCTCGCCGATCGTCGAGGACCCCGACCAGGCGACCATCCACCCCGACGCACCCGACGTGCTGGTCGGGCTGGCCGAGGTCGTCGCCGCGATCGCGGTGATCACCGGCCGCCCGGCGCGCCAGGCCCTCGCGCTCGGCGGGCTCGACGAGGTGGGCAGGGCCATCGCCGAGCGGGGCAAGGAGCTCTACATCTTCGGGCAGTACGGCAACGAGCGCTGGAGCTCGACCCGGCGCCGGATCATCTCCCCGCGCCCGCCGCAGGGCCTGGCGTCGTTCGTGCGCTCGCTGCCCGGCGTGCTGCGGCGCCACGACGCCGAGGACGCCCACGTCGAGCTCAAGGGGCTCGCGGTCGCCGTGCACACCCGCCGGCTGCCCGACGCCGACGCGGCGTACGAGCGGCTGCTGCCGCCCCTGCGCGCGCTGGCCGAGGAGCACGACCTCGTCGTGGAGCCCGGCCGCCAGGTGATCGAGATCCGCTCCGGCGGCATGGACAAGGGTCACGCCGTCCGCACCATCGTCGAGGAGCTCGACGCGCAGGCCTTCCTCTTCGCCGGTGACGACCTCGGCGACGTCGAGGCCTTCGACGCCGTCGCCCGGCTGCGCGACGAAGGCCTGGCCACCCTCCTCGTCTGCTCCGGCTCCGACGAGCAGCGTGCCCTGGCCCGCCTCGCTGACGTCGTCGTCGACGGCCCCGAGGGGGTCCTCGAGCTGCTGCGGCGGATCACCAAGGACGCGGCGGGCTGACGGTCTGGTGCGGTAGTCCCCGACGAGTTGGTCGGGTTACCCGCCGGTAAGGGGGCCAACTCGTCGGGGACTACCGCACCCATCCCATCGACCATCCACATGGTGGACGAGCGTCCCACGGACTGGACAGCCCGTTCAGGTCGCCCCGGCGCTGGCCGTACGGTGGGTCGCAGCTCATCGAGAGGGACTGAGGGAACGGCCCTGTGACGTCCCGGCAACCGCCGCCTGCCGACCGACGTCCCGTCGACCCGCGCTGGTGGAAACGGTGCCAAATCCGGCCCGCGGGCGAGAGCCGCCACGGGGAAGATGAGAAGGAGACTTCGTGAGCACCCTCGTCGCCGACACTGCCGCCGGCACTGCCGCCACCAGCGCCACCGACCCGGCCGCGGGCCTGCGCCCCAACGCGTTCGGGCACGCCACCGCCCTCTCGTGCCGCGAGTGCGGCCACCAGGTCGCGCTCGGCCCTCACTACGCGTGTCCGGAGTGCTTCGGGCCGCTCGAGGTGGCCTACGACTTCCCGGCCGTCACCCGTGAGGAGATCGAGGCCGGGCCCCGCAACATCTGGCGCTACAAGGCGCTGCTGCCGGTCCCCGCCGACATCGAGCAGAGCCCCAACACCGAGCCCGGCTTCACCCGGCTGCTGCGGGCCGACAACCTCGCCCGCGAGCTCGGCCTGACCACGCTGTGGGTCAAGGACGACTCGACCAACCCGACCAACTCCTTCAAGGACCGTGTCGTCGCCTGCGCGCTGTCGGCCGCCCGCGAGCTCGGCGCCAAGGTGTTCGCCTGCCCCTCGACCGGCAACCTCGCCAACGCCGTGGCCGCGGCCGGGGCCCGCGCCGGCATCAAGACCGTGGTCTTCATCCCGAGCGACCTCGAGCACCCCAAGCAGGTCAATTCGGCGGTCTACACCGAGAACCTCGTCGCCGTGAACGGCACCTACGACGACGTCAACCGCCTCGCCTCGGAGATCGCCGGCGAGGAGGAGGGCTGGGCGTTCGTCAACGTGAACGTGCGCCCCTTCTACGCCGAGGGCTCCAAGACCCTGGGCTACGAGATCGCCGAGCAGCTCGGCTGGCGGATCCCCGACCAAGTCGTGATCCCGGTCGCGTCGGGCTCGCAGCTGACCAAGGTCGACAAGGCGTTCCAGGAGCTGATCGCCCTCGGCCTGGTCGAGGACAAGCCCTACCGGATCTTCGGCGCCCAGGCCACCGGGTGCTCGCCGGTCTCCGCGGCGTACAAGGGCGACCACCAGGTCGTCCGCCCGGTCAAGCCCGACACGATCGCGAAGAGCCTGGCCATCGGCAACCCGGCCGACGGCGTCTACGTGCTCGACATCTGCCGGCGCACCGGCGGCGCGGTCGAGGACGTCACCGACGACGAGGTGCGCGCGGGCATCCTGCTGCTGGCCCGCACCGAGGGCATCTTCACCGAGACCGCGGGCGGAACCACCGTCGGCGTGCTCAGGAAGCTCGTCGAGACCGGCCGGCTCGACCCCACGCTCGAGACCGTCGTGATCAACACCGGCATGGGTCTCAAGACGCTGGACGCCGTCTCCGGGTCGGTGGGTCCGGCTGCCACGATCGACGCGTCGTACGACGACTTCCGCGCCACCGGCATCGCCTGACCTGCCGCCCCGCCCGCCCTCGACCCGACCCAGGAGCACCACCGTGAGCGTGTCCGTCCGCATCCCGACCATCCTGCGCACCTACACCGGCGGTGACTCCGAGGTGAGCGCCGACGGCGCGACCCTCGCCGAGGTGCTCGACAGCCTCGACGCGCAGTACGCCGGGATCAAGGGCCGGATCGTCGACGAGGGCGGCGACCTGCGCCGCTTCGTCAACGTCTACGTCGGCAACGACGACGTGCGCTTCCTCGACGACCTCGCGACCCCGACGCCCGACGGGGTGCAGATCTCGGTCATCCCTGCCGTCGCGGGCGGCTGACGCCGACCTCGCGCACCGTCTCGGGCACGACCCACCAGTTCTCCATCCGAACGAGGGCCGGCGCGGTCCGGCCCTCGTCGAGCACCCGCCCCAGCCGGAGCAGGTACGCCGCGATGCCGGCGGCGCCCTGGTACCAGCCGACACCGGGCGGCAGGAGGGGGTCCTCGTTGCGGTGCTCGACGAAGCGCCAGCAGGCCCGGTCACCGTCGACCACGGCGTGCTCGACGATCGCGTCGGCGAGCACCAGCGCGAAGTCGAGGTCCTCGCGCCGGCCGCCCCGCTGCCAGGCGTCGAGGAAGGTGTCGGCGACCCCGGCGGTGCCGCAGCAGCGGCCGTCGTTGTCCCAGAAGCCGGGGTGACGCCGCTCGGGGATGCCCGAGGCGCGCACCGCGCGCAGGCACTCGCCGTACCACTGCTCCGGAGTGCGCCCGGCGACGTGGTCGACGCCGGCCCGCTCCAGCGCGGCGAAGAGCACCGACGTGCCGGACGGCCCGTGGCACCAGCCCCACGCCAGCTCGTCCTCGTCGTAGCCGGGAGGCTCCGGCACGACGTGCGGCACGGCGAGCCCCTCGACCTCGGGCGAGCCGAGGGCGATCACCTCCTGCGCGCCGCGCACCGCGGCGTCGACCAGCTCGGTGCGGTCGAGGGCCACCCCGGCCAGGGCCAGCGCCGCGGCGACGCCGGCGGTGCCGTGGGAGAAGTTCGGCATCGCGAAGGACGTCTCGCGCCGCTCCGCGGCAGGGGCGAGGTGCCACATCAGGCCGTGGTCGGTCGGTTCGGCGGCCTCGAGCAGCGCGTCGGCCGCGATCGCGGCGAGGTCGGGGCGGCCCGCCCACAGTGCTCCGAGCAGCACGCCGGCGTTGCCCAGCGTGGCGTCGTTGAGCACCGCGCCGTCGCGCAGCCGCGGCTCTCCGACCAGCTGCTGGGGCCAGCCCTCCGGTGTGGCGAGGGCGACCAGCCGGTCGGCGGATGGTCCGGGGTCGTGGCCCAGCGCCACCTGGGCGCCGAGCGTGCTGACCAGCCCCACGAAGTAGCTCGGCTCGGTCTGGGTCGCCGCGAGGTGCTCGAAGCGGTCGGCGAGCGCCGCCGCCAGCCGGGCCTCCTCGTCGGTCCACGCACGGCCCAGCGCGACCTCGGCCAGCACGTAGGCCAGCCCGGCGGTGCCGCTGTGCATCTCGTCGCGGAACTCGGGCGGCTCGCTGCTGCCGCCGTTCTGCGGGATCCACGGACCCTCGCCGTCCCACTGCACCTGGTCGAGCACCCACCGCCAGCCGGCCTCACCGAGCCTGCGGTACTCCGCCCCCCGCTCCTCCATGCCCCGCATGCTGCCACGTCGCGGCCCCGACTACAGCAGCGCGCGGCGGGCGGCGAGGTGACGGGCCTCGGCCTCGTTCGCGCACAGCGCCAGCGCCTCGTCGTACGCCTCGCGGGCGTCGGCGGGCCGGTCGGCGCGGGCCAGCAGCTCGGCACGGACGCCCGGCAGCCGGTGGCCCGGCAGCTCCAGCCCCTCGAGCAGTGCCAGCCCGGCGAGCGGGCCGTCGGCCTCGGCCACCGCGACGGCCCGGTTGAGCCGGACGACCGGGCTCCCGGTGAGCTGCTCGAGCTCGGCGTAGCGGGCCGCGATCCGCGACCAGTCGGTGTCCTCCGGGCGGGGCGCCACCGCGTGCTCCGCGGCGACCAGCGCCTGCAGGAGGTACGGCGCGGGCGGCCCGGCCGTGTGGGGCGTGAGCAGGGCGAGCGCCTCGGCGATCTCGTCGTGGTGCCAGCGCGACCGGTCCTGGTCGGGCAGCAGCACCAGCTCGCCGTCGGGCCCGACCCGGGCGTCACGGCGCGCGTGCTGGAGCAGCACCAGCGCGAGGAGCGCGTCGAGCTCGGAGCGGCCGGGCGCCAGCTCGCGCAGCAGCCGGACCAGCCGCACCGCCTCCCCGGCGAGGTCGGGCCGCAGCAGGTCCGGCCCCGACGCCGGCGCGTAGCCGGCGGTGAAGGCGAGGTAGGCGACGTCGGCCGCGGTACCGACCCGCGCGTCGAGCTCCGCGCCGCTCGGCAGCTCGAAGCGCTCCCGCGCCAGCCGCTTGCGGGCGCGGGTGAGCCGGGCCGCCATGGTCGGCACGGGCACCAGGAACAGCCGGGCGATGTCGGCGGTGCTCACGCCGAGCACGAGCCGCAGGCTCAGGGCGGCGGCGGCCTCCCGCTCGAGCGCCGGGTGGGCGCAGAGCAGGACGAGCCGCAACCGCTCGTCGCGCACCCGCTCCCCGGCGTCGGCCATCACCCGCTGTGCCTCCTCGGTCAGGTCGGCCTCCACGGCGAGCAGGGGCAGCTTGCGGGCCGCCACGGCCTCGCTCCGGAGCCGGTCGACGATCCGCCGGCGCGCGGTGGTCAGCAGCCACGCGGGCGGGTTGTCGGGCGGGCCGTCCACCGGCCAGCGGCGGGCGGCCGCCTCGAAGGCGTCGGCCAGGCCGTCCTCGGCCAGGTCGAGCCGGCGGTACTGCGCGACGAGCAGGGCCAGCAGCCGGCCCCACTCCTCGCGGAGCAGGGTCCCGAGGTCGGGGTCGTCGACGCTCAGCCGCGCTCCCCGTAGTCGTAGCCCCCGACCCGGACGACGGGCCGCACCTCGATCGCGTAGTGGTCGGGCAGCACCCGGACCAGCTGCTCGACCGTCGCGAGGTCGTCGGCGTCGACGAGGTAGAAGCTCCCGAGCTGCTCGACCGACTCGGCGTACGGCCCCTCGGTGAGCACGCGGTGCCCCCCGACGGTGCGCAGCGTGTGCGTCGACGCGGCGTCCGCGAGCGCCTCTCCGGCCACCAGGTGGCCGCGCTCGCGGACCGCCGCGTCGAACGCGACGTGGGCGTCCATGAGGGCTGCGCGCTCGGCCTCGTCGGCCCGGGACCAGAAGCCCGGGTCCTCCTCCGAGAGCAGCAGCAGGTACCTCACGACATGCCCAGGCACTCACGCAGCTCGAGGCCCGACTCGGCGTCGGCGAGGATGCCGACCACCTGGGCGAGGTCGTCGACGTCGGTGCTGTCGATCAGGTAGAAGCCCGAGAGGTGCTCGACCGACTCGGCGTACGGGCCGTCGGTCACCGTGACCGCGTCGCCGACCTTGGAGACGGTGCGCGCCTGCGAGGCGGGGGCCAGCTCGGCGCCGGCCACGATCTTGTGGCCGCGGGCGGCGAGGGCCTCGGCGAACGCGGTGTGCTTGGCGTAGACCGCCTGGCGCTCCTCCTCGGGGCGCGACGCCCAGTCCTGCTCGCTGTCGGGGATGAGGAGGATGTACTGGGTCATGGTGGTGTCCTCTCGAACGTCTGGAATGAGTCTGACACCGGGATGACGGGTGAGGAACCGCCAGATCGACAGCGTCTCCGCACCTGCCTAGCCTCGGGTGGTGTCCCTGGTCCTCCTCGCGACCTGCTCCGACTGGCCCCACGGCGAGCCCGGCGCCCCCGCCCTCGACGCCGCCCTGGCCGCGCGGGGCATCCGGTCGCGCTGGGCGTGCTGGGACGACGCGGGCGTCGACTGGGCCGCGGCCGACCTCGTCGCGGTGCGCGCGACCTGGGACTACACCGAGCGGCCCGGGGAG
Organism: Nocardioides taihuensis; assembly: GCF_042657275.1. Taxonomy (NCBI): domain Bacteria; kingdom Bacillati; phylum Actinomycetota; class Actinomycetes; order Propionibacteriales; family Nocardioidaceae; genus Nocardioides; species Nocardioides taihuensis. Next base: position 156,340 of record NZ_JBHSKD010000004.1, read on the forward strand.
TTCCTGGCGTGGGCGCGCCGGCTCGACCCGGCCCGGCTGCTCAACTCCGCCGACGTCTTCTCCTGGAACCTCGACAAGGCCTACCTCGTCGGGCTCGCCGACCTGCCGGCCGTGCCGACCGTGGCGGCCGACAGCGACGCGGAGCTGCGGGAGGCGGTGGCCGCCACGCTCTCGTCGTACGGCGGGGCGGTGGTCAAGCCGCGCACCGGTGCCAACGGCGCCGGGGTGATCGTGGTCGACAGCCCCGGTGACCCGCGCCTGGGACGGAACCTGCCGGCCGAGCTCCCCGGGCTGAGGGGCGCGACCGGGCCCTGGGCCGTGCAGCCGCTCGTGGCGTCGGTGCGCACCGAGGGGGAGAGCTCGGTGTTCGTGGTCGGCGGCCGCGCGGTGAGCCAGGTGGACAAGCGCCCGGGCGGGGAGGAGATCCGCGTGCACGAGCACTTCGGCGGGGACTCGACCGCGGTGCCGCTGCGCGACGAGGCGGCCGACCTGGCGGTCCGGGCCGTCGCGACCGCGAGCGAGCGGCTCGGCGGGCCCCTCGACTACGCCCGGGTCGACCTGATGCGCCTCGACGACGGCCGGCTCGCGGTCAGCGAGCTCGAGGCCATCGAGCCCGGGCTCCACCTCGACGTGCTGCCGGCGAACGCCGAGCCGTTCGCCGACCTGGTCGAGCTGCGGCTCGCGACCGCCCCGCGCTGACAGCCATCGTTTGCACTCGACCCACCCGAGTGCTAAAACTGAGGCTGGCACTCGTAGCATGAGAGTGACAACCATCCGGACTCGGCAGGTCGAGGTCCACAGCGCCGGCAGGAAGGGTCTGCCGGGACAGCCGGACCGTCCGTCGCGGGCGACCCCGGGTCCGTCCAGAACTCAGCGTGAGGAATCGCAGGAGTTATGCCGAAGCTGATTGCGTTCAACGAGGAGGCCCGCCGCGGCCTCGAGCGTGGCATGAACACGCTCGCCGACGCGGTGAAGGTGACGCTGGGCCCCAAGGGTCGCAACGTCGTCCTCGAGAAGAAGTGGGGCGCGCCCACCATCACCAACGATGGTGTGAGCATCGCCAAGGAGATCGAGCTCGAGGACCCCTACGAGAAGATCGGGGCCGAGCTCGTCAAGGAGGTCGCCAAGAAGACCGACGACGTCGCGGGTGACGGCACCACCACCGCCACCGTGCTGGCCCAGGCGATGGTCCGCGAGGGCCTGCGCAACGTGGCCGCCGGCGCCAACCCGATGGGTCTCAAGCGCGGCATCGAGGCCGCCGTCGCCGCCGTGTCCGAGCAGCTGCTCGGCATGGCCAAGGACGTCGAGACCAAGGAGCAGATCGCCGCGACCGCGTCGATCTCCGCTGCTGACCCCACCGTCGGCGAGATCATCGCCGAGGCGATGGACAAGGTCGGCAAGGAGGGCGTGATCACGGTCGAGGAGTCGAACACGTTCGGCCTCGACCTCGAGCTCACCGAGGGCATGCGGTTCGACAAGGGCTACATCTCGGCGTACTTCGTCACCGACCCGGAGCGCATGGAGACCGTGCTCGAGGACCCCTACGTCCTCATCGCGAACTCCAAGGTGTCCTCGGTCAAGGACCTGCTGCCGCTGCTCGAGAAGGTCATGCAGTCGGGCAAGCCGCTGGTGATCATCGCCGAGGACGTCGACGGCGAGGCGCTGTCGACCCTGGTCGTCAACAAGATCCGTGGCACCTTCAAGTCCGTCGCCGTCAAGGCCCCGGGCTTCGGTGACCGCCGCAAGGCCATGCTGCAGGACATCGCGATCCTGACCGGTGGCCAGGTCATCAGCGAGGAGGTCGGCCTCAAGCTCGAGAACGCCGGCATCGAGCTGCTCGGCCAGGCCCGCAAGGTCGTCATCACCAAGGACGAGACCACCATCGTCGAGGGTGCGGGCGACACCGCCCAGATCGAGGGCAGGGTCAACCAGATCCGCGCCGAGATCGAGAAGTCCGACTCCGACTACGACCGCGAGAAGCTCCAGGAGCGCCTCGCCAAGCTGGCCGGCGGCGTCGCCGTGATCAAGGTCGGCGCGGCCACCGAGGTCGAGCTCAAGGAGCGCAAGCACCGCATCGAGGACGCCGTGCGCAACGCGAAGGCGGCCGTCGAGGAGGGCATCGTCGCCGGTGGCGGCGTGGCCCTGGTGCAGGCTGCCGACGCGGCCTTCGAGAAGCTGGAGCTCACGGGCGACGAGGCCACCGGTGCCGCCATCGTCCGCGCGGCCACCGAGGCCCCGCTCAAGCAGATCGCGATCAACGCCGGCCTCGAGGGCGGCGTCGTGGCGGAGAAGGTGCGCGGCCTGCAGTCGGGCCACGGCCTCAACGCCGCCACGGGCGAGTACGTCGACATGATCGGTGCCGGCATCCTCGACCCCGCCAAGGTGACCCGCTCGGCGCTGCAGAACGCCGCGTCGATCGCCGCGCTGTTCCTCACCACCGAGGCCGTCGTGGCCGACAAGCCGGAGAAGGCCGCGCCCATGGGCGGCGACCCGACCGGCGGCATGGGCGGCATGGACTTCTGAGTCCCGCCGCTCCCTGAACACCGCACCACCGCTGACCCGCCGTTAGTTAACGGCGGGTCAGCGTCATTTCGCGGTCTCTCCTGTGGATGACGAGAGGTCGACGACACCGAGGACGATCACCGTGATGCCGAGCACGGGCAGCACCAGCGTCCATGCCGTCGGCAGCATGCCGATCACGGCGCCGATCGTGACCAGCGCGAACCCCACCCTGGGGTGACGCGGCCACAGCACGGCGCCGACCAGCACGAGCGCGCCGCCGCCGAGGAGCGTGCCCGACCAGAAGACCCGGGCTGCGACCGTGTCGCCCAGGTGGGCGACCGTCTCAGCCACGCCGAAGGCGAGCAGCAGCACGCCGAGAGTCAGGGTGAGCCACCGGCCGACCCGGGAGCGCATCGTCCGAGGGTACTCCCGGAGCCCCCGTCGTCGGAGCGTGTGACCTCAGGGTTGTCGGGGAACGTGGAGGACGTGGCGACCCCTGCGCAGGACCCTGCTGCCGACACCCGCCGCGCGCGCTTCGAGGAGCTCACGGGCCGCGTGGTCGAGCCGCTGCGGCGCTACCTGGCCCGGCGTGCCGAACCCGGCACCGCGGGGGACGCGCTCGCGGACACCCTGCTCGTCTGCTGGCGGCGGCTCGAGGACGTGCCCGACCTCGCTCTCCCGTGGGCGTACGGCGTGGCCCGCAAGTGCCTCGACAACGCCGCCGGCTCCCCTGCCTCCGACCGCGAGCCCGGGGAAGGCCCGGGCAGCTCGGAGGAGCAGTGGGCCCTGGCGCGGTTGCAGCCCGCCGACGCCGAGCTGCTGCGCCTGTGGGCGTGGGAGCAGCTCGAGCCGGTGGAGATCGGGCAGGCACTCGAGCTGCCCCCGGACGCCGTCGAGGAGCCGCTGCGCCGGGCGCAGGAGCGGTGCCGCGACGAGCTCGGCGTGACCTCGCCTGCGGCTGACGACCTTGACGATGCCGACCGGCTCCGAGCCCGGCTGCGGGCGGCGGACCCGGCCGCGACGCTCCCGACCGCCGACCCCGCCGCGGTCGACCGGCTCCGCGAGGGGGCGATGACCCGCGACGCTTGGGGGGAGTCGCGGACCGATGGCACCCGCGGGCGCAGCGGGCTGACCTGGGTGGTCGCCGCGGCTGCCGCACTGGTGATCGTCGGCGTGGGCCTCTTCGTGCTGATCCGGGGTGACGAGGCCACCGACCCGCCACCCGCACCCGCCCCGGCCGGCACGACCGAGCTCACGGCCCCGACCGGCGCGGCGACGGCCGGGCGCTGCCTGCCGCCGGCCGCGGACGTGCTGGCCGCGGACGCCGACGTCGCCTTCGACGGCACGGTCACCTCGGTCGCCGCCGGGGAGGCCATGCTCACCACCACGCACTGGTACGCCGGCCGGCCGACCGAGACCGTCGTCGTCCGGGCGCCGTCGGAGCAGATGCAGCAGCTCCTGTCGGCCGTCGACCTGCAGGAGGGTGAGCGCTACCTCGTCGCCGGCGACCGCCGCGGCTCGGTGATGCTGTGCGGCTTCAGCGACCGCTACGACACGCGGCTCGCGGCGCTGTACGCCGAGGCGTTCGGCGAGTGAGCCGCCCGGGGGTGGCAGGCTGACGGCGTGAGCGTCGCCGGACTCCTCCTCGCCGCGGGTGCGGGCCGTCGCCGCGGCGGGCCCAAGGCGCTGGCGCACGACCCCGACGGCACCTCGTGGCTGCGCCGCGGGCTCGCGGTGCTGCGTGACGGTGGTTGCGCCGAGGTCACGGTGGTGCTGGGGGCGGGTGCCGAGGAGGCCCGGGCCGTGCTGGGCGCCGACCCGGCAGACGTCGTGGTCGCCGAGGACTGGGACGAGGGCATGGGCGCCTCGCTGCGCACCGGGCTGACCGCGCTGGGGGCCCGGGCGGTCGACGCGCCGGCCGCCGACGCCGCTCTGGTGCTGCTGGTCGACCTGCCCGACGTCGGCGCGGACGTCGTGGCGCGCCTGGTCGCCGCGGTCGACGGACCCGGCGCCCTCGCCCGCGCGGCGTACGACGGCGAGCCCGGCCACCCGGTCGTGCTCGGCCGCGACCACTGGGCCGGCGTGGTGGCGACCGCGCGCGGCGACCGGGGCGCCCGCGACTACCTGCGCGCGCACCCGCCGGTGCTCGTCGAGTGCGGCGACCTCGCCACGGGCGCCGACGTCGACGGGCCGGTGTGAGGCCGTGACCGCGCCGCCCCGGCTGCAGCCGCTGGTGCGCGCCCGGCTGGGCGGGCTGGGGGAGCGGGGTGCGGCCTGGCACGAGGCCCTGCCCGACCTGCTCGACCGGCTGGCCGACGAGTGGCGGCTGACCTGGGGGCGACCGCTGCCCGGCGGCAGCGCGTCGTACGTCGTGGCGGCGGAGACGACCCACGGCGAGCCGCGGGCGGTCAAGGTGCCGGTGCCCGACGCCGACCTCGCTGACGAGAGCCGGGTGCTCGCGGCCGCCGGCGGCCGCGGCTACGTGCGGCTCCACGGCCACGACGCGCAGAGCGACGCGCTGCTGCTCGAGCGGCTCGGCGACAGCCTCGACCGCTCGGCCCGCCCGCCCGAGGAGCAGCTCGCGGCCCTCGCCGAGACGCTCCACGAGGCCTGGACCGTCGACCTGCCGGCGCTGCCGGGGCAGGAGGACAAGGCGGTCGGGCTCCACCGGCTGGTCCGCGAGCTCGACGAGCGCCTCGGCCACCCGACCCACCCGCGGGTGCTGCGCACCGCGCTCGACCACGCCGAGCGGCTGGCCGGCTGGGACGGGCCGACCGTCACCGTGCACGGCGACCCCCACCCGGCCAACACACTGCGCGCCCCCGACGGTCGCGGCAGCGGCTGGCTGCTGGTCGATCCCGACGGCTTCCGCGCCGACCCCGCGTACGACGCGGGGGTGACGCTGCGCGACTGGTGCAGCCACCTGCGCGGCCCCGACGCCGGCCGCCGGCTGCGCGCCTGGACCGCGCTCGTCGCCGGGCGCACCGGGCTCGACCCCGACCGGGTGTGGGCGTGGGCCTTCCTCGAGCGGGTCTCCACCGGGCTCCACGTCTGGGGCTTCGGCGCCGACCGGGTGGGCCGGCCGTTCCTCGAGAGCGCGGCGGCGCTGCTCAGCGCGCCCGCCTGACGCGCACCGGGCCGCGGGCGGCGGTGACGTCGACGACCGCGCCGCTCGAGGAGGCCGCCGGCGCCGGGCACGCGTCCCGTCTCCAACCTTGCTCCAACGTGTCGCTGAGTACCGTGGACGGCATGGATTCCGTGGCCCAGATCGCCGAGCGCCTCGAGGCGACCGGCTACCTCGCCGACGACGCGCTCGCCACGGTCACCTGGCTGGCCCTCACCATGGACCGCCCGCTGCTCGTCGAGGGCGAGCCCGGTACCGGCAAGACCGCGCTCGCCGAGGCGATGGCGCAGGTGCTCGAGGTCCCGCTGATCCGGCTGCAGTGCTACGAGGGCATCGACGCCACCCAGGCGCTCTACGACTGGGACTTCCCCCGCCAGATCCTCCACCTGCGCGCCCTCGAGGCCGCCGGCGGCGCTGACGTCGAGGAGGCCGAGAAGAGCCTGTACGACGAGCGGTTCCTTCTCGCGCGTCCGGTCCTGGCTGCGCTCCAGCAGAGCCCGGCGGTGCTGCTGGTCGACGAGGTGGACCGGGCCGACGACGAGTTCGAGGCGTTCCTGCTCGAGGTGCTCTCGACCTACCAGGTCACGATCCCCGAGCTCGGCACCGTCAAGGCCGCGACGCCGCCGTTCGTGGTGCTGACCTCCAACCGCACCCGCGAGCTCCACGACGCCCTCAAGCGCCGCTGCCTCTACCACTGGATCGACCACCCGGGCCTCGAGCGCGAGGTCCAGATCGTGCGCTCGCGCGCCCCCGAGGTCTCCGCCGAGCTCGGTCGCCAGGTGGTGACGCTCGTGCAGCAGCTGCGCGCCCGCGACGACCTGCTCAAGCCGCCCGGCGTCGCCGAGACGCTCGACTGGGCGCGCGCCCTCGACCACCTCGGCCGCACCGAGGTCGACCTCGCCACCGCGTCCGCGACGCTCGGGGCGCTGGTGAAGTACCGCGAGGACGCCGACAAGGTGCAGCAGGCGCTCGACCGGATGCTGCGGACATGACCTCGACCGACGGCCCGGTGCTCCACCACCCGGACGAGGTGCTGCTGGCCTTCACCCGGGCGCTGCGGGCTGCCGGGGTGCCGGTCACGCAGGACCGCGCCCACGGTTTCCTGTCCGCCGTCGCGGTGCTCGGTCTCGACGACCAGCGCGCGACGTACACGGCCGGGCGGGCCACGCTCTGCGGCGGGCCCGACGACCTCGCCCGCTACGACCAGGTCTTCGAGGCGTTCTTCGACCACCGCGACGGCCTGCCGCGCTCGCGGCCGGCGGCGCCCACGCGCCCGACCTTCTCGGACCTGCCCGAGACCGACCGCGACGACGCCGAGGGCGACGACGCCGAGTCGCCCGACGACGTGGTGCGCGCCCGGGCCACCGCGGCCGAGGTGCTGCGCCACCGCGACGTCGCCACCATGTCGCCGGCCGAGAAGCGACGCCTCGACGCGATGTTCGCGACCCTGCGGCCGCGCCCGCCGTCCCGTCGTACGGCGCGCCACCAGCGGTGGCACCGCGGCGAGCTCGACGCCTCGCGCACGCTGCGCGGCAGCCTGCGCCGGATGGGCGAGCCGGGCGACCTCGCGTGGCGGCGCCGCGGACGCCGGCCGCGCCGGGTGGTGCTGCTGATCGACGTGTCGGGCTCGATGAGCGGGTACGCCGACGCGCTGCTGCGGCTGGCCCACACCTTCACCCACGGCGTGCCCGGGTCGCCGCGGGGCGCGGTCGAGACGTTCACGCTCGGCACCCGGCTCACCCACCTGACCCGCGCGATGCGGCTGCGCGACCCCGACCGCGCGCTCGTCGCGGCCGGCGAGACCGTGCCCGACTGGTCGGGCGGCACCCGCCTCGGCGAGACGCTGCGGATCTTCCTCGACCGCTGGGGCCAGCGCGGCATGGCGCGGGGCGCGGTGGTCGTGGTCTTCAGCGACGGCTGGGAGCGCGGCGGCGCCGACCTGCTGGCCGAGCAGATGGCGCGGCTGCAGCGGATCGCGCACCGCGTGGTCTGGGTGAACCCCCACCGGGGGAAGGCCGGCTACGAGCCGGTCCAGCAGGGGGTCGTGGCCGCGCTGCCCCACTGCGACGACTTCGTGGCCGGGCACTCCCTGGCCACCTTCGCCGAGCTGATGGAGCTGGTGTCCCGTGCGTGAGGTCCTGCCCGAGCTGATGGAGTGGTGGCGCGCCGGCGAGACGATCGGCGTCGGCACGGTCGTGGCGACCTTCCAGTCCGCCCCGCGCCCGGCCGGCGCCTCGATGCTGGTCGGACCCGACGGCTCGGCCGTCGGGTCGGTGTCGGGCGGCTGCGTCGAGGGCGCGGTCTACGACCTCGCCCAGGAGGTCGTCGAGGACGGCACCCCCGTGCTCAAGCGCTACGGCATCTCCGACGAGACCGCCTTCTCGGTCGGCCTGACCTGCGGCGGCATCCTCGACGTCTACGTCGAGAAGGTGAACCGCGAGACCTTCCCCGAGCTCGAGGAGGTCGCCGCCGACCTCGAGGCCGGGCGTCCGGTCGCGCTGGCGACGGTCGTCGAGCACCCCGACCCCGCGTGGCTCGGGCGTCGCGTCCTGGTGCGCCCCGACCAGGAGCTGTCGGGCACGCTCGGCAGCCCCCGCGCCGACGACGCCGTGCGCGACGACGCGCTCGGCCTGCTCGAGTCGGGGCACAACGCCACGCTGGGCTACGGCCCCGACGGCGAGCGGCGCGGCGAGGGGATGCGGGTCTTCGTGTGGGCGTTCGCGCCCAAGCCGCGGATGCTGGTCTTCGGCGCGATCGACTTCGCCGCGGCCGTGGCCCGGGTGGGCTCGTTCCTCGGCTACCACGTGACCGTCTGCGACGCGCGCCCCGTCTTCGCGACCAGCACGCGGTTCCCCGAGGCCGACGAGGTCGTCGTCGAGTGGCCCCACCGCTTCCTCGAGGCCGAGCGCGAGGCCGGGCGGATCGACTCCCGCACGGTGCTGTGCGTGCTCACCCACGACCCGAAGTTCGACGTGCCCCTGCTCGAGGTCGCGCTGCGGCTCGACGACGTCGCCTACATCGGCGCGATGGGGTCGCGTCGTACGCACGAGGACCGGATCACCCGCCTCAAGGAGGCCGGCCTCACCGACGACGAGATCGCTCGGCTCTCCAGCCCGATCGGCCTCGACCTCGGGGCCCGCACGCCCGAGGAGACCGCGATCAGCATCGCCGCCGAGATCGTCGCCGGCCGCTGGGGCGGCTCCGGTGAGCCCCTCGGCGCCACCTCCGGCCGGATCCATCACCCGCGCCCGCGGCTGGGCGCGGAGGTCTGAATCCGGGCCCCGGTGCCTCGGCCCTGACCTGACCACCCGCCCGAGCCGTTTCGCTGTGACCGGCGGCACAGTACTTTGGAGGGCACCCGAGTCCCGAGGTGCTCCATGACCGATGTCCGCGACGAGCTGCAGGCGCGCCGTCTCGACGCCGTGCGCGCGTGGACGCGGTTCGTGGAGCTCGGCGACGACGCCGAGGCGGCCGTGCGCCCGGAGATCCGGCGCAGCTGGGAGCTCTCCGGCTCCGCGATCACGTACGACGTCGCCGAGGCCCCGCTCGACGACGAGGGCGACACCGCGGCGTACTGGCTCGACACGCCGCTCGCCGTCGCCGTGGGCAACGTCGAGTCCGAGCTGCGCCGCACGGCGGAGGACGGCGACCTCGTGATCGCGGTGACCGACGCGGAGACACGGATCCTGTGGACCTACGGCGGCCGGGTGATGCGGCGCAAGGCCGAGTCCGTGAACTTCGTGCCGGGCGGCCGCTGGGACGAGAGCAGCGTCGGCACCAACGCCCTGGCGATCACCAACCGCACCGGCGACCCGTCGATGGTCTTCAGCGCCGAGCACTACGCCTCGATGGTGCACAACTGGGTGTGCTGGGCCGCGCCGCTGCACGACCCGGTCTCGGGGGAGCAGATCGGCGTGATCGACCTGTCGACGACGTGGGACCGCACCCACCCGATCGGGCTGGCCACCGCCCGCGTGATGGCCCGGCTGATCGAGACCGCGATGCCCCGCACGCGGCAGTGGGCCGACGCGAGCCGCGCGCCGGTGCCGCCCGACGAGCCCGGCCTCACCCTCAGCCTGCTCGGCACCGCCGAGGCATGGCTCGACGGGCAGCGGCTGCTGCTCAACCGCCGGCAGACCGAGATCCTGGCCCTGCTGACCATGCACCCCGAGGGGCTCTCGGTCGAGCAGCTGCACGCCGCGGTGTACGGCGACCAGGCGGTCACCCTCTCCACGCTCAAGGCGGAGGTCTCCCACCTGCGCGCTGCCCTCGGGGGCGCCCTCGCGTCGCGCCCCTACCGCCTCATGCTGCCGGTGCGCACCGACGTCGACGAGGTGCTGGCCCTGCTGCGCCGGGGCGCGGTGCGCGCGGCCGTCTCGGCGTACCGCGGCGACCTGCTGCCCGGCACCAACGCCCCCGCGCTCGTCGAGCTCGCCGAGTTCCTCGCCGTCTCGGTGCGCGAGGCCCTCCTGGCCCGCCCCGACCCGGCGGCCGTCCTGCGCTACAGCGAGCTCGCGCCGTACGACGTCCAGGTGCTCGAGGTCGCCCTCGCCGCCCTCGGCCCGCGCGACCACCCCGCCAAGCCCCTCCTCAAGGGCCGCCTCGCCGTGGCCCACCGCTGACCGTTCGACTGATCCAGCTGACGGTTCGACGGGTGACCAACCATTCGCCAACCGGGGGTGCCTAACGTGACGCCGGTCACCACGGGCGCGCGCCCGCACGGGTCCACTAGGGAGAGTCCATGACGAGGATCAGCCTGACCGTCGACGGGAGCTTGGTCTCCGACGACGTCGAACCCCGGATGCTGCTGGTGCAGTACCTCCGCGAGAAGCTCGGGAAGACCGGCACCGTGATCGGTTGCGACACCAGCAACTGCGGTGCCTGCACCGTCCACCTCAACGGCCGCAGCGTGAAGTCGTGCAACGTGCTGGCGGTGCAGGCCGACGGGGCCGAGGTCCTCACGATCGAGGGCCTGGTCACCGACGGCGAGCTGCACCCGGTGCAGGAGGCCTTCCGCGAGTGCCACGGCCTCCAGTGCGGGTTCTGCACGCCGGGCATGATCATGCAGAGCATCGACCTGCTCAACGAGAATCCCAGCCCCACCGAGGAGGAGATCCGACTCGGGCTCGAGGGCAACCTGTGCCGATGCACCGGCTACCACAACATCGTCAAGGCCGTGCAGCACGCCTCCGCGCAGGGAGGTGCCCAGTGACCGCCGTCGACGAGCGTGACACCCGGCCCGAGATCGGCCGCGACCGGCGCCGCAAGGAGGACCAGCGCCTGATCACCGGCCGCACCCGGTGGACCGACAACATCACCCTCAACGGGATGCTGCACCTCGCGATGGTGCGCAGCCCCTTCGCCCACGCCACCATCTCGAGCATCGACACGTCGGCGGCCGAGGCGTCTCCCAACGTCGTCGCCGTGCTCACCGGCGCCGACCTGGCCGACACCCAGGGCGTCATCATCAACGCCTGGCCGATCAGCCCCGACCAGGTGTCGCCGACGCACCTGCCGATGCCCGCGGACCGGGTGAGCTTCGCGGGCGAGATCGTCGCCGTCGTCGTGGCGCGCACGGTCGCCGAGGCGCGGGACGCCGCCGAGCTCGTCGACGTGGAGTACGACGTGCTCCCCGCGGCGCTGGACCTCAAGGAGGCGGCGACCGACGCGGTGCTCGCGCACCCCGACCTCGGCACCAACAGGTCGGCCACCTGGAAGTTCGACTCTGCCGAGGCCGGCACGGGCGGCAACGTCGAGGAGGCGATCGCCGAGGCCCGCGACGGGGGCATCGTGATCGAGCGCGAGTACCGCCAGCAGCGGCTGATCCCGGCCTTCATGGAGCCGCGCTCGACCGTGGTGGACCCGACCGGCGAGCAGATCACGATGTGGTCGGCGACGCAGATCCCGCACGTCCTGCGGTTCGCCCTCGCGGCGACCACCGGCGTCCCGGAGTCGAAGATCCGCGTGATCGCCCCCGACGTGGGTGGTGGGTTCGGCGGCAAGCTGCAGACGACGCCCGAGGAGTTCATCACCTTCGCGGTGGCGCGGCGGCTCGGCAAGCCGGTCAAGTACACCGAGACCCGCTCGGAGTCGCTGCTCGCCTGCCACCACGGTCGCGACCAGTGGCAGAAGATCACGCTCGCCGCGAAGGCGGACGGCACGGTGACCGGTCTCAAGGTGGAGCTGCTCACCGACCTCGGCTCGTACAACGCGCTGCTCGGCGGCGGCACGCCCGTGCTCGGGGCCTTCATGTTCAACGCGATCTACAAGTTCCAGGCCTACCAGTTCAACGTCCAGACAGTGCTCACGAACAAGACCTGGACCGACGCCTACCGCGGCGCCGGCCGTCCGGAGGCGACGTTCGCCATCGAGCGCACCATGGACGAGCTCGCGGCCGAGCTCGGGGTCGACCCCCTCGAGATCCGGGAGAAGAACTGGATCAAGCACGAGGAGTTCCCGTTCACCAGCGTGTGCGGGCTGACCTACGACTCGGGCAACTACGAGGCCGCGACCGCGCGCGCCAAGGAGATGCTCGGGTACGACGAGCTCCGGGCCGAGCAGAAGCGTCGCCGCGAGTCCGGTGACCGCGTGCAGCTCGGCATCGGCGTCTCGACGTTCACCGAGATGTGCGGCCTCGCACCGAGCCGCGTGCTCGGCACGCTGGACTACGGCGCCGGCGGGTGGGAGCACGCCAGCGTGCGGATGCTCGCCACCGGCAAGGTCGAGCTCGTGACCGGCGCGAGCGCCCACGGCCAGGGGCACGAGACGGTCTTCAGCCAGATCGTGGCGGACCGGCTCGGGGTCCCGTTCGAGGACGTCGAGGTGCTCCACGGTGACACCCAGGTCGCCCACAAGGGCATGGACACCTACGGTTCCCGGTCGTTGGTGGTCGGAGGCGAGGCGGTGGTGCGCGCCGCGGAGAAGGTGATCGAGAAGGCCAAGCCGATCGCGGCGCACCTGCTCGAGGCCAGCGTCGACGACCTCGACTTCGGGGGTGGACGCTTCAGCGTCCGCGGCACCGACCAGGGCCTGACGATCCAGGAGGTCGCCCTGGCCACCTTCGCGGCGCACAACTACCCCGAGGGGATCGAGCCCTACATCGACGCGGAGTCCACCTACGACCCGATCGACTTCAACTACCCGCACGGCACCCACCTGTGTGCGATGGAGGTCGACACGGAGACCGGCGGCGTCACGATGCGCCGCTACGTCTGCTGCGACGACATCGGCAACATCATGAACCCGCTCATCGTCGCGGGACAGGTCCACGGCGGGGTGACCCAGGGCATCGCCCAGGCGCTGTGGGAGGAGGCGGTCTACGACGACAACGGCACGCTGGTGTCCGGGTCGTTCGTCGACTACCTGCTGCCGACGTCGGCCGACACGATCAGCTACGAGATCGACCACACGACGAGCCCGTCGACGACCAACTCGCTGGGCGCGAAGGGGGTCGGCGAGGCCGGCACCATCGCCTCGACGCCGGCGGTCGTGAACGCGGTCATCGACGCGGTGCGCCACCTCGGCGTGAACGACATCGTCATGCCCTGCACGCCCGAGCGGGTGTGGAAGGCGATCAACCAGGCCGGGTCCGGCGGGTCCACCGAGGGGGCGGCGATGCCGCACTTCGACGCCTCCGAACCCGGCACCGACAGCACGGAAGGAGCCGGCGCGTGATCCCCGCACCGTTCGACTACCTCGCCCCGACCTCGGTCGACGAGGCGCTCGCCGCGCTCGCCGAGCACGGTGACGACGCCAAGATCATCGCCGGTGGCCAGAGCCTGCTCCCGGTGCTCCGGATGCGGCTCAACGCCCCCGAGGTGCTCATCGACCTCGGCCGGATCGACACCCTGCGCGGCATCCGCGACGACGGCGACGCGATCGTGATCGGCGCGATGACGCCGCACCACGAGGTCGGCTCCGACGCGCTCGTCGCCGAGCACGCCGCGCTGGTCAGCAAGGCCGTCGAGCACCTCGCCGACGCCCAGATCCGCCACCGCGGCACCTTCGGCGGCGCGCTGGCGCACGCCGACCCCGCGGGCGACCTGGGGGCCCCGACGCTCGCGCTGGGCGCCCAGTTCGTGATCGCCGGCTCGGGCGGCACCCGCACGGTGGCGGCCGACGACTTCTTCGTCGACCTCTTCGAGACCGCGATCGGCGAGGACGAGATCCTCACCGAGGTGCGCATCCCGAAGCACACCGGCTGGGGCGCGCACTACGAGAAGTTCGTGAGGGTGGCCCACCAGTGGCCGATCGTCGCCGTCGCGGCGGCGGTCAAGGCGGACGGCGGCACCATCTCCGAGGCGCGGATCGGGCTGACCAACATGGGGTCGACGCCGATCCGGGCCCGCGGGGTCGAGGAGGCGCTCGTCGGCCAGCCGGTGACGGAGGACGGCGTGCGGGCGGCGGCGGAGAAGGCCGCCGACGGCACCAACCCTCCCTCCGACCTCAACGGCGACAGCGACTACCGCAGGCACCTCGCCGGCGTGCTCACGCGCCGGGCCGTGCTCGCGGCGGCCGGGGGCTGATCGCCTGATGGAGCTGACCCACCGCTTCACCGTCCCGACCGGCGTCGAGGAGACCTGGGCGCACTTCGCCAACATCGCCGAGGTCGCGGAGTGCTTCCCCGGCGCCACCGTGAACGACGTCGACGAGAGCGGCACCTTCCACGGCTCGTGCAAGGTGAAGCTCGGCCCGATCGCGCTCGTCTACAACGGCTCGGGCACCTTCGTGGAGAAGGACGACGCGGCCCACCGCTTCGTCGTCGACGCCCACGGCAAGGACAAGCGCGGCAACGGCACCGCCGGCGCCAAGGTGACCCTGACCATGGCGGGCGACGGCGACAGCACGGACGTCGAGGTGCTCACCGACCTCGCCATCACCGGCAAGCCGGCGCAATTCGGCCGGGGCGTGATGCAGGACGTCTCCGACAAGCTGCTGGGCCAGTTCGTGGCCTGCCTCGAGACCCGGCTCGCCGGGGGGACGGACGAGACCCCCGGCGAGTCTGGCCGGCCGGGGGCAGCCCCCGTGGAGGGGGCCGCCGCGCCGGCCGGGCCGGAGGAGGCCGCGGAGCCCGTCGAGCCCGCAGCCGGGCCCGCGCCGGTCACCCCGGTGGCTCCGCCGGTCCCCGCGGCGGAGTCGCGGTCGGCAGGTGGCTCGCGCGCCGCCCGCACCGCCGCGCCGCCGCAGGACGACGCGCTCGACCTGGGGGCGACCGTGCTGCCGATCCTGGCGAAGACCTACTGGAAGCAGGCCGCCGCGGTCGTCGCGGTGGTGGCGCTGATCATCTGGTGGGTCACGAGGGACTGACCATCGCAGGCCGGGCCGCGGGTCGCACCCCGTTCACCTCGGGGGTGATCCGCGGCTCGACCCGCGCCACGGCGTACGCACCGCACAGCACCGACCCGACGACGAGCACCCCGATGTACGCCGTGCCGAGGCCGTGCCCGATCAGCAGCCCGGCGATCGGCGGTGCGATCACGGCCGCGAGCTGGAAGGCCGCGGACGACAGCGCGTTGTAGCGGCCCCGCAGGTGGTCGGGCGCGAGGTCGTTGACCAGCGCCGGGATCGTCGGCTGCAGCATCGTCTCCCCGAGCGCGAAGACCGACGCACAGGCGGCCACCAGCAGGGTGGCGCCCAGGGTGCCCGGCACCAGCCCGGAGAGCCCGAGCAGCAGCCACGCCCCGGCCCACACCACGCCCATCACGCCGATGATCCGGGTGCGGCGCCGGCCCTCGATCCGCTTGAGCACGGCGAGCTGCAGGATCACGATGACGACCGTGTTGGCCGCGAAGGCGAAGCCGAGCCCGCGCGTCGAGATCTCCCCGACGTCGGTGGCGTAGGCCGGCATGCCGGCGTTGAGCTGGGAGTAGCCGACGAACGACGACACGAAGCTCAGCAGCGCGAGCGAGGCGACCGCGGGCCGGCGCAGCAGCGCGAGGTAGCCGACCTGCTCCGCCGCCACCTCCCCGTCGTGCACCGGTCGCCCGGCGACGTGGCGCAGCGGCCACAGCAGCAGCACCAGCGCGGGCGTGAAGCTGAGCGCGTCGACGAGGTAGAGGGCCTGGAAGGTGCGCGGGTCGTCGACGTCGGCGAGGAAGCCGCCGATGATGCCGCCGATCCCGATGCCGAGGTTGAGCAGCGCGAAGTTGACCCCGAAGTAGCGCTGGCGCAGCTCGGTCGGGATCACGTTGGCGACCAGGCTCTGCCAGGCCGGCCACGAGACGCCGAAGGCGATGCCCGACAGCGTCAGGGCGACCGCCGCCACCCACGGCTCCGTGGCCACCACCATCACCAGGTCGCCCAGCACCAGCAGCGTCAGCGCCAGGATCTGCACCGGCCGGGCGCCGATCCTGTCGATCACCGCGCCACCGGGCCCGACGACGAGGAAGCCGACGAGCGGCGGCACCCCGAGCAGCAGGCCGACGGTGCCGAGGTCGAAGCCGCGCACGTCGTTGAGGTAGACGACGTGGAACGGCAGCACCAGGCCGGTGCCGAGGAATTCGAAGACGACGACGGACAGCAGCAACCTGCCCTCGCGGGGCAGGTCGTGCCAGAACGACGTCAGGCCGGGGCGCTGGTCCAGATCACTCATCACGCCGAGTCTTGCAAGTGCCACCGACACGGGGCACCGGGTTTTCCGATCGAGGGTGCTCCTGACCGTGAGGCCCTACGCTGCCTGCTGTGAAGCGCGCCCTGGGCATGGTGCTCGGCCTCGCCGTCGTGGCCGCACTGGCGTGCCTCCCGGCACTGTTCTGGAACGTCACCTTCTCCTCCGACCAGTCCTACGAGGAGACGACGATCCGCAAGTACGACGCGGAGTTCACCGTCGGCGAGAACGGCCGGATGGACGTCACCGAGACGCTCACGGTCGACTTCCCCTCCTCCGGCAAGCACGGCATCTTCCGGTTCTGGGACGTCGCCGACGAGAACGCGCCGACCCTGCGCCGGGTCCCCGAGGACATCGAGGTGACCCGCGACGGCCAACCCGAGGAGTGGGAGCAGCTCGAGGAGGACCGCGGGCGCTACGAGGTCGCCAGGTTCGGCTCGCAGTACGTGACGCTCGACCCCGGCCTGCACACCTACGAGATCAGCTACAGCGTGGACGACGTGCTGATCCCCGACCCCGACGACGCGAGCGCCTCCGAGCTCTACTGGAACCTGGTCCCGGGCGGCTGGCAGCAGCCGATCGACCGAGCGCTGCTGACCGTGCACCTGCCCGCCCCGGCCGAGGACGTGCAGTGCGGCGTCGGCTGGGACTCGACCACGGGCTGCGACGTCGCCGGCGAGGGCACGCAGACGCTCGTGGTGAAGGCCAAGGGGCTCGCCCCCCGCACGCCGGTCACCGTGCTCACCACCCAGGACGTGCCCGTGCCGCCGGTGCAGGGCGAGCAGCGCCCGTGGAGCGCGCGCTGGGACCGCGTGCTCGGGCCCGGCCCGGTCGCCCTGGGGGCCGTGCTGCTGCTGGCCCTGCTGCTGGGGGTCTGGGGCTCCGTGCTGGGGGCCCGGTCGCGGGAGCCGAAGCCCGGCTTCCCGCTGCAGTACGCCCCGCCCGACGACATCGGCCCGGCGCAGGGGCAGTACATCCTCACCGAGGGCATCAAGCGGGAGGCGTTCGTCGCCTCGATCCTCCAGGCGGCCGAGAAGGGTGCGGTCACCCTCGGCCACGACGGCGACCGCTGGTCGCTCACCGACAAGGCCGGCCCCGCGGGCTGGCGGCCGGTGGACCCGGTCACCGGCACCGTCGCCCGGCTGCTCGACGGGCCGGGGGACACCTTCACCGCCGACCCGTCCAGCGTGAGCGCGGGGAAGAAGCTGAAGAGCCGGGTCGACACCTTCGAGCGCGAGCTGAAGACCTGGGCCCGCAGCAACAACCTGCTCGTGCCGAGCGGGCTCGGCGGCCTCGGCGGGCTGCTGGTGCTGCTGGCGCTCGTGGCGATGGTCCTGGCGCTGACCTGGAACCCGCTCGACATGACGATGACCGCGCTGGTGCCCGCCGCGTTCGGGCTGGGCGCGATCTCGCTGCTGCGCCCCGGCGCGGGCACCCGTCGTACGGCGACGGGGCGCGACCTCTGGTCGCGTGTCGGCGGCTTCCACCGCGTGCTCTCGACGCCGTCGAGCGAGAACCGCTTCGACTTCTCGGGCCGCCAGGAGCTGTACACGGCGTACATCCCGTGGGCGGTGGCGTTCGGCTGCGCCGACGTGTGGGCCGCGAAGTACCGCACCGAGACCGGCACGGAGCCGCCCGTCCCCACCTACTTCCCCGTCGGTGGCTCGTGGACCCACGGCGACCCGACCTCGAGCATGGTCGACAGCTTCTCCCACACGGTCGACTCGGCGATCTCCTCCTACGAGGCCACGCAGCGCTCCTCGAGCAGCGGCGGTGGGGGCGGCTTCTCCGGCGGTGGCGGTGGCGGCGGCGGAGGGGGTGGCTCCTGGTGAGCCGCTCGCGCATGATGTTCCAGCACTCCCGAGAAGAGGTAGCTCCGTGACCACTGCCCTGATCGTGATCGGCGTCCTCGTCGTCGCCGTGATCGCCTTCGTCGTGATCGGCTTCAACAAGCTGCGCACCACCGACATCGGCGCGCAGGAGGCGCTCGGCGGCATCGACGTGCAGCTCACCCGGCGCGCCGACCTGATCCCCAACCTCGTGGAGACGGTCAAGGGCTACGCCGCCCACGAGAAGGACACCCTCGAGCAGGTCACGGCGGCCCGCGCGCACCTCCAGTCGGCCGCCGCCGGGGACGACGTGGCCGCCAAGGCCGCCGCCGACGCGGAGATGCAGCAGGCGCTGGTGCGGCTCAACGCCGTCGCCGAGGCCTACCCCGACCTCAAGGCGAACGCCGGCTTCCTCGACCTGCAGAAGCAGCTCAACGAGACCGAGAACCAGATCTCCTTCGCCCGGCAGTACTACAACGACGCCGTCGCCACGCTCAACAAGGTCACCCAGACCATCCCGTGGATGTTCCTCACCGGCATCGCGAACGTGCACGAGCGGGAGTTCTACGACGCCCCCGAGGGCAACGAGACGGTGCCGAAGGTGCAGTTCTGACCGGGGCCGCTAGAACACGTTGAGCGGCCGGAACTGCACCGAGATCCGGGGGCCGGCGTGCGCGACCTTCGGCACGGCGTGCTCCCAGGTGCGCTGGCAGCTGCCGCCCATGACCACCAGGTCGCCGTGGCCCATCTCGACCGCGACCGACTCGCCACCCCCGCGGGGGCGCAGGCAGAGCCGGCGCGGGTCGCCGAGGGAGACGATGGCGACCATGGTGTCCTGGCTGCGCCCGCGGCCGATCGTGTCGCCGTGCCAGGCCACGCTGTCGCGGCCGTCGCGGTAGTAGCAGCACCCGGCGGTCACGAAGGGCTCGCCCAGCTCGGGCAGGTAGTGCGCGGACAGCGCGTCACGGGCCTCGACCAGCAGCGCGTGCGGCAGCGGCTCGCCCACCGCGTAGGTGTGCACGAGCCGCGGCACGTCGACCACCCGGTCGTACATCTGGCGCCGCTCGGCCCGCCACGGGACGTCGGCCACGAGCGTGGCGAAGACGTCGTCGGCGTCGGGGAGCCAGTTGCGGCACACGTCGATCCACGCGCCGCGGGAGAGCGGCGTGCGGGTGAGGCCCTCGGCCAGCTGCTCGCCGGGTGCGGGCAGGGTGGCCGGGCCGCCGTCGAAGAGGGTGCCCTGGAAGTCCACCCGCAGCACGGTAGCACAGGATCGAACACCTGTTCGATGTCTGAGCAGGCGCCGTGAGGTAATCTCTAGTTACATAATCTACAAACTCAACTGGAGGTGGTCGTGGTCCCAGAAGCAGCGCCCCTGGAGGCGGCGGCCAGGCACGCCTGGGGCGACCTGGCGCTCCTCGTGACCGTGGCACTCGCGCTGACCGAGCACCACGTCGAGGCACTGGCGGCCGTCGCCGCGTTCGCCTCCGGGTGGTGGATCATCCGGCTCGGGGCCGGGCAGTCCTCGACCATCGACTCCGGGTAGGTGAGCAGGCTCCCGCCGTTCTTGGTCGTCGGTGCTGCGGCCTCAGGTCACGGTGAGCCGGAGCTTCATCTGCTGGTGGTGGGGGTCGCAGACGATCTTGTAGGTGCCCGGCCGCAGCCGCACCTTCCACACCCACCGTCCGGTGCCGCCGACCGTCGTCCTCTTGTCGACGCCCTCCCCGGAGATGTGCCAGTTGTGCATGGTGCTCGCGTCGCGGACCACGATCCGGTAGCGCCCGTGGGTGACGGTCCGGTCGCCGACCCGGAGCGAGTCGAAGTCGTCGTGCACCGACCCCCGCAGGGTGGTGCGGGCGGCGGACGCGGGCGCGGCGGGGAGGGTGACGAGCAGCGCGCCTGCGACGCCCGTCGCCAGGGCGTCGGCGATCCTGCGGTGGGTCATGCTGCGGAGGCTACGTGCGGGGGAGGGGGCGGGCGACGTGGTCTCGACAGGCTCGACCGAGGTGCGACCGCGGGTGCTACGCGTCGACCTTCTCGGGGATGACCCGCTCCATCTCGGCCTGCACCTCGTCGGCGAGCTTCTCCAGCTTGCGCCGCAGGAGGATCGGCGCGACCAGGTTGCCGAGCGTGCCGAAGTCGAAGTCGGCGCGGTAGTGGACCGTGGTCCCCGAGCCGGACGCCGACGGCGCGAAGGTCAGCGTGTCGCGCGTCGTGGCCTGCTTGTTGCGACCGCGGAACTGCACGGTGGTCGGTCGCTCGTGCGCGACCGTCTCGTACTGCAGCTCGGTGCGGCGGCCCATGAACTCCGAGATGTTGCGGTACGTCGTGCCCAGGCCGCCGTCGCCCGCCGTGCGGCGGGTCTCCACGGTGCCGGGGTCCCAGTCGTTGGTCGAGGTGAAGTCGCTCAGGTAGTCGAAGACCGCGTCGACCGGGCGGGGGACGGTGAAGGTGCGTTCGACGTGCATGCCTCTACGGTACGGACCCGACCCAGACCCGCCCCGGAGCCGGCTCGGGGCCGACCCCGACGCGACCCCGGGCGACCCTCAGGGGCCGACCCGGGACGGTCCCGGTGGTGGGCGCTTGCGGGGACACCGGAGGATGGGGCCATGACGCAGACCCCTGCGGCGGAGCCGGGAGGCCCCGCCGCGCGCACCGTGAACGTCACCAAGACCTACGGCAGCGGCGACGCGCTCGTGCGCGCGCTCGACGAGGTCAGCCTCGACCTCGCGGCCCACGAGTTCACCGCCATCATGGGCCCCAGCGGCTCCGGCAAGTCGACCCTCATGCACTGCTGCGCGGCGCTCGACACCGCCGACAGCGGCGAGGTGTGGATCGGCGACCGCGAGCTGACCGGCCTGCGCGACAAGGAGCTCACCCGGCTCCGGCGCGACGAGATCGGCTTCGTCTTCCAGTCCTACAACCTGGTCCCGACGCTCACCGCGGAGGAGAACATCCTGCTGCCGCTCGCGATCGCGGGGCGCAAGCCCGACGCGGAGTGGTACGCCGCGGTGATCGAGACCGTGCAGCTCGGCGGGCGGTTGAGCCACAAGCCCAACGAGCTCTCCGGCGGCCAGCAGCAGCGCGTGGCGGTCGCCCGGGCGCTGGTGAGCCGGCCGCGGATCGTCTTCGCCGACGAGCCGACCGGCAACCTCGACTCCCGCTCCGGCGCCGAGGTGCTCGAGCTGCTGCGCCGGAGCGTCGACGAGCACGGCCAGACGATCGTGATGGTCACCCACGACCCGGTGGCCGCCGCGTGGACCGACCGCGTGGTCTTCCTCGGCGACGGTCGCGTCGTCAGCGAGCTCCGCCGCCCCGACCGCGAGCAGGTGCTCGAGGAGATGGCGAGGATCAGCGCCGGCGAGACGGGCGCCTGAGCCGTGTGGAAGGCCGCCCTCAAGAGCCTGCTCGGGCGCAAGCTGCGCCTGCTGATGAGCACGTTCGCGATCGTGCTCGGTGTCGCCTTCGTCGCGGGCTCGCTGATCTTCTCCGACACCCTCGACCGCAGCTTCACCGCGATTTTCGCCTCCTCGGTCGGTGACGTCGTCGTCCGCCCCGTCGGCGGCCAGGCCGAGGACGGCGGTCCGACGGCGCGCACGGTCCCCGCCCGGACGGCCGAGCAGCTCACGTCGGTGCCGGGCGCGGCCCGGGTGGACGGCAACGTCTCGGCCATCGGCGTCTACGTGATCGGCACCGACGACAAGGCGGTCGGCGGGTTCGGCCCGCCGGCGCTGGGCGGCAACTGGACCGACGCGCCGGCCGGCCACGGGCTCGAGGGCCTCACCATCACCGAGGGCCACGAGCCGCAGGGTCCCGACGAGGTGGTGCTCGACGAGCGCACCGCCGAGCGCGGCGGCTACTCCGTCGGCGACGAGGTCCACATCGTCACCGCCGGCACGCAGGAGGTGCTGCGCCCGACC
Source organism: Nocardioides taihuensis (assembly GCF_042657275.1). NCBI lineage: Bacteria > Bacillati > Actinomycetota > Actinomycetes > Propionibacteriales > Nocardioidaceae > Nocardioides > Nocardioides taihuensis. The sequence goes on from NZ_JBHSKD010000004.1 coordinate 178,321, forward strand.
CTCGTCGGCCTCGCCGACTTCGCGGACGGCGGTTCGCTCAACGGCGCCACGCTCTCGGCGTTCGACACCCAGACCGCGCAGGACCTCTTCCTCCAGGGCAAGGACGCCTACACCGACGTCTGGGTCACCGCCGACGACGGCGTCAGCCAGGAGGAGCTCCGCGACGCGGTCGCCCAGCGCCTGCCTGACGGGTTCGAGGCGATCACCGGCGACGACCTCGCCGAGGAGCAGGCCGACAGCCTGCTGCAGGCGCTGTCGTTCATCCGCACCTTCCTGCTGATCTTCGCCGGGATCTCGCTGGTGGTGGGCGGCTTCCTGATCGTCAACACCTTCTCGATCCTCGTCGCCCAGCGCAGCCGCGAGCTCGCGCTGCTGCGCGCCCTCGGCGCCTCGAAGCGGCAGGTGACCCGCTCGGTGCTCCTCGAGGCGTTCGTGCTCGGCGTGATCGGCTCGACCATCGGCCTCGGCCTCGGCGCCGTGCTCGCCCTGGCGATCCGCGCCCTGTTCTCCCGCTTCGGTCTCGACCTGACGGGTTCGCTGGTCTTCGAGCCGCGCACCGTGGTCGCGGCGTACGTCGTCGGCATCCTGGTGACGATGGCGGCCGCGTGGCTGCCGGCCTGGCACACCGCCCGGATCGCGCCGATCCAGGCGCTGCGCGACGACATCGCGATGCCGGAGACGGCCGTGCACCGGCGGGTGGTGGCCGGCGTCGTGCTGATGCTCCTCGGCGCCAGCCTGCTCGGCCTGGGCCTGTTCGCGGGCGTGCCGCACGCCGGCTGGTTCGTCGGCGCCGGGGTGCTGGCGATCCTGCTCGGCGTCGCGTCTGCGGCGCCGGTGATCAGCCACCCGTTCCTCCTCGGTGCCAGCGCCCTCTACGCCCGGCTCTTCGGCAGCATCGGCAACCTCGCCGGCGAGAACTCGCTGCGCAACCCGCGCCGTACGACGGCCACCGCGTCCGCGCTGATGATCGGCCTCGCGCTCGGCACCACGATGGCGATCGTCGGCGACTCGGCGAAGTCGAGCGTCGACCAGTCGATCGCGGAGAACTTCGTCGGCGACTTCGTGGTGAGCAACGTCTTCGCCCAGCCGTTCTCCCCGCAGGTCGCCGACCAGATGGCCGCCGTCGACGGCGTGGAGCGGGTGGTGCGGGAGCGCTTCGTGATGGCCGACCACGACGGCGACACCGAGGGCCTCTCCGCGATCGACCCCGAGGCGACCGGTGACCTCGAGCTGCGGGCGGTGGACGGCTCGCTCGCCGAGCTCGCCGACGGCACCGTCGCCCTCGACAGTGGGTACGCCGACGACAACGACCTGCAGGTCGGCGACACGATGCGCTGGAACGTGCCGACCGGCCCGGTGAGCTGGCGGGTGGTCGCGACGTACGAGGAGAACCCGCTCGTCTTCTACCCGGTGCTGACCACGATCCAGACCCTGGACACCTCGAAGTTCACGCCGGGTGACAACGCCCTGATCCTCTTCACCGACGACCGGCCCGGGCTGCAGTCCGACCTCGACGCGGTGGTCGCCGACAACCCGGTCGTCACGGTCAAGGACCAGGACGCCTTCGCCGAGGAGCGCCGCGGACCCATCGACCAGCTGGTGCGGGTGATCTTCGCGCTGCTCGGCCTGGCGCTGGTGATCGCGGTGCTCGGCATCGTCAACACGCTCGCGCTGTCGATCATCGAGCGGACCCGCGAGGTCGGGCTGCTGCGCGCGATCGGCGTGAGCAGGCGTCAGCTGTGGGGGATGGTCACGCTCGAGTCGGTGGTGATCTCCCTGCTCGGCGCGCTGCTGGGGGTCGTGCTGGGCGTCGGCTTCGGGGTGGCGCTGATGTACTCGCTGCGCGACGAGGGGCTCGAGGTGATCAGCGTGCCGTGGGTGCAGCTGGGCCTCTTCCTCGGCCTGTCGGTGCTCGTCGGCGTGCTGGCCGCGGTCTTCCCGGCGCGCCGGGCGGCCCGGCTCGACGTCCTCCGCGCGATCTACACCGAGTGAAAACCGCGCCTGACCTGCGCAAAGCCGGGCACCGTACCGCGACGCCGCCCGGCCGCGCGAGGGGTGCGCCTGTGACCTCTGCAACGTGAAGGAGTTGTGCATCCCTAGGACGAAGGTGCTGGTCTGGCCTAGTCTGGCCATGTGAACGAGTTGCTGGTCGGCGAAGGCCGGGCGCTCAAGCACGTGCAAGTCCGGGAGTACGTGCGGTCCTTGGTGAAGGACGCTGCCCCCGGTTCCCCTGCTCCGTCGGAGCGTGAGCTGGTGCACCGCTTCGGCGTGGCCCGCATGACCGTGCGTCAGGCGATGGACGCGCTCGTCGTCGAGGGGCTGCTCGAGCGGATCCCCGGACGCGGCACGTTCGTGGCCCGTCCGCGCCGCGAGGTCGGTCGGCTGCTCGGCTACACCGAGGAGATGACCCGCCGCGGGCTGCTCGGGGAGTCGCAGACGCTGCTGGCCCGCCGCGAGCAGGCCGGTCCGGGCGTCGCCCGGGCGCTGAGCATCACCGAGGGTGACGCGGTCATCCACTGGAAGCGCCTGCGTCGCGCCGACGGCGTCCCGATGTGCATCGAGGACGCCTACCTCAACGAGATCCTGATCCCCGGCTTCCTGCAGAGCGGGATGCCCACCAGCCTGTACGACGCGCTCGACTCGCGCGGGCTGCGTCCCACCTGGGCCGAGGACTCCATCACCGCCGACGTCGCCTCCGAGGAGGAGGCCGGCCACCTCGAGATCGACCCGGGTGCCGCCGTGCTCCGGCAGTCGCGCCGCGCGCTCGCCGGCGAGAAGGTCGTCGAGGTCTCCCGCTCGGTCTACCGCGCCGACCGGTTCACCCTCTGGGTCCAGCTCGGCTCGCCGGGCTGACCGCTCCGCGACACCCGCCCGCCCGGTCCCCGCGTCCCACGCCGCGCCCCCACGGCTGCCTAGAGTGCTGCCATGGGCCCGAGCACGGCGCTCCTCGAGGTGACTGTCCTCGGCCCGCGCGACGTCGCGGGTGCCGAGGAGGGCGGAGCCGACCGCCTGCACCTGGTCACCGCCGCCGGCCTGTCCCCGGAACCCTCGGTGGTCTCGGCGGTCTGCCGCGAGACCGAGCTCCCCGTCGTGGTGACGCTGCGGCTCAACGACTCGTGGACCACCACCGGTGGTGAGCTGACCCGGCTCGTCGGCCTGGGCGAGGACTTCCTCGGGTGCGGCGCCCACGGCCTCTCCTTCGGGTTCCTCGACGCCGACCTCCAGGTCGACACCCTCGTCTGCGCCCACCTCGCCGCCGCGCTGCCCGGCGTCCCGTGGACCTTCCCGCCGGCCGTCGACGACGTGCTCGAGGCCCGGCACGCCTGGCGCGACCTGCTCACGCTGCCCGGGCTGGTCGCCGTCCGCTCGTCCGGCTCGCCCCGCGGTCTCGGCGTCGGGTACGACGACCTGTTGGCCACCGCCACCGCCGACCCCCGGATCGCCGCCCTGCTGATGCCCGGCGGCGGGCTGCTCGCCGAGCACGTGCCGTGGTTCCTGCGCGCCGGCGTCAGCCAGTTCCACGTCGACACGCAGGTGCGCCCGGGAGGCACCCACCGGTCCTACGTCGACGCGGGCCACGTGCGCTCGTGGCGGCTGATGCTCGACCACGAGGCCGAGCAGGCCGCCGGCTGGGCCGGGACCGCCTGACCCCGTGGCCTTCCTGATCGACCCGCCCCACGTCTCCCGGCACGGCCGGCGGTGGTCCCACCTCGCCAGCGACACCTCCTTCGAGGAGCTGCACGTCTTCGCCCGCGAGCTCGGCATCCCGGCCCGCGGTTTCGACGGCGACCACTACGACGTGCCGTCGGAGTACTACGACCAGGTGGTCGCCCTCGGTGCCGAGCCCGTCTCGTCGCGCGAGCTCGTCGCCCGCCTCCACGCCGCCGGCCTCCGGCGCCGCAAGCGCCCCGGCGACGCGACCTCACGCTGACCCGCCGTTAGTTGACGGCGGGTCACCTGTCCGATAGTCGACCCGCCGTCAACTAACGGCGGGTCAGCGGGTGAGGGCGGCGAGCTCGTGGGTGAGGTTGGCCCGCGCGCGGCCCTCCCAGCGGGCCCGGGCTGTCGGGCTGTGGAAGAGGTGGGGCTTGTCGAGCAGGTCGCGCAGCACCGCGGCCCGGCCGAGGGCGAACAGCTCGTCGGGCACCTCGGCGTACTCCCGGCGGACGTCGGCGACGTACGACGCGTAGCGCTCGTCACCCGCGGCGAGGATCGCGAGGTCGGCGTCGCTGAGAAGTCCGCCCGCGACGTCCCCGTCGGCGGGGCGGTGGTGCTCGGTCAGCCGCACCAGCCGGGCGACCTCGGTGACGGTCTCGGCGTCGACGCCGGCCCCCGGGAGGTCGCGCTCGGCCCACGCGGCCGAGCGGTCCTCGGCGCCGGGCCGCCCGTCGTACACCGCGTCGTGGAACCACGCCGCCAGCACCACCGGCAGCGCGGTGGCCGGCCCGCCGAGCTCGTCGAGCCGGTCGAGCACCTCGGTCAGGTGTCGTGTGTCGTGGTAGCCGCGCGCCGGATCCGCGTACGCCGCCAGCAGCGCGTCGCGCAGGTCGGTCGCCCCGGCGAGCGGCCAGCGGTCGGGGAGGTGCACCGCCTCATCCAACCACCAGCTCCTCGGGCAGCGGGTGCTCGTGGACGACGACGAGCGAGGTGACCGCGCGGGTCAGGCAGACGTAGAGCCGGCGCAGGCCGGTGACCCGGTCGGGCTCGGCGGCCACGATCGCGGCCGGCTCCACCAGCACGACGTGGTCGAACTCGAGGCCCTTGGCCAGCGAGGCACGTACCAGGTCGAGGTGCTGGTCGACGTCGTCCTCGCGCTCGCCGAGCACCGCGTGCTCGATGCCGGCCGCGCGCAGGTCGGCGGCGGTGACCGGCACCAGCGCGTCGGGGACGATCACGCCGACCGATCCCTCGCGGGCGACGGCGTCGCGGACGTGGTCGACGACGTCGCCGCCGGTGACGGTCAGCTCGCCGCGGGTACGCCGCACCGACGTCGGCGGTGCGAGGTCGGGGGCGACGTGGGGCAGCAGCCGTGCGGCGAACTCGATCACCTCGCCGGGCACCCGGAAGCCGCGGGTGAGCTCCTCCACGTGCGCGTCCGGCTTGCCGAGGTGAGCCAGCGCCTCGGCCCACGAGCGCGTGGCCCACGGGGTCGTGGCCTGGGCGAGGTCACCGAGCACCGTCAGCGAGCCCGTGGAGGAGCGGCGACCCAGCATCCGCAGCATCATCGGGGAGAGGTCCTGCGCCTCGTCGGCCACGATGTGGCCCAGCGACGGGGTGCGCTCGACGAGGTCGACCGCCTCGTCGAGCAGGACGGCGTCGGCGAGGCTCCAGCGCGCGGTGCCGGCCGAGCGAGGCGGCTTCGCCCACAGCAGCGCGGCCTGCTCGTCGGGGTCGAGGAGGCCGTCGGCGGCCGCCGCCAGCGCCTCGGGTTCGGAGAGCAGCCGCCACAGCAGCTTCGCGGGGTCGACCGCGGGCCAGATCTCCGCGGCGTACTTCATCACCGGCGCGCTGCGGGCCACCGCGTCCTGCACGCGGTCGTCGGGTGAGTCGCCGGCGAGCTCCATCCGCACCAGCACCCGGTGCGCGAGGGCCTGGGGCAGCATCGCCCGCGCCGCGCCGTACCGGACCCCGCGTGAGCGGAGCCCGTCGAGCACCTCCTCGACCTCGTACGACGCGACCCGCCAGCGGCTCGCCCCGCGCGGCACCACCAGGCCCTCCGTCGGCGCGACGACGTGTGCCCAGAGGGCGCGGCGCAGCACCTCGGCGAGACGGGCGTCGCCCTTGAGCGTGGCGACGGTGGCGTCGTCGTGGCCGCGCACCTCCTGCTTCGGGGCGACCGACCGGAGCGTCTTCGTGGCGAGCTCCTCGATCGTGGTCTGGGTCGCCTCGATCTCGCCGAGCGCCGGCAGCACGTCGCGGATGTAGCGCAGGAAGCTGGCGTTGGGCCCCACGACGAGCACGCCCTGGCGCGTGAGCTGCTCGCGGTGCGCGTAGAGGAGGTACGCCGCGCGGTGCAGGCCGACGGCCGTCTTGCCGGTGCCGGGAGCGCCCTGCACGCAGACAGAGCGCGCGAGCTCGGAGCGGACGATGACGTCCTGCTCAGGCTGGATGGTGGCGACGATGTCGCGCATCGGGCCGACGCGCGGCCGCTCGATCTCGGCCTCGAGGATCGCGGAGTGCTCGGTCTGCTCACCGGCGGTGAGGTGCTCGTCCTCGAAGGCGGTGAGCCGGCCGCGCTCGAAGCCGTAGCGGCGCCGCAGCACGGTGCCCATCGGCTCCGCGCGGCTGGCGCGGTAGAACGGCAGGCTCACCGGCGCCCTCCAGTCCACGACCAGCGGCTCGCCCTGCGGGTCGGAGACGTGGCGGCGGCCGATGTGGAACCGCTCGCCCGACTCGTCGTCGACCCGGCCGAAGAACAGCGGCACCGTCGGGTCGTCGGCGAGCTGCTTCATCCGCAGCGCGAACGTGGACTCCAGGAACTCGCGGCTGACCCAGTCCGCGGCGGCGCCGGCGTCGAGCGCGGCCGTGCGCTCGCGCATCCGGGCCAGCTGGCGGCGCGACTCGGCGAGGTGCTCCTGCTCGCTGGCGAGCTCGGTGTCGGGGGAGGGCGTGGTCGTGGGCATGCCGAGGTGGCCTCCGTGCTCGGGTGGGCCGGTGACGATAACCCGCGCCGGCCCCGGGCGTCACCCGGTTTGTGCGTGCGTCCGGTGGAGGTCGTCGGCGCTCTCGCGGCCGGGCGCGAGGGCCCAGCGGATGGTGCGCGTGGCGAGCGAGCCCAGGGCCCGCACGACGGTCCGGTCCGCGACCGGGTGGGAGGGGAGGCCGAGCGGGCGACGCGACCACGGCGGCATCAGCCCGATCGCGGCCGCGACCAGCACGCCGTACGCCGGGCGCGCTGCCAGGGGCAGCGGCGGATGCCAGATCAGGTAGGACACGGCCTCGCGGGCGTGGTCGGTGACGCGCAGCTCGGGGCGGAAGGCCTCGATCACGGCCTCGAGCTCGGCCCGGGTCTCCGGCGGGTCGACGACGCCGAGGCGCCGCGCGACCTCGGCGGTCTGCGCGACGTACTCGTCGCACTCGGCGTCGGTGAGCGGCCGTGCGCCGTACTCCTGGTGGGCGGTGAGGAAGCTGTCGACCTCGGCCACGTGCACCCAGAGCAGCAGGTGGGGGTCGGACGCGGCGTACGGCGTGCCGTCGTCGACGACCCCGGTGATCCGGTCGTGGATGGAGCGCACGATGTCGACCGCCTGCTGGGCGTCGTCGGCCGGACCGAAGGTGGTGACGGCGAGGAACCGGCTGGTGCGGGCCACCCGCCCCCACATGTCGCCGCGGTAGCCGCTGTGCTCGGAGACCGCCGTCATCGCGGCGGGGTGCAGGGTCTGGAGCAGCACCGCCCGGAGTCCGCCGACGAACATCGACGCGTCGCCGTGCACGCGGCCGATCGGGCTGGCGGGGTCGAACCAGCGCGGCCCCGGCGTGCCGTGGATCCGCTCGCGGTGGACGGCGCCGTCGGGCCCGGCCACGCGCTGGAAGAGCACCTCGCCGAGACGCTCGCGCACGCTGCTGATCACCCGGTCAGCGTAGGCGGGCGCGCCAAGGAAACTCGTGGCCCGGACCGGCGTCATGGACCCCGCGCCGCGCCGTTCCAGTGTCGCCGGCGCGCCACGAGGCGTGCCGGTCCACATGAGCAGGGGGTCCCCAGCAGATGAACCGCAACCTCAAGACCGGCTCCGTCGTCCTCGTCGCGGCGGCCGCGATCGCCATCGGCGGCACCAGCAGCGCGATCGCCGCCAGGCTGATCACCGGCGACGACATCGCCCGCAACACCATCACCCAGCGCAACATGGCGGACGACAGCGTCGGCAAGCCGCAGCTCAAGGACGGCGTCCTGGCCGGCATCACCGGTCCCGAGGGTCCGGCCGGCACCGACGGCACCGACGGCAAGGACGGCAAGGACGGCAAGGACGGCGTCGCAAACCTCGAGTCGGACGGCCCCTACCCGGGCGCCACCCACCTCCAGGACGGCGACAACTCCACCGAGAAGTTCGTGGCCGGCCAGCCGGACGTGCTGCAGACCGCGTGGGTCGCGTGCCCCACCGGCAAGACCGCCCTCGGCGGCGGCTTCTCCCGCGCCGACGAGGGCCCGGCGGCGTTCAAGGGGCTCCAGATCGTCACCTCGCAGCCGACCCAGATCAAGGACGGCGCCGTCGTCTACGAGCCCATCGCCGGTGACGTCGACGGCTCGTTCGTCCCCAACGCCTGGCTGGTCGAGGGCTTCAACACCGGCACCACCGACCTGATCGTGCGCCCGCACGTCATCTGCGCGACCGTCGCCAACTGACGCGACAGCTCGGAGCAGAAGGCCCCACCGCGGTACTCGCGGTGGGGCCTCTCGCTTCGAAGTACCCGCGGCGGGTCTAGGTTCCTGCCATGAGCGGGATGCCCGAACCCGTCGTGGGGCGGCTCCTGACGCCGGCGTTCGTGCTGCTCGGGCTGGCGGACCTGGCGTACTTCACCTGCGTCGGGGTGACCCTGCTGGCACTGCCGCTCTACGTCACCGGCCCGATCGGCTCCGACGAGGCGGGGGCGGGCCTGGCGGTCGGGTCGTTCGCCATCACGGCACTCGTCTGCCGGCCCTTCGTGGGGCGGTGGTCGGACCGGGTCGGACGCCGGCCGCTGATGCTCGGCGGCGCCCTGCTGTGCGCCGTGGGGGTCGGCCTGACCGCGCTGGCCGAGTCGCTGGCCGTGGTCGTGGCGCTGCGGCTGCTCCTCGGCGTGGCGGAGGCGGCGTTCTTCGTGGCCGGCTTCGCGATGATCGCCGACCTTGCCCCGCCCGAGCGCATGGGCGAGGCGCTGAGCATCAACTCGCTGGGCCTCTACCTCGGCCTCGCGCTCGGCCCGCTGCTGGGCGAGGCGCTGCTCGGGTGGGGCGGGTACGACGCGGCGTGGGCCGGCGCGACCCTGATGGCCCTCGTCGCGGCCGGACTCGTCCTGGTGCTCCCCGAGCCCCCACGGAGCGAGGAGGAGGGGCACGGGAAGCTGATCCACCGCCCGGCAGTCCCGCTGTCGCTGGGCTTGCTGGCCTCACTGGTGGCCGTCAGCGCCTTCCTCACCTTCGCCGCGCTGCACGCCCGCGACGTCGGGATGGACGACGCGGGTGTGGCCCTGTTCGTGTACGGCCTGGTGGTCGTCGTGTGCCGGGTCGCCTTCGCGACCGTGCCCGACCGGGTCCCGCCGCTGCCGCTGGCGGCGGCCGCCCTGGCCGGGCTGGCGGTCGGGCTCGTGGTGCTCGCGACCTGGCAGGCGCCCGTCGGCGTGCTGGTGGGCGCGGTGGTGCTCGCCGTCTCGATCGCCTTCGTCTTCCCGGCGTTCTTCGCGGCGATCTTCGCCACCGCCCGCCCGTCCGAGCGCGGCGCGGCGTCCGGCACCGCCAGCGCCTCCATGGACGTCGGCCTCGGCCTGGGCCCGGTGCTGCTCGGGCTCGTCGCGCGCAGCGGCGGGATCCCCGCGGCCTTCGTCGTCGCCGCGGCCGTCGCCCTGCTCGGCGCCGCCTGGACCCTGCTGCTGGCCCGGCGCGCGAGCTCCCCCGCCCGCGTGCCCCGATAGTCCGGGGCGAGACGCCCTGCTTCCGGCGTCGAACCGGGGCGAACCGCTCCGAACTGTCAGGGTGGCCTACTCGCTGACGAGGTCGTCGGCGTCCACGATCCGGTAGGCGTAGCCCTGCTCGGCGAGGAAGCGCTGGCGGTTCTGGGCGAACTCGGCATCGACGGTGTCACGGGAGACGACGGTGTAGAAGTGCGCGGTGCGGCCCTCGGTCTTGGGCCGCAGGAGGCGCCCGAGGCGCTGGGCCTCCTCCTGGCGCGAGCCGAACGACCCCGAGACCTGGATCGCGACCTCGGCCGAGGGCAGGTCGATGGAGAAGTTGGCGACCTTCGAGACCACCAGCAGCCCCACTTCGCCGGAGCGGAAGGCCTCGAAGAGCCGCTGCCGCTCCTTGACCGGTGTCGCGCCGGTGATCGAGGGCGCGTCGAGCAGCGTGGCCAGCTCGTCGATCTGGTCGAGGTACTGCCCGATCACCAGCGTCGGCTGGCCCGGGTGCTGGTCGACGAGCGAACGTACGACGTCGACCTTGTGGTGGGTGCACGACGCGAGCCGGTACCGCTCCTCGGGCTCGGCCGTCGCGTAGGCCATGCGCTCGGCCGACGGCAGGGTCACCCGCACCTCGACGCAGTCGGCCGGCGCGATCCAGCCCTGGGACTCGATGTCCTTCCACGGCGCGTCGTACCGCTTGGGGCCGATCAGCGAGAAGACGTCGCCCTCGCGGCCGTCCTCGCGCACCAGCGTCGCGGTGAGCCCGATCCGCCGGCGGGCCTGGAGGTTCGCGGTCATCCGGAAGATCGGCGCGGGCAGCAGGTGCACCTCGTCGTAGATGATCAGGCCCCAGTCGCGGGCGTCGAGCAGCTCGAGGTGGGAGTAGACGCCCTTCCGCTTGGTGGTGAGCACCTGGTAGGTGGCGATGGTGACCGGGCGGACCTCCTTGACGGCTCCGGAGTACTCGCCGATCTCGTCCTCGGTCAGCGAGGTACGGCGCACCAGCTCGTCCTTCCACTGCCGCGCGCTCACGGTGTTGGTGACCAGGATCAGCGTGGTGGCCTTGGCGCGCGCCATCGCGGCCGCGCCCACGAGCGTCTTGCCGGCGCCGCAGGGGAGGACGACGACCCCTGACCCGCCGTGCCAGAACGACTCGGCCGCCTCGCGCTGGTAGGGGCGCAGCGTCCAGTCGACCTCGGCCAGGGCGATCTCGTGGGCCTCGCCGTCGACGTAGCCGGCGAAGTCCTCGGCCGGCCAGCCGAGCTTGAGCAGGGCCTGCTTGAGGTTGCCGCGCTCGGAGGGGTGGACGGCGACGGTGTCGTCGTCGATCCGGTCGCCGAGCATGCCCGCGATCCGCTTGGCCCGCACGACCTCGGCGAGCACGGCGCGGTCGGTCGCGATCAGCACCAGGCCGTGGGTCGGGTGCTTCTCCAGCCGCAGCCGGCCGTAGCGGGCCATGGTCTCGGCGACGTCGACGAGCAACGAGTGGGGCACGGCGTACCGGCTGAACTCCAGCAGCGTGTCGACCACCTGCTCGGCGTCGTGGCCGGCGGCGCGGGCGTTCCAGAGGCCGAGCGGTGTGAGCCGGTAGGTGTGGACGTGCTCGGGGGAGCGCTCGAGCTCCGCGAACGGCGCGATCGCCTTGCGGCAGTCGTCGGCGCGCTCGTGGTCGACCTCGAGGAGGAGCGTCTTGTCGCTCTGGACGATCAGGGGTCCGTCATGCATGTCGGGGTCCCCGGACAGGCGGGAGCGCAGCGAGCGGCTGGGTGGGGTGATCAGGCATAACTCGTCGAGTCTACGGAGCGGGTGGCAACCACCGCGGTGGCGTCGAGGTCGTCGTCGGTGACGACGCGCGCGGTCAGGCCGGCGGACTCGCAGGCGGCGAGCGTCAGGGGGGCCTGGACGCGCGAGGTCTCGACCACGAGCGCGCCGCCCGGCGCCAGCCACTCCGGAGCCCCGGCGGCGACCCGCCGGTGCAGGTCGACGCCGTCCTCGCCGCCGTCGAGGGCGGTGCGCGGCTCGTGGTCGCGCGCCTCGGGCGGCATCGTCGACACCGCGTCGCTCGGGACGTACGGCGCGTTGCAGAGCAGCACGTCGACCCGGCCCGCGAGCCCGCGCGGCAGCGCGTCGTACAGGTCCCCGGTGTGCACCCGCCCGCGCCCGCCCAGGTTCGCCGCAGCGCACGCCGTGGCGACCGGGTCGACGTCCGCCGCGTGCAGCTCGACGTCCGGGTGCTCGGTGACCACCGCGAGCCCGACCGCCCCGGTGCCGCAGCAGAGGTCGACGACGAGGGGCTGGCCTACGAGCAGGTCTCCGGCGAGGTCGACCAGCAGGGCGGTGCGCCGCCGCGGCACGAAGACCCCCGGCACCACCCCGACCCGCAGGCCCCGGAACTCCGCCCAGCCCACCAGCTGCTCGAGGGGTACGCCGCGTACCCGGGCCGCGACGAGCCCGTCGAGGTGCTCCGGGAAGCGCGCGGCCCCGGCGAGGAGCGCGGCCTCCTCCTCGGCCCACACGCACCCGGCGGCGCGCAGCCGCGCCACCACCGCGGGGTCGGGAGAGTCCTCAGGCAGGGGAGCCCGCCCGCTGCCGGGCGCGGTAGGCCGCGACGTTGGCCCGCGAGGAGCAGCGGTCGGAGCAGTAGCGGCGCGAGGCGTTGGGGGAGATGTCGACGAAGACGTTGCGGCAGCCCTTGGCCGAGCAGACGCCGAGCCGGCGCGGGCCCAGGTCGCACACGAGCGTGGCCAGCCCGAGCAGAGCCTCACCGACGAGCAGGTCGGCGACGCCCTCGGCGGTCGAGCCGACGTGGAGGTGCAGGTGCTCGTCGTGCCCGGAGATCCGTGGGGTCACGGGGTACTGCTCCAGCAGCCCGTTGAGGGCACGGACCACACCCTCGCCGTCGCCCGCCGCCGCGGTGTCGAAGACCGGGCGCAGCTCGCGCTGGAGCTTGCGCAGCAGGAAGGCGTCGCGGTCGGAGCACCGCTCGCTGAGCCACTCGCGGCCGCCGAGGTGGGCGGCCAGGCGGTCGCGGTCGCCGAGGTCGGCGTTCACGAGCGACGCTGCTCCTTCGGCGTACCGGACCATGTCCACGCCCGTGAGTCTACGGCGACGCGTCGCGCCGGGGCTCAGCCCCGGACCGGCCGCACCGTGGTGATCCGGTGCACCGCGAAGGTGCGGACGTCGTCGCTGCGGTGGTCGTGCGCGGTCAGGTGGCCGCCCTCGAGCCGCACCGGGTCGACCAGGCGCTCGCCACGCGTGCCGTGGTTGTCGACGTACTCGATCAGCACCGTGCTGCCCGACTCGACCGCGTCGCGCAGCGCGGCCAGCGATCCGCTGGGGGTGAGCACCTCGGCGGCCGCCGGGGCCGGGCGCGAGGCGTGCACCTGGTCGCCGGCGCGGACGGCGGTGACCACGGCCGAGACGCGGGCCGCCTCGCGCGCCGCCCGCACGCCGGGCCCGCGGCCCGGCTTGGGGGAGCGGGCGCGCAGCACGTCGGGGCGGACGACGCGCACGGTGCCGTCCTCGGCCTCGACCACCGGTGCCAGGCCGAGGTCGCGCAGCCGGGGGAGCAGCACGTCGAGCGGGGTGGTGCTCACGACGACCGTCGGGGCCAGCCGACGCAGGCCGAGCGAGCTGGCCCGGGGGTGGTGGAGCAGCTCGGTCAGGGCGTCCTCGTCGTCGGCGCGCAGGAACGACTCGGCGTGCCCGACCCGGATCGTGCCGAAGGTGCGGGCGGTGTCGTCGACGAGGTAGGTCAGCGGCTGCGGCACCGGGGTCCGCGAGACCGAGGCGATGAAGGCGTGCACCTCGGCGGCCGACCAGCCGACGTCGAGCGCGCGTCGCACCGACGCGGCGCTGAAGCGGTAGACGGTCGCCCCGCCGCGCGACTCGACGTCGGCCACCAGCTGCAGCCGGCGGGCCAGCCCGGTCTCGAGCGGTCCGGGGGCGACGGCGGTGAGGTCGGCCTGCAGCAGCACGTGGTCGACCGGCTCGGGCAGCAGCGGCGCCAGCGCGGCCGCGGCGGTGGTGGGGTCCTCGAGCAGCGCGCGGCCCGGCGTCGAGAGGCCGTCGAGCCCGGTGACGCCGAGGTGGGCCGCCTCGCGCAGCACCTGGGCCACCAGCTCGTCGCGGCTCCGCGGGCGCCGGGGTCGCTGCCACGACACCCACGCCACCACCGACGGCACGCCGGTGCCCGAGGCCAGGACCTCGCCGGGCGGCAGCGCGGCCAGCGCCGCCAGCGTCGTACGACGCGTCTCGGGGGCGGAGGGCACGCTGAGGTCCGACTCGAGCGCGTTGCGGGCCCGGCCGCCCGGGTCGCGGGTGCCGACCAGGCTCGGCGCGCGCGGCAGGTCGAGCCACGCCGCGGCGAGCGCCTCCCAGCGCTCGGCAGGCGGCCGGCCCGACCAGGTGTCGAAGGCGTCGGTCGGCACCCAGACCGGGTCGCCCCCGGCATCGGCGCGGGTCGCGGCCAGCCCGGCAGCGGCGGCGACCTCGACCAGCAGCGCGGCCTCCGCCTCGCCGACGTGGAGCAGCGCGGCGGCGGCCTTGAGGTCGCGCACGCCGATCCCGCCGTTGCGCAGCTCGGCCGGCGGCGCGGTGCCCCAGTGGTCGAGCAGCAGCTCCACGCGCCGTACCGCCTCCGAGGCCGCGCCGGACGCGGCCCGGTCGACGAGGGTGGCCTGGCGCTCCGAGGTGGCCAGCGCCGGCGGCTCGCCGACGGGCTCCCGGGTGGTGTGGCCGCCGCGGAGCGCGAGGCCGACCTCGCCGGGCACGTGCACCACGCCGCCGGTCCGCGGCACCAGCAGCCGGCGGGCGAGCAGCTCCTCGGCCGGGGTCGCGGCCTCCTCGGGGGTGACCTGGGTGCGGTTGCTGCCGGCCGTCGCGGTGCCGCCGTGCTGGTCGACGTGGTCGAGCAGGGCCCGCGCCGCCTCGCCGATCTCGCCGAGCTGCCGCTCGACCTCGGCCGCGTCGCGGGGCTCGGAGGACCTCGGCTGCACGCCGGTGCCGCCGGCGCCCGGCCCGGGAGCCAGCGCCTCACCCACCGCGCTCAGCGCGCGCACCTCGCCGGCGGGCTCCCAGGCCAGCGCGAGGTCGAGCAGCCGGTCCAGTGCGGTCTCCACATGCTGCGCCGAGGCGTGCACGATCGGGGCGACGGCTCCGCGCGGGGTTTGACCGGTGACCACGAGGGCATCAAGGACGGTGAGCTCGAGCCGGTTGAGCTGGTCGAGCGCGCGGAGGACGGAGGTCCGGGTGGCGGCACGTGACGCCAGCTGGCTGGAGTCGTGAGGGGCAGGCGTGGCGAGATCGGGTCGCTCGACGAGCAGGCGCACCAGGCGCTCGTCGGGCCAACCCCGCAGCTGGTCGGCGAGGGTGCGGTGGCCGCGCCCCTGCTCACTGTCTCCGGACATCGTTCCCACGCTACCGGCCCGCCCGCGGAGGCCGGCGTGACGCGGGTCGAGCTGCACCACGGGGCCGCCACCGACGTCGGGCGGGTCCGCACGGCCAACGAGGACGCCCACCTCGCCGAGCCGCCGGTCTTCGTCGTCGCCGACGGCATGGGCGGGCACGACGGCGGCGATGTCGCCAGCGCCATCGTGGTCGAGGAGTTCGCGCGCCTCGCCGGGCAGTCCCACGACGCCCACGGGGGCGCGACCGCGATCGCGGCCACCTTCCGTGCCTGCCAGCAGCGGATCGCGGCGTACGGCCAGGAGCAGCTGCGCAGCGGACGCCCGCGGTGGTACGCCGGCACCACCGCGGTGGTCGCGCTGCTCGTCGAGCAGGACGGCGCACCGCAGTGGCTCGTCGCCAACCTCGGCGACTCCCGCGCCTACCGGGTGGCCGAGGGGCGCCTCCACCAGGTCAGCCACGACCACAGCGTCGTCCAGGAGCTCGTCGACTCCGGCAAGATCACCGAGGCCGACGCCGCGGTGCACCCCGATCGGCACGTGATCACCCGGGCGCTCGGCGGGCCGGGGCGGGTCGACGCGGACTTCTTCCTCCTGCCGCTGGCCGCGACCGAGCGGCTGCTGCTCTGCTCCGACGGGGTGAACGGCATGCTCGACGACGCCGCCATCGAGGCCGTGCTGACCGGCGCGGAGGACCCGCGTGACGCCGCCGGGCAGGTGGTCGCCGCAGCGGTCGAGGCGGGCGGCCGCGACAACGCGACGGCCGTCGTCGTCGACGTGGTGGGATGGAACGCCGAGGACGAGTACGACGCCCAGCGGCAGCGGGCGAGTCTCGAGGAGAAGCTGGGGGCCCTGCCGTGACCGATCGACCGCCGCTGCGGTCCTACCGTCCGGGTCCGTGGTTCGGGATCCTCGGCACGCACGCCACCGTGCTGCTGCCGCCCTCGGAGAAGGATCGCGTCGCCTCGCTGTGGGAGCTCGTCGACACGGGCGCCGGCTTCGACGAGGTGCTCGACGCGCTGATCGCCGGCGGGCTGCGCGAGCTGCCCGGGTTCGTGCTGGTCAGCGAGGCCGCGGCCGGCTCCACCCGCGAGGCTGGGACCATCACCAAGGTCGTGGTGCGCGGTGCCGCCCGCGCGCGGTTCACGACCACCGACGGCGAGGTGCACCTCGAGGGCGACGAGGCGACCACCTGGGTCGAGCGCTCGCTGAGCGGCGTCGTCGCGAGCGTGCTCGAGGTGGCCGACGACGGCGAGGCCACGGACCTACCCGCCGAGCTGCGCGTGGACACCGGGCTGGTGCGGGTCTCCCGGGTCGAGGAGCAGGTGGTCGCCGACGAGCCCGTGCCGGAGGAGGAGCCCGCGCCCGCACCCCCCACGCATCGCGCAGCCCCTGCTGCACCTCTCGACGAGCACGACACCGCCGATCACGACGGGCTGACGCAGGCCGGGGGCTGGACGCCCGGCCCGCCGCCGCCGGGCATCCCCGGCCAGGAGCCGGCTCCGGCGGTGACCCGCCCGGTCGCCCGGCTGCTGGTCTCCACCGGCGAGTCGGTCGAGGTCGACCGCGCGGTCGTGGTCGGCCGTGCTCCCGAGTCGCGTCGGTTCCCGCACGACGACCAGCCCCGCCTGGTGACCGTGCCCAGCCCCCAGCAGGAGATCTCCTCGATGCACGTCGAGATCCGCCCCGGCTCGGGGGCCGACCACGGGAGCGCGGTCGTGACCGACCTCGGCTCGACCAACGGCACCGTGCTCGTGCAGCCCGGCCTCCCGGCAGAGGACCTCCGCCCCGGCGTGGGCGTGGCGCTGCTGCCCGGTGCGGTGATCGACCTCGGCGACGGCCTCACCATCTCGGTGGTGCAGCCGTGACCGGCCCGACGGCGCCGCCCGACCGGCGCTTCCACGCCTTCGTCGTCGACCGGGCCGTCGCCTGGCCGCTGGAGGCACTGGCGGTGCTGGCCGGCTGGCGGCTGTGGACCGGCGGCAGCCCCGCCGTCGGCGTCACCGTCGCGGTGGTCGGCGTGCTCGCCGTGGTCGGCGCGTTCGCGGCGCTCCTCGGCGTGCGCGGCTCCTCGCCCGGCCGGGCCCTGCTCGACGTGCGGGTCGTCGGGGCGGACCACGGTGCGCCCATCGGGGTGGCCGCGGCCCTGCGTCGCTCGGTCGTGCTCGGACTGGCCACCGTGCCCACGCTGGGTCTCGGCGCCGCGAGCCTCGCCTGGACGGCCCTGGCCGACGGCTCCGGCCGCCGTCGCGGCTGGCACGACCTGCGCGCCGGGTCGGTGGTGGTCGACGTCCGCCCGCAGCCCGACGTGGTCGAGGAGGCCGTCGAGGCGCCCCAGCCGATCGTGAACCTCACCGCGCTGCGCCTCGTCCCGGTCGAGGGCCGCCGCCGGGCCGACCGCGTCGAGCCGCCGCTGCAGCCGGCCGAGCCCGCCCGCCCGGTCGACCTGCGCCGGGCAGCACCCCGGTGGCGGGTCACCGCCGACTCCGGGGAGTCGGTGGTCGTCGACGGTCCGACGCTCGTCGGCCGGCGTCCCGAGCCCCGCCCGGGCGAGGACGTGCGCCACCTCGTCGCGCTGCCCTCCCACGACATGTCGCTGTCGAAGACCCACGCCGCGCTGCACGTCGCCGCCGACGGGGTGCTGGTCGCCCTCGACCGCGGCTCGACCAACGGCACGGTGCTGGTCCGCGGGGGCGTGACCCGCGAGCTGCCCGTGGGCCGCCCGACCACCCTGCTGGCCGGCGACCGGGTCCGCCTCGGCGACCGGCTCCTCACGGTCTCCGTCGACGATTGACGCTCAGAGCAGCCGCACCACGCGCTCGTACGTCGCCCGGTCCGCCGCGGCGACCAGTCCGGCCGGACGGGCCTCGATCTCGAGGTCGTCGCCGGGCCGGTACGCGTGGCCCGCGTGCGTCCCGACGTACCCGCCCGCCTCGCTGAGCAGGAGCGAGCCGGGCACGTGGTCCCACGGGTTGGCCCGCCCGTAGACCACCGCGTCGGCCGCGCCCTCGACCACCTTCGGGTAGTCGACGCCGCAGCACACCCAGGTCAGCTCCATCGGCGGCAGGTCCCCGAGCGTCCGCCCCAGCCACCGTCGCCGCGAGGTGACCACGCGCGGCGGCTCGATCACCGGCGGTCGCTCCAGCCGCTCCCCGTTCCGCCACGCGCCGCCGCCACGCTCCGCGACGTACGCCGTCTGGTGCTGCGGCTGCCAGATCCACCCGCGCACCACCTCGCCCGCGCGCACCTCGCCGACCATCACCGCGTGGTCGGGGGAGCCGTGCACGAAGTTCTTGGTGCCGTCCACGGGGTCCACGGTGAAGGCGTGCTCCGCGGTCCGGAAGGCCGTCAGCAGGCTCGCGTCCGCGGCGTACGCCTCCTCGCCCAGCACCACCGCCTCCGGGTACGCGCCGCGCAGGGCGTCGGTGATCAGTCGCTCGGACTCGTGGTCCGCGACGGTGACCAGGTCGCCGGGGTTCTTCTCGTCTACCTCGTGCGCCGAGAGCGAGCGGAACCGCGGGTTGATCACCTCCTCGGCCACGTCGACCAGCAGGGCCAGCACGGCCTCGGTGTCCATGGGTTCCAACCTACGCAACCCCGCGGCTACGTTGACGCCCATGGAGTCCTACGCCCGGGGCGAGACCGCGCCGGCACTGCTCGAGGAGACGATCGGCGCCAACGTCGAGCGGACCGTCGCCGCCCACCGCGACCGCGAGGCGCTGGTGGAGTTCGCGTCCGGGCGGCGCTGGACCTGGGGCGAGCTCGACCGCGACGTCGACGCGCTCGCCCGCGGCCTGCTGGCCGCGGGGTTGGAGAAGGGCGACCGGGTGGGCATCTGGTCGCCCAACTGCGCGGAGTGGACGCTGCTGCAGTACGCCACCGCGAAGCTCGGCGTCGTCCTGGTCAACGTCAACCCCGCCTACCGCACCCACGAGCTCACCTACGCGGTCAACCAGAGCGGGATGCGGCTGCTGGTCTCCGCGGAGAGCTTCAAGACCAGCGACTACCGCGGGATGGTCGACGCGACGCGCGACGAGTGCCCCGCCCTCGAGCGCGTGGTCTACCTCGGCACCGACGACTGGGCGGCGCTGCTCGCCGAGGGCGAGGCGATCGACCCCGGTGCGGTGGCGGGGCGGATGGCGACCCTCGACCCCCACGACCCGATCAACATCCAGTACACCTCCGGCACCACCGGCCGCCCCAAGGGCGCGACGCTGAGCCACCGCAACATCCTCAACAACGGCTTCTTCACCACCGAGACGATCAACTTCACCGCGGACGACCGGCTGTGCATCCCGGTGCCCTTCTACCACTGCTTCGGGATGGTGATGGGCAACCTCGGCTGCACCACCCACGGGGCCACGATGGTGATCCCCGCGCCCGGCTTCGACCCCGAGACCACGCTCCGTGCGATCGCCGCCGAGCGGTGCACCGGCGTGTACGGCGTGCCCACGATGTTCATCGCGATGCACAACCACCCCACCTTCGCCGAGCACGACCTCTCGACCCTGCGCACCGGCGTGATGGCCGGCTCGGTGTGTCCGGTCGAGGTGATGAGGCGCTGCATCGACGACATGCACATGGCCGAGGTCTCCATCGCCTACGGCATGACCGAGACCAGCCCGGTGTCCACCCAGACCCGGGCCGACGACGACCTCGACCGTCGTACGGCGACCATCGGGCGGGTCCACCCGCACGTGGAGATCAAGGTCGTCGACCCCGTGACCGGCGCGACCGTCGAGCGCGGCGAGACCGGCGAGTTCTGCACACGCGGCTACTCGGTGATGCTCGGTTACTGGGGGGAGCCGGAGAAGACCGCGGAGGCGATCGACGCCGACGGCTGGATGCACACCGGCGACCTGGCCGTGATGCGCGAGGACGGCTACTGCGTGATCTCCGGGCGGATCAAGGACATGGTCATCCGTGGTGGCGAGAACATCTACCCGCGCGAGGTCGAGGACTTCCTCTACACCCACCCCGACGTCGAGGACGTCCAGGTGATCGGCGTCCCCGACGAGAAGTACGGCGAGGAGCTGTGCGCCTGGATCAAGGTGCGCGCCGGCCGCCCGCCGCTCGACGCCGACGCCGTCCGCGCGTTCGCCACCGGCAGGCTCGCGCACTACAAGATCCCGCGGTACGTCACCGTCGTCGAGGAGTTCCCGATGACCGTCACCGGCAAGGTGCGCAAGGTCGAGATGCGCGAGGTCTCGACCCGTGAGCTGGGGTTGGGATAGGTCGGGCGTCGGTGGGATTCACCGCCCAGGCGGTGAAACTCACGGTTGTGAAGCGAACCTTCGGCCCACAACCGTGAGCTTCGCGCACGCGGTGGGACCTGGGGGACTCCCGGGACGTACGACGCGGCGAGCCCTCAGCGCACCAGCGCGACCGGCACCCGCACCACGGAGCCGTCGGTGCCGCGCCAGACGACGTAGCCGTCGTCGAGCGGGTGGGCCGCGCCCTCGGGGTGCACCACCCGGAGGTGCACCTGCACCCGCTGGCCGGGACGCAGCGTGAACGTCGCCGGCCGCACCACCGTGCGGTGGCTGTCGAGGCCGACCACCCTGGCCGACCAGGTCGCGCGGCGCGGGCCGAGGTTCTCCACGGTGCGCACGGCGCGGTCGGCGGAGCCGGAGAGCAGCACCGAGGGCGTGTTGGCCTCGCGCAGGAAGCCGACGGACCACGCCCGGTAGGCGCCCCGGTCCACCGGGAAGCCCAGGCCCGGCGCGGCCGCTCGCGCGAGCCCCGGGCGGCCGGCGCCGGCCCGCAGCGAGGAGGCCGCGACCGGCGCGGCGGTCGTGGCCAGCGCCGAGCGCACCTCGGCCGCCGACCAGTCGTGGCGGGCGAGCAGCGACGCGGCGAGCCCGGC
The DNA here is from genome assembly GCF_042657275.1 of Nocardioides taihuensis. Taxonomy (NCBI): domain Bacteria; kingdom Bacillati; phylum Actinomycetota; class Actinomycetes; order Propionibacteriales; family Nocardioidaceae; genus Nocardioides; species Nocardioides taihuensis. Next base: position 199,183 of record NZ_JBHSKD010000004.1, read on the forward strand.
GACGCGGGCGGAGGCGACCGAGGTGCCGCCGACGAGGTCCCAGCGCAGGCCCCGCACCGAGGGCGGCGTCGCCGCGAGCACGCCGGTGCCGGTCGCCACCAGGTCGGGCTTGAGCACCGCGCCCGAGGGGTCGCCCGGCTCCGACCACGCGGGCACCCGCGCCGGGCGGCCGGCTCCCGTCGGGGTCGAGCGGTCGGGGAGCAGGTCGACCCGGCCGTGCGGGTGGCGACGCAGCCACGACCGCACGGCCGCGCCGTCGTCGTGGCGCAGGTGCAGGGTGGGGACGACGTGCAGGTCGGCGACGACGGCGCCGGGCCGCGTGTTCACCAGCACCATGCCGACGCCGTCGGCGCGGCGCACCGCGGCCGACTTCTCCACCCTCGCGGTGCCGCCGCGCTCGCACAGCACGACCGCCCCGCGCACCCGGGCCGCGTCGAGCGCGCCGTCGCGGCACTCCCGCGCCGCCGCCCGGGTCGCGCCCTCGGCGACCGCGTCCGCGCCGGCGACCAGGCGGACGTCGTGCCGCCCGCGGGTCGCCGCCATCGCACCGGTCACCGTCGGGCCGCCCGGCAGCACCAGCCGCCCGGTGCGCACCGGGCCGGTCGTCGCGCCCACCGTGGTCACCCACGGCGAGGCGTGCGCGGCGTACGACGCGCGGCCGTCGTTGCCGGCCGCCCCGACCACGACCACGCCCGCCTCGGCGGCGCCGAGCAGTGCGCTCTCGAGCGCCGACCCGGGCTCGTTGCCCGCCACGGCCAGCAGCAGCACGTCGACCCGGTCGTGCACCGCACGGTCGACCGCAGAGACCAGGTCGGCCGTCGCGCAGCCGTCGTCGTCGGGGTCGGGGGCCGTCCAGCACGCCTTGTACGCCGCGATCCGCGCCCGCGGCGCGGTGCCGGAGAAGCGCCCCTCGGGCTGGCCCGGCACCTCCACGGAGACCGCGGCGTTGCCGGCCGCGACGGAGGCCACCTGGGTGCCGTGCCCGTGGTCGTCGAGCGCCGAGAGGGCACTGGTGCTGCGCCGGTCGTCGACACCGAACCCGGCGACGAACCACTGCGCGCCGACCACCTTGTCGCTGCAGAGCCCGGCGTCCTCCGGGTCGCACCCGCCCCGGAAGTCCTGCGGGTCCCGGCCGAGGCCGGGCACGGGCGCGAACACGGGGCTGTCGGTCCAGATGCCGGTGTCGACCACGCCGACCACCTGGCCGGCACCGCCCCGTCCGGGCCCGCGGGACCCCGGGCCCACGGGGCCGGCGCCCAGCGACGTCGCACGCGTCGCTGAGAGCGGGAGCACGACGTTGCGCTCGACCTCCGTGACGGCCGGGTCGGCCTCGACCAGCTCCACCTCCTGGGGGGTGAGACTCGCCGCGAAGCCGTTGAGCGCCGTCGTCCAGCGGTACACCGGCTCCGCGTCGACCCCCTCGAGCACGTCGTCCTGGGTGGCCAGCAGCACGTCGCGGTACTCCGGACGCGGCAGCGGCCCGAGGTAGCCCGCCGTGCCGGCGCCGCGGAGCACGACCAGCACGATCTCGCCCTCGGCGCGGGTCGCGGCGGACGTCGCCGGGGTGAGGGCGGGCACGACGAGCACCGCCACGCCCGCGACGATCGCGAGCACGGCGGCGACGACCCCTCGCGCAGCGCCTCGAGCGCACGCCCCCATGCCTGGCCTCCTGACACCTCAGCCGGAGCCGCCCAGTGTGACGCAGGCGGACCCCGGGCGCCACCGCGGGTCCGCGCTCCTGTGGGGAGTTCCCTAGGGTGGGGGCCATGGGAGCGGAACAGCTGGTCGTGGGGTTCGACCTCGACCTCACCCTGATCGACACCGTGCCGGGCTTCGCCGCCACGCTCACCGCCCTGGGTGAGGAGCTCGGCGTCGACCTCGCCGTCGAGCAGGCGATCTCGAAGCTCGGTCCGCCCCTCGACCACATGCTCGCGCCCCACCTGCCCGCCGAGCAGGTGCAGCCGGCGATCGACCGCTTCCGCGCGCTCTACCCCGACCTCGCCGTGGTGAGCACCCCGCTGCTGGCCGGCGCGGCCGAGGCCGTCGCGGAGGTACGACGCCACCGCGGCCGCGTCGTGGTGGTGACGGGCAAGTACGCCCCCAACGCGCGGCTCCACGTCGACCACCTCGGCATCGACCTCGACCACCTCGAGGGCGAGGTGTGGGGCGTCGGCAAGGCCGACGTGCTCGTGCGCGAGGGGGTCTCGATCTACGTCGGCGACCACGTGCACGACGTCGAGGGCGCGCTCGCCGCGGGCGCCACCAGCGTCTCGGTGCTGACCGGCGGGTGCACCCGCGAGGAGCTCGTGGCCGCGGGCACCCACGTCGTCCTCGACGACCTGCGCGACTTCCCCGCCTGGCTCGAGGAGCACCTGCTGACCACGCGACTCGCCGCCCTCGAGGCCGACCTGCGCGGGCGCGGCTCGGTGATGGTGGCCTTCAGCGGCGGGGCCGACAGCGCCTTCCTGCTGGCCGCTGCCGTCCGCGCGCTCGGCCCCGACCGCGTGGTGGCCGCGACCGGCTACTCCCACTCGCTCCCGGAGTCGGAGCGCGACCCCGGCCGCGACTTCGCGGAGTCGCTCGGGGTTCCCCTGCTCACCCCGCGCACCCACGAGATGGAGCGCGAGGGCTACCGCGCCAACGCCGGCGACCGCTGCTTCTTCTGCAAGGCCGAGCTGCTCGACGTTCTCACCCCGCTGGCCGCCGAGCAGGGCGTCGCCCACGTCGCGACCGGCACCAACGCCGACGACGCCGTGGCCGGCTTCCGCCCCGGCATCCGCGCCGCCGCCGAGCGCGGGGCGATCGCCCCGCTGCGCGACGCGGGGCTGACCAAGGCACAGGTGCGCGAGGCCTCGCGGCGCTGGGGCCTCCCGACCTGGGACAAGCCCGCCGCGGCCTGCCTCTCCTCGCGCGTCGCCTACGGCGTCGAGGTCACGCCCCACCGGCTGGCCCGCGTCGAGCGGGCCGAGGCCGCCGTCCGCGCGCTGCTCTCAGGGGCCGGGTTCGCGCCGCGCGACCTGCGGGTCCGCGACGTCGACGACCTCGGCAGGGTCGAGGTCGACGGCGCGCTGGTGGCCGGGCCGCTCGCGGGCAGCTCGCCGCTGGCCGCCGAGGTGCTGGCCGTCGTCCGGGAGGCCGGCTTCCCCCGGGCCGAGCTCGACCCGCGGGGCTTCCGCTCCGGCTCGATGAACGAGGCGCTCAGCGCCCGCCCCGCCTGACCCGGTTAGGCTTTCCCGTCGCGGCCGGTGCCGCGCCGTCCCCCGCAGCTCGAAAGGTTCCCCCCCGTGCCCACTGGCAAGGTCAAGTGGTTCGACGCCGACAAGGGCTTCGGCTTCCTCTCGCAGGAGGACGGGCCCGACGTCTACGTGCGCTCGGAGGCGCTGCCGGAGGGCGTGACCACCCTCAAGGCCGGCACCCGCGTCGAGTTCGGCATCGCCCAGGGCCGCCGGGGTGACCAGGCGCTGCAGGTGCGGGTGCTGGACGCGCCGGCGTCGGTCTCGCGCAGCCAGCAGGCCGCGCGCCGCAAGTCGCCCGACGCGATGGTCCCGATCGTCGAGGACCTGATCCGCGTGCTCGACGGCGTCGGCGAGGCCTACCGCCACGGCCGCCATCCCGACGCCCGCACCGCGAAGCCGGTCGCGAAGCTCCTCCGCGCCCTGGCCGACGAGCTCGAGCTCTGAGGCCGGCCCGCGCTACGACGCCGTACGACGGGCCGCGGGGCGGGTGGTGATCACGAAGGCCGCCCAGCCGGCGAGCACGACCGCGGCGATGCCCAGGCCGAGCTGGGGCTCCAGCGGCATCGCGATCCCGACGAAGCCGCCGATGACCCACGCGAGCTGCAGCGTCGTGTCGCTGCGGGCGAAGGCGCTCGACTGCATGCGCTCGTCGACGTCGCGCTGGATGGTCGCGTCGAGCGAGACCTTGGCCAGCGACTGCGCCAGGCCGACCGTGAGGCCGAGCACCACCAGCGGCGGCAGGCTGTAGAACAGTGCGGCCACCAGCACCATCGCCGTGTCGGCGAGCAGCGCGAGCACCACGGTCACGGCCGGGTTGAGGCGGCGCAGCAGCGACGCGGTGAAGATGCCGAGCGTGTTGCCGAGCCCGACGCCGCCGATCACCAGCGCCAGCAGCAGCTCGGGGCTGGAGTCGCCGATCGGCTCCTCGCGCAGCAGGAACGCCATGAACATCGTGAGGAAGCCGCTCAGCCACCGCGGGCCGCAGTTGGCACGCAGGGCGAAGGCCACCGCCGCGGGCATCCGCGCGCGGACACGGCCGTGGGACGTGCCCTCGGCCGACCCCCGCAGCACGATCGTGCCCTCGCCGACGGTCGAGTCGACCTGCTCCGGCAGCCGGATCGCCCAGATGGTGGCGAGCACGAACATCAGGAAGGCGTAGCGCAACGACCACTCCGGGCCGATCGCCGACGCACCGACCGCGAGCGGCGCCGAGAGCGTCGCGCCGACGACGCCGGCCAGCGAGACGCGGGCGTTGGCCTTGACCAGGGTGAGGCCCTCGGGCAGCAGCCGCGGCACGGCGGCCGCCCGGGTCACGCCGTACGCCTTGGAGGCGACGAGCACGCCGAGGGCGGCCGGGAACAGCCACACCGAGTCGGTCGCCACCGCGGTCCCGAGCACCCAGCACAGGAAGCCGCGCAGGGCCATCGTCCCGCCGATCGCCCACCGCCGGCCGTGGCTGAAGCGGTCGAGGAACGGGCCGATCAGCGGGGCCACGAAGACGAACGGCAGCATCGTCAGCGCCAGGAAGAGCGCGACCTGGCCCCGGGCCTCGCCCGTCGGCACCTGGAAGAAGAGCGTGCCGGCCAGCGAGATCGCCACGGCCGCGTCGCCGGCGGCGTTGAAGGCGTGCAGCTCGATCAGCCGCGAGAGCCCGGAGTCGCCGGCGCCCTCGGCCCGGGCCGCCCGTCGCGCCTGGCCCGCGGTGTAGCGACCGAAGCGTCCCGTGGCCCGCGCGGCGCCGCGGGCGCCGCGACCCAGGCCCCTGCCCACCGACCGGGCGCGGTCGGAGGCGCGGGGCGGCAGGTCGGCGCCGGGGTCGGCGTGCGCGGCCTCCGGGTGGGGGTCGCGCCAGCGCTGCTCGGCCATGCGCCCATCCTGCCCGCCCCGCGGTCGGGTGGAACCCGATCGACACGGCTCCCGCCCGAGGTCGTCCCGAATCCTGCCCCGACCTGACAGCGGCGCCGCCGATGGGCGATGATCGGACCGTGACCACCTCCACCCGCGTGAAGCCCGACGCCGCCGCCGTCAAGGCGGTCGACGTGGCCCGTGCCGCACTGGTGGACGACGTCGGCAGCGCCGACGTCGGCGAGCACCTCGGCCACGACGTCGAGGGTGAGCGCGTCGTCACGCACCGCTTCGCCTGCACCCGGCCCGGGTACGCCGGGTGGCAGTGGTCGGTGACCGTCATGCGCGCCCCGCGGCAGAAGACCGTGACCGTCGCCGAGGTCGTCCTGGTGCCGGGGGGCGAGGCGATCGTCGCGCCGCCGTGGGTCCCATACAAGGAGCGGATCCAGCCCGGCGACCTCTCGCCCGGTGACCTGCTCCCCGTCGAGGAGGACGACCCGCGCCTGGTGCCGACCTACCTCGTCGGCGACGACCCGCTCTCCGACCAGGACCGCGCCCAGGTGCGCGCCGTCGCCGCCGACCTCGGCCTCGGCCGGGTGCGCACGCTCTCGCTCGAGGGTCGCGACGACACCGCCCAGCGGTGGTACGAGGGCGACGGCGGCCCGGCCTCGCCGCTCGCCGAGGCCGCACCCGGGACCTGCGACACCTGCGGGTTCCTGGTGATGATCGCCGGCCCGCTGTCCGACATGTTCGGCGTCTGCGCCAACCGCAACGCCAACGACGACGGCCGCGTGGTCTCCTACGACCACGGCTGCGGCGCCCACTCCGAGGTGCGGCTGGCCAGGAAGCACGAGCCGCAGCCGCTGCCCGACCACGTGCACGACACCCTCACCGACGACGAGATCGAGCTGTTCTAGCCGTCCTCGGTCCCGAGCACCCACACGGCGTAGTCGTCGTTCGGCGGGTGCAGCTCGTAGCTGCCCGCCCGCAGGTGCACCGTGAGCCCGGCCGCACCGGCGTCGGCCACGAACTCCTCGGGCGGGTACTCCCGGCTCCCCGCCGGCGCCCCGTGCGGGTGGAAGCCGACCAGCACCCGCCCGCCCGGCGCGAGCACGCGTCGTACGGCGGAGAGGACGAGGCGCTCCGTGCCCTCGGCGAGGAACACCATCACGTTGCCCACGAGCACGACGAGGTCGAAGGCGTGCGGGCGCCCCTCGAGCAGCGGCGGTGCCAGGTCGAGCGCGTCGGCGTGCAGCACGTCGACGTGCGGGTAGGTCTCCCGGGCCTGGGCGACCAGCGCGGCGTCCGGCTCGACGCCCACGACCGTGTGCCCGCGGGCGGTGAGGGCTGCCGTCACCCGGCCCATGCCGGCGCCGACGTCGAGGATCGTCGCGCGCCGGGGCACCAGGGTGTCAGCCAGCCGCGCCTCGCCCTCGAGGTCGGCCCCGTCGTCGACGAGGCGCGCGAAGTGGCGGCCGTACCCCTGCGACGTCGCCGTGCCTCCCAGCGCCCAGCGCGTGGGCGGCCGGTCGGGGGAGTCGGTCACGGCGAGCCGGTCACTGCTCGTCGGGCGCGGCGTCCGTCGCCGGGGCGTCGGTGAGCGCGGCGCGCGCCTCGGCGCGGGCCCGCTTGCGGCGGCGGCAGTACTCGAGGCCGAAGAGGCCGAGCCCGAACCCCGCGAGGCAGGTCCAGAGCCACCAGACGCGGCCGTCGTCCTCGAGCCGCCCGTAGAAGGGCAGCAGGGCGACGAACCCGATCAGCCACGCCGCCGTCCCGACCTCGACGGTCCGGACGCCGTCGACGTCCAGCGGCTCGACGTCGGCGACGATGTAGGTGCGGCTGCCGATCTCGTGCTGCTTCGGCTGCTCGTCGCGCAGTTCCACGAGGGTCACGCTAGCCGACACGGGGTCACTGCCTCTATCGGGACCGCCGCCGCTCTGACATGCTGCGGGCCGTGAGCGACGAGACCTCGGCCGGCGACACCACGTCCACCTCCCGCACCTCCGCCCGGAGCGGTCCGCCGCGAGGCGGGCTCGACGGGTTCTTCAAGATCACCGAGCGCGGCTCGACCGTCGGCAACGAGGTCCGCGGCGGTCTGGTCACCTTCTTCACGATGGCCTACATCATCGTGCTCAACCCCCTGATCCTCGGCTTCGCGAAGGACGCCGACGGCCAGTTCCTCGGAGGCGGCGACGCCCCCAACCTGGCCGCGATCGCGGCCGGCACCGCGCTGGTCGCCGGCGTGATGACGATCCTGATGGGCGTCGTGGCGAACTTCCCGCTCGCCCTGGCCACCGGGCTCGGCCTCAACGCCTTCGTCGCGGTCGCCATCGCCTCGCAGATGACCTGGGCCGACGCGATGGGGCTGGTGGTCCTCGAGGGGATCGTGATCCTGGTCCTGGTGCTCACCGGCTTCCGCAAGGCGGTCTTCCACGCCGTCCCCTCACAGCTCAAGGTCGCGATCTCGGTCGGCATCGGCCTGTTCATCGCGCTGATCGGGTTCGTCGACGCCGGCTTCGTGCGCCGCGTGCCCGACGCCTTCCAGACCACCGTGCCCGTGCAGCTCGGCCCCGACGGCCAGCTCTCCGGCTGGCCGGTCGTGCTCTTCGCCATCGGCCTGGGGCTGGTGATCACGCTCTGGGTGCGCCACGTCCGCGGCGCGATCCTGATCTCGATCGCGATCACCACCGTCATCGCCATCGTGATGGAGCAGGTGCTCTCCCTCGGCTCGTCGCAGGACAACCCGACCGGTGGCTGGGGGCTCAACGTCCCGTCCATGCCCGACAAGGTGGTCGACCGCCCCGACTTCGGCACGCTCGGCGAGTTCTCGCTGTTCGGCTCCTTCGAGGCGGTCGGTGCGGTGACCGCGGTGCTGCTCGTCTTCACGCTGATGCTCGCCGACTTCTTCGACACCATGGGCACGATGACCGCCATCGGCGCCGAGGCCGGCCTCAACGACGAGGAGAACACCCCGCCGAACGCCCAGCGCATCCTCGTCGTCGACTCGATCGCCGCGGCTGCGGGCGGCGCCGCCGGCGTCTCGAGCAACACCTCCTACATCGAGTCGGCCTCGGGCGTCGGCGAGGGCGCGCGCACGGGCCTGGCCAGCGTGGTGACCGGACTGCTCTTCCTGCTCGCGATGTTCGTCGCGCCGCTGGTGAACATCATCCCGAGCGAGGCCGCCGTCCCCGCCCTGGTCCTGGTCGGCTTCCTGATGATGCAGCAGGTCAAGGGCATCGACTGGGACGACCTCGAGATCGCGATCCCCGCCTTCCTGACGATCGTGCTGATGCCGTTCACCTACTCGATCACCGTCGGCATCGGCGCCGGCTTCCTCGCCTGGGTGCTGATCAAGGTGGTGCTCGGCAAGGCCGGCCAGGTGCACACCCTGATGTGGGTCGTCGCCGCCCTGTTCCTCGCCTGGTTCGCGATCGGCCCGATCACCGGCTGGCTGACCTGAGGTCCATCTCGCCAGCAACCCCACGCTGACCCGCCGTTGGTTGACGGCGGGTCAGCGTCATCTGGTAGACGATTTGATTAGCAAGGGTAATGACCTAGACTAAGGACATGCCCACGATCGAGCGCGCCGTCCGCAGCGATGCCGGCCTGGCCTCCGAGCTCCGCCTCTCCGTGATGCGGCTGCGCCGCCGGCTCGCCACCGAGCGCCACCCCGACAACGAGCTCAGCCTCGGCGCGATGGCCGTGCTCGGGTGCCTGCACCGCTGCGGCGACCTCACCCTCGGCGAGCTCGCCGCGCACGAGATGGTCCAGCCGCCGAGCATGACCCGCACGGTGAACTGCCTCGTCGACGGCGGCTACGTCGTACGTCGACGGCACGCGACCGACGGCCGCCAGGTCGTCGTCGAGCTCACCGAGCAGGGCCGGGCCACCGTGCTCGCCGACCGGGCCCGCCGCGACGCGTGGCTGGCCCGGCGCCTCACCGACCTCACCCCCGAGGAGCGGGCGGTCCTGCGCAAGGCCGCCCCGATCCTCGACCGACTCGCCCAGAAGGACTGATAGCCCACGAGTCCCACGTTCCGCTCGCTCGCGAACCCCACCTACCGCCGCTACGCCGCCGGCGGCGTCGTCTCCAACGTCGGCACCTGGATGCAGCGCGTCGCCCAGGACTGGCTGGTGCTCCAGCTCTCCGGCAACGGTGGCGCGGCCGTCGGCATCACCACCGGCCTCCAGTTCCTCCCGTTCCTGCTGCTCTCGCCGGTCGCCGGCCTGGTCGCGGACCGGATGCCCAAGCGGCGCCTGCTCCAGCTGACCAACCTCGGCATGGCGGTGCCGGCCGCGATCCTCGGCGTCCTGGCCGTCACCGGGACCGCCCAGACCTGGCACGTCTACGTGCTGGCGTTCGTGCTCGGCATCGCCGCGGCCTTCGACGGCCCGGCGCGCCAGTCGTTCGTCTCCGAGCTGGTCGACCCCGAGGACCTCACCAACGCGGTGGGCCTCAACTCCGCCAGCTTCAACGCCGCCCGCATCGTCGGCCCCGCCGTCGCCGGCGTGCTGATCGCCTGGCTCGGCGGCGGCGCCGTCGCCACCGGCTGGGTGATCCTGGTGAACGCCGTCAGCTACGCCGCCCCGATCCTCACCCTGCGCTCCCTCGACCCCGCGGCCCTGCGCACGCCCGAGCCGGTGCTGCGCGAGCCCGGGCAGATCCGGGCCGGCGTCGCCTACGTCCGGGGCCGACCCGACCTGATGCTGATCCTCGCGGTGGTGTTCTTCACCGGCACCTTCGGCCTGAACTTCCAGATGACCTCGGCGCTGATGGCCACGCAGGTCTTCGACAAGGGCGCGACCGAGTACGGCCTGCTCGGCACGTTCATGGCCGTCGGCTCGCTCACCGGGTCGCTCGTCGCCGCCCGGCGCCAGACGGTGCGGCTGCGGCTGGTGATCGCCGCGGCCGTGGTCTTCGCCGTGGTCGAGGTGACCTCCGGCCTGATGCCGACCTACCTCACGTTCGCCCTGCTCACCCCGCTGCTGGGCCTCAGCGCGCTGACCATGATCACCGCCGCGAACTCCTACATGCAGCTGCACACCGACCCGTCGATGCGCGGCCGCGTGATGGCGCTCTACCTGATGATCTTCATCGGCGGGACGCCGTTCGGTGCCCCGCTGATCGGGCTGGTCGGCGAGGCGTGGGGCGCCCGGTGGACCCTCCTGCTGGGTGGGCTGCTCACGGCGGTGGGCACGCTGGCCGCAAGTGCGTGGTACCTGCGGTCGCGGCGCGTTTTGACCGGTGTCGGGGCACGGAGTAATCTCGATCCTCGTGTCTGGGACCACCAGACCGTTGCGCGTGCCCGCACGTAGGTGAGAGGGAGCAAGACCCGACTACCGCGGCACAGGAACCCCCCGGCCAGACAGGTCCGTACCGGCTGTCCGAGGGAGATCGGGCGACACGCCCGACCTCGGGGGTGAAGCGGCGGGAGGGGGCCGCACCACCCGGACAGAGCAGGACGATCGCGCGCTGCACCGTGCCGCGTGCTGAGAGAGAAACAGAAGGGGAACCACCAGGTGCCCACGATCAACCAGCTGGTCCGCAAGGGCCGCCAGGACAAGGTGTCGAAGAACAAGACGCCTGCCCTGAAGGGGTCTCCGCAGCGCCGAGGCGTCTGCACCCGCGTCTACACCACCACCCCGAAGAAGCCGAACTCCGCCCTCCGCAAGGTCGCCCGCGTGCGCCTGTCGAGCGGCGTCGAGGTCACGGCGTACATCCCGGGCGTCGGCCACAACCTCCAGGAGCACTCGATCGTGCTCGTCCGCGGCGGCCGGGTGAAGGACCTGCCCGGTGTCCGCTACAAGATCATCCGCGGCACGCTCGACACCCAGGGCGTGAAGAACCGCAAGCAGGCCCGCAGCCGTTACGGCGCGAAGAAGGAGAAGAGCTGACATGCCGCGCAAGGGTCCGGCCCCGAAGCGGCCGATCGTCGTCGACCCCGTCTACGGGTCGCAGCTGGTGACCCAGCTGGTCTCCAAGGTCCTCCAGGACGGCAAGAAGCAGGTCGCCCAGCGGATCGTCTACACCGCGCTCGAGGGGTGCCGCGAGAAGACCGGCACCGACCCCGTCGTGACGCTCAAGCGTGCGATGGACAACGTCAAGCCGGCCATCGAGGTCAAGTCCCGCCGCGTCGGCGGTGCGACCTACCAGGTCCCGATCGAGGTCAAGGGCACGCGCGGCACCACGCTCGCGCTGCGCTGGCTCGTCGGCTACGCCCAGGACCGTCGCGAGAAGACGATGTCCGAGCGCCTCATGAACGAGATCCTCGACGCCTCCAACGGCCTGGGTGCCGCAGTGAAGAAGCGCGAGGACACGCACAAGATGGCCGAGTCCAACAAGGCCTTCGCCCACTACCGCTGGTGACCCGCGGGGGCGGTCCGGCCCACACGCCGTACCGCCCCGCCGTCACCGTCACCCACATCTCCCGAGGGGAACACGACCACAGTGGCCGTCGACATCACCACTGACCTCAACAAGGTCCGCAACATCGGCATCATGGCGCACATCGACGCCGGCAAGACCACCACGACCGAGCGGATCCTGTTCTACACCGGCATCACCTACAAGATCGGTGAGGTCCACGAGGGCGCTGCCACGATGGACTGGATGGAGCAGGAGCAGGAGCGCGGCATCACCATCACGTCCGCCGCGACGACCTGCTGGTGGAAGAACCACCAGATCAACATCATCGACACCCCCGGCCACGTCGACTTCACCGCCGAGGTGGAGCGTTCGCTGCGCGTCCTCGACGGCGCCGTCGCCGTCTTCGACGGCGTGGCCGGTGTCGAGCCCCAGACGATGACCGTGTGGCGCCAGGCGAACAAGTACTCCGTGCCGCGCATGTGCTTCGTCAACAAGCTCGACCGCACCGGTGCCGACTTCTTCCGCTGCGTCGACATGATGGTCGAGCGCCTCAACTCCACCCCGCTGGTGCTCCAGCTGCCCATCGGTGCCGAGAGCGACTTCCTCGGCGTCGTCGACCTGGTCGGCATGCGTGCCCTGACCTGGCGCGGCGAGACCAAGATGGGTGAGGACTACGAGGTCGAGGAGATCCCCGCGGACATGGCCGAGCAGGCCGCCGAGTACCGCGAGAAGTTCCTCGAGACGCTGGCCGAGGCCGACGACGACGTGATGGAGAAGTACCTCGAGGGCGAGGAGCTCTCCGTCGAGGAGCTCGAGGCCGCGATCCGCCGCGCCACCCTGGCCGACAAGGTCAACCCGGTGCTGTGCGGCACGGCGTTCAAGAACAAGGGCGTGCAGCCCCTGCTCGACGCCGTGGTCAAGTACCTCCCGTCGCCGCTCGACATCGAGGGCATCGTCGGCCACTCGGTCAAGGACGAGGACGAGCAGGTCGTCCGCAAGCCCTCCGACGACGAGCCGTTCTCCGGCCTGGCGTACAAGATCGCCAGCGACCCGCACCTCGGCAAGCTGATCTACGTCCGCGTCTACTCGGGCAAGCTCGAGGCCGGCTCGACCGTGGTGAACTCGGTCAACGGCCGCAAGGAGCGGATCGGCAAGGTCTACCAGATGCACGCGAACAAGCGTGAGGAGATCGCGTCGGTCGGTGCCGGTCAGATCGTGGCCGTGATGGGTCTGAAGGACACCAAGACCGGTCACACCCTGTGCGACCCGCAGCACCAGGTCATCCTCGAGTCGATGACGTTCCCCGCCCCGGTGATCGAGGTGGCGATCGAGCCCAAGACCAAGGGTGACCAGGAGAAGCTGGGCACCGCGATCCAGCGCCTGTCCGACGAGGACCCCACGTTCACCGTCAAGGCGGACGAGGAGACCGGCCAGACGATCATCGCCGGCATGGGCGAGCTCCACCTCGAGATCCTCGTCGACCGCATGAAGCGCGAGTTCCGCGTGGAGGCGACCGTCGGCAAGCCGCAGGTGGCCTATCGCGAGACCCTCCGCAAGGAGGTCCAGAAGCACAGCTACACCCACAAGAAGCAGACCGGTGGGTCCGGCCAGTTCGCGAAGGTCGTCGTCTCGCTCGGCCCCAACATCGACCCCGAGACGGGTGCCGGTGCCGGGTACGAGTTCATCAACAACGTCACCGGTGGTCGCGTGCCGAAGGAGTACATCCCCTCGGTCGACCAGGGCGGTCAGGAGGCCATGGAGTTCGGCGTGCTCGCCGGCTACCCCATGGTCGACGTGAAGTTCACGCTCGAGGACGGCGCCTACCACGACGTCGACTCGTCGGAGCTCGCGTTCAAGATCGCCGGCAACCAGGCCTTCAAGGAGGCCGCCCGGATGGCCAAGCCCGTGCTGCTCGAGCCGATGTTCGCCGTGGAGGTGACCACGCCGGAGTCGTTCCTCGGCACGGTCATCGGCGACATCAACAGCCGGCGCGGCCAGATCCAGGCACAGGAGGAGCGTCACGGTGACATGGTCATCAACGCGCTCGTGCCCCTGTCCGAGATGTTCGGGTACGTTGGCGACCTGAGGTCCAAGACCTCCGGTCAGGCGTCGTACTCGATGGAGTTCGACTCGTACGCCGAGGTTCCCACGAACATCGCCGACGAGATCATCAAGAAGGTCCGCGGCGAGTAACCCACCCGGTTACCACCTCGGATCCTCGGCACGCAACACTGCACAGCAACACCACGAGTCAGTTACACCACCAATCAGGAGGAGCCCCCAGTGGCTAAGGCGAAGTTCGAGCGGACCAAGCCGCACGTGAACATCGGCACCATCGGTCACATCGACCACGGCAAGACGACGCTGACCGCGGCGATCACCAAGGTGCTGCACGACAAGCACCCGGACCTCAACGCCGCCTCGGCGTTCGAGGACATCGACAAGGCTCCTGAGGAGCGCCAGCGCGGCATCACGATCTCGATCGCTCACGTCGAGTACCAGACCGAGAAGCGTCACTACGCGCACGTCGACTGCCCCGGTCACGCCGACTACATCAAGAACATGATCACCGGCGCGGCCCAGATGGACGGCGCGATCCTGGTGGTGGCCGCGACCGACGGTCCGATGCCGCAGACCCGCGAGCACGTGCTGCTCGCCCGCCAGGTCGGCGTGCCCGCCCTGGTCGTCGCGCTGAACAAGTGCGACATGGTCGACGACGAGGAGCTCATCGAGCTCGTCGAGATGGAGGTGCGCGAGCTCCTCTCCGAGTACGAGTTCCCGGGTGACGACATCCCGGTCGTCCGCGTGGCCGCCTTCCCGGCGCTGCAGGGCGACGCCAAGTGGGGCGACTCGATCATGGAGCTCATGGACGCCGTCGACGAGGCGATCCCGACCCCGGAGCGCGAGACCGACAAGCCGTTCCTCATGCCCGTCGAGGACGTCTTCACGATCACCGGTCGTGGCACCGTGATCACGGGCCGCATCGAGCGCGGCATCGTGAAGGTGAACGAGGAGGTCGAGATCGTCGGCATCCGCGAGAAGTCGCAGAAGACGACGGTCACCGGCGTCGAGATGTTCCGCAAGCTGCTCGACGAGGGCCAGGCCGGTGAGAACGTCGGTCTGCTGCTCCGCGGCACCAAGCGCGAGGACGTCGAGCGCGGCATGGTCGTGATCAAGCCGGGCACCACCACCCCGCACACCAACTTCGAGGCCTCGGTCTACATCCTCTCGAAGGAGGAGGGCGGCCGTCACACGCCGTTCTTCAACAACTACCGTCCGCAGTTCTACTTCCGGACCACGGACGTGACCGGCGTCGTCACGCTGCCCGAGGGCACCGAGATGGTCATGCCGGGTGACAACACCGAGATGTCGGTGGAGCTCATCCAGCCGATCGCCATGGACGAGGGCCTGCGCTTCGCGATCCGCGAGGGCGGCCGCACCGTCGGCGCCGGCCGGGTCACCAAGATCACCAAGTGATCTGACCAGCCTCCGAGCTGATCCTCGGAACGCCCCCGGACCTCTGGTCCGGGGGCGTTCTGCGTTCCGCGCTCTGGTGCCGTCGACCTAGTGGCTGCCCGCCTCCACGAGGGGCCAGACGATCCGCGTGCGCGTCTGCTCCGGCGGGACGTCCGGTCCGTCGAGATACTCCTCCCACATCGCCGTGGGGTCGAGCGCGACGCCACGGACCCGGGCCTCGTGCTCGAGGTCCGCGTAGGCGCCCGGCAGGCCGGTGTAGGCACCGGTGTGCAGGGTCGCGAGCGCGTCCGTCTCCGGCAGCCGCTCCGGCCGCACGCCCTCACCCTCCGGGAACGGGCCGTCGACCGCGAAGCCTGCCGCGACCTCGAAGCCGCCCGGCTCGGGGCGGTAGCGGGAGACCGCCGGTCCCTCGCAGGGCACTCCCCGGCGTCCGAGGTAGGCGGCCACCGCGCCGAAGGCCGGCCCGATCACCTGGCCGACGTGCTCGGCGTCGCTGTGGAAGGTCTGCGCGGCGAACCAGCGCTCCGGTTCGTGCACCGACTCGATCTGGTGTCCCATGACGATCCCTCCATCCCTCCTCGTGCTGGCTCCTGGTCCTCCTCGACGGTAGGCCGCCGCGACGGTCGAGGGGCACAGGCCAAGGACCCCGGGCCCGGCCGGAGGCCCCGGTGCGGGAGGATCGGGGCATGGCCGAGGACCGCGTCCGCCCCGCGCGCCCGCACCACAAGCTCACCGACGACGGCCGGCCCATGCGCGAGGTGCTCTCGTACTCACGCCGTGGCAGTCGCTTCACCCCGCGCCAGGCCGCGGCGTGGGAGGCGCACCACGAGCGCTGGGTGATCCCCGACGAGGCGGTCGACGACCCGGGGTTCTCGCTGGCGTCGTGGTTCGGGCGCGAGGCGCCGCTGGTCGTGGAGATCGGGTCCGGCATCGGGGAGGCCACGGCCGCGCTCGCCGCCACCCGCCCGTCGTACGACGTGCTGGCGCTGGAGGTCTGGGTGCCCGGCGTCGCCGACGCCCTGGGCCGCGTGGCCGAGGCCGGGGCGGCGAACGTGCGGTTCTGCTCCGTGGACGCCGTGTGGGTGCTCGAGCACCTGCTGGGCGAGGGGCAGGTGGCCGAGCTGTGGACGTTCTTCCCCGACCCGTGGCACAAGAAGCGGCACCTCAAGCGCCGCCTGGTGGACGCGCCGTTCGCCCACCTCGCCGCGACCCGGCTGGCGCCGGGTGCGCTGTGGAGGCTGGCCACCGACTGGGCCGACTACGCCGCCCAGATGGAGGCCGTGCTCGGCGCCGAGCCGCTGCTCGAGGGGGGCGTGGTGCCGCGCTGGGAGGAGCGGCCGGTCACGAGGTTCGAGCGCAAGGGGCTGGCCGCCGACCGCGAGATCACCGACCTCGCCTACCGCCGGGTCGGCTGAGCCCGGCCGGGGTCAGGCCGCGTCGTCGATCTCGAGCCCCCACCGGCACAGCAGCTGCTCGACCCGCACCCGCTCGGCGTCGAGCTCGTCGCCGGCAGGCAGCACGCCGAGGAGCTCGGGCAGGTCGAGCGCCGCGCATCCCTCGGCGAGCACGTCGTCGTAGGCCCGCCGGATCGCCTCGAACTTCGCGAAGGAGACGCCGCGCGGCAGGCTGCGGAACCGGTGGCCGAGGCGCCGGGCGTCGGTGGCGATCAGCTCGATCGGCCGGTGCTCGGGTGGCGGCGGCGGACGCTGGAGCAGGCTGCGGACCGTCGTGAGAACGACCAGCACGACGGCGCCCGCGACGAGCAGCCAGCCCATGCCTCGACGGTAGGTCGGCGACGTGGCAGCCACAAGCCGAATGTCGGCAGGATCGCGTGCCCTGCGCCCCGTGGCGCGACCGTAGGATCCCGTGGTGACCGTCGCCGTCCGCACCGCCCCGCACCCGGGCCGGCGGGCCGTCCACCGGGCGTGGTGGGTCGCCGCAGTCACCATGGCCGCCCTGGTGGCGGCGGCCGGTTTCCGCTCGTCGACGGGGGCGCTGCTCGAGCCGCTCGAGGCCGACTTCGGCTGGTCGCGGGCCACCACGAGCGGCGCAGTCTCGCTCAACCTGGTCGTCTACGGGCTCACGGCGCCGTTCGCGGCGGCGCTCATGGAGCGGTTCGGGATCCGGCGGGTGGTGCCGCTGTCGCTGCTCCTGGTCGCGCTCGGCTCCGGGCTGACGCTGGTGATGACGCAGCCGTGGCAGCTGTGGGTGCTGTGGGGCTTCGCGGTCGGCATCGGCACCGGCTCGCTGGCCCTGGTCTTCGGCGCCATCGTGGCGAACCGCTGGTTCGTGCGTCACCGCGGGCTGGTCATCGGCGTCTTCTCGGCCGCGAGCTCGACGGGGCAACTGGTCTTCCTGCCGCTGATCGCCCGCCTCGCCGACGGCCCGGGCTGGCGGTGGGCCGCCGGGCTGGTGGCGGCGTTCGCGCTGTTGCTGGTGCCGGTCTGCTGGCTGGTGCTGCGCGACGTCCCCGCCGACGTCGGCCTGACGCCGTACGGTGACGACTCGGCCGCCGTGCCGACGCCGCGGGTCGTGCGGACCGGGGCCGCGCGGATGGCCCTGCGCACGCTGCGCGAGAGCGCCCGCGTGCCCACCTTCTGGCTGCTGATGGCGACCTTCTGGATCTGCGGCTGGTCGACCAACGGGTTGATCGGCACCCACTTCATCCCCGCCGCGCACGACCACGGCATGCCGGCCACGACCAGCGCGAGCCTGCTCGCGCTGATCGGGGTCTTCGACATCGTCGGGACCGTCGCCAGCGGCTGGCTCACCGACCGGGTCGACAGCCGCTACCTGCTGTTCGCCTACTACTTCCTGCGCGGGCTGTCGCTGCTCGTCGTCCCCTACCTGCTGTCGCCGCACGTCGAGCCCAGCCTCTTCGTGTTCATCCTCTTCTACGGCCTCGACTGGGTGGCCACCGTGCCGCCGACCGTGACGCTGTGCCGCCAGCACTTCGGCATCGAGCGGTCGGGCGTCGTCTTCGGCTGGGTGTTCGCCTCCCACATGGTCGGGGCGGGGGTGGCCGCGAGCTTCGCCGGCTGGATCCGCCAGGCGCAGGGCGACTACTTCGCCGCGTGGATCACCGCCGGCCTGCTCTGCGTCGCGGCGGCCGGGCTGTGCCTGCTGATCCCGCGCGCACGGCCCGAGCCGGTCGCGCCGGACTCGGTGCCGGCCCGCGACGACCTCGACGAGCCGGTCACCGACTCGATGTGACAGGGGACGAATCCGCGTCTCCACGCAACCTGGCGGGGTACGGGCGGCTCCTTACCCAGTGACCCCCACCACGCAACGGAGAGGAACGGACGTGCCCGACCAGGAGCTCGCCTTCGAGGAGTTCATGGCCGCACGGTGGCAGCCGCTCTACCGCACGGCGTACCTGCTCACCGGCAACCGCCACGACGCCGAGGACCTGCTCCAGTCGGCCATGGCAGGCACCTGCCTGCGCTGGTCGAAGATCCGCGACAAGGGCGCCGCCGACGCCTACGTGCGTCGGGCGATGCTCAACGACGCCCAGCGCCACTGGCGCCGCCGCGACCGCGAGGTCGTGCGCGGCGAGCTGCCCGACGAGGGCTTCGACCAGATCGGCGTGCGCGCGGACCACCTCGCGCTGTGGCAGGAGGTACGACGCCTGCCACCCAAGATGCGGGCCACGCTCGTGCTGCGCTACTTCGAGGACCTGTCCGTGGGCGAGACCGCGCGCGAGCTCGGCTGTTCCGAGGGCGTGGTCAAGAGCGCCACCCACCACGCCATCGCGCGCCTGCGCCAGGCACTTCCCTCCCTCGAGCTGACCGAGGAGCTGTCATGACCATCACCGACATCAGCGAGGCGCTGCACCAGGTCGGCGCCGCCACGCAGGCCCCCGCCATCGATCGGGTTGCCTTCGAGCGCGAGCTGCGCTCGCAGCGGCGCCGTCGGACGACGGGCCGGGTCGCGGTCGCCGGGCTGGCCGCTGCCGCGGTCGCCGCGGTCGGTTTCCTCGCCGTACCCCAGGTGCGCGAGGGCGTCCAGGGTGCCGTCGACCCCGCCGCACCGGGACCGTCCCCGTCCGTCGCGCTCGACGGCCAGCTCGACAAGCCCGCGGTGTTCGTCGCGGACGGACGGCTCGTGGCCGTGGACCCGACGGGGGTGACCCACGAGCTCGACGGCCGGGTCGAGGAGCTGCTCGGCGCGACGAACGAGGACATCTGGGCGATCGACGGCAACAGCCACCTGGTCCGGTGGCACGCCTCGACCAGCGGCGAGGGTCCGGGCGGCTGGCGGTTCGAGCGCTCCGACGACCTGCCCCACGACGGCCCGGTGCAGAGCGCCGCGCTCTCCGCCGACGGCCGGTGGGTCGGCTGGGTCGACCTGGATGAGAAGGTGACGGTCGTCGACCTCGAGGCCGGGGACCAGCGCACCTGGGGCACCGACGAGCTCACCGGGACCCGCTACCTCACCGACGTCGCGCAGGGGACCGGCTTCCCGCTGGTGGCCGAGGAGCACGGGCTCACGCTGGGCGCGACCGACCGCGACATCCGGTTCGACCCGCCGGCCGACGGGGACGGCTGGCTGTCCACGGCCACCAGCGCGCGGGTCGCGGTGGCCGGCTGGACCGACAGCGTCGTCTACGAGATCGGCCCGGGTGAGAAGACCGAGCTCCGCTCGTTCGAGGGCACTGCGACCCTCTCGCCGGACGGCAAGTACCTCACGGTCCTCGACCTGAACGCCGAGCCCCCGGTCTTCAGCATCTGGTCGCCCGCCGAGGGCCTGGAGAACGTCGACGTGCTCGGGACCCCGCAGGCGGCGGGGTGGGCCGACGACGACACCGCGCTGGTGGCGACCTTGGCGAACGGCTCGACCCGGGTCTACGCCTGCGAGGTCTCCGACGGCACCTGCGTCGACCTGACGCCGCCCCAGAGCAGCTTCGGGCAGGTCACCTTCGACGGGTGAGCCGGCGCCGCAGCTCGTCCTCGCGGCGCAAGCGGGCGGTGTCCCGCTCGCGCCGCGCCGCGAGGACCGCGGTGAGGAACGCCTCGGGCGGGGTGCCCCGCGGCGGCGCGGGCGCGACGTACGGCGCGACCTCGGCGGCGAGCCGGTCGGCCAGGGCGCGCCGGGTCGCCGGGTCGATCGTCGGGAACCGTCCGACCAGCTGGCGCACCGCCAGCGCGAGTCCGGCGGGCAGGGAGGCGATGTCGGCGGTGCGGGCCCACGCGGCCAGCGGCGGCGGCATCGAGGGAGGTGGCGGCAGCTCGAGGCGCACCCGCTCGCGCACGACGTAGGTGCCGGCGGCGTGGTCGCCGAGGCGCTTGCCCTTGCTGCTCACCAGCGCCGACAGCAGCGCCGGCGCCCCGGTGAGCAGGTAGATCTCCACGACCCCGATCAGGGCCCGCACGAACGACTGGTGCACCGTCACCGGCCCGGCGTCGTCGCGCACCACGCGCAGGCCGAGCGCGAGCTTGCCCAGCGACTTGCCGTGCGTCAGCGTCTCGAGGGTCGTGGGGTAGGCGATGAAGACCAGCACCGTGCTGCCGATCACGGCGACCTGGACGAGTGCCTTGTCGGTCGGGATCGAGGCGACCAGCGCGACCACGAGCACGCCGACGAACAGCAGCAGCGTGACGGCGACGTCGATCAGGCCCGAGGCCGCCCGGGTGCCGAGGCCCGCGGGCGGCAGGTCGAGCGCCACGGCCTCGCCGGTGACGAGGTCGTCGGCGGTGACGGTGGCGAACTCGGCGGGCACCGGCTCATCGTAGGTGCTCGAGCACCTCGTCCCACCGGGTCAGCAGCGTGGCGAGGTGCGTCGTGGCGCCGAGGTGCAGGTGGGCGTCGGGGAGCCGGGCGGCGAGCGCGTCGCCGTTCTCGGGCGGGGCGTTGGTGTCGGCCGCGCCGCACCAGAGGCTGGTCGGGCAGGTGACGTCCTCGACTGCGAAGTCCCACACGCCGAAGGTCACGGCGGCGTCGCGGAGGAAGCCCTCGGGCTGGGCGAGCGCCTCGCGCAGCGACGCCGCCACCCACGCGTCGCCGTACGCCGCGAGCAGGGCGGCGTCGGGCCCGGGCAGACCCGCGAGGAACCGGCCGGCGAGTGCCGCGTCGTCCGGGGAGTCGGCGTCGTCGGCGAGCACCTGCGCGCACCACGCGGCGTACTCGGGACGCGAGCGCTCCACGACCTCCTCGGCGCTGCCCGGCTGCCGTTGCTCGGGCAGGTCGCCGGGCGCGGCCACCACGGCCGCGGCCCGTACCCGCCCTGGCGCCCGCGCGGCCGTGGCCAGCGCGTAGGGCCCGCCCACCGACATGCCGAGCACCGCGAGCTCCCCGGCGCCGAGCAGGTCGGCGACCGCGAGCGCGTCGTCGGCCACCGAGGTGTGGGTGGTCGCCGCCGCAGTCGACGCGCCGTACCCCGGCCGATTGGCGCACACCAGCCGGACCCCCGCCCTCACCGCGGCCTGGTGCCCCGTCATCGCCGCCCACCGGGTGTCCGGGCACCCGTGGAAGAAGACCACCACCGGCGCACCCGCGACCCGCGACCCGCCGTCCCACACCTGCACGGTCCGCCCGTCCCCCAGCCTCAGCTCCACCCCCCACACCCTAGGCCGCCGAGGTGGGAGAAATGGCGGCGCGAGGTGGGAGAAATGGCGGTCCCAGGTGGGAGAAGTGGTGACCATTCCTCCCACCTCGGGTGACCATTTCTCCCACCTCGCGTGACCATTTCTCCCACCTCGGCGGGGTGGGGGAGTGCGTAGGGTGGGCGCCGTGGACGTCGACGCGTACGTGCAGGCGCACGGGGCGGAGTGGGAGCGGCTCGAGCAGCTGGTCAAGCAGCGGCGGCTGTCGGGGGCGGAGAGCGACGAGCTGGTCGAGCGCTACCAGCGGGTCGCCACCCACCTGTCCGTCGTGCGCACCTCGGCTGCGGACCCGACCTTGGTCGCCCACCTGTCCTCCCTGCTCGGGCGCGCCCGCCACCGTGCGGCCGGGGCCCGCGTCGGCACCTGGCGCGGGGTGGCGCTGTTCTTCACCGAGCGGTTCCCCGCCGCCCTCTACCGCCTGCGCCGGTGGTGGCTGGCCACGATGGCGGCCTCGGTCGCCGCGACCGCGGTGATGATGGTCTGGTTGCTGCAGCACCCCAACGTCCAGCAGTCGATGCTCTCCCCGCGTGAGGTGGACCGGCTCGTCGGCCAGGACTTCGAGGGCTACTACAGCGAGTACACCGCGAGCCACTTCGCCGCGCAGGTGTGGGTGAACAACGCCTGGGTGGCGGCCCTGTGCATCGCCCTCGGGATCCTCGGCTTCCCGATCGTGCTGCTGCTGTTCCAGAACCTGTCCAACCTGGCGATCATCGGCTCGATCATGCACCGCGAGGGAGCCGGCGAGCGGTTCTGGGGGCTGATCCTCCCGCACGGCCTGCTCGAGCTCACGGCGGTGTTCGTCGCCGCGGGCGTCGGGCTGCGGCTGTTCTGGGCGTGGGTCGAGCCCCGTGGGCGCACGCGCTCACAGTCGCTCGCCCACGAGGGACGTACGGCGGGCACGGTCGCGCTCGGCCTGGTCGCGGTGCTGTTCGTGAGCGGCCTGATCGAGGCGTTCGTGACCCCCTCCCCGCTGCCCACCTGGGCGCGGATCGGCATCGGCGTCACCGCCGAGCTCTGCTTCTTCGCCTACGTCTTCGTCCTCGGCCGCGCGGCCGTCTCGCGGGGAGCCACCGGCGACCTCGACGACGCCCTGCTCGAGGACCGCGTCGCGACCCAGGCCTGACGCCGCCGCTCAGAGCCGGCCGGAGGCCTTGAGCTCGAGGTAGTGGTCGGCCAGCGCCGGGGGCAGCCGCTCCGCGTCGGCGTCGACCACGTCGACGCCGAGCGCCCGCAGCAGCTCGGCCGTACGACGTCGCCGCTCGAGCGCCTGCTCGGCCGCGGCCGCGTCGTACACCTCGTCGAGCGAGCCCCGCGTCCGCGCCAGCCGCTCGAGCTCCGGGTCGCGCACCGAGGCGACGACCACCCGGTGGTGCCGGGTCAGCGTCGGCAGCACCGGCAGCAGGCCCTCCTCCACCGCCGCGGCCTCCAGCGGCGTGAGCAGCACGACCAGCGCGCGCTGCCGCCCGAGCCCGGTGACCGCGCCGGCCAGCGCCGTCCAGTCGGCCTCCGCGATCACGGGCTCGAGGTCGGCCATCGCGTCCTGCAGGCGGGCAGCGACGTCGCGCCCGCCCGCGGACCGCAGCCGCGTGCGCACCCGCCGGTCGCCGGCGACGACGTCGACGCGGTCGCCGGCCCGGGCGGCGAGCGCGGCGAGCAGCAGGGCGGCGTCCATCGCCGAGTCGAGCCGCGGCACGTCGTCCACGCGGCCGGCGGAGGTGCGGGAGGTGTCGAGCACCAGCACCACGCGCCGGTCGCGCTCGGGCTGCCAGGTGCGCACCACGACGTTGCGGTTGCGCGCCGTCGCGCGCCAGTCGATCGACCGGACGTCGTCGCCGCGGACGTACTCGCGCAGCGAGTCGAACTCCGTACCCTGCCCGCGCACCCGCAGCGCCGAGCGGCCGTCGAGCTCGCGCAGCCGGGCCAGCCGGCTCGGCAGGTGCTTGCGCGACTCGAACGGCGGCACCGACCGCACCCGGCCCGGTACGTCGCGTGTGCGCTGCCGCGCGACCAGGCCCAGCGGCCCGCGGGTGCGCACGGTCACGCCGAGCGCGCGCAGGTCGCCGCGCCGGCGCGTGCGCAGCGGGGTGCGCAGCACCTCGCGGTCGCCGGGGCGGAGGTCGAGGCGGTGCCGGTTGCCGGTCGCCCCGGCCGACGGCTGCCAGGCGTCGCGCAGCACGCCGCGCACGCGCCTGCCGCCGGTGACGCTGACCCGCAGGTCGCTCCAGGTCGGGTCGCCGAGCCGCACCGACCCGGTCGGCACCCGCTCGACGGTGACCACGGACGGCGCCGGGGCGAGCACCCAGTCGGCGACCGCGAGCACCGCCACCAGCAGCAGCCACAACCAGACCGTCGAGGCGTGCGGGCGCAGCACGACCGGCACCAGCCCCAGCAGGAGCAGGAGCGGGAACCGCCCGGAGACCGCCATCAGACCTCGCTCACCGCGGCACCGGCACCGAGCCGAGCGCGGAGGCCAGCACCTGCCCGACGTCCACGCCCTCGAGCTCGGCCTCGGGGCGCAGCCCGAGCCGGTGCACGAGCGTGGCGTGGGCGACCGACTTCACGTCGTCGGGCGTCACGAAGTCGCGGCCGTTGAGCCAGGCCCAGGCGCGCGAGCTGCGCAGCAGGGCGGTCGCGCCACGCGGGCTGACGCCGAGGCTCAGCGACGGCGACTGCCGGGTGGCCCGCGCGATGTCGACGACGTACCCCGCGACCTCGTCGGAGACCTGCACCCCGCCCACCGCGACCTGACCGTCGTGGATGTCGTCGGCGCCGGCCACCGCGGTCACGCCCGCGGCGCCGAGGTCGCGCGGGTCGAACCCCGCCGCGTGCCGTCGTACGACGGCGAGCTCGTCGTCGCGCCCCGGCACCGGCAGCACCACCTTGAGGAGGAACCGGTCGAGCTGCGCCTCGGGCAGCGGGTAGGTGCCCTCGTACTCGATCGGGTTCTGCGTCGCGGCGACCAGGAACGGGCGGGGGAGCGGCCGCGAGACGCCGTCGACCGAGACCTGCCCCTCCTCCATCGCCTCGAGCAGGGCCGACTGCGTCTTGGGCGGCGTCCGGTTGATCTCGTCGGCCAGGAGCAGGTTGGTGAACAGCGGCCCCTCGCGGAAGCTGAGCTCGCCGCGGTGGCTGTCGATCACCATCGAGCCGGTGATGTCGCCGGGCATCAGGTCGGGCGTGAACTGCACCCGCCGCGTGTCCACCGACAGCGCCGCCGCGAGGCTGCGCACCAGCAGCGTCTTGGCGACCCCGGGCACACCTTCCATCAGCACGTGGCCGCCGCACAGCAGCGCAACCAGCAGCCCGGACACCGCCGCGTCCTGGCCGACGACGGCCTTGGCCACCTCGTGGCGGACCGCGGAGAGCCGCTCGCGGGCGTGGTCGCCCGTGCCGGCCGGCCGCTCGGTCGTGGGGTCGGTCATGGGTGTCGTACCTCCTGGTCGAGCGCGGTCAGGTCGATGCCCAGCGCCACCAGGGCGCTGTCGGTCGGGGGCGGTGGGGCGGGGCCGAGCAGGGCGACGACCTCGTCGAGCGATCGGTCCGTACGACGCGCCACCTCGCGCAGCAGCGTCATCTCGTCACCGGCGCCGAGGCGCAGGCGCTCCCGCAGGCGCCTGCGGGCGGCGGCGCGGAGCGTGTCGGCGGCGTGTGCGCGGTCACGGGACCTGCGGTAGAGCCGGCCGCGGCTGCGCGTGGTCTCGATCGCCTTGACCACGACGGGCAGGGGCTCGGTGGCCAGCGGGCCGAGGCGCCGCGCCCGCCACACCACGAGCCCGACCGCCGCGAGCGCGACCAGCCACAGGGCCGGCCCGAGCCAGTCGGGCAGCAGCGTGCCGAGGCCGACGCCGTCGCCGGGCCCGAGGTCCGCGACGCTCGGGACGTACCAGACCAGCCGGTCGCTCCCGCCGAGCACGCGCAGGGCGGCGGCCGCGTTGTCGCCGCGCAGCACCTGGTCGTTGGTCAGCGCCTGTCCGGGCCCGAACAGCGTCACGCCGTCACGCTCGGCCACCAGCGCGCCGACGTCGCCGGGGAAGCAGCCCTCGCCCGGGAAGGCGAGGGCGGTGTCGACGGAGACCCGCAGGCCCTCGAACGTCGGGTCGGTGCAGGCAGCGTCCCGCCCGCCGCCGACCGTGACCGTCGCGGGCAGCGGCCCGAGGCGGAGCGCCTGGACCAGGCCCGGTCCGGGCTCCACGAGCACCACGCGGTGGGTGCCGGAGGCGCGCCGGAGCAGGTCCTTCCCCGTACGGCGGCCGAGCTCCTCGGTGCTGGTGACGACGACCGTGGTGTCGGCGTCGAGCCGCGCCCCGGCCAGCTCGTCGGCCCCGCGGGCCACGGTGACGTCGACGCCCTGCTGCTCGAGCACCCGCGCCACCGCCTGCGCGCCGTACGGCCCGGGGTTGTCGGGGTCGTAGCGCCCGCCGGTCCGCGCCCCACCCGCGCCGAGCGCGACCACCACCACCGCGACGACCGCGCCGAGCGCGACCAGCGCACCGGCGCGGTGCCGCGCGACCCACGAGGTCATCGCGCGAGCTCGTCGTCGAGGGCGAGCACACCCGCCGCCTGCTCCGGCGTCGCCGGCCGGTGACCGTAGAGCACGAGGTCGAACAGCCGCGCCGAGTCGTCCAGCGCGGCGCGCCGTTCGGGGTACGTCGAGCCCAGCGTCGAGGCCACTTCGTCCGCGGTCGCGCCGGGGGCGTCGTCGAGCCGGTGCCGCTCCACCTGGCGCACGGCGAGCGCCCGGAAGCCGTCGAGCAGCGCCTCCTCCGCCCGCCCGGCGTCGAGGGCCTCCTGCGCGCGCCGCCGCAGCTCGCTCGCCGAGGTGGCGGCGACGTCGAGCGGTCCCGCGGGCTGCGCCGCCGTGGGCCGCCGGCGGACGCGTGAGAGCAGCAGCACCAGGCCCACGACGAGGGCCAGCCCCACCACCATCCACGCCAGCGT
Source organism: Nocardioides taihuensis (assembly GCF_042657275.1). Classification (NCBI taxonomy): domain Bacteria; kingdom Bacillati; phylum Actinomycetota; class Actinomycetes; order Propionibacteriales; family Nocardioidaceae; genus Nocardioides; species Nocardioides taihuensis. The sequence goes on from NZ_JBHSKD010000004.1 coordinate 225,648, forward strand.
CACCAGCGGCGGCGCACCGGCGGCCGCGGTCACCCAGCCGTCGAGCACCCGCTGCAGCCACACGATCATCCGCTCGACGACGTTCTGTTCGTGGTACTCCGGCCGCAGCAGCTCTCGCCCCACCTGCGACCGGGCCTCGTCGGGCGACGGCGTCACCGGGGGGTCGACGAGCCGGGCCGCGAGCGGCCCGAGAGCGGGGTTCACGACGCGGTGATCCCCGCTCGTGCCATCAGCTCGACGTCGTAGGCCTCCTTGCGCATGCGCTGGTCGAGGTACTGCACCGACGCCACGGCCGTCTGGAACGGCGTGACGAAGGCGGCCACGAGCACGGTGGTCGCCGCCTGCACCACGACCAGCCCCAGGAGCTCGTACTCGGGCCCCAGGCCCAGCGAGACGACCTGACCGATCAACGAGAGCGGCACCGAGACGACCTGGCCCACGACACCCACGATCACCATCGTCAGCAGCGCGATGCCGAAGGTCCGCCAGAACTGCCGCGCGGTGAGCCGGTAGGCGCGTCCGAGCGCCCCGACCACGCCGACGTCCTCGAGCATCAGCGCCGGCACGGGCAGGTAGGCGTACCGCACCCACAGCCAGACCCCGAGCGCGATGAACGCCGGCACCGTGACCAGCCCGAACACCACGATCGTCGTGGCGTCACCGGCCACGACCACGACGACCCAGAGGGCCGTGTAGGCGGCGAAGAGGGCGAACGACGCCAGCCCGATGAGCAGGGTCAGCCCGACCAGCCGCCAGCGCTTGCCGCGCGTCTCGGCCCAGGCCTCGCCCAGCGACAGCCGCCGGCCGACCGCCGCCGCCGCGGTCACCCGGGCGATCATGCCGGTCACCAGGATCGTGCCGAGGTACTGCAGCACGAGGCCCAGCACCAGCGAGCCGACCGAGGTGACCGCTGCGAGGCCCTCCGCCTGGGTGAAGTCGCCGTTGGGGTCGTCGAACGACAGCCCGACGGTCCAGGTCAGCACCGAGGTGATCACGACCGGCACCGTCATCGCCACGGCGGCCACCAGCACCGCCGAGCCCACAGTGGCCCGGGGGTTGAAGCGGATGATGCGGAACGCCGCGTCGTAGATGTCGCCGAGGCCCAGCGGCCGCAGGGGCATCGCGCCGGGCTTGTGCGCGGCGCCGAGCATCCCGGGCGGCGGCGACCACTGCGGTGCCGGGTAGGGCTGCGCGGGACCGGGCGGAGGGGCGGCGTACGCGGGCGGTGGCTGCTCCTGGTACCCGGGCGGCGGGTACCACGTCCCGCCCGACTCGTTCCCGGACATCCACGCCCCCTCGCTGCCGCTCCGTCGGCGACGCGCACATCCTGTCAGGTGCAGTGCCGTCCGTGGCGGGACCGACGCCGGGTCAGCCCGGGCCGCCCCCGAGGAGCGCGATCTCCTCGTCGACGAAGGGATCGTGCTCGCCGTCCGCGGCCAGCTCCGCCCGGAGGGCCTGCTGCATCGCGAGCGCCTCGGCGGTGCGGCCGAGGTGGCGCAGCGACCAGGCGACCATCCAGCGGGCCACGCGGGTCCGCCCGACGTCGCCGATCCGCTCCCGGGCCTCGAGGGCCTCCTCGAAGCAGACGAGCGCGGCGACGTGGTCGCCGGCGTCGGCGTGCGTCATCCCGAGGTTGTTGAGCAGCGAGGCGTCCCAGTCGCGGGCCCGCGGGTCGGTCGAGGCGCGCGCCACGTCGAGCGCGTGCCGTCCCACCGCGAGGGACTCCTCCGGGCTCACCACCAGCGCGACCATGTGCAGGGCGTCGACGTGCAGCTCGTCGAGCCCCGCGTCGGCCGCCAGCCGCGCCGCCTCGTCGAAGAGGGGCCGGGCCGTCCCCGGGTCGCCGGCGGAGCGGTGCAGCCGGCCGCGCTCGAGCGCCACGCGCACGGCGACCTCGCCGGTAGCGTCGCCGCCCGCGACCTCGTCGAGCAGCGCGTGCCCCTCGTCGTACCGCTCCTGGAGGCCGAGTGCGCGCGCCACCTGCGTCTCCCAGGCGAGGCGGTCGCCGCCGGCCGCGGCGGAGGCGGCCTCGCGCAGACGCTGCTCGGACCCGGCGGGGTCGTCGAAGTCCCAGAGGGGGTGCGGGTCGATCACCCGGCCCATCCTGCCTCGCTCACGGGTCGGGTGGTACTCCTGGGACGGGTGAGGCGGGTTCGGGGCCCCTCGGACGGCGTGTCCCACCCCGTGCCGATCGGATTTGGCGTATCCGGCGACCTCTGCCAAGATGGTCCGGTTGCTCCGGCGGGTTGCCGGGGTGCGGCATCGCTTGAATCCTGAATCGCGTCTCCTCGAGGTGATCAGTGCTGGCGTGCGGCCGCACCGCACCAGGAGACCCGATCGGCCCGACGAACCGTCGGGCGCCACCAACAACTGCAGGACCCCCGTCCTCGTGTTGTGCCCAACCAGCACGACACGCCCGACCTCGGGGGTCGGCGGTGGAGGCGAGAAACAGGCGGGAACCCTCACCCGGGGGTGCTCGAGACGGGACCTGCACGTGGCACTGCCTGGTGACGGAACAGTGCGAGACCAACGCGAAGAGGACGAGAGAGACCTATGGCGGGACAGAAGATCCGCATCAGGCTCAAGGCCTATGACCACGAGGTGATCGACACCTCGGCGCGCAAGATCGTGGACACGGTCACCCGCACGGGTGCCAAGGTCGCCGGCCCGGTGCCGTTGCCGACCGAGAAGAACGTGTACTGCGTGATCCGCTCGCCCCACAAGTACAAGGACTCCCGCGAGCACTTCGAGATGCGCACCCACAAGCGCCTCATCGACATCATCGACCCCACGCCGAAGACCGTCGACTCGCTCATGCGCCTCGACCTGCCTGCCGGCGTCGACATCGAGATCAAGCTCTGAGGTCTTCAGACATGACTACCGAACGCAACCTGAAGGGCATCCTGGGCACCAAGCTCGGGATGACCCAGCTCTGGGACGAGAACAACCGCGTCGTGCCCGTGACCGTCGTGTCCGCCACGACCAACGTGGTGACCCAGGTCCGCCTGCCCGAGACCGACGGCTACCAGGCCATCCAGGTCGGGTACGGCGAGATCGACGGCCGCAAGGTGACCAAGCCGCAGGCGGGCCACTTCGCCAAGGCCGGCACCACCCCGCGCCGCCACCTGGTCGAGATCCGCACCTCTGCCGCCGGTGAGTTCACCGTCGGCGACGAGATCGCGGTCGACACCTTCGCCGCGGGCGACGAGGTCGACGTGACCGGCACCAGCAAGGGCAAGGGCTTCGCCGGCACGATGAAGCGTCACGGCTTCTCCGGCGTCGGCGCCTCGCACGGTGCCCACCGCAACCACCGCAAGCCGGGCTCGATCGGCGCGTGCGCCACCCCCGGCCGCGTCTTCAAGGGCGTGCGGATGGCTGGCCGGATGGGCAACGACACCGTCACCACCCAGAACGTCACCGTCCACTCCGTCGACACCGAGAAGGGCCTCATCCTGCTCAAGGGCGCCGTTCCCGGCCCCAAGGGCGGGGTCGTGGTGATCCGCTCGGCCGCCAAGCGGAACCAGGAGGTCGCCCGATGACCGTGAAGACCCTCAAGGTCGACCTGCCCGCCGAGATCTTCGACGCCGAGGTCAGCGTTCCGCTGATCCACCAGGTCGTGGTCGCGCAGCAGGCCGCCGCCCGCCAGGGCACGCACGCCACCAAGACCCGCGGCGAGGTCCGCGGCGGTGGCCGCAAGCCCTACAAGCAGAAGGGCACCGGTCGGGCCCGCCAGGGCTCGACCCGCGCGCCGCAGTTCGCCGGCGGTGGCACCGTCCACGGCCCGCAGCCGCGCTCGTACGCCCAGCGCACGCCCAAGAAGATGAAGGCCGCCGCCCTCCGCGGTGCCCTCACCGACCGGGCGCGCAACGGTCGCGTGCACGTGGTGGAGGGCCTGGTCACCGGTGACACGCCGTCGACCAAGGCCGCGCTGGCCTCGCTCACCGGGCTCACCGACCGCCACCGCTACCTGCTGGTGCTCGAGCGCCACGACGCCGTGACCTGGCTGTCGCTGCGCAACGCGCCGCAGGTGCACATCGTGGCCGTCGACCAGCTCAACACCTACGACGTCCTCGCCTCCGACGACGTGGTCTTCACCAAGGGCGCGTTCGACGCGTTCCTCGGCAGCAAGGGCCTGACCGCTCCCGAGGCGGAGGTCGAGGAGAAGCCGGCCAAGAAGGCGGCGGCGAAGAAGACCGCGGCCAAGAAGGCGGCCGCGTCCTCGGACGACGCCGAGGAGAAGCCGGTCAAGAAGGCTGCGGCCAAGAAGACCGCGACCAAGAAGGCCACCGCGAAGAAGGCCGAGACCGCTGAGGAGGCCTCCGAGTGAGCACGCTGCACAAGGACCACCGCGACATCCTGATCGCGCCGGTGGTGTCCGAGAAGAGCTACGGCCTCCTCGACGCCAACAAGTACACGTTCATCGTGCGCCCGGACGCCAACAAGACCGAGATCAAGATCGCGGTCGAGAAGATCTTCAACGTCAAGGTGACCTCGGTGAACACCATCAACCGCCAGGGCAAGACGCGCCGCACCCGCTACGGCACCGGCAAGCGCGCCAACACCAAGCGGGCGATCGTCAGCCTCGCCGAGGGCGACCGCATCGACATCTTCGGAGGTCCGGTCTCCTGACCGGGCTCTGACAGGGAACTGACATGGCTATTCGCAAGTACAAGCCGACCACGCCGGGCCGTCGCGGCGCGTCCGTCGCCGACTTCGTCGAGATCACCCGGACCACGCCGGAGAAGTCGCTGACCCGTCCGCTGCCCAAGAAGGGCGGCCGCAACAACCAGGGCCGGATCACCACCCGGCACCAGGGCGGCGGCCACAAGCGGGCGTACCGGATCATCGACTTCCGTCGCTACGACAAGGACGGCGTGCCCGCCAAGGTCGCGCACATCGAGTACGACCCCAACCGCACCGCGCGCATCGCGCTGCTGCACTACGTCGACGGCGAGAAGCGCTACATCATCGCGCCGAAGGGTCTCGAGCAGGGCACCCCGGTCGAGGCCGGCCCCGGTGCCGACATCAAGCCGGGCAACAACCTGCCGCTGCGCAACATCCCCGTCGGTACGACGATCCACTGCGTGGAGCTGCGTCCCGGTGGCGGCGCCAAGATCGCCCGCTCGGCCGGCAACTCCGCCCAGCTCGTCGCCAAGGAGGGCTCGCGCGCCACGCTGCGCATGCCGTCCGGCGAGATGCGGTTCGTCGACGTCCGCTGCCGCGCCAGCATCGGCGAGGTCGGCAACGCCGAGCAGTCGAACATCAACTGGGGCAAGGCCGGCCGCATGCGCTGGAAGGGCAAGCGCCCGACCGTCCGCGGTGTCGTCATGAACCCGGTCGACCACCCGCACGGCGGTGGCGAGGGCAAGACGTCGGGTGGTCGCCACCCGGTCTCGCCGTGGGGCAAGCCCGAGGGCCGCACGCGCAAGCGCAAGGCCTCCGACTCCCAGATCATCCGTCGCCGCAAGACCGGCAAGGGTAGGAAGTAAACGACATGCCTCGCAGCCTGAAGAAGGGCCCCTTCGTCGACGACCACCTGATGAAGAAGGTGGACGCCGAGAACGACAAGGGCAGCCACAACGTCATCAAGACCTGGTCGCGTCGCTCGATGATCGTCCCGGCCATGATCGGCCACACGATCGCCGTGCACGACGGCCGCAAGCACGTCCCGGTCTTCGTGACCGACGCGATGGTCGGCCACAAGCTCGGGGAGTTCGCCCCCACCCGCACCTACCGCGGGCACGTGAAGGACGACCGGAAGGGACGACGTCGATGAGTGTCACCGAGCGCCGGCGCACCAGCGCCCGCCGCGAGTCGCTGCTCGGCGACCAGCCGGGTGCCTTCGCGAGCGCACGCTACGTCCGGATCACGCCGATGAAGGCCCGCCGCGTCGTGGACATGGTCCGCGGCCTGCCGGTCGACGAGGCCCTGGCCCTGCTGCAGTTCGCGCCGCAGGCCGCCTCCGAGACCGTCTACAAGGTCCTCGAGAGCGCGGTCGCCAACGCCGAGACCACCGAGGGCCTGGCCACCGACGACCTCGTGGTCTCGGTCGCCCAGGTCGACGAGGGTCCGACGATGAAGCGGTGGCGCCCCCGCGCCCAGGGCCGCGCGACGCGGATCCTCAAGCGCACGAGCCACATCACCCTGGTCGTCCAGCCGGCCGAGGTGGCGTCCAAGAAGAAGGGACGGAAGGCCTGATGGGCCAGAAGATCAACCCGAACGGCTTCCGCCTCGGCATCTCGACCGACCACAAGAGCCGGTGGTACGCCGACAAGCTCTACAAGTCGTACGTCGGCGAGGACGTCGCGATCCGCAAGCTGCTCTCCAAGGGCATGGAGCGGGCCGGCATCTCGAAGGTGGAGATCGAGCGCACCCGTGACCGGGTCCGCGTCGACATCCACACCGCGCGCCCGGGCATCGTCATCGGTCGCCGCGGCGCCGAGGCCGACCGCATCCGTGGCGAGCTCGAGAAGCTCACCGGCAAGCAGGTCCAGCTGAACATCCTCGAGGTCAAGAACCCCGAGATCGACGCGCAGCTGGTCGCCCAGGGTGTCGCCGAGCAGCTCTCGGGACGCGTGCAGTTCCGTCGCGCCATGCGCAAGGCGATGCAGACCTCGATGCGCTCCGGTGCCCAGGGCATCCGGATCCAGTGCTCCGGCCGCCTCAACGGCGCCGAGATGTCGCGCACCGAGTTCTACCGCGAGGGCCGCGTGCCCCTGCACACCCTGCGCGCCGACATCGACTACGGCTTCTACGAGGCCCGCACGACCTTCGGCCGGATCGGCGTGAAGGTCTGGATCTACAAGGGTGAGGTCGCCGGCACGCGTGCCGAGCGCCAGGCCCAGGCTGCTGCCCGCGCCGGTGTCCCCGGTCGCGGCGGCCGGCCGGGTGGTGGCCGTGGCGACCGCCCGACCCGCGGCTCGCGCGGCGACCGTCCCACGCGGGCGGACCGTGCGACCGAGGCTCCCGCTGCGGAGGCCCCGGCGCAGACCGAGTCTGCTGCTCCGGCCGCCTCCGCCGAGTCCGGCAAGGAGGGCTGACCCATGCTGATGCCCCGTCGTGTCAAGCACCGCAAGCAGCACCACCCCAAGCGGACCGGTGCGGCCAAGGGCGGCACCCGCCTCGCGTTCGGCGACTTCGGGATCCAGGCGATCGAGGGTCACTACGTGACCAACCGCCAGATCGAGTCGGCCCGTATCGCGATGACCCGCCACATCAAGCGTGGCGGCAAGGTGTGGATCAACATCTACCCCGACCGCCCGCTGACCAAGAAGCCGGCGGAGACCCGCATGGGCTCCGGCAAGGGCTCCCCCGAGTGGTGGGTGGCCAACGTCAAGCCCGGCCGTGTCATGTTCGAACTGTCCGGCGTCTCTGAGGACGTGGCTCGCGAGGCGATGCGCCGCGCGATGCACAAGCTCCCCATGAAGTGCCGCTTCGTCTCCCGTGAGGCAGGTGAATTCTGATGGCAACCGCTCACGAGCTCGACGAGATGACCGACACCGACCTCGAGTCCAAGCTGCGCGAGGCCAAGGAGGAGCTGTTCAACCTCCGCTTCCAGGCGGCCACCGGCCAGCTGGAGAGCCACGGCCGGCTCCGCACGGTCAAGAAGGACATCGCCCGGATCTACACCGTGGTGCGCGAGCGCGAGCTCGGCATCCGCAGCATCCCGGGCTCCAGCAACAACGAGGGTGGTGCCGCATGAGCGAGCAGTCCAGCGAGAAGGTCGAGCGCAACGCTCGCAAGGTGCGTGAGGGCCTGGTCGTGTCCGACAAGATGGACAAGACCGTGGTCGTCTCCGTCGAGGACCGCGTCAAGCACGCGCTGTACGGCAAGGTCCTGCGCCGTACGTCCAAGCTGAAGGCCCACGACGAGCAGAACGACTGTGGCATCGGTGACCGGGTCCTGATCATGGAGACCCGCCCGCTGTCGGCCACCAAGCGCTGGCGCGTCGTCAAGGTCCTCGAGCGCGCCAAGTAATCCACCCAGTTCGGCAAGGCTCCCCACTCGTGGAGTGGTGAGAACCGGCTCGACAACCAGGAGATATCGATGATTCAGCAGGAGTCGCGGCTCAAGGTCGCCGACAACACCGGTGCGAAGGAGATCCTCTGCATCCGGGTTCTCGGTGGCTCGGGTCGCCGCTACGCCGGGATCGGCGACGTCATCGTCGCCACCGTCAAGGACGCGATCCCCGGCGCCAACGTCAAGAAGGGTGACGTCGTCAAGGCCGTGGTCGTGCGCACCGTCAAGGAGCGCCGCCGCCCCGACGGTTCCTACATCCGCTTCGACGAGAACGCCGCGGTGATCCTCAAGTCCGACGGCGAGCCGCGCGGCACGCGCATCTTCGGCCCCGTGGGCCGCGAGCTGCGCGAGAAGAAGTTCATGAAGATCATCTCTCTCGCTCCCGAGGTGCTGTGATGCCGAAGAAGTTCGTGAAGATCAAGAAGGGCGACACCGTCAAGGTGATCTCCGGCAAGGACAAGGGCGCCGAGGGCAAGGTGATCCAGGTGCTCCGCGAGGAGCAGCGGGTGATCGTCGAGGGCGTCAACCGGGTCAAGCGGCACACCAAGGTCGTGCAGACCGGTGGCCGTGCCGGCAACACCGGCGGGATCATCACCGCCGAGGCGCCGATCCACGTGTCCAACGTGATGCTCGTCGACGGTGACGGCGTGACCCGGGTCGGCTACCGCCGTGACGAGGTCACCAAGCGCCGCCCCGACGGCTCGACGTACACCGCGCACCGCAGCGTGCGCATCTCGCGCAAGACCGGCAAGGAGATCTGATGACCGAGACGACGACCGAGAAGGTCTCCCCTCGGCTCAAGACGCGCTACCGCGAGGAGATCATCCCCGCGCTGCAGTCCGAGTTCGACATCAAGAACGTCATGCAGGTGCCCGGCCTGACCAAGATCGTGGTCAACATGGGCGTCGGCGAGGCGGCTCGCGACTCCAAGCTGATCGAGGGCGCGATCCGCGACCTGACCGCGATCACCGGCCAGAAGCCGCAGGTCACCAAGGCCCGCAAGTCCATCGCGCAGTTCAAGCTGCGCGAGGGCATGCCGATCGGCGCGCACGTCACGCTGCGCGGCGACCGGATGTGGGAGTTCCTCGACCGGCTGCTGTCGCTGGCGCTGCCGCGCATCCGTGACTTCCGCGGCCTCTCGCCCCGGCAGTTCGACGGCCGCGGCAACTACACCTTCGGCCTGACCGAGCAGGTCATGTTCCACGAGATCAACCAGGACAAGGTCGACCGGCAGCGGGGCATGGACATCACGGTCGTGACCACCGCCACCAACGACGACGAGGGTCGCGCGCTGCTCAAGCAGCTCGGCTTCCCCTTCAAGGAGAACTGACATGGCGAAGACCGCGCTCAAGGTGAAGGCGGCCCGCAAGCCGAAGTTCGCTGTCCGCGGGTACACCCGCTGCCAGCGCTGCGGCCGGCCCAAGGCCGTCTACCGCAAGTTCGGCCTGTGCCGCATCTGCCTGCGGGAGATGGCGCACCGCGGCGAGCTGCCCGGCGTCACCAAGTCCTCCTGGTAATCCCCTCACACACGTTGCAGGTCGCCCGGCCACGGTGCGGGGCGAAACCACGACGAGAAAGAAACCCATCATGACGATGACTGACCCGATCGCAGACATGCTCACCCGTCTGCGCAACGCCAACCAGGCGTACCACGACTCGGTGGCGATGCCGTACAGCAAGCTCAAGCAGGGCGTGGCCGACATCCTGAAGCAGGAGGGCTACATCACCTCCTACGACGTGCAGGACAACGTCGCCGCGGACGGTTCGCCGGCCGTCGGCAAGACGCTGACCATCACCCTGAAGTACGGCCGCAACCGGGAGCGCTCGATCGCGGGCGTGCGCCGCATCAGCAAGCCCGGTCTGCGCGTGTACGCCAAGAGCACCGGGCTGCCCAAGGTGCTCGGCGGCCTCGGCGTCGCCATCATCTCGACCAGCCAGGGTCTGCTGACCGACCGCCAGGCGAACCAGAAGGGCGTGGGTGGGGAAGTCCTCGCCTACGTCTGGTGACCCCCGACCACCTGCGAAGGAGAGAACGAGCATGTCGCGCATTGGCAAGCTGCCCATCGCGGTGCCGTCGGGAGTCGACGTCGCCATCGACGAGCGCCTCGTGACGGTCAAGGGCCCCAAGGGCACCCTGTCCCACACCGTGGCAAACCCGATCACCGTGGAGAAGAACGACGGTGTCCTCGAGGTCAAGCGCCCGAACGACGAGCGGGAGGCCCGCTCGCTGCACGGCCTGACCCGGACGCTGATCAACAACATGGTCGTCGGCGTGACCGAGGGCTACGAGAAGAAGCTCGAGATCGTCGGCGTCGGCTACCGCGTGCTGTCGAAGGGCCCGACCCAGCTGGAGTTCCAGCTCGGGTACTCGCACTCGATCACGTTCAACGCGCCCGAGGGGATCACCTTCACGGTCGACGGGCCCACCCGGCTCGGCGTCCAGGGCATCGACAAGCAGCTGGTCGGCGAGACCGCCGCGAACATCCGCAAGCTGCGCAAGCCCGAGCCGTACAAGGGCAAGGGCGTTCGCTACGCGGGTGAGCACATCCGCCGCAAGGTCGGAAAGGCTGGTAAGTGACCATGGGCATCTCCCTGTCCCACAACAAGCACACCGCCGCTCGCACCCGGTCGCGCCTGCGCCGCCAGGTCCGTGGGCGCAAGAAGGTCGCCGGCACCGCCGAGCGTCCGCGTCTGGTGGTCACCCGTTCGTCGAGGCACATCACGGTGCAGGTCGTCGACGACAACGTCGGCAAGACCCTGGCCTACGCCTCGACGATGGAGGCGGACCTGCGGGCCACCGACGGCGACAAGACCGCCAAGGCCCGCAAGGTCGGCGAGCTCGTCGCCGAGCGCGCCAAGTCGGCCGGTATCGACAGCGTGGTCTTCGACCGCGCCGGCAACAAGTACCACGGTCGCGTCGCGGCCCTGGCCGACGGCGCCCGCGAGGGCGGCCTGACCTTCTGATCGCAACCCCGTACCAAAGGAAGAGGAAAGTCTCATGAGCGGAGCCCAGCGCGGACAGCGCGGTGGCGAGCGCCAGTCGGGCCGTCGCGACGACCGTCGCGGCAACCAGTCCGACAAGACCGCCTACATCGAGCGCGTCGTTGCGATCAACCGTGTCGCCAAGGTCGTGAAGGGTGGTCGTCGTTTCAGCTTCACCGCCCTCGTGGTCGTGGGTGACGGCGACGGCATGGTCGGCGTCGGCTACGGCAAGGCCAAGGAGGTGCCGGCCGCGATCGCCAAGGGCGTCGAGGAGGCCAAGAAGCACTTCTTCAAGGTCCCGCGCATCCAGGGCACCATCCCGCACCCGGTCCAGGGCGAGAAGGCCGCAGGCGTCGTGCTGCTGCGTCCCGCCGCTCCTGGTACCGGTGTGATCGCGGGTGGCCCGGTGCGTGCGGTCCTCGAGTGCGCCGGCGTCCACGACGTCCTCAGCAAGTCGCTCGGGTCGTCCAACCAGATCAACATCGTGCACGCGACCGTCGAGGCGCTGCGGATGCTCGAGCAGCCCGAGGCCGTGGCGGCCCGTCGTGGCCTGCCCGTCGAGGACGTCGCCCCGGCGGCGCTGCTCAGGGCGCGCGCCGAGGTGCCGGCCGGCACCGCGGAGGTGCAGTCCTGATGGCGCAGCTCAAGGTCCAGCAGAAGAAGTCCACGATCGGCTGCAAGGCCAACCAGCGCGAGACCCTGCGCACGCTCGGTCTCAAGCGGATCGGCGACGTGGTCGTCAAGGAGGACCGCCCGGAGATCCGCGGCATGGTCCACACCGTCCGTCACCTGGTGACGGTCGAGGAGGTCGACTGACATGACGCTCAAGCTCCACCACCTGCGTCCGGCCCCCGGCGCCAAGACCGCCAAGACCCGTGTGGGTCGCGGTGAGGGCTCCAAGGGCAAGACCGCCGGCCGCGGCACCAAGGGCACCAAGGCCCGCTACCAGGTGCCCGCGTCCTTCGAGGGCGGCCAGATGCCGATCCACATGCGGCTGCCGAAGCTCAAGGGCTTCAAGAACCCGTTCAAGGTCGAGTTCCAGGTCGTGAACCTCGACCGGCTGGGCGACCTGTTCCCCGAGGGTGGCACCGTCACCGTCGAGGACCTCGTCGCCAAGGGCGCCGTCCGCGGCGGCCACCCGGTCAAGGTGCTCGGCCAGGGCGACATCAGCGTCAAGGTCGACGTGACCGCGCAGGCGTTCTCGTCGTCCGCCAAGGAGAAGATCGAGGCTGCCGGCGGCTCCGCCACCGTGGCCTGATCGACCAGATGTACCAGGCGCCGGGGCGCGTCCTTCCCGTCCGTACGACGGGCGGGCCGCGCCCCGCCGCACACCCACCGGCCTCGGGGCCGCCTGTTAGGCTTCCTCGGGTCCTCGCGGGAGACGTGCGTGGGCCGCACCCCGCCCCGATCCAGGCCCGGAGAAAGAGGATGTCGTGCTGAGCGCGTTCGGAAACGCTTTCCGTACCCCGGACCTGCGGCGCAAGCTGTTGTTCGTCCTGCTGATCATCACCCTCTTCCGGCTCGGCAGCCAGGTGCCGGCTCCCGGCGTCGACGTGGGCAACGTGCAGTCCTGCCTGAACGACGTCCAGAACGACGGCATCTACAGCCTGATCAACCTGTTCTCGGGTGGCGCGCTGCTACAGCTGACGATCTTCGCGCTCGGGATCATGCCCTACATCACCGCCAGCATCATCCTGCAGCTGCTCGTCGTGGTGATCCCACGGCTCGAGGCGCTGAAGAAGGAGGGCTCGGCCGGCCAGCAGAAGATCACCCAGTACACCCGCTACCTCACGCTGGGCCTCGCGGTCCTGCAGGCCACCGGCATCGTCGCGCTGGCCCGCTCCGGCAACCTGATCACCGGTTGCGAGGAGAACCTCCTCGTCAGCCAGGGCACGACGACCTTCATGGTCATGGTCGTCACCATGACCGCCGGCACCGCCGTGATCATGTGGCTCGGCGAGCTGATCACCGAGCACGGCATCGGCAACGGCATGTCGCTGCTGATCTTCACCCAGGTGGTCGCCACCTTCCCGGCCACGCTGTGGCAGGTCCAGAAGACCAAGGGCTGGTGGATCTTCGCCGTCGTGATCGGCATCGGCCTGCTGGTCGTGGCCGCCGTCATCTTCATGGAGCAGGCGCAGCGCCGGATCCCGGTGCAGTACGCCCGCCGCATGGTCGGCCGCAAGATGTTCGGCGGCAGCTCGACCTACATCCCGCTCAAGGTGAACCAGGCCGGCATCATCCCGGTCATCTTCGCGTCCTCGCTGCTCTACCTGCCGGCGATGGCCGTGCAGTTCAACCAGAACAGCGACGCGGTCTGGGTGGAGTGGATCAGCAAGTACCTCGTGCGGGGCGACCACCCGCTCTACATGATCGCCTACTTCGCGCTGATCATCTTCTTCTGCTACTTCTACGTCTCGATCACGTTCAACCCGGCCGAGGTCGCGGACAACATGAAGAAGTACGGCGGCTTCATCCCGGGCATCCGCGCCGGCAAGCCGACCGAGGACTACCTCTCCTACGTGCTCTCCCGCCTGACCGCACCGGGGTCGCTCTACCTCGGGACGATCTCGATGATCCCGCTGGTAGCCCTGGTCCTGATCGGGGCCAACCAGAACTTCCCGTTCGGCGGGACCTCGATCCTGATCATGGTGGGTGTGGCGCTCGACACGCTCAAGCAGATCGAGAGCCAGCTCCAGCAGCGCAACTACGAGGGCTTCCTGCGCTGAGGCCCGCACAGCCGGCGGCGCACGTCGTCGTCGGCTGTCTCGCGCCCGGACCCCGATTCGCCACCCGGTGCCCGGATGGGCGAGGATCGGGGCACCGACGACGACCTGTGGCTGGTGCGCCGCCGCGGGCCAGGCAGAAGGAGAGCCCCTACCGATGCGCCTGATCATGATGGGCCCGCCCGGGGCCGGCAAGGGGACCCAGGCCAAGTTCGTGGCCGAGCACTTCGGGATCCCGGCGATCTCCACCGGCGACATCTTCCGCGCCAACGTCTCCCAGGGCACGCCGCTCGGGGTCGAGGCGAAGCGCTACATGGACGCGGGGGAGTACGTCCCCGACGAGGTCACCAACCGCATGGTCCGCAACCGGATCGGCGAGGCGGACGCCACCCCGGGCTTCCTGCTGGACGGCTACCCGCGCACGCTGGCCCAGGTCGAGGAGCTCGACGACATGATCGTCGCCACCGGCCACCGTCTCGACGCCGTCGTCGTGCTCACCGTGGTCGAGGACGAGCTGGTCGGCCGGCTGCTGCAGCGCGCGCAGGTCGAGGGCCGTGCCGACGACACCGAGGACGTCGTGCGGCGCCGCCAGGAGGTCTACACGGAGCAGACCGCGCCCCTCATCGACGTCTACCGCGCCCGCGGCCTCCTCGTCGAGGTCGACGGCATGGGCGAGGTCGACGAGGTCACCAAGCGGATCTTCGACGCCCTCGACGTCATCCCCGAGAGCTGACCGGCGGACCGGGAGCCGTCGAGCGATGGGCTGGCGCGAGCGTGGGGTCGAGATCAAGACCCCGGAGCAGATCGACGGCATGCGCGCCGCGGGCCTCGTCGTGGGCCGCACGCTCGAGCTGCTGCGCGGCTCGGTGCACGCCGGGATCACCACCCGCGAGCTCGACGCGATCGCGGAGGACCACATCCGCAGCAACGGCGCCACCCCGTCGTTCCTGGGCTACCACGGCTTCCCCGGGTCGATCTGCACCTCGGTGAACGACGAGGTGGTGCACGGCATCCCGGGTGACCGCGTGCTGGCCGAGGGCGACCTGGTCTCGATCGACTGCGGCGCCATCGTCGACGGCTGGCACGGCGACGCCGCGATCTCGGTCGCCATCGGCGCGGTGCCCGACGAGGTCTCCTCCCTGATGAGGGTCACCGAGGACGCCATGTGGGCCGGCATCGCCGCCGCGCGGCTCGGCGGGCGCGTGACCGACATCTCCCACGCCGTCGAGCAGCACGTGCGGGCGCAGGGCGACTACGGCATCGTCGAGGAGTACACCGGCCACGGCATCGGCTCCGCCATGCACCAGCCGCCCAACGTGCCCAACTTCGGCCGGCCCGGGCGCGGCCCGAAGCTGGAGCGCGGGCTGGCCCTCGCGGTCGAGCCGATGATCACGCTCGGGACCCGCGAGACCTCGGTCCTCGAGGACGACTGGACGGTCGTGACCGACGACGGCCGCTGGGCCGCGCACTACGAGCACACCTTCACGCTCACCCCCGACGGCGCCTGGGTGCTCACCGCCCTCGACGGAGGCGAGGAGCGCCTGACCTCCCTCGGAGTGCCTTTCGGCGGCCGGTAGGTTGGACGTCGCCGTCCTGCGACGGCCTGCTGCCGCGCACCCGATCTCGAAGGACTCCTGTTGGACATCGACCTCTGGGTCTGGCTGGTCACCATCGGGGTGACCACCGGCGTCCTGCTCTTCGACGTGGTCATCATCGGACGTCGTCCGCACGAACCCTCGATGCGCGAGGTGGGCGTCGCGCTCGCCTTCTACATCGGGCTGGCCGTGGTCTTCGGCGTCGGTGTCTGGTACTTCGCCGGTCAGCAGTACGGCGCGGAGTTCTTCGCCGGCTGGCTGACCGAGTACTCGCTGTCGATCGACAACCTGTTCATCTTCATCGTGATCATGGGCAAGCTCGCGGTGCCGCGCGAGTACCAGCAGTCGGCGCTGATGGTCGGCATCGTGATCGCGCTGATCCTGCGCGGCATCTTCATCGCAGTCGGCGCGGCCGCCATCCACAACTTCAGCTGGGTCTTCTACATCTTCGGCGCGTTCCTCATCTACACGGCGGTCCACCTCGCACGTGAGGCCGGGGACGACGACGAGGACGGCGGGTACGACGAGCCGCGCGTCGTCACCTGGGTGCGCAAGCGGTTCCCGGTCACCGACGACTGGCACGGCGTCAAGCTGTTCGCGATCGAGAACGGCAAGCGCCTGGCGACTCCGATGCTGATCGTCATCCTGTCGCTCGGCATGACCGACCTGCTGTTCGCGCTCGACTCGATCCCGGCGATCTACGGGCTGACCCAGGAGGCCTATCTCGTCTTCACCGCGAACGTCTTCGCGCTGATGGGCCTGCGGCAGCTCTACTTCCTGATCGGCGACCTCCTCAAGCGGCTGGTCTACCTCTCCTACGGCCTGGCCTTCCTGCTGTTCTTCATCGGCGTGAAGCTCGTGGTCGAGGCGCTGCACACCAACGAGCTGCCCTTCGTCAACGGCGGCGAGCCGATCGAGTGGGCGCCGGAGATCCCGATCTGGGTGTCGCTCGGGGTGATCGTGCTGACGCTGGTCGTCACCGCGGTGGCCAGCCTGCTCAAGGACCGTGCCGACAGCCGCAAGGCCACGACCTGACCGTGCCCCGGGTCACCGGGCCGCACGGAACATCCCGGGGGCCGGGGCGGTTGGGCGAAGGGTGAGCACCCCCGCGCTGTCCGTCCTCGACCTCGTGCCCGTGCGCACCGACCAGACGTCCGCGGACGCCGTCGCCGCCACGCTCGCGCTGGCCCGTGTCGCCGACGAGGCCGGCTACCGCCGCTACTGGCTGGCCGAGCACCACAACATGCCGGCCGTCGCCGCGACCAACCCGCCGGTCCTGATCGCGATGGTCGCCTCGGCCACCACCCGGATCCGCGTCGGCTCGGGCGGCGTGATGCTGCCCAACCACGCCCCGCTGGTCGTGGCGGAGCAGTTCGCGCTGCTCGAGGCGGCCTTCCCCGGCCGGATCGACCTCGGCATCGGCCGCGCACCCGGCACCGACCCCGTCACCTCCTGGGCGCTGCGCCACGGCGCCGGCGGCGTGACCGCCGACGCGGTCGAGCACTTCCCCGAGCACGTCGCGAACGTGATCGACATGCTCTCGCCCGAGGGCGTCGGGGTGGGCGTCGGCGGACGGACCCATGCGCTGCGGGCGACGCCGCGGGCGACCGGCGTGCCGCAGGTCTGGCTGCTGGGGTCCTCCGACTACTCCGCCCGCCTCGCCGCCGAGCGCGGCCTGCCCTACGTCTTCGCCCACCACTTCTCGGGCCGCGGCACGGCCGAGGCGCTCGAGCTCTACCGCTCGCAGTTCCGCCCCTCGGCCGACTGCCCCGAGCCCCGCACCTTCCTGACCGTCAACGTGGTCGTGGCACCCACGGCCGAGGAGGCCGAGGCGCTGGTCCGCCCCCACGCCCTGTCGATGGTCGCCCTGCGCACCGGTGGGCCGCTGGCGCCGCAGGTCCTGGTGGAGGAGGCAGCCGCGGTGGAGCTGCCCCCGGAGCACGACGGGCTGGTCGAGGCGATGCGCGGACGCTGGGTCGTCGGCGACCCCGCCACCGCCCGGGCCGAGCTGCAGCAGCTCGCCGCGGCGTACGGCGTGGACGAGGTGATGGTGCACCCCGTGGCGGGCGCCCGGACCGGCGACGACCCCCAGCGAGCGGTCGCCCGCGAGGCCACCCTGCGCCTGCTGGCGGGCTGAGCGGCGCCGAGTTGGGTTTGGCGACGGCTTCGCACTAGACTGGCTCGTCGGCCCAACGTGGGTCTGTTTCGTGGTGCCTCGCGGCTGCCCGGACCACCACCCGTCCAGCTCCACCGAGCAGGGCGGGCGCGTGCCCGGGACGAGGCGCACGCAACGCCCCACGAGGTCCACGGAGCACCCGCTCCGGCGGTTCCCGGGTCGAACGGTAGACCACGGTCACCAGCAGGTGACCGACCATCAACGGATTGTGGAGGACATGCCGAAGAAGGAAGGCGTGATCGAGATCGAGGGCACCGTCGTGGAGGCCCTCCCCAACGCCATGTTCCGGGTCGAGCTGACCAACGGACACAAGGTGCTCGCCCACATCAGCGGCAAGATGCGCCAGCACTACATCCGGATCCTCCCCGAGGACCGGGTCGTGGTCGAGCTCTCGCCGTACGACCTGACTCGCGGTCGCATCGTCTACCGGTACAAGTAAGCCGCTACCTGAAAGGGCCTCCTCGTGAAGGTCAACCCCAGCGTCAAGAAGATCTGTGACAAGTGCCAGGTGATCCGTCGCCACGGTCGGGTCATGGTGATCTGCGAGAACCCGCGCCACAAGCAGCGCCAGGGCTGACTCGCCCGCACCACAACTGAAGAACACCACTGAACGTGACCGCTTAGGCACTCGCTGCTGAACCACCCCCGGAACGGATGGCCGGGGCCGGTCTGCCCAGACCGGACGCGTCACGACCACACCGCCGTGAACAACCCGAAGGGAACCGCCACCACATGGCACGCCTTGTTGGAGTCGACCTCCCGCGCGACAAGCGCATCGAGGTCGCACTCACCTACATCTACGGCATCGGCCGTACCCGCGCCCAGAAGCTCCTGGAGGCCACCGGGGTGAACCCCGACCTCCGTGTCCACGAGCTGGGCGACGAGGAGCTGGTCAAGCTCCGCGACGCGATCGACGGCGCCGACATCAAGATCGAGGGCGACCTCCGTCGTGAGGTCCAGGCCGACATCCGGCGCAAGATCGAGATCGGCAGCTACCAGGGCCGCCGCCACCGGCAGGGCCTCCCGGTCCGCGGTCAGCGCACCAAGACCAACGCGCGCACCCGCAAGGGTCCCAAGCGCACGGTTGCCGGCAAGAAGAAGGCCAAGTGACGCCTCGCCCCCCGGCGAGCCACCGAGCCCCTCGACCTCACTGACCAGCGAAGACCAGGAGTAACTGCATGCCTCCCAAGAGCCGCACCGCGGCTGGCGCCAAGAAGGTGCGCCGCAAGGAGAAGAAGAACGTCGCTCAGGGCGAAGCCCACATCAAGAGCACGTTCAACAACACGATCGTCACGATCACCGACCCCACCGGTGCGGTGATCTCGTGGGCCTCGGCCGGCACCGTCGGCTTCAAGGGCTCGCGCAAGTCCACCCCGTACGCCGCGCAGATGGCCGCCGAGGCCGCGGGTCGTCGGGCGATGGAGCACGGCATGAAGAAGATCGACGTCTTCGTCAAGGGCCCGGGCTCGGGCCGCGAGACGGCGATCCGCTCCCTGGGTGCGATCGGCCTCGAGGTCGGCACCATCCAGGACGTCACGCCGACGCCCCACAACGGCTGCCGCCCTCCCAAGCGCCGCCGCGTCTGACCGCCGACCCCGAACTCGACAGGAGCACCTGAACCATGGCCCGCTACACCGGCCCCATGACCAAGAAGTCGCGCCGGCTCGGCGTCGACCTCGTGGGCGGCGACTCGGCGTACGAGCGTCGCCCCTACCCGCCCGGCCAGCACGGCCGCGGTCGGATCAAGGAGAGCGAGTACCTCCTCCAGCTGCGCGAGAAGCAGAAGGCGCGCTTCACCTACGGCGTGCTGGAGAAGCAGTTCCACAACTACTACACGGAGGCCTCGCGCCGCTCGGGCAAGACGGGTGACAACCTGCTGCAGCTGCTCGAGTGCCGCCTCGACAACGTGGTCTACCGCGCCGGCTTCGCCCGGACGCGCCGCCACGCGCGCCAGCTCGTCACCCACGGCCACTTCCTCGTGAACGGCCGGAAGGTCGACATCCCGTCGTTCCAGGTGACCGCGCACGACGTCATCGACGTCCGCGAGAAGTCGCTGGAGATGACGCCGTTCATCGTGGCGCGCGAGACCCACGGCGAGCGCGTCGTCCCGGCCTGGCTCGAGGCCATCCCGGGTCGCATGCGGATCCTCGTGCACCAGCTCCCCGTCCGGGCCCAGATCGACATCCCGGTCCAGGAGCAGCTGATCGTGGAGTACTACTCCAAGAAGTGACCGGCGGGTGCCCCGTCCCGACGGGGCACCCTCCACCCGCCTTCCGTCAACGCACGTTCGGGCCCGTCAAATAGCGGGTGGGCCCGGAAAGGAAAAATCAAGTGCTCATCGCACAGCGCCCCACCCTGTCGGAAGAGTCCGTCGACGAGTTCCGCTCGCGGTTCGTGATCGAGCCGCTGGAGCCCGGCTTCGGCTACACGCTGGGCAACTCGCTCCGTCGTACCCTGCTCAGCTCGATCCCCGGTGCCTCGGTCACGAGCATCAAGATCGACAACGTCCTGCACGAGTTCTCGACCATCGAGGGCGTCAAGGAGGACGTCACCGAGGTCATCCTCAACCTCAAGGGCCTCGTCGTCTCCTCCGAGCACGACGAGCCCGTGACCATGTACCTGCGCAAGTCGGGTGCCGGTGACGTGACCGCCGCCGACATCGCGCCGCCGGCCGGTGTCGAGGTGCACAACCCCGACCTGAAGATCGCCACGCTGTCCGACAAGGGCAAGCTGGAGATGGAGCTCGTCGTCGAGCGCGGCCGCGGCTACGTCTCGGCGGTGCAGAACAAGGGTGCCGACAACGAGATCGGCCGGATGCCGGTCGACTCGATCTACAGCCCCGTGCTCAAGGTGACCTACAAGGTCGAGGCCACCCGTGTCGAGCAGCGCACCGACTTCGACAAGCTGGTCATCGACGTCGAGACCAAGCCGTCGATCCGTCCCCGCGACGCGATCGCCTCGGCCGGCAAGACCCTGGTCGAGCTGTTCGGCCTCGCGCGCGAGCTGAACGTCGAGGCCGAGGGCATCGACATCGGCCCGTCGCCGGTCGACGAGCAGCTCGCTGCCGACCTCGCCCTCCCGGTCGAGGACCTGCAGCTCACCGTCCGGTCCTACAACTGCCTCAAGCGCGAGGGCATCCACACCGTGGGTGAGCTCATCAGCCGCTCGGAGCAGGACCTCCTCGACATCCGCAACTTCGGCGCGAAGTCGATCGACGAGGTCAAGGCCAAGCTGGTCGAGATGGGCCTGTCGCTCAAGGACAGCGCGCCCGGCTTCGACCCGCACGCTGCCCTGGCGGCGTACGGCGACGACGACGACGACGCGTTCGTCGAGGACGAGCAGTACTGATCCGTTCCACGTCTACCCGGGTACCTGGTACGGCCCGGGAGAAATGAGAGAAGCATGCCCAAGCCCACGAAGGGCCCCCGCCTCGGCGGCAGCCCGGCCCACCAGCGCCTGCTGCTGTCGAACCTGGCCACCGCCCTGTTCGAGCACGGCCGGATCACCACGACCGAGGCCAAGGCGCGCGCGCTGCGCCCGGTCGCGGAGAAGCTGATCACCAAGGCCAAGAAGGCCGACGCCGGCCAGAACGCGCTCCACCAGCGTCGCGAGGTGCTCAAGACCATCCGCGACAAGGAGGTCGTGCACACGCTGTTCACCGAGATCGCCCCGTCGTTCTCCGAGCGGCCCGGCGGCTACACCCGGATCACCAAGATCGGCCCCCGCAAGGGCGACAACGCGCCGATGGCCGTGATCGAGCTGGTGACCGAGGCCTACAGCCCGAAGCCGAAGACGGCCAAGGCGAAGCCGGCCGAGAAGAAGGCCGAGCCGAAGGCCGCTCCGGTCGAGGAGGCCGAGGTCGACGAGACCCCGGCCGACGAGGCTCCCGCTGAGGAGACGACCGAGGAGACCCCGGCCGCCGAGGCCGAGGCCACCGAGGAGTCGACCGAGGAGGCCCCCGCCGAGGAGTCCACGGACGAGGACAAGAAGGACGCCTGAGGCGCCCGCCGTGCAACGCGACGAGGCCCGTCACCCGCGAGGGTGGCGGGCCTCGTGCCGTGTCGGGGTCAGGGGGAGAGCAGCTGCGCCTGGAAGCTGTAGCGGCTGGCTGCGTACACGTGGCTGCCGTGCTCCACGGCCACGCCCTGGTCGTCGTACGCCGTGCGCTGCATCGTCAGCAGCGCGGCGCCGCGAGGCTCCTCGAGGAGCCGGGCCTCGGCCGCGGTCGCGGTGCGGGCGCCGATGGTCTGGGTGGCGGCGTGGAGCGTGACGCCGGCGGAGCGGATCAGCTCGTAGAGCCCGCCCATCTCGATCGCCTCGCGGGTCAGCTCGACGCGGCCGACGGGCAGGTAGTTGGTCATCTTGGCGATCGGTCGGGTCCCCGCGCTGCGCAGCCGGACCAGCTCCACGACGTCGTCGCCCTCCTCGAGGCCCAGCGCCGCGGCCACCGTCGCCTCGGCGGGCACGACGACGAGCGTGAGCACGGCCGTCGTCGGCTCCTGGCCGTCGTTGCGCAGGTCGTCGAAGAGGCTGGTGAGGCCCAGCGGCCGACGGACCTGGGGCTGGACGACCTTCGTGCCGATGCCGCGCCGACGTACGACGAGGCCCTGCTCGACGAGGTACTGCATGGCCTGGCGGACGGTCGGGCGGGAGACCCCCAGCCGTTCGGCGAGGAGGATCTCGTTGTCGATCCGGCTGCCCGGCGGGAGCAGGCCGTCGACGACCGCGCCCTGGATGCCCTGCGCGAGCTGGAAGTAGAGCGGGACCGGGCTGCTGCGGTCGAGGCGGACGAGGTCGAGGAGCACGCCGGTGGCGTCACCGACGGGCGGCTCCTTGCCTCGATCTCCGGCTGGCATGGGCACACTGTGGCACAAGATCTGCACACATCCCAACATAAGAATGTACGGACAAAGTATTGACTTGTGGCGCTCCTCACTGTTGCATCGTCCCCACAGCAGCACCCGGGACGGCCCCGGTGGCACCCGCAGGAGGACCGATGCACCTCTCACTCGGCCGGCTCGACGGACGGGTCGCTGCCGCCCCCATCTCGTGGGGCGTGTGCGAGGTCCCCGGGTGGGGTGCGATGCTCCCGGCCGAGCGGGTGCTCCCGGAGATGCGCTCCGTCGGGCTGGCCGCCACCGAGCTGGGCGCTCCCGGCTTCCTGCCGGCCGAGCCGGCCGCGCTCGTCGAGGTCCTGGGCCGGCACGGCATGCGCCTGGTCGGCGGCTTCGTGCCGCTGGTGCTCCACGACCGTGACCAGTGGGCCGAGGCACTGCGCCTGGCCGAGGAGACCGCCGTGCTCTTCGCCGAGGCGGGCGGCACGCACTTCGTCACCGCCGTGGTGCAGGACTACGGATGGTCCCGGCCGACGGCGCTCGACGCGGACGGGATGAAGGTGCTCGGGGAGGGCCTCGCCCTGGTCGACGACCTGTGTGCCGGGCACGGCCTCGTGCAGGCGCTGCACCCGCACGTGGACACGCTCGTGGAGACCGCGGCCGACGTCGACCTCGCGCTCGAGCACACCGACGTGCGCTGGTGCCTCGACACCGGTCACCTGAAGATCGGCGGCGTCGACCCCGTCGACTTCGCCCGGCGCGCGGGCGACCGCGTCGCCCACGTCCACCTCAAGGACGTCGACACCTCCGTGGCCCGGCGGGTCCTGGACCGGGAGCTGACCCTCGTCGAAGGCGTGCAGCTCGGGATGTTCCGGCCGCTCGGTGCCGGCGAGGTCGCCGTGGACGAGGTGGTCGTCGCGCTCGAGGAGCGTGGCTACGAGGGCTGGTACGTCCTGGAGCAGGACTGCGCCCTCACCCAAGGACTGCCCGCGGAGGGGTGCGGGCCGGTGGAGGACGTCCGGGTGTGCCTGGACTACCTCCAGCATCAGGTGGCACCGCGGGTTCCCGCGGCGCCTGGACTCTAGGTCGCCCACCGTGGGCGCCACCGAGAAAGGAAACACCACTCCCATGAAGGCATTGAAGCTGTCGGCCCTGATCGTGGCCGGCGTGATGGGGCTGACCGCCTGCTCGTCCTCGAGCGACGACGGCGACTCGGGGGACAGCGGAAGCAGCAGCAGCGGTGACCTCACCATTGCCGTGATCACCCACGGTGACGGCGGTTCGTTCTGGTCGGTGGCCAAGAAGGGCGCCGAGGACGCGGCCGACAAGATGGGCGTGACCCTCGACTACCAGGAGTCCAACAACGACCCAGAGAAGCAGGCCCAGCTGATCGAGGCAGCCGTCACCGCCGACGTCGACGGCATCGCCGTGTCGGTGCCCAACCCGGACGCCATCCAGGGTGCGCTCCAGCAGGCCACGGACGCCGGCATCCCCATCGTCACCCTCAACAGCGGCTCGACCGTGTGGCAGGACCTCGGGGCCATCACCCACGTCGGGCAGGACGAGAAGATCGCCGGCGAGGGCGCGGGCGAGCAGCTCGCGGCGAACGGCGGCACCAAGATGCTGTGCGTGATCCACGAGCAGAACAACACCGGTCTCCAGGACCGGTGCGCCGGCGCGGCCGAGACCTTCGGCGGCGAGGTGGAGAACTTCCAGGTCACCGGCACCGAGGACCCGAGCAAGACCGCGAACGAGATCGCGGCCAAGCTGCAGGCCGACACCGGCATCGACTCGGTGCTCGCGCTCAACCCCGACATCGCGATGGCGGCCCTCGAGGCCAAGGACACCGCCGGCTCGGACGCGACGATCGCGACGTTCGACCTGTCCGGTGACGTCGTCTCCGCGATCGAGGACGGCGACATCCTGTTCGCGGTGGACCAGCAGCAGTACCTGCAGGGCTACCTGCCCGTCGTCTTCCTGACGCTGTTCAACGAGAACGCCAACACCGTCGGTGGCGGCCAGCCGGTCCTGACCGGCCCCGGCTTCGTCACCAAGGACAACGCCGCCCAGGTCGCCGACCTGGCGGAGGCCGGTACGCGCTGACCCACGAGTGCCGGCGGACGGACGGTGCGTCCGTCCGCCGGCACCCCCGGGTCGCGAGCGACCCCACGAGCTGAACTGCAATCCTCCCAAGGAGCCCCGCATGTCCACGACCACGGCACCTGCCGCGCCGCCCGCAGCGGACGAACGGCTGGCGAAGACCGGTGCGGTCACCCGCATCTTCCGACGCCCCGAGTTCGGGGCCCTGCTCGGCGCCCTGGGTGTGTTCATCCTCTTCGCCGTCGTCGACCAGACGGGCAAGTTCGCCTCGCTCGAGGGAGCGGCCCGCTGGACCGACTCGGCAGCGACGATCGGCATCGTCGCGGTGGCCGTGGCGCTGCTGATGATCGGCGGCGAGTTCGACCTGTCGGCCGGAGTCATGGTCGGCTCCAGCGGCCTGGTGCTCGGGCTGCTGGTGACCGAGATGGGCCTGGCGGTGTGGCCGGCCATCCTCCTGACCTTCGTCTTCGCAGCCGCCGTGGGCGCGCTCAACGGCTGGCTCGTCGTGAAGACCAAGCTCCCCAGCTTCATCGTCACGCTGGCGATGTTCTTCTCCCTCCAGGGCATCAACCTCGGCGTCACCAAGGCGATCACCGGCACCGTGCGGGTCGACGACATCGACGAGGGCGCGGGCTTCGCCAGCGCGGAGAAGGTGTTCGCCGCCCAGTTCTGGGACCCCTACCAGTTCCGCGTCGCCGTGGTCTGGTGGGTCGTGCTGACCGTCGTTGCGACCTGGGTCCTGACCCGCGCCCGGTTCGGCAACTGGATCACGGCCGTCGGCGGCGACGCGAACGCGGCGCGCAACACCGGCGTCCCGGTCTCGCGCACGAAGATCCTGCTCTTCATGTACACCGCGATGTCGGCCGCGCTGGTCGGCGTGATCACGTCCCTGCGTCTCCAGTCCGTCCAGGCAGGTCAGGGCGTCGGGTCCGAGTTCACCTTCATCATCGCGGCCGTCGTGGGCGGGTGCCTCCTGACCGGCGGTTACGGCTCGGCGATCGGCGCGAGCATCGGTGCCTCGATCATCGGCATGGCGTTCATCGGCATCGCCTTCGCCGGCTGGAACACCGACTGGACCTACCTCTTCCTCGGCCTGATCCTCTTCATGGCGGTCATGGTCAACACCCTCATCTCGCGACGAGTTGCCGGAGGTCGGCGATGACCACGACCACTGCGGGGCAGGGCGCCCCGATGCTGGAGATGGACCACGTCAGCAAGCACTTCGGCAGCGTGATCGCGCTGCGCGACGTCTCCCTCCACGTCGACGCCGGCACCGTCACCTGCGTGCTCGGTGACAACGGTGCGGGCAAGTCGACGCTGATCAAGGCCCTGAGCGGCGTGCACCTGCCGACCGAGGGGACCCTCAAGGTGGAGGGTGAGCAGGTCAGCTTCGGCTCGCCCCGCGACGCCCTCGCCAAGGGCATCGCCACCGTCTACCAGGACCTCGCCACGGTGCCGCTGATGTCGGTGTGGCGCAACTTCTTCCTGGGCTCGGAGCCCACCAAGGGCGTCGGTCCGCTGCGCCGGATCGACGTGGTCAAGGCCAAGGAGGTGGCCCGCGAGGAGCTGGCCCGGATGGGCATCGACATCCGCGACGTCGACCAGCCGGTCGGCACGTTGTCGGGTGGCGAGCGCCAGGCCGTGGCGATCGCCCGCGCGGTCTACTTCGGTGCCAAGGTGCTGATCCTCGACGAGCCGACGAGCGCGCTCGGCGTGAAGCAGTCGGGTGTGGTGCTGCGCTACGTCGTCCAGGCCAAGGAGCGGGGCGTCGCCGTCATCTTCATCACCCACAACCCCCACCACGCCTACATGGTCGGCGACCACTTCTTCCTGCTCAACCGCGGCAAGATGATGGAGAACTGGACCCGTGACGAGGTCAGCCTCGACGCGCTCGTGCGGGCCATGGCCGGCGGCGCCGAGCTCGAGGCCCTCGCCCACGAGCTCGAGGAGCTCGGCGGGGACGTCAAGCACGCCGCCCGCGAGCAGATCGACCACCTGCAGGCTGGTCCGTCGTGACCGCGACGCAGCGCGACGCGGGCTTCGGGATCGTCGAGACCGATGCCCGGCCGCCCGTGCGGATCGGCGTCATCGGCACCGGACGGATCGGACGGATGCACGCGCAGCTGCTCGCCCGCGAGATCGACGGCGCCACCGTCCCGGCCGTCGCCGACGCCGTCCCCGCGGTCGCCGAGCGGGTCGCGGCCGACCTCGGCGCCGAGGCCGCGACGATCGACGAGGTCCTCGCCTCGCCCGCGGTCGACGCGGTCGCGATCTGCACCAGCACCGACACCCACGTCGACCTCGTGGTCCGGGCGGCCCAGGCGGGCAAGGCCATCTTCTGCGAGAAGCCGGTGAGCCTGGACCTCGCGCAGGTCGACCGGGCCCTGGCGGCCGTGGCGTCCGCGGGAGTCCCGTTCATGGTGGGCTTCAACCGGCGCTTCGACCCCGGCCACGCCTCGGTGCACTCGGCGGTGCGGTCCGGTCAGATCGGTGAGCTCCACGTCCTGCGGATCACGAGTCGCGACCCCTCGCCGCCGCCCCCGGCGTACGTCGCGGTGAGCGGCGGCATCTTCCTCGACATGACGATCCACGACTTCGACATGGCCCGCCACGTCGTCGGCTCCGAGGTGGTCGAGGTCTTCGCCCGGGGCGCCGTCCGTGTGGACCCGCTCATCGGCGAGGCCGGCGACGTCGACACCGCGGTGGTGGTGCTCACCCACGAGGACGGCACCCTCACCACGATCGACAACAGCCGCCAGGCCGTGTACGGCTTCGACCAGCGCATCGAGGCCTTCGGCAGCCTCGGCATGGCGGTGTCGGACAACCCTGCCCGCCACGCCGGGTGGGTGCGCACGGCGACCGCGACGGCCGCGCAGCCGCTGCCGTGGTTCTTCCTCGAGCGCTACCTCGAGTCCTACCGGCAGGAGTGGGCGGCGTTCGTCACCTACCTCCGCGACGGCGGCCCGTCCCCGGTGGACCCGGAGGCGGGCCGGGCGCCGGTGCTGATCGGCATCGCCGCGACCCGCTCGCTGCGCGAGGGACGCCCCGTCGCGATCGCCGAGGTCCAGTGACGTGGAGCGCATCCTCCTGACGGGCGGCACCGGCTTCGTCGGTGGCAACGTGGCTGCGGTCCTCACCGCCGCCGGCGCCGACGTCCTGTGCGCGGTGCGTCGTGACCCGGGCCCGACCTTCCCGTGGCGCTGGCGGCTCACCGACCTCGGCGACCCGTCCGAGGTGACGGCCGCGGTGCACGAGCACGACGCGACGTCCGTGCTCCACCTGGCGATCGACAACGACCTGCTCGGCCTCTACCGCGACCGCCGCGCCGGCTTCGACGCCTACGTCGGCATGACGCGCCGCGTCGTGGACGCCGCCAACGCCCACGGCGCACTGGTGGGCTACCTCTCCACCGACTGGGTCTTCGACGGCACCGGTCACCAGGTCGACGAGGACGAGCCCGCCAACCCGCTCAACCTCTACGGCATGTTCAAGGCGTTCTCCGAGCGGGTCGTGCTCGACCGGGCGGACGCCGGCTTCGTCGCGCGGGTCGGCGGCGTCCAGGGCCGCCACCTCACCCAGCCGGCGGCACCCCGGCAGCAGGACTGCGGCTTCGGCTACTTCGTCCTCGCGCTGGTCGACGCGCTGTCGCGCGGCGAGCGGTTCACCGTCTGGGAGGACCCCGACATCAACGGGGTCGCCAGCCCCGTGACGGCATCCGAGATCGGCGCGCGTCTGCTGCGTGCGATCGAGGTCCGGGCCGACGGTGTGCTGCACGTGGTCGGGGCCGACGCCGTGACCCGCCGCGAGCTCGCCGAGGCCACCTGCGAGGTCTTCGACCTCGACCCCGCCCTGCTCGGCACCGGCCCGGTGCCGGACGACGAGCGGCTGCCGGCGCCGATGCCCTTCGACACGAGCCTCTCCACGCCGCGCACGACCGAGGTCCTGGGGATCGCGCCGTACGGCGTCCGGGAGCAGCTCGGGGCCCTGCGCCGCGAGCTGGAGACCGGCGAGCCCTGCCCGCTCACCACCCCTGCGGGGGCGGCGACGTGAGCGGCGCCCCGCTCCCCGCGACCGGCCCCGAGGTCCTCACGGTGGGTCGGGTCGGCGTCGACCTCTACCCGGAGCAGGAGGGACCGCTGGCCGAGGTCAGGACGTTCGCGAAGTCCCTCGGGGGGACGGCGACGAACGTCGCGGTCGGGGCCGCCCGGCTGGGCCGCCGCGCCGCGGTGCTGACCAAGGTGGGGCCGGACGGCTTCGGCGACTACGTGCGCCTCGCCCTCGAGGCGTTCGGCGTCGACGCCAGCCACGTCGGGACGGCCCAGGGACTGCAGACCCCGGTGGTCTTCTGCGAGCTGGACCCGCCGGCCGACCCGCCCCTGCTCTTCTACCGGGCGCCGGTCGCGCCCGACCTCACGCTCGACACCCGCGACGTGCCCTGGGACCTGGTCCGCGACGTGCCGCTCCTGTGGGTCACCGGCACCGGGGTCTCGGTCCCGCTCGCCCGCGCCACGCAGATGCGGATGCTCGAGCACCGCGGTCGCCCCGCGCCCGGCTCGGGCCGGCACACGGTGCTCGACCTCGACTGGCGCCCGATGTTCTGGGCCTCGCCCGACGAGGCGCGCGGTGCGCTGGCCGCGATGCTCCCGTACGTCGACGTCGTCGTCGGCAACCGGGCCGAGGTCGAGGTCGCGGTCGGCACCGCCGACCCCGCACTGGCGGCCGAGAGGCTGCTCGACGCCGGCGTGGAGGTGGCCCTGGTGAAGAAGGGCGCCGAGGGCGTGCTCGTCGCGACCCGCGAGGGCACGACCACCGTCGCGCCGGTGCCGGTCGAGGTCGTGTGCGGCCTCGGCGCCGGCGACGCCTTCGGGGCCGCGCTGGTCGACGGCCTCCTGGCCGGCGACGACATCGTCGCCACCGCACGCCGCGCCAACGCGGCCGGGGCGCTGGTCGCCTCCCGGCTCGCGTGCGCCGACGCGATGCCGACCCCCGACGAGCTCGACGCGCTGCTGGCGTCGGCGTCGTCCTAGCCAACCCGAGAGCGAAGGAAGCCCATGCCCACGCTGATCACCGACGAGCAGTGGCGCTCGCTGCTGGCGACCCGGGTGCACCGCCCGGAAGCCGTGATCGAGGCCTACGCCGATCGCCGGCGCCCGGCCTCGCTGCTCAACGAGCAGGGCTCGATGTTCCTCGTGGCGGCCGACCACCCGGCGCGCGGCTCGCTCGGGACCGGCGGCGACCCGCTGGCCATGGCCGACCGGCGTTCGCTGCTCGAGCGGCTCGTGGTCGCCCTCGCCAACCCGCAGGTCAACGGGGTCCTCGGCTCGCCCGACGTGATCGAGGAGCTGCTGCTGCTCGGTGTCCTCGACGACAAGGTCGTGATCGGGTCCATGAACCGGGGCGGCCTCGACGGGGCGACCTGGACCATGGACGACCGGTTCACCGGGTACGACGCCGAGGCCGTGCGCAGGTACCGCCTGGAGGGCGGCAAGATGCTGCTCCGGATCGACGACGATGACGCGGGCACCGCCCCCACCCTGGAGGCGTGCGCCCGCGCCGTCAGCGAGCTCGCCGAGCACGGGCTGATGGCCATGGTCGAGCCGTTGCCCTACGCGACCGGAGCCGACGGGACCCGGGCCCTGGTCAAGGACTCCGCCGCCCTTGCCCGGGCGGCGACCATCGCCTCCGCCCTGGGGACCACCAGCTCGCGGACCTGGCTCAAGATGCCCTCGTGCGACGACCCCGAGGTCGTCTTCGGCGCCACCACGCTGCCCTGCGTCGTCCTGGGCGGCGTGCCCGGCCCCGACCCGGCGGCGGATCTCGCCTCGTGGGGACGCACGCTCCTCCAGCCGGTCGTCCGCGGGCTCGTGGTCGGCCGGGCGCTGCTCTACCCGCCCGACGGCGACGTGGCCGGCGCCGTGGCCGCTGCCGCCCGGGTGCTGGAGTCGTCCGCCGGACCGGAGCTGGTGGCATGAACCTGCACCTCAGCGCCGAGGGTCGCGACCCGGAGCACCCGGTCGACATCGGGCCGGACGGTGCGGGCTGGGACTACTCCGGCCTGCGCGTCCTCGTCCTCGAGCCCGGCACGCCGACGTCCTTCGAGACCGGCGCCAGCGAGGTCTTCGTGCTCCCGCTGCGGGGGTCGCTCGACGTCGAGGTCAGGGCGGACGCCTCCCCGGAGGTGGTCGAGGCGCAGTGGGCTCTCGAGGGCCGCGACTCCGTCTTCACCCGGGTCACCGACTTCGCCTACGTGGGGCGGGGCAGCACCGTGCGACTGCTCAGCGAGGACGGTGCCGAGGTGGCGGTGCCCTCCGCCCGGTGCGAGCAGCGGCTCGCGCCGCGCTACGGGCCCGCCGCGCAGGTGCCGGTCGAGGTGCGGGGCGCCGGTCCCGCGACCCGTCAGGTGACCAACTTCGGCGTCCCGGGCGTGTGGGACCACGCCGAGCGGCTGATCTGCTGCGAGCTGGTCACGCCTCCGGGCAACTGGTCGAGCTACCCGCCGCACAAGCACGACGCCAGCGAGCCCTGCCCGGTGGTGAACGAGGAGATCTACTACTTCCGGATCGCGGGCGCCGACCAGGTGACGCCGGACCGGTCGGGATTCGGCTACCACCGGACCTACACCGGGCCCGAGCACGACGCCGCCGGCCTGGCGCCGGTCGACCTGCTGGCCGAGGTGCGTGACCACGACGTGGTGCTGATCCCGCACGGCTACCACGGGCCCTGCATCGCCGCCCCGGGCTACCCGATGTACTACCTCAACGTGATGGCCGGACCCGGCGGTCGGGCCATGGTGTTCTGCGACGACCCTGCCCACACCTGGGTCCGTGACTCGTGGTCCGGCACCGCGCCCGACCCCCGCTGCCCCGTGACCTCGGCCGACGGCCGGGTGACCGCACCCTGACCGGAGGACCTCCACGATGAACTCCAGCACCGTCCGCATGACCACGGCCCAGGCCCTGGTCCGGTGGATGACCGCCCAGCGCTCCGAGCTCCTCGACGGCACCGAGGTGCCGCTCTTCGCCGGGGTCTTCGGCATCTTCGGGCACGGCAACGTGCTCGGTCTCGGCAGCGCGCTGCACGCCGTCCGCGACGAGCTGCCGACCTGGCGCGGTCAGAGTGAGGAGGGCATGGCCCTTGCGGCCGTGGCGCTGGCCCGGGCCACCGACCGCCGCCAGGTGATGGTGGCCACGTCCTCGGTCGGGCCGGGCGCGCTCAACATGGTGACGGCGGCCGGCACCGCCCACGCGAACCGGCTGCCCGTCCTGCTGCTGCCCGGCGACACCTTCACCGGCCGCGCGCCCGACCCGGTCCTCCAGCAGGTGGAGCACTACGGCGACCCCAGCACCAGCGTGAACGACGCGTTCCGTGCCGTGAGCCGCTACTTCGACCGGATCACGCGTCCCGAGCAGCTGATCGCCACGCTGCCGCAGGTGGCCCGGGTCCTCACCGACCCCGCGGACGCCGGGCCCGTCGTGCTGGCGCTCCCGCAGGACGTCCAGGCCGAGGAGTTCGACTTCCCGCTCGCGATGTTCGCCACCCGGCGCCACCGACCGCCCCGGCCCCGTCCCGACGCGGACGACGTGGCCGCGGCGGCGCGACGGCTGCTGGCGGCGGAGCGTCCACTGCTCGTTGCAGGCGGCGGGGTGCGCTACTCCGGCGCCGGCCGCACCCTGGTCGAGCTGGCGGAGCGCCACGGCGTCCCCGTGGTGGACACCCCGGCGGGCCGCACCCTGCTGCCCCACGACCACCCGCTGTACGGCGGGCCGCTCGGCATCATCGGCTCGGCGTCCGCCAACACCCTGGCCGGCGAGGCCGACGTCGTGGTCGCGGTCGGCACCCGGCTGCAGGACTTCACCACGGCCTCGTGGACGGTCTTCGCCGACGAGGTGAGCGTCATCCACGTCAACGCCGCCCGGTTCGACGCGGTCAAGCACGGTGGCCAGGGGGTCGTCGGCGACGCGCGCGCCGCCCTCGCGGACCTCGAGGTCGCGCTGGGTGACTGGCGCGTCGACCCCGCCTGGAGCGCCCGCGCCGCCACGGAACGGGCCGGCTGGGACGAGCACGTCGACCGGCTGCGGTCGGGCGCGGCCCCGGACGGGTCGCTGACCTACGCCCAGGTGGTCGGGGTCGTCAACGACCTGAGCGGGCCGGAGGACTACGTGGTCGCGTCGAGCGGCGGCGTCCCCGGCGAGCTGCACGGCGGCTGGCGCTCGGGTGTCCCGACGAGCCGGCCGACCTCCGGCTCGACCATGGACCTCGAGTACGGCTTCTCGTGCATGGGCTACGAGGTCGCCGGTGCCTGGGGCGCCGCGATCGGACGGGCCACCACCCACCCCGACGGGGTGGTGACGAGCCTGCTGGGTGACGGGTCGTACCTGATGCTCAACAGCGAGCTCTACTCGGCAGCGTTCGCCGGCCACCCCTTCGTCGCCGTCGTGTGCGACAACGGCGGGTACGCCGTGATCCACCGCCTCCAGGTCGGGCAGGGCGCCGAGGGCTTCAACAACCTCCTCGCCGACTGTGCCGGGCCCGGGGCGGCGGACGACCTGCGGGTCGACTTCGCCGCCCACGCCCGGGCTCTCGGCTGCCACGTCGAGGACGTGCACGGCGGCGTCGAGGAGCTGCGCACGGCGTACGAGCGGGCCCGCAAGACCGCCCGCACCGAGCGGCGTCCGGTCGTGGTGGTGTGCCGGACCGACCCGTCGTCCTGGACCGAGTCGGGCGCGTGGTGGGAGGTCGGCGTGCCGGCCGGCCTGTCCGGCCGAGCCGGCTACGAGGAGGCCAAGACGCGCCAGCTGCGGTGGCTGGCCGAGACCCGATGAGCGACCCCGCCCCGGCGGGAGCGGAGCAGACGAGGAGCACAGGCGTGGACGAGCAGGACCGCACGATCGGGATCGGCGTCATCGGCGCGGGCTGGCTGGGTGACGTGCACGCGCGTGCCTGGGGCCGGCTGCGGCACCACTACCCGGAGCTCGCGGTGCAGCCGCGTTTCGCGGCCGTGGCGGACAGCGTGGCGGCGTCGCGGGACCTCGCCGTGCGCAAGCACGGCTTCGAGCGCGCGTACGCCGAGTGGCGGGAGCTGCTGGAGGACCCCGACGTGGACGTCGTCAGCGTCACCGCCCCCAATGCGCTGCACCGTGAGGTGGGCGTCGCCGTGGCCGAGGCCGGCAAGCACCTGTGGATCGAGAAGCCCGTCGGCCTCACCCCGGACGACGCCCGCACCGTCGCGGCCGCCGTCGAGGCGGCGGGGGTGCAGGGCGCGGTGGGGTTCAACTACCGGGCCGTGCCCGCCGTGACCCACCTGCGGGAGCTCGTGGCCTCGGGCGCGATCGGACGCCCGACCCACGCCCGGGTCCAGCTGCTGACCGACTACGCCGCCCACCCGCTCGGGCTGCTCACCTGGCGCTTCACCCTCGCCGCCGGCGGGCACGGCGTGCTCGGGGACCTGGCCTCCCACGGTGTCGACCTCGTGCGGTTCGTGCTCGGGGACGTCGAACGCCTCGTCGCCGAGACCGCGGTGTTCCTCGAGCAGCGGCCGGTCCTCGAGGAGGGCGCGGTCAGCTACGGGCACGGTCTGGGCGACGCGTCGTCGCCGACCGGGCACGTCGAGAACGAGGACTACGTCGCGGCGCTGCTGCGCACCGCGACCGGAGCCCTGGTCACGCTGGAGTGCAGCCGCGTGGCCACCGGGGAGCAGAACAGCTACGGCATCGAGGTGCACGGCACCGAGGGCGTCGTCGGCTGGGACTTCCGAACCCCCGGCGAGCTGCGGGTCTCCTCGGGCACGGCGTACGCCGACCAGCCGGCGCAGCGCCTGCTGGTCGGGCCCGGTGCCGGCGACTACGCGAGGTTCCAGCCCGGGGCCGGCATCGGCATGAGCTACGACGACACCAAGGTCATCGAGCTGGCCGGGCTCGTGCGGTCGGTGCTGACCGGCACCCCCGAGGGCCCGGTGCTGGCGGACGCCGTAGCGTCCGCAGAGGCGCTGGACGCGATGGTCCGGTCCGCAGCCGGCCGGGGCTGGGTCGACCTGCGCTCGCCCGTGCCGGCCTGACCCGACGTACCCGGGCGACAGACGACAGACGACACAGAGGAAGAGGACGACGTGACCACCATCGAGCACTGGGTCGGCGGACACACCACCGCCGGCAGGTCAGCACGCACAGCCCCGGTCTTCGACCCGGCGACCGGCGAGCAGCAGGGCGAGGTGCGGCTCGCCACCCGCGACGACGTCGCGGACGCCGTCGGCGCGGCGGATCGGGCCTTCGAGGACTGGTCGCAGACGTCGCTGGCCCGGCGCGCCAAGGTCCTGTTCGCCTTCCGCGAGCTGGTCAACGCCCACGCCGAGGAGCTCGCCGCCCTGATCGTGGCCGAGCACGGCAAGGTCTTCTCCGACGCGCTGGGCGAGGTCGCCCGCGGCCAGGAGGTGATCGAGTTCGCCTGCGGGATCCCGCACCTGGTGAAGGGCGAGTACAGCGACCAGGTCTCCACCGGGATCGACAGCTTCTCCTTCCGCGAGCCGCTCGGCGTCGTCGCCGGCATCACGCCGTTCAACTTCCCGGTCATGGTCCCGATGTGGATGCACCCGGTCGCGATCGCCTGCGGCAACACCTTCGTGCTCAAGCCGTCGGAGCGCGACCCCAGCGCCTCCAACCTCGTCGCTGAGCTCTGGCAGCGTGCCGGTCTGCCTGACGGCGTCTTCAACGTGGTCCACGGTGACAAGGAGGCCGTGGACGCCCTGCTCGACGACCCCCGGGTGAGCGCGGTCTCGTTCGTGGGGTCGACGCCGATCGCGCGCTACATCCACGAGCGCGGCACGGCCAACGGCAAGCGGGTGCAGGCGCTCGGCGGGGCGAAGAACCACGCGATCGTGCTGCCCGACGCCGACATCGGCTTCGCCGCCGAGCACCTCTCGGCCGCGGCCTTCGGCTCGGCGGGCGAGCGCTGCATGGCCATCTCGGCCGCGGTCGCCGTGGGTGGCGCGGGCGACGCGGTGGTCGAGGCGGTCTCCGACCTCGCCCGCGCGGTCCGGGTCGGCCCCGGGCGCGACGCCGCGAGCGAGATGGGCCCGGTGGTCACCCGCGCCGCGCAGGAGCGGATCGAGTCGATCGTGACCGCCGGTGAGCAGCAGGGCGCCCAGGTGAGGGTCGACGGCCGGGGGTACGTCGTCCCGGGCCACGAGGGCGGCTTCTTCGTGGGTCCGACCGTCGTCGACCGGGTGACCTCCGAGATGGACGTCTACCGCGAGGAGATCTTCGGGCCCGTGCTGTCGGTGGTCCGCGCCGACACCGTGGACGAGGCGATCGCGTTCATCAACGCCAACCCCTACGGCAACGGCACCGCCATCTTCACCAACAGCGGCGAGGCCGCCCGGCGGTTCCAGCGCGGGGTCAAGGTCGGGATGATCGGGATCAACGTGCCGGTGCCGGTGCCGATGGCCTTCTACTCGTTCGGGGGCTGGAAGGACTCGCTCTTCGGCGACAAGCACGTGCATGGCCCCGAGGGGGTGTCGTTCTACACCCGCGCCAAGGTCGTGACCAGCCGCTGGCCGGTTCCCGCGGACGCCTCCGACGCGACGTTCCACTTCCGCTCCACCGCGCGGTAGCCCGGGTCAGAGGGTCGCCAGCACCTCGGCGGCGTCGAGGCTGGCGACCGGCCCGCGGGCGGCGACGAGGCGGCGGGTGGCCTCCTGGACCGCGACGTTGGCGGGGGTCGGTACGCCGTTCAGGCGGCCGAGCAGCACGACCTCGCCGGTGAGGTAGTCGGTCTCGACGTCACCGGTGCCGCGGGCGACGCTCTGCCAGGTGGAGCCGCCCCGGATGTCGGGGTGTCGCTCGCCGGACTGCAGGAGGTCGCCCCGGCGCTCGCGGTCCTGCTCGACGCTCACCACGGGGATGCCGGCAGCCGCGAGCACCGCCTCGCCCTCGTCGCGGACCAGCTCCAGCAGGCGGTCGGTCGCGTCACCCGGGGCGAAGGTGGCCTGGACGGCGTTGCCGAGGTTCATCAGCAGCTTGCGGTGCTTCCAGGCCATGATGTCGGGCCGCGGCACCGACGCGAAGCCGGCGCGGCGCAGGTCCTCGGA
Source organism: Nocardioides taihuensis (assembly GCF_042657275.1). Taxonomy (NCBI): domain Bacteria; kingdom Bacillati; phylum Actinomycetota; class Actinomycetes; order Propionibacteriales; family Nocardioidaceae; genus Nocardioides; species Nocardioides taihuensis. Next base: position 262,163 of record NZ_JBHSKD010000004.1, read on the forward strand.
CACCTGCTCGCAGGTGTCGTCGACGCCGCCGGGGTAGCGGCCGACGTCGAGGATGCCCGGCACCGGGTGGCAGCGCTGGACGACCCGGCCGGGGGCGAGGTGCCCCGAGGGGAGCATCACGCAGATGCCGTAGGTGTTCTCGAAGCGACGCAGCACCGCGGCCTCGTTGGCGACGCCGTTCTGGAGGCAGACCACCGGGGTCTCCGGCGGAGCGTGGGCGGCCAGGTCGTCCAGGGCGGCCGCCGTCTGCTGCGACTTCACGGCGAGCAGGACGACCGTCGACCCCGCCCAGGCCAGGTCGCCCGGGCGGGCAGCCACGTGCACCTCGAGCACCTCGGTGCCGACGGGGGTCTCGAGGGTGAGGCCGTCTGCGCGCAGGCGGGCGAGGTGCTCGCCGCGCGCGACCAGCGACACGTCGAAGCCGGCGAGCTCGAGCCGGGCGCCGACGACACCACCGACGGCCCCGGCGCCGAGCACGACGTACCGGGTCACGAGCCGCCCTCGTCGGCCGTGCCGAGCGCCAGGAGGACGTCGCCGAGGACGAGCCAGCTCACGTCGCCACCGTAGCGGCGGGCTCCACCTCCGAGGCCCACAGCCGGAACAGCAGCCAGGCGGCGAGGGCGCCGAGCAGGTGCCAGACGCCGTGCGCCTGCACCAGCGAGCCGGGGTCGCACAGGCCGTGCTGGCCGAGGTTCCAGACCACGAAGGCGACCACCATCGAGCCGAGGGCGGCGGCACCCCAGCGCAGGTCGGTGCGGGTGGGGCCGCGCCGGTGCAGCCGCACCTCGAGCACCACGGTCGTCACCAGGAGGACGGCGAAGGCGACGTTCCCGGCGTACCGCACGACAGGCACGTCGTCGCCGCCGACGCTGCCGACGAGCACGCAGGCCGCGACGAGCAACGAGAACAGCTGGGCGGCGAAGACCCGGTCACGGTCCCACCAGCGGGTCAGGGCGTACGCAGCGGCGAACGAGCTCGTCAGGTACATGCTGAACAGGTCGAGGTCGCCGCCGCGCGCGGACTGGGTCGCGTGCATGGCCGCGCTGGCCGGCCCGAGCAGCACCACGACGCAGGCCCACGCTGTTGCCGTGCCGGGACGCCGGGGCAGGACGTCGCCGAGCAGGTCGGGGCGGCCGGCGCGCCAGGCGACCGCGAGGCCGGCGACGACGAAGCCGGCGTTGGAGAACGTGTTGCCCGGCTGGCGCACCCGGCCGGCGCGGGCGGCCTCGCAGAACGTCGCGCCGCGGCCGACGTCGGCACCGAGCCAGCCCCCGCGGACCGCGAGCACCAGCAGCAGCGTGGAGGCCGCGGCGACACCCGCGGTCACGGCGAGCGGGACCAGCGAGCGCCGGGTCACCAGGAGCGCTCGAGCAGCCGGGTCGCGTCGTCGAGCCCGAGACCGAGCCGGCGGGCGGTGGCGGCGTACGCCGCGGCGGCCTGCTCGGCGTCCGCGCTGCCGGCCTCGGGGGCCGAGGCGACGAACGTGCCCCCGCGACCGCGGGTCACGATCACGCCGTCGTGCTCGAGCGCGCGGTAGGACTTGGCGACGGTGTTGACCGCGAGGCCGAGCTCGGCCGCGAGCCCGCGGACCGTCGGGAGACGGGTGCCCGGCGCGAGGTCGCCGCCGGACGACGCGCGGGACGCGATCTGCCGGCGCAGCTGCTCGTAGGGCGGCTGGTCGGAGCTCGGGTCGAGGGGGTGGACCTCCACGGCCGGAGACTACCTGTGGTAGTCACGTGTCGTGGACCGAGATGTGCTGGTGGTCGGGGAGTCGCTGGTCGACGTGGTGCGGACGGCGGACGGCTCGACGCGGGAGTACGCCGGCGGCAGCGCCGCGAACGTGGCCGTCGCGCTGGCGCGGCTGGGGCGCCCGGTGCGGTTCGCGACGAGCTTCAGCGACGACGAGCACGGGGCGCTGCTGCGCGAGCACATGGAGCGCGCGGGGGTGTCGTTCGCGACCGACCCGCTGGTGGTCGACCGCACCTCGACCGCGCTCGCCACGATCGGCGCCGACGGTGCCGCGCGCTACACCTTCGACCTCGAGTGGCGGCTCGGCCCGCTGGTCGAGGAGCCCGAGCCGCCCCTGGCGGTGCACGTCTGCTCGCTCGGCGCGGTGATCGAGCCGGGGTGCGACGACGTGCTGATGCTGGTGGAGCGGCTGCACGAGGACGCGACGATCACCTACGACATCAACGCCCGACCGGCGATCACGGGCACGGGGGCCGGGGTGGTGGCGGTGGTGGAGCGCGTCGTCGCGCTCGCCGACGTGGTCAAGGCCTCCGACGAGGACCTCGAGGCCTTCTGGCCCGACCGTGACCACGCCACCGCGGCGACGGCGCTGCTCGACCTCGGCCCGTCGGCCGTCGTGGTCACCCGCGGGGCCGGCGGAGCGACGTGGTTCGGCCGCGACCTCGTCGTGGAGGCCGCGACCGAGCCGGTGGTCGTGGCCGACACGATCGGCGCCGGCGACACCTTCGGCGCGGCCCTGGTGGACGGGCTGTGGGAGCGCGACCTGCTCGGCGGCGACCGACGCGGTGCCCTGGCCGACATCTCCCGCGACGTCGTTGCCGAGGTGCTCGCCCGCGCCGTCCGCGCGGCTGCCGTGACCGTCTCGCGGCCCGGCGCCGACCCGCCGTACCGCCACGAGCTCGAGCGCGCCTGAGCCGGTAGTCCCCGACAATTCGGCCCCCTTACTCGCCAGTGGGGGGCCATCTCGTCGGGGACTACCCGTCAGGCCCCGTCTGCCTCGGGGGCCAGCCAGGCGTGCACGAGGGGGACGACGCTGGCGCCCTCGCCGGCGGCGGAGGCCACCCGCTTCATCGAGCCGGAGCGGATGTCGCCGGCGGCGAAGACGCCGGGGAGGGTGGTGGCGAGGTTGTCGGGGGGCAGGCCGTCGCGCCACTGGTCGCGGGGGACGTCGCGGCCGGTGAGCACGAAGCCGCGCCCGTCGCGGGCGACGTCGGGCGGGAGCCAGTCGCAGTGGGGCTCGGCGCCGAGCAGCAGGAAGAGTCCCTGCGCGTCCACCCGCTCGCGCTCGCCGGAGCGGGTGTCCTCGAGGCAGAGCCACTCCAGCCGGCCCTCGCCGCCGCCGTCGACGACCTCGGTGCAGGTGCGCACCTCGATGCGGGGGTTGTGGTCGATCTCGCCGATCAGGTACTGCGACATGGTCTCGGCGAGGCTCGGCCGGCGCACCAGGATCGTCACCGAGCGGGCGAACCGCGCGAGGTGCACCGCCGCCTGGCCGGCGGAGTTGCCGCCCCCCACGACGTAGACGTCGGCGCCCTCCATCTCGCGCGCGGCGGTCATCGCCGCGCCGTAGTGGACGCCGGTGCCCACCAGCGCCTCGAGCGGGTCGACCCGCAGCTTGCGGTAGGCGACGCCCGTGGACACCACGACCGAGCGGGCGGCCACGGCCCCGCCCTCGGTCCGTACGACGTGCGGGGCGCCGTCGCGCCCGGGCTCGAGCGAGGTCACCTCCCAGCCGGTGAGGAACTGTGTGCCGAACCGCAGCGCCTGGTTGCGCGCCCGCTGCGCCAGCCGCATGCCCGAGATGCCGCGCGGGAAGCCGAGGTAGTTGCGGATCATCGACGAGGTGCCCGCCTGGCCACCGATCGCCTCGGCCTCCAGCACCACGACCGACAAGCCCTCCGACGCGGCGTACACCGCGGTGGCGAGACCGGCCGGCCCACCGCCCACCACGGCGACGTCCACGACCTGGTCGATGCTGAAGTCCTCGGGCGCTCCGTAGATCGCGACCGCGACGTCGCGCACCGTCCGGGCCTCGATGGGCGGGCGGTTGAGCGCGTAGACGAGCGGGTAGGACACGTCGTCCGGCAGCAGCTCGCGCACGAACCGCCCGCCCTCGCTGTCGGGGTCGTAGACGCGGCTCGGCATCCCCATCCGGTCGAGGTAGTCGCGGATGCCGAGCGTCAGCGCGTCCTGCGCCGGCGACACGATCTTGACCGCGACCACCTCGGGGTCGACGGCCGTCGACCCCCAGTCGGAGAGCAGGTCGGTGATCGCGTTGTGGAACTCCTCGTCTCGCACGCCGCGCGGCATCAGCAGGTAGGCGTCGTACTTGCCCGTGGCCATGCCGACCCGCAGGCCGGGGGCGTCGGTGATGAAGTGCTCCCAGTGCGCGGCGATCACCCGGCGCGCGGTCGGCACGAGGCGGCGCCACTCGTGGAACGCCGCCAGCACCGGCTGGTCGGGCAGCCGCGAGTCGGTGACGAAGAGCGCGATGGTTCCGCCGTCGGCGAGCACCGCCTCGGCGACCTCGATCGCCTCGGCGCTGGAGCGCGCGGTGCGGAGCTCGTAGTCGCGCGCGTAGCGCCCGAACTCCTCCCGCAGGGTGTCGGAGTGGTGCTCGGAGACCAGCACGAGCGTCGGTGTCACGCACCGATCGTAGGCACGGCGTCCAGCCGGGCCCCGCCGCTGGCAGGATGATCCGCTGTGCGGCTGCGCATCGACCTCGCCTACGACGGCACCGACTTCCACGGTTGGGCCGTCCAGCCCGGCCTGCGCACGGTGCAGGGGACGCTCGAGGCGGCGCTGGCCACCGCGCTGCGGGTCGCGGAGGCGCCCGTCGTGTGCGCCGGGCGCACCGACACCGGAGTCCACGCCCGCGGGCAGGTGGTGCACCTCGACGTCGCCGAGGACGACCTGGCCGCCGCGGCCGGACGCTCGGGCGACGCGCCGCCGGTCGCGCTGGTGCGGCGGCTCAACGGCATCCTCCCCGCCGACGTGCGCGTACGACGGGTGGCTGGGGCCGCACCCGGGTTCGACGCCCGGTTCTCCGCGCTGTGGCGGCGCTACGCCTACCGGATCGCGGACCGCGCCGACGCCCTCGACCCGCTGACCCGTCACCAGGTGCTGGCCTGGGGTCGCCCGCTCGACGAGACGGCGATGAACGAGGCCGCGGCGCTGCTGGTCGGTCGGCACGACTTCGCGGCGTTCTGCAAGGCGCGTGAGGGCGCCACCTCGATCCGGACCCTCGAGGCTCTGACCTGGGAGCGCGACGCCACCGGCGTGCTCGTGGGCACGGTGCGCGCCGACGCCTTCTGCCACAGCATGGTGCGGGCGCTCGTCGGCTGCCTGGTGGCCGTGGGGGAGGGGCGTCGCCCTCCCTCGTGGGCCGGCGAGGTGCTGGTGGCGGCCGTGCGCGACCCGGCCGTCACGGTCGTGCACGCCCACGGGCTCACGCTCGAGGAGGTCGGCTACCCCGACGACGCGGGCCTGGCCGAGCGGGCCGGGCAGACCCGCGCACGCCGCGAGGCCGCCGACGTGGATGGAGCGGTCGATGGATGACCACTACTTCACCGCCGACCCGTCGGTGCCGTTCCGGAGGGCTCCGGTGCACGCGTCGGTCTGGGGGCTCGAGCTCGACCTGGTCTCCGGCTCCGGCGTGTTCGCCCAGGGCCGCCTCGACGTCGGCACGGCGGTGCTCTTCCGCGAGACCGAGCCGCCGCGCTCGGGCCGGGTGCTCGACCTGGGCTGCGGTTACGGCGTGATCGGCCTCGCCCTGGCGGCCACCGGCTCGGTGGTCACCGCCGTGGACGTCAACGAGCGCGCGGTCCTCCTCGCCAACGAGAACGCCGCCGCGCTCGGGCTCACCGACCGCTTCACCGCCGTGACGCCCGACGGCGTCGAGCCCGGCGCGACGTACGACGAGATCTGGTCGAACCCGCCGATCCGGATCGGCAAGGAGGCCCTCCACGGGCTCCTGCTGACCTGGCTCCCACGTCTGGCCCCGGACGGCCGGGCGGTCATGGTCGTCGGCAAGAACCTCGGCGCCGACTCGCTCCAGCGCTGGCTCGGCGAGCAGGGCTGGCCCACCACGCGGCTGGCCAGCGCCAAGGGGTTCCGCGTGCTGGAGACGCGTCGGCGCGGGGTCTCCACGCCGGCGTCATGATGGAGCCGTGAGTGACCGACGGGAGGTCCGGCCCGAGCACCTGCTGCGGGCGGTGCTCGACGACGTCGCGGTGCGCGAGGTGCTGGCCGAGCTCGGGGTGGCCGCCACCGACGTCCTCACGACCCTGGAGCACAAGCGGCTCGCGGCCACCCGCGCCTTCGACGTCGAGTCGCTCCACGAGCTCGGCATCGACGTCGCGACCGTCATGACCGTCCTCAACCCGCCGTACGACGCGGAGGCCGACTGGCAGGGACGGGTGCTGAGCCGCGGTGCGCAGGAGGTCTGCGTGGCCGCACTGGCGGAGTCGGTGCACAGCGACCGCGGCGTGACGTCGGGCCACCTGCTCCTCGGCCTGCTGCGGTCGCGCGACCGCCTGGTCGCGGGCACCCTGCGCGAGCACGGCCTGCGCCTGCGGCCGGCGCGGGTGGTCGTGGCGCACCGGGGTCGCCGGTCGTGACCACCGGCCGACCGGCAAGATGGGCGACATGACGTACGACGCCGCACCCGACCGCTACGCCGCGTACCTGGGGGAGACCGACGCCGGCATGCAGTACCGCCTCACCGGACGCTCCGGGCTCCGGCTGCCCGTGCTCTCGCTGGGGCTGTGGCAGAACTTCGGCGACGACCGCCCCGAGGAGACCCAGCGCGCGATCCTGCGCCGCGCCTTCGACCGGGGCGTGACGCACTTCGATCTCGCGAACAACTACGGCCCGCCCTACGGCCGTGCGGAGGAGAACTTCGGCCGCTACCTCGCCGACGACTTCAAGCCCTACCGCGACGAGCTCGTGATCTCGACCAAGGCCGGCTACGACATGTGGCCCGGGCCCTACGGGCAGGGCGGCGGGTCGCGCAAGTACGTGCTCGCCTCGCTCGACCAGTCGCTGACGCGGATGGGGCTGGAGTACGTCGACATCTTCTACAGCCACCGCTTCGACCCCGAGACGCCGGTCGAGGAGACGATGGCGGCGCTCGACCACGCGGTGCGCCAGGGCAAGGCGCTCTACGTCGGGATCTCGTCGTACTCCGCAGAGAAGACCCGGGAGGCCGCCGCGATCGCCCGCGACCTCGGGACCCCGCTGCTCATCCACCAGCCGTCCTACTCGCTGCTCAACCGCTGGATCGAGGAGGACCTCCTCGACGAGCTCGAGCAGCAGGGCATGGGCTGCATCGTGTTCTCGGCGCTGGCGCAGGGCCTGCTCACCGACCGCTACCTCGACGGCGTCCCGGCCGACTCGCGGGCCGCGCGCAGCGACTCCACGATCCCCGGTGACCACCTCGGCCAGACGCTGGGCCACGTCCGGCGGCTCCACGAGATCGCGGCCGGGCGCGGGCAGAAGCTCGCGCAGATGGCTCTGCAGTGGGCGCTGCGCGACCCGCGGGTCACCTCCGCGGTCATCGGCGCCTCCTCGGTCGAGCAGCTCGACACCAACCTCGACGCGATCGGCGGCCCCGCGTTCACCGACGAGGAGCTCGCCGCGATCGACGCCGACGCCGTCGACGCAGGGATCAACCTCTGGGCGAAGTCCACCGAGCAGTGAGCCGTCGCCGCGCGGCCGGGCGGGCCGCCTCCGCCGCCCTGGTGGCCGCTCTGGTCGCCGGCCTGACCGGGTGCGGTGGTGACGACACGGACGACACGGACGGCTCGGACTCCGCCGCGCCGACGCCCCCCGCGACCACGCTCACCGCCCGCGACCGGGCGCTCTCGGTCGCGCTGCCCGGCGGCTGGTCCGAGGAGGCCGCGGGCGAGGCCGGGAAGGTCGTGGTCGCCGCCAGCGGCCCGCAGGGCGAACGCCTCCGCGTCAGCGTGTACGACGAGCCCGCGGGCGCCGAGCAGGCGGCGATCACCGAGACCGAGCTGCTCAACCGGCGGCACGTGATCTGCGAGCGCCTCGACGACAGCGACGTGCTCGGTGACCCGCACCTGGTCTTCGACTGCGGCAAGGACGACACCCTGCGACGCCTGGTCTACGTCGTGCTCGTCGACGACGCCCGCAGCGCGCTGGTGGGTGTCGAGCTCGACGCCTCGAGCCTCGAGCAGGCCGCGGACGTGGTCGGCCCCGCGGTCGACGGCGTCAGCTGGAGCTGACCCCGGGCGGCGCCGGGCGCTGCGCGCGGGCCCGCTCCCACGCCGAGCACACCACCAGCACCGCGCCGGCCAGCGCGTAGCCGCACACGACGTCGACCACGTAGTGCTCGCCGTCGTAGACCAGCGCCAGCCCCATGAGCAGCGGGTAGGCGAGCAGCAGCCACCGCCACGGCGAGCGCAGCCGCTGCACGCCGTACAGCGCGACCAGGCAGGCGATGCCGGCGTGCAGCGAGGGCATCGCGGCCACCTCGTTGCCGACGCCGGCGAGCAGCAGGTTGATCCGCTCGAGGCCCAGGTCGTCCCACCCGCGCCCGGTGCGAGGAGCCGACCGAGCGCACCGCGTTGGTGGAGCAGTTCTGCTCGTGGTCGGCGTGCAGGATGAACAGGACGTCGAGGGCGCGCACCAGACGCTCGTCGGCCTCGAACTTGCGCTCGCTCATCTTGAACAGCATCGAGAGGAAGTTCGCGGTGTAGCCGAGGTCGTTGTCGGGGTAGACGAACGGCTTGCCCTGCGCGTGGCGGTAGGACCAGGCGCCGAGGGTCGGCATCTTCGCGATCATCCGCACGATCTGCATGTGGCGGTTGCCGGCGTCGGAGATGTTGCGGGCGTCGGGGTAGAACGTCGACAGCGCGCCCACCGAGGCCATCAGCATGCCCATGGGGTGCGCGTCGTAGCGGAACCCCTGCATGAACTCCTTCACGTTCTCGTGGACGAACGTGTGGAAGGTGATCTCGTGCACCCACGACTCGTACTCGTCACGGGTCGGCAGCGAGCCGTGGATCAGCAGGTAGGCGACCTCGAGGAAATTGGACTTCTCGGCCAGCTGCTCGATGGGGTAGCCCCGGTACTCGAGGATCCCCTTCTCGCCGTCGATGTAGGTCACGGCGCTGCGGCACGAGGCGGTGTTGACGAAACCGGGGTCGTAGACCGCCAGTCCGGGCTGGTCGTCGGCGGTCCTGATGGCGCCCAGGTCCGCGGCCTTGATGGTGCCGTCGAGGATCGGGACGTCGTACTCCTGACCGGTGCGGTTGTCGCGTACGGTGAGAGAATCGGTCACCCGACCGACCCTAGCCCCGTGCGCCAGCGAGGGGCCAATCCGCCTGCCGAGGGGCGGACGCGGGGTGCGCGGGCACCGTTTTGACCTGCGGAGACGCCCCCACCTAGACTTGCCGGTCGCGACTCCTGCCGCGTCCCGACCTGTGCTGTGGGTCGGGGTGCAGCCCCGGAGACCGGCGTACGCCGGTGGGCCGGGCCGTGTTCGTCAGAAGTCGCTGCTCCACCACCCGCCGGGGATCGCCCGGTCGGGACCGACGAACGAAGAGAGACGACACAGCCGTGCGTACGTACAGCCCGAAGCCGGGCGACATCCAGCGTGACTGGCACGTGATCGACGCGACCGACGTGGTCCTCGGTCGCCTCGCGGTGCAGACCGCCAACCTCCTCCGGGGCAAGCACAAGCCGATCTTTGCCCCGCACATGGACACCGGTGACTTCGTGATCATCGTGAACGCGGAGAAGGTCGCCCTGTCCGGCACCAAGAAGACCACCAAGATGGCCTACCGCCACTCCGGTTACCCGGGCGGCCTCTCGGCCACCCCGATCGGCGAGCTCCTCGAGAAGGACGCGCGCAAGGCGATCGAGAAGGCCGTGTGGGGCATGCTCCCCAAGAACAAGCTGGGCCGGCAGATCATCAAGAAGCTGAAGGTCTACTCGGGTCCGCACCACCCGCACCAGGCCCAGCAGGCCACCCCGTTCGAGATCTCCCAGGTCTCCCAGTAACCGGCACCGAAGGACGAGTGAGGAACACCGTGGCTGAGACCACCAACGAGACCACCGGCGCCGCTACCGACGCCGAGGAGACCTACGAGACCAACGAGCAGGGCATCGCCTACAGCTCCGAGTCCGCCCCGTCGGCCGACGCGCCGCTGCGCGCCGCCACCATCGCCCCCGCGGCGGCCACCGGCCGTCGCAAGGAGGCCGTGGCCCGCGTGCGCATCGTGCCGGGCACCGGCAAGTGGACCGTCAACGGTCGCACGCTGGACTCCTACTTCCCGAACAAGCTGCACCAGCAGGTCGTCAACGAGCCCTTCGTGACCACCCAGCTCGAGGGCCGCTTCGACGTCATCGCCCGCATCCACGGCGGCGGCATCACCGGCCAGGCCGGTGCGCTGCGCCTCGGCGTCGCCCGCGCGCTCAACGCGGTGGACATCGACGCCAACCGTGCGGCGCTGAAGTCCGCCGGCCTGCTCACCCGTGACGCCCGCGTCATCGAGCGCAAGAAGGCCGGTCTGAAGAAGGCCCGCAAGGCGCCCCAGTTCTCGAAGCGCTGATCGACGCCTCCCCTGTGGGACGTCTCTTCGGCACGGACGGGGTCCGGGGCCTGGCGAACGGTCAGCTGACCGCAGACCTGGCTCTGGACCTCTCCGTCGCCGCTGCCCGCGTGCTCGCCGACCGTGGCGAGTTCGCGGGGCACCGTCCGGTGGCCGTCGTCGGACGGGACACCCGGATCTCCGGGCACTTCCTCGAGGCCGCCGTCGTCGCGGGCCTCGCGTCGGCCGGTGTGGACGTGCTGCGCCTCGGCGTGCTGCCGACGCCCGGCGTCGCCTTCCTGACCGACCGCCTCGGCGCCGACCTCGGCGTGATGATCTCCGCGTCGCACAACCCGATGCCCGACAACGGGATCAAGTTCCTGGCGCGCGGCGGCCACAAGCTCGACGACGCGGCCGAGATCGCGATCGAGGAGCGGCTGCACGAGCCGTGGGAGCGGCCCACCGGCTCCGCCGTCGGCCGCGTCGAGGACCACCCGACCGCCGTGGCGGAGTACGCCGCCCACCTCGTGCGCACCATCGACCACCCGCTCGTCGGGCTGCGCGTCGTCCTCGACTGCGCCCAGGGTGCCGCCTCCGACGTCGGCCCGCAGGCCCTCAAGGACGCGGGCGCCGACGTCACCGCGATCCACGCGATGCCCGACGGCCTCAACATCAACGACGGCTGCGGGTCGACCCACCTCGAGTCGCTGCGTGCGGCCGTGCTCAAGGACGAGGCCGACGTCGGTTTCGCCCTCGACGGCGACGCCGACCGCTGCCTGGCCGTCGACCACACCGGCGAGGTCGTGGACGGCGACCAGATCCTCGCCGTGCTGGCGCTGGGCCTGCGCGACCGCGGCCGGCTCGCCAAGGACACCGTCGTGGCCACCGTGATGAGCAACCTTGGCTTCGTGCAGGCGATGCGCGCCGAGGGTGTCGGCGTACGGCAGACCAAGGTCGGTGACCGCTACGTGCTCGAGGCGATGCGGGTCTCGGGCTACTCCCTCGGCGGCGAGCAGTCGGGCCACGTGATCATGACCGACCACGCGACCACCGGCGACGGCATCCTGACCGCGCTCCACCTGCTCGAGCGGATGGCCACCACCGGCCAGAGCCTCCGCGACCTCGCGGGCGTGATGACGCGGCTGCCGCAGGTCCTCGTCAACGTCACCGGCGTCGACAAGTCGCGCGCCGACGACGACGCCGTGCTCGCCGCGGCCCTGGCCGAGGAGGAGGCCGAGCTCGGCGACACCGGCCGGATCCTGCTGCGTCCCTCCGGCACCGAGGAGATGGTGCGGGTGATGGTCGAGGCCGAGTCCGCCGAGCGGGCCGGCGCGATCGCCGACCGCCTCGCCGTCGTCGTACGCCAGCAGCTGGCGCGCTAGACCGGCCGAACCGTCACTCAGATCCATCGAGCCGTCAGTTCGGGCGGCCAGGTCCCGCTCCCATTGACGGTTCGACTGATCTGAGTGACGGTTCGGCTGATCTGGGTGACGGTTCGGCGGGAAAACCGGTGGGCCGGGGTGCGGGCGAGGACGTAGCGTCCCCGGTCGTGCCCACGCCTGTCCGCGCGACCACCCGCGTCGTCGACCCGAGCGACGAGGGGCTGCTGCGCGCCTGGTGGGAGGTCGGCCGGGCCGCCACCGCCGACCGTCCGCTCGACTCGTGGCCGGTGTGGGAGGTCTCGCGGGTGGCGCTGCCGCAGGCGCGCACCGACCTCCGCCTCGACCTCCTCGTGGCCGAGGTCGACGGCGAGGTCGTGGGCGCGGCGATGCTGGTGCTGTTCCGGATGGACAACACCCACCTCGGCGAGGTCGACGTGTGGGTGCACCCCGACCACCGGCGGCGCGGCACCGGGTCGGCGCTGCTGGCGGCGTGCGAGGACCGGGCGCGCGCCGACGGGCGGGACACGCTGATCTCCAGCGTCTACGCCCCGATGGAGGCCGACAGCCTCGGGTCGGGGTTCGCCGCCCGGCACGGCTACGTCCTCGCCAGCGGCGAGCTGGTCAAGGCCCTGGACCTGCCGGCCTCGGCCCCGGGCTGGGGACCGCTCGACGACGAGGTCGCCGCGGTGATCGACGGCTACCGGGTCGAGGTGTGGGAGGACCGCACCCCGGACGTCCGGGTCGACGACTTCTGCGCGCTGCTCGACCGGCTGCTCGGCGAGATCCCCCTGGGCGAGCTCGACCTGCGGCCGGCGCGCTGGGACGAGGCGCGGCTGCGCGAGGGGGAGGAGCGGGCCGCCGCGGCCGGCCGGCTGCAGGTCGTGGCGGCTGCCGTCGCTCCCGACGGGCACCTGTGCGGCTTCACCGACCTGCGGCTGCACCGGCCCGACCCGCGCCACGCCTCGGTCGGCGCGACGATGGTGCTCCCCGAGCACCGGGGCCACCGCCTCGGGCTCGCGGTCAAGCTGGCGAGCCACCGGCGCCTGCTGGAGCTGGAGCCCGGTTGCCACTGGGTCGAGACCAGCAACGCCGGGATGAACGCGCCGATGAACGCCGTGAACCAGAAGCTGGGGTACCGCTCGGTGGAGCGGTGCCTCGACGTGCAGAAGAGGATCTGAGGATGAGTGCGGGAACGACGGTCGACATCGAGCAGATCGATCCGGCCAACCGGGCGGCGCTGGCGGCCTGGCACGCGACCGTGGTGGCTGCCGACACCTTCGGGCGTGAGGAGAACGCCACCCCCTGGCAGCTGCCCGAGGTGGAAGCGGAGCTCGCCGAGCAGACCGACGTGACCCGGCTGGTCTTCGCGGGGATCCAGGACGGCCGCACGGTCGTGGTCTCCGGGCAGGTCGGGATGCCGCTGCGGCACAGCACCCACCACGCCGACCTCGCGGTGTACGCGCACCCCGACCACCGGCGCCGCGGGCACGGCACCCGGATGCTGGCCCACCTCGAGGAGGTCGCGCGCGGCCACGGCCGCACGGTGGCCAACGCCGAGGCGGCCTGGCCGTACGACGCGCCAGCGGACGGCACCGGCACCCCGGCGGGCGAGTTCCTGCGCTCCTGCGGCTACAAGTTCGGCATCGGCGACGTGATGCGCACGCTCGACCTGCCGGTCGACGACGCCGTGCTCGACGCGCTCGCTGCCGAGGCGGCGCCGCACCACGCGGCGTACACCCTGCGGTCGTGGGCGGGACGGGTGCCGGACGAGCTGGCGGTGGGCTGGGCCGACCTGCTCGCGGACCTGATGATCGAGGCGCCGACCGGGGAGATGGAGCGCCAGCGCGAGTCGGCGGGCGTCGAGGAGATGCGGCGGCACGAGGCGCTCGTCGCGGCGCAGGGACGCACGACGTACAACACCGTCGCGCTGGACGCCGACGGCTGGCCGGTGGCCTACTCCAACCTGGCGGTCACCCGGCACGAACCGGGCAACGCCTTCCAGTGGGGCACCCTGGTGCGGCCCGAGCACCGCGGGCACCGGCTGGGGCTCGCCGTCAAGGCGGTGAACCTGCGCTTCTACCAGGACACCGTGCGCCACGACGAGGAGCGCGCGACGCGGCTGCGCACGTGGAACGCCGAGATCAACACCCACATGGTGTCGGTGAACGAGCGGCTCGGGTTCCGCGCGGTCGAGCGGCTGGGTGAGTTCCAGAAGGGTCTCGTCGGGGCCTAGCCACGTGCCCTAGCCTGCGGGGATGGCCACGTTCGTGATCACGATGATCGGTGACGACCGCCCCGGCCTGCTGCAGGCCGTCTCGGAGCCGGTCAGCGCGCACGGCGCGAGCTGGGAGCGCAGCCAGCTGTCACGGCTGGCCGGCCGGTGCGCCGGCATCGTGCAGGTCTCGGTGCCCGACGACCGGGTCGACGCGCTGGCCGCCGACCTGCTGGCGCTCGGAGGCGACGGACTGCAGATGGTGCTCCAGCGCGTCGACGAGGTGGCGGAGCCGCCCTCGGTGCAGCTCCACCTCGACCTGCTCGGCGCCGACCACCCGGGCATCGTGGCGGAGATCTCCGCCGCGCTGGCCGGCCGCGGGATCAGCATCGAGGAGTTCGTCACCGAGGTGCGTGAGGCCCCGATGGCGGGCGGCACGCTCTTCGCGGCGCAGGCGGTGCTGCGGGCCGACCCCGACCTGGGCACCGACTCGTTGCGCGACCTGCTGGAGGGGCTCGCCGACGAGCTGATGGTGGAGATCCGGCTCTCCGACGAGTGAGCCGGCTCAGAGCTTGCGGAGGCGGACGTAGCGCACGGAGTGGTCGCGGTCCTTGCGCAGCACCAGGCTGGCCCTCGAGCGGGTGGGCAGCACGTTCTGCACGAGGTTGGGGCCGTTGATGGTGTCCCAGATCCGCTCGGCCTCGGCGACGGCCTGGTCCGCGCTCAGGCCGGCGTACTTGGCGAAGTAGGACTCGGGGTCGCGGAACGCCGTCTCGCGCAGGCGCAGGAAGCGCTCGACGTACCAGCGCCGGATGTCGGAGGTGCGGGCGTCGACGTACACGCTGAAGTCGAAGAAGTCGCTCAGGGTGAGCCCGGCGCGGCCGTCAGCCCTGACGCGGGCGGGCTGGAGCACGTTGAGCCCCTCGACGATGAGGATGTCGGGGTGTCGCACCGCGACGTGCTCGTCGGGGACGACGTCGTACACGAGGTGTGAGTAGACCGGGGCCAGCACCTCCTCCTTGCCGGACTTGATGTCGACCACAAAGCGCAGCAGGGCGCGGCGGTCGTAGGACTCCGGGAAGCCCTTGCGCTGAAGCAGGCCCCGGCGCTCGAGCTCGGCGTTGGGGTAGAGGAAGCCGTCGGTGGTGACCAGCGCGACGTGGGGGTGCTCGGGCCAGTGCGCCAGCATCTGCTGGAGCACGCGCGCCGTGGTCGACTTGCCGACAGCCACCGAGCCCGCGAGGCCGATCACGAACGGCGTGTGCGGCGGCTGCGGGCGGCCGAGAAACTGCTCCTGCTGGTGGTGCAGTGCCCGGGCGCTCGCGACGTACAGGCTGAGCAGGCGCGAGACCGGGAGGTAGACCTCCTGGACCTCGTGCAGGTCGAGCGCGTCGCCGAGCCCGCGGAGCGAGGTGATCTCGCCGGGGCTCAGCGGCGCCTCGGTCGTCTCGGCGAGGGAGGCCCAGGCGTCGCGCTCGAGCTCGACGTACGGCGACGCCTCACGAACGTTGTCGTCGCCGCCGTTGCCGGCCCCGGCACGCTGGGACATGGCGGGCATTCTTGCAGTCCCGCCGTGGACCCGGTGGGGCGGACCGGGCAGGGGTGGGGCTGCATAGACTCATCGGCCATGTGCGGGATCGTGGGATACGTCGGCCCCAGGCAGGCCCAGTCCGTGGTGGTCGAGGGGCTGCGGCGTCTCGAGTACCGCGGCTACGACTCCGCAGGGATCGCACTCGTCGACGGCGGTCGGGTGGCCACGGCCAAGAAGGCCGGCAAGCTGGCGAACCTCGAGAAGGAGCTGGCCGACCACCCGCTCCCCGAGTCGACCACGGGCATCGGGCACACCCGCTGGGCCACGCACGGTCCGCCGACCAACGCCAACGCGCACCCCCACCTGGGCGCGACCCGCCGGGTGGCGCTGGTGCACAACGGGATCATCGAGAACTTCACCGCGCTGCGCACCGAGCTGGAGGACTCCGGCCACGAGCTGCTGTCCGACACCGACACCGAGGTCGCCGCCCGGCTGCTCGAGCTCGAGCTGCTGGCCGGCGGCGACCTGACCACCGCGATGCAGGCGACGTGCCGGCGGCTGGAGGGGGCGTTCACGCTCGTGGCCGTCGACGGGCTCGACCCGTCGCGGGTGGTCGCGGCGCGACGCAACAGCCCGCTCGTGGTGGGGATCGGCGACGGAGAGAACTTCCTCGGCTCGGACGTCGCGGCGTTCATCGAGCACACCCGCGAGGCGCTCGAGCTCGGGCAGGACCAGGTCGTCACGATCACCCGCAAGGGCGTCGCCGTCACCGACTTCGACGGCACGCCGGTCGAGGGACGCCGCTACCACGTCGACTGGGACCTCTCGGCCGCAGAGAAGGACGGCCACGACTGGTTCATGCGCAAGGAGATCCACGAGCAACCGCGGGCGGTAGCCGACTCCCTGCTCGGGCGGCGCGCGCCCAACGGCGAGCTGCAGCTCGACGAGGTCCGCCTCTCCGACGAGGACCTCCGCGACATCGACAAGGTGATCATCGTCGCCTGCGGCACCTCGTTCTACGCCGGGATGGTCGCGAAGTACGCGATCGAGCACTGGTGCCGGATCCCCGTGGAGGTCGAGCTCGCCTCGGAGTTCCGGTACCGCGACCCCATCCTGACGCCGTACACGCTCGTCGTGGCGATCTCCCAGTCGGGGGAGACCGCCGACACGCTGCAGGCGATCCGGCACGCGCGGGCACAGCGCTCGTGGGTGCTGGCGATCTGCAACACCAACGGGTCGACGATCCCGCGCGAGTCCGACGCGGTGCTCTACACGCACGCCGGCCCGGAGATCGGGGTGGCGTCGACCAAGGGCTTCCTGACCCAGCTCGTCGCCTGCTACCTGCTCGCGCTCTACCTCGCCCAGGTGAAGGGGACGCGGTACGGCGAGGAGATCGCCGACGTGCTCGACCAGCTCGAGGCGATCCCCGGTCACCTCGAGCGGGTGCTCGAGCAGCGCGAGCACGTCTACGAGCTCGCGCGGCGCCACGTCGGCGCGCGGTCGGTGCTCTTCCTCGGCCGGCACGCGGGCTACCCCGTCGCGCTCGAGGGGGCGCTCAAGCTCAAGGAGCTCGCCTACCTACACGCCGAGGGCTTCGCGGCGGGCGAGCTCAAGCACGGCCCGATCGCGCTGGTCGAGGACGGCATGCCGGTGCTGTGCGTCGTACCTCCGCGTGGGCGCGACCAGCTGCACGACAAGATGATCAGCGGCATCCAGGAGGTGCGGGCCCGCGGCGCCCACACGATCTGCCTGGCCGAGGAGGGCGACGAGTCGATCACGGCGTACGCCGACGAGCTGGTGCGCCTGCCCCGGGTGCCGGTGCTGCTCCAGCCGCTGGTCGCGGTGGTGCCGCTGCAGCTGTTCGCGTGCGAGCTGGCCACGGTGATGGGCCACGACGTCGACCAGCCGCGCAACCTGGCCAAGTCGGTCACGGTCGAGTAGGGCGGGGGCGGCGGGCGTGGCGATCGTGGGACTCGGTATCGACGTGGTCGACCTCGAGCGCTTCTTGGCGTCGCTGGTGCGCACGCCGGGGCTGCGCGAGCGGCTCTTCACGCCCGCGGAGGCCGCGCTGCAGCCGGCCTCGCTCGCCGCGCGCTTCGCCGCCAAGGAAGCCGTCGCCAAGGCCCTCGGCGCCCCCGGCGGCCTGGCCTGGCACGACGCCGAGGTGGTCACCGAGGACTCCGGCCAGCCCCGCCTGCTCCTGCGCGGCACCGTCGAGGCCCGGGCCCGCGAGCTCGGCGCCACCTCGGTCCACCTCTCGCTCTCCCACGACGCCGGCATCGCGTCTGCCGTCGTCGTCCTCGAGGCGTGACGTCCTGCGGGGCGGGTCAGGTTCCGGGAAGTCGGGTCGTGTGCCTGTCGCCACCCCCTGGGGTGTTCTCAGGCACACGACCCGGAACTCCGAGGGCGATCAGGTCGAGCGCGACCTCCGCCGGCTCCAGGCGCAGCTCGGCACCCGCGCACCTCACGACGGTGCGGTGAGGTGTCGTCAGGCGTCGGGCGCGGCGAAGGTCGGCCTGCCACTGCGTCGCGTCGAGGTGCAGCCCGCCGTCGATCTCCAGGACGACGACCGCACCGTCGGGCAGGTCCCACTCGCAGTCGGTCCAGCGGGGTCTTCCGGTGCGGTCGAGCCGGCGCACCTGGCGGCGCGGCAAGGGCATCCCGTGCTGGCGACACATCCGCCGCACGTCGAGCTCGAACGCTGAGTGCGCCCCTGCCGCGATGTCGGAGAGCGTGCGCTTGAACGGCCTTGCCCGACGCAGCGGGCGAAGCTGGTCGACCCACTCGACCAGCCGCTCCGGAGTGGTCAGCCGCTGCTGGACCGAGGCGGCCAGCACCCCGTGGGCCGCCCGTGGGGCGGCGTCGTACGCCGCCCACAGCAGCAACGCCGGCTCCACCTTGCTCCGGGGGATGCCGGGCTTCGGGCTCCGCATGAGGTCGAAGGGTCGCCGCGACCGGAAGAAGTGGACGCCCGGGACGTCCTCGAAGGCGAGCTCGTCGTCCACCAGGACCGTGACGTCTTCGCGCTCCCAGCCGGTGAGCCCGTGCTGCTCGGCGGCGGTCAGGCCTCCCAGCATGCTGCGCGGGCCTGCGTGCAGGACCGCCATCCACAAGGTCTGGTCGCGTGAGAGGGGACCGGTCGTCGTCGAGAGGACCCGGGGCGTCCTGACCGCCCAGCGCCGCGCCCTGACCTGGTGGTCCACCTGGTTCCACGGGACCTTGTGCGACACGAGCTGGCGGCGCGCGACCATGCCCGACTGCTCGTGCACGAGATCCTCGAACGACTCCTCCATGTGGCGACTCTGCGCCGATCGCGAGGCTCGTGCGGGTCGCTCTCCACAGCCTGACGGGTCGTGTGCCCCACGCCACCCCCTGGGGTGGTCTCAGGCACACGACCCGCATACCGCCGGCCCCGCTAGCGTGGAGGCATGAGGCACGCGCACACCGTCGAGCAGGTGCGGGCGGCCGAGGCCGCGCTGATGGCGACGCTGCCCGACGGCGTGCTGATGCAGCGGGCGGCGGCGGGGCTGGCGTACGCCGTGGTCGACCTGCTGGGGGGTGCCTACGGCCGGCGCATCGTGCTGCTCGTGGGGCCCGGTGACAACGGCGGCGACGCGTTGTACGCCGGGGTGCTGCTGGCCCGGCGCGGCGCGCAGGTCGAGGCGTGGCTGGTCGCCGAGCAGGCGCACGGCGTCGGCACGCAGGCGCTGCGCGCGGCCGGTGGGCGCGTCCTCCGGCTCGCCGACGGCGTGCCGGACACGCAGGGGCGGCACCGGCCCGACGTCGTCGTCGACGGGATCGTCGGCATCGGTGGTCGTCCCGGACTGCGCTCGCCGGCACCCGACGCACTGGCCGCGCTCGACGGCGTGCCCCTCGTCGCGGTCGACACGCCCAGCGGGGTCGACGTCGACACCGGAGAGCTCGACGGGCCGCACGTGCGGGCCGACGTCACCGTCACCTTCGGCACCCACAAGGTCGCCCACCTCGTCGACCCGGCGGCCGCGGCCGCCGGTGCCGTCCACCTCGTCGACATCGGGCTCGCCCTCCCACCCGCCGCGGTCACCGCGCTCCAGCAGGAGGACGTCGCCGCCCTGGTGCCGCGACCCGAGCCGGCTGCGCACAAGTACACCCGCGGCGTCGTCGGCGTCCGCGCCGGATCCAGCCGCTACCCGGGCGCCGCCCTGCTGTGCGTGGCCGGCGCCGACACCGGGCTGGTCGGCATGGTCCGCTACGTCGGCGAGGACGACGTCGCGGCCCGCGTGCGCCAGACCCACCCCGAGGTCGTCGGGGAGGGCAGGGTCCAGGCCTGGGCCGTCGGCTCCGGCGGGGGTGAGCGTGCCGGCGAGGCCCTGGACGACGCGCTCGCGGACGGTGTGCCTGTCGTCGTCGACGCCGACGCCCTCGCCCACGTCGACGGTCCGCTGCCCGTGCCCGCCGTGCTCACGCCGCACGCCGGTGAGCTCGCCGCGATGACCGGTGCCGACCGCGCCGACATCGAGGCCCGCCCGCTCCACCACGCCCGCGCCGCGGCCGAGCAGTACGACGCCACCGTGCTGCTCAAGGGCCGCCACACGCTGGTGGCGCGCCGCGACGGCGAGGTCCGGGTCACCACGAGCGGCACCCCCTGGCTGGCGACCGCCGGCGCCGGGGACGTGCTCACCGGCCTGGTCGGCGCGCTGCTGGCCGCCGGCCTCGACCCCTGGGACGCCGCGTCGGCCGGCTCCTGGCTGCACGGAGCGGCCGCCACCCTCGCCGCCCGCGGCGGTCCGCTCGTGGCAGGCGAGGTCGCCCGCGCCCTACCCGTGCTGCTCCGCGCCGTCGTCGACGAGCGCTGACCCCGGCCCGGCCGCGCCCCCGCCAGTGGAACAATCGACGCCCATGAGCCCCGTGCGTGCCGAGATCGTGGTCGACCTCGCCGCGATCCGGCACAACGTCCGGCGGCTCCGCGCGCTCGTGGCCCCGGCCGCGGTGATGACCGTGGTCAAGGCCGACGGCTACGGCCACGGGGCGGTCGAGAGCGCCCGCGCCGCGCGTGAGGGTGGCGCCGAGTGGCTCGGCGTGGCGACGATCGACGAGGCACTCGAGCTCAGGGCGGCCGGCGACACCGGTCGTGTGCTCGCCTGGCTCGGCGTCCCGGGCGAGGACTACGCCGCCGCGGTCGCCGCCGACGTCGACGTCACCGCCTACACCCTCGCCGAGCTCGGCGAGATCCGCGACGGTGTGGCCGCCGCCGGTCGCCCCGCCCGGCTGCAGCTCAAGGTCGACACCGGCCTCTCCCGCGGCGGGTCGACGGTCGCCGACTGGCCGACGCTCGTCACCGAGGCCCACGCGGGCGAGGCGCGCGGCGACTGGCAGGTCACCGGCGTGTGGTCGCACTTCGCGTGCAGCGACGAGCCCGCGCACCCGGCCAACGACGCGCAGGAGGCCGCCTTCCTCGACGCCCTCGCCGCCGCCGAGGCCGCGGGGCTGCGCCCGGAGGTCCGTCACCTCGCCAACTCCGCGGCCGCGATCCTGCGCCCCGGGGCCCGGTTCGACGTCGTGCGGTGCGGGCTCGCGTCGTACGGCCTCGACCCCGCCCCCGGCGAGACGCCGCCCGACCTCGGCCTGCGCCCGGCGATGACCGTCCGCGCCCGGCTCGCCCTCGACAAGGCCGTCGACGCGGGCGCCGGCGTCTCCTACGGGCACACCTGGCACGCCGAGCGCCCGACCACGCTGGGCCTGGTGCCGGTCGGGTACGGCGACGGCGTGCCCCGCCACGCCGGCAACACCGCCGAGGTGCTGGTGGCCGGTCGCCGCCGGCCGGTGCGGGGCCGGATCTGCATGGACCAGCTCGTCGTCGACCTCGACGGCGACCGACCCGGCGCCGGCGCGCAGGCCGTGCTCTTCGGCCCGGGTGTCCACGGCGAGCCGACGGCGCAGGACTGGGCCGAGGCGTGCGGCACGATCAGCTACGAGATCGTGACCCGCATCGGCGGCCGCATGCAGCGCCACCATGTCGACACCGACACCCCGACCGACACCCCGAGCGAGGAGGCACCGTGAGCGTCCGCGGTCGCGCCGGACGTGCCGTCGCCGGTGCCCTCGGCATCGCCGTCGTCGGCGCCGCCGCCGAGGTCGCCCGCCGCCGCCGGGTCATCTCCCGGCGCGGCGCGGGCGAGGACGTCGCCTTCGGCTCGCTGCGGTCCGACCCGATCACGGTCGTCGCGGACGACGGCGTCCCCCTGCACGTCGAGATCGACGAGCTCGAGGGCGACCGCGCCGCCGCCGAGGAGGCTGCCCGGGCTGCCCGCAAGCGGCGCCCGCCCCGGGCGGAGGCCGTCCCCGACCCCTCGGCGCTGACCGTGGTCTTCGCCCACGGCTACGCCCTCAACCTCGACTGCTGGCACTTCCAGCGTGCCGCCTACCGCGGCCTGGTCCGCACCGTCCTCTACGACCAGCGATCCCACGGCCGCTCGGGCCGCTCGGGCGACGGCCACGCGACCATCGACCAGCTCGCGCACGACCTCAAGCAGGTCCTCGACACGACCTGTCCCGACGGGCCGGTGGTGCTCGTGGGTCACTCGATGGGCGGCATGACCATCATCGCCCTCGCCGAGCACTACCCCGAGCTGTTCGGCTCGCGGGTCGCCGGCGTCGCGCTGATCTCGACCACCGCCGGCGGCCTCGACCCGCACCGCATCCTGGTGCCGGTGCTGCCCTCGACGGTCGGTGGCCAGCTGGCCCAGCGGCTCGTCGCGACGCTGGCCCGTGGGCACCGCACCGTCGACGGCCTGCGCAAGGCGGGCAAGTCCGTCGCGTCGGTCGTCACCGACCTGTTCGCCTTCGGCGACGAGGTGCCGGCCAGCTACGTCGAGTTCGTCGACGCCATGCTCTCCGCCACGCCGTTCGAGGTGGTGGCGGAGTTCTTCCCGCAGTTCGCGACGCTCGACAAGTACGCCACCGTGCACGCGCTCGGCGCCGTCCCGACCACGATCATCTGCGGCACCCGCGACCGGATCACCTCGGTGGGCCACAGCCGCAAGCTGCACAGCGTGATCCCGGGGTCGACGCTGCTCGAGTGCGAGGGCGCCGGCCACCTGGTGGTCCTCGAGCGCCACGACCAGGTCAACGCCGCCCTCGACCAGCTCCTGGCCGCCGCGGCCGACCGGGTGGGACCCCGGTGACCGTCACCGTCCGCGAGGTCGGGCCCGCGGACGCCGAAGTCGTCCTCGACGTCGTCCGGACGGCGTTCGCCGCCCGGCCGCCGGTCGACCCGCCGGCCGCCGCGCTCACCGAGACCGTCGCCTCCATGGCCGAGCGGCTCTCGGTGCGGGGCGGCCTGCTCGCGCTGCTGCACGACGAGCCGGTGGGGGCGCTGGTGCTCGACCCGGTCGGCACCACGATGTACCTGCGCCGCTTCGGCGTCGTCCCCGCCGCCCGCGGCCACGGCGTCGCCGCGCTGCTCATCGACGCCGCGGTCGCCGCTTCGCAGGGGTACGACGACCTCACCGTCGTCGCCCGCGAGGAGCTGCCCGACACCATCGCCTTCTGGGAGCGCCAGGGGTTCCGCGAGATCCTGCGCGACTCACCGAACGTGGAGCTGCGCCGCCCGCTCACCACCCACCTCTTCAACGTCCCCGACGCCGAGGCGATGCGCGAGCTCGGCCGCGAGCTCGCCGGCCAGCTGCGCGCCGGGGACCTGCTCGTGCTCAGCGGTGAGCTGGGCGCCGGCAAGACGACGTTCACCCAGGGCCTCGGCGCCGGCCTCGGGGTGCGCGGCGACGTCACCTCGCCGACGTTCGTGATCGCGCGGGTGCATCCCTCGCTGGTCGGCGGGCCGCCGCTGGTGCACGCCGACGCCTACCGCCTCGGCGGCATCGACGAGCTCGACGACCTCGACCTCGACGCCGACCTCGACGACGCGGTCACGGTCGTGGAGTGGGGCGAGGGGATCGCGGAGGGGCTCGCGGAGTCGCGGCTCGAGGTGCGGATCATCCGCGCGCTCGCCCACCAGGACGAGCACGCCGACCTCGACCCGCGCCGGGTGCTGATGACGCCGGTCGGCCCGCGCTGGCACGAGCTCGAGCTGCCGCCCACCCGCCGGGCGCCGCTCGCCGAGAAGCACACGGAGGACCTGCTGCTCGACTTCCGCCCCGGCGCCGGCACCGAGCCCGCCGACCTCGACCCCACGATCCCGCTCCCGCTGGCGCTCATGGTCGCCGTCCACGACGGCCGGGTGCTGCTGGTGCACGACACGTGGAAGGACGAGTGGGAGCTGCCCGGGGGGAGGATCGAGGAGGGTGAGCCGCCCCGCGAGGCGGCCTGCCGCGAGCTGCGCGAGGAGACCGGCTGCACGCCCGGCCCCGACGTCTCGTTCGTCGGCGTGGGCACCGTCCAGCTCGGCCACGAGCGCCGGATCGAGTACGTCGCCGTCTACCGCACCGCGCTGTCGGCGATCCCGCCCTTCGAGGTGAACGACGAGGTCGACGCCCTCGCCTGGTGGGACCCCACCCACGACGACCACCCCGGCCTGTCGCCCATCGACGCCCACCTGGCGCGGATCGCCGTGGGGGAGGCGTGAGCCTCCCGGCGGCCGAGGCGCTGGTCGTCGTCGACGTGCAGCAGGGCTGGCTGGAGGGTCAGCACGCGGTCGAGGGTGCCGACGCGCTGCTCGACGCCCTGCGCGCGACCCTGGCGGCAGCCCGGGCCGCCGGCGCGCTCGTCGTGCACGTCGAGGACATCGGCGACTCCGACTCGGCGGTGCCGCCCGGAAGCCCCGGCCGGCAGCTGGTGCTCGAGGTGCTGCCGGGGGAGCCAGTGGTCCGCAAGACCGAGGGTGACGGCTTCGCGGGCTCGGAGCTCGGCGACCTGCTGCGCGAGTCCCTCGTGCGCACGGTCGTCATCGGCGGGCAGCAGTCGGAGATGTGCGTGGCAGCGACCGCCCGGGGTGCGCTGCTCCGCGAGCTCACCGTCGTGCTGCCCCGCGACTGCCACGCCACCCGCGCCGTCCCCGCCGACGGCGACGCCCCCGCCGTACCCGCGGAGCACGTCCGCCGCGTGGCCGAGTGGTCGCTCGGCGACGGCGTCCTGACCCCGGCTCGGGGCGCCGACGTGCCGTTCCGCCCGGCCGTCAGCCGGTAGTCCCCGACGAGTTGGCCCCCTTACTGGCCGGTAGGGGGGCCAACTCGTCGGGGACTACCTCCCCGGCCCGCTCCGACCGACGGCCCGTTAGCCTCGGGGCGTGCTGCTCGCCCTGGACACCGCGACCCCGTTCGTCACCGTGGCGCTCCACGACGGGGACGACGTGGTGGCCGAGCGCGCCTCGGAGCAGCGGATGCAGCACGGGGAGCAGCTCGCACCGCTGGTCGAGCAGGTGATGACCGACGCCGGGATCGTGCGGCAGGACCTCACCGCGATCGCCGTGGGGGTCGGGCCGGGGCCGTTCACCGGGCTGCGGGTGGGCCTGGTGACCGCCCGCACGCTGGCCTACGTCCTCGAGATCCCGGTGTACGGCGCGTGCTCGCTCGACGTCCTCGCCGTCGAGGCGGTGGGCACCGGGGCGGTCTCGACCGACTTCGTGGTGGCGACCGACGCGCGGCGCAAGGAGGTCTACCTCGCGTCCTACGACGAGGGCGGGCGCCGGCTCGACGGGCCCACCGTCGCCAGGCCCGCCGATGTGGCCACCGACGCGCCCGTCGTGGGGGAGGGGTCGCGGCTCTACCCCGAGTCGTTCCCGCGCGCCGTCGGCCCCGAGCGGCCGAGCGCGGGCTGGCTGGCCCGCGCGGTCGCCGAGGAGCTGGTCGAGCTGCGCGACCCCGAGCCGCTCTACCTCCGCCGGCCCGACGCCGTGCGGCCGGGTCCCCGCAAGCCCGTCTCGTGAGCACCGTCCGGCCGGCGACGCCCGCCGACGCCGAGGCCGTCGTCGGTCTCGAGCGCGACAACCTCGGCGACGACGCGTGGTCGGAGGCGCTGGTGCGCGACGGCCTTGCCGGTGACATCCCGACCGTCCACTACCTCGTCGCCGAGGTCGAGGGCCGGGTCGTGGGGCACGCGGTGGCGAGCGTGGTCCCCGACGTCGCGGAGCTCCAGCGCATCGCGGTCGACGAGGCCCACCGGCGGGCCGGCCTGGCCTCCGACCTCCTCGCCGCCGTCGAGCGCCTCGCCCGCGACGGCGGCGCCGACCGGCTGCTGCTCGAGGTCCGCGAGGGCAACGCCGGCGCGATCTCGTTCTACGCCGAGCGCGGGTTCGTCGCGATCGACCGGCGCCCGCGCTACTACCGCGACGGCAGTGCGGCGGTCGTCATGCGCCGCGGCCTGGGGCCCGCCTGCGGCTAGGCAGGGGACCCGGGTGAGCCCGACGCGAACCTGTGCACCACCGCGTAGCCCAGGCTCCGGTAGAGCCCGATCGCGACCTCGTTCTCGGCGTACACGCCGAGGGTGGCGACCCCGCTCCCGCCGGTCAGCGCCCGCTGGGTGAGTGCCGCCGAGACCACCCGTCCCAGCCCGCGACCGCGCGCCGACGACAGCACGCTGACCGCGCGCAGGTGGCCGGTCCGGTCGGGCATCCGGACCAGCGCGCCGACCGCCACGAGCCGCCCGCCGTCGCGCACCCCGAGCCAGCACTCGATGCCCGGCGAGCCCGGCCGCGCGTGCGCGGTGGGCTGCGCGTCGTCGAGGACCGCGTCGATCTCCGCCGCCTCGTGCACCTCGACCACGCCGAGACCCGGGTCGGACGAGGCGGGCAGCTCCCGCGCCAGCATCCAGTGCCACCGGTCGACCGTGGCCGGGCGCCAGGCCTCCGGCAGTGACGCCAGCGCGGGCTCCTCCACGCTGACCCGCCACGGCGCGGCCACGAGCGGGGCCACCTGCACGGCCAGCTCCGCCACGTCCTCGGGCGGCCCGATCGCGGTCACCACGCAGCCGTCGGCGCCCGGCTGGTGCGGCTGCTGCTCGAGCACCACCGCACCGCCCAGCCGCCAGGCCCCCAGCACCCGCCGCGGATCCACCTGGTGGCGGAGGAACGGCGCGTCGTACGCCGTCACCGCCACCGGGTCGACCGCGAGCGTCATGACACGGAGCGTGTCACGGCCAGGCGGGTCACGGCAGGTAGTACGTCGGGTTCGGCAGCTTGACGGCCCGGTCGGCGTGGCCGCCGATCAGGTCGCTGAACTGGTCGCCGTAGTTGGCGACGATGTGGAACCCGAGGTCGTCCTCGATGTGAGCGCGCGTCTGCGACTTGTACTCGATCGTCGTGCACCTCACCGCGGCGCAGGTGATGTACGCGGGCTGCTGGCTGCTGCCCGTGCCGGTCCACTTGGTGAAGTAGTACTTGTCCTTGAAGGCGCCCGGGTACCACTTCTGCAGGTTGTCGAGCGTCGCCTCGCGCTGGTTGTCGTTGCGCCCGGTGAGCCCGAAGATCGTGCAGCCGCCCTTCTTCGCGGCCGTCACGACGCGGTCCATGTGCGGGGTCGCCGGGAACCGCTCGTCCTGCACCCACACGTCCTGGAGGGCCGGGTCGAAGACGAAGTGCATCGCCGCGTCCTCCATGTCGTAGGTCCACAGCGTGGTGTCGTCGGCGTCGAAGACCACCGCCGGCCGCTTGGACGACGAGGTGCTGCAGTCGTGCCGCACGTCGGCCGCCCAGGCCTTCGTGTCGGCGTCCAGCTCGTCGATGTAGGGCGAGCTCTGCTTGTCGGCGATCCCGCTCGGGGCGCGGTAGTAGGTGCGGATCGTCGACTTCACCGAGTCGATGTTGGGGATCCCCTCGCCGCCCTCGGTCAGGCCGCTGGAGCCGTCGGGCGCCATCGTGAAGTGGGTGCGCGGCGAGAACTCGGCGTCGGCGGGGGTCCCGTCGAGGTCGGCGCTCGGCAGGAAGTAGGTCGGGTTGGGCAGCTTCAGGGTGTGGTCGGCGTACCCGCCCTGCAGGTCGGACCACTGGTCGCCGACGTTGAGCACGATGTCGACGTCGTCGGCCTGCTCGATGTGGGCGCGGGTCCACGCCTTGTACTCCACCGTGCTGCACGACGGGTTGCCGTCGCCGTCGCAGTGCACGTAGGAAGGCGCGTTGGAGTCGGCGCCGTCCCACTTGGTGTAGAAGTTGTCGCCGTCGAACGCCGTGTAGCCGACGTCCTCGAGGTTGCCGACGGTCGCGGCCTCCTGGGCGGCGCGGCGGCCCGTGATGCCGTAGATCGCGAAGCCCATGTCCTGCGCCTGCTCCACGAAGTCGACCATGCCGGGCGTGGCCGGGAACTTCTTCTCCTGCACCCAGGTGTTCTGGAGCACCGGGTCGAAGACGAAGTGCATCGCCGCGTCCTCCATGTCGTAGGTCCAGAGCGTGGTGTCGTCGGCGTCGAAGACGATCGCAGGCGTCTCGCCGGCGACGACCGCCTCGTCGTACGCCTCGGAGAGCCAGCCCCACTGGGCGTCCTCGATCGCGTGCATCTCGGTGATGTACGGCGAGCTCTGCTTGTCGGCGATGCCGTTGGTGGCGTGGTAGTAGGTGCGGATCGTGGACTTGACCGAGTCGATGTTGGGGATGCCCTCCCCGCCCTCGGTCAGGCCGCTGGAGCCGTCGGGTGCCATCGTGAAGTGGGTGCGCGGCGCGAGCACGTCGGCCGGCGCGGCCCCGGCGGTGGCCGGGGCGAGGACGAGCGCGGCGGCGGCGCTGGCCGCCACGACGCCGGACCGGGTGTGACCCGAGAACCTCATGCGTGTCTCCAAGGGGGTTGGACTAGACAGGTCGTTGTCGGGGTCAACCTAACCCCCGGCGGCCCCCACGTGAATGCCTCGCCCCGGGTCGGCATGATGGCGTCATGGACGACGGCCCCCTGGTGCTCGGCATCGAGACCTCCTGCGACGAGACCGGCGTCGGGATCGTCCGCGGTACGACGCTGCTCGCGGACGCCGTCGCCAGCAGCGTCGACGAGCACGCGCGCTTCGGCGGGGTCGTGCCCGAGGTCGCCAGCCGGGCCCACCTCGAGGCGATGGTGCCGACCATCGAGCGCGCGTGCGGGACCGCCGGCATCGCGCCGTACGACGTCGACGCGGTCGCCGTGACCAGCGGCCCGGGCCTGGCCGGCGCGCTGCTGGTCGGGGTCGCGGCGGCCAAGGCGCTGGCGATCGGGCTGGGCAAGCCGCTCTACGGCGTGAACCACCTCGCCGCGCACGTGGCCGTCGACCAGCTCGAGCACGGACCGCTCCCGGAGCCCGTGCTGGCCCTGCTGGTCAGCGGCGGCCACTCCAGCCTGCTGCGGGTCGAGGACGTCACCACCGGAGTCGACCCCCTGGGCGCGACCATCGACGACGCGGCCGGCGAGGCCTTCGACAAGGTGGCGCGGCTGCTGGGCCTGCCGTTCCCCGGCGGCCCGCACATCGACAGGGCCGCCCGCGAGGGCGACCGGGTGGCGATCGACCTGCCACGCGGGCTGACCAGTCGGCGCGACCTCGAGCGGCACCGGTTCGACTTCTCCTTCTCCGGGCTCAAGACCGCCGTCGCCCGCTGGGTCGAGGCCCGCGAGCGCTCCGGGGAGCCGGTGCCGGTCGGCGACGTCGCGGCGTCGTTCCAGGAGGCGGTCTGCGACGTGCTCGTGCGCAAGGCGCTCGACGCCGCCGCCGACCAGGGGATCGAGGACCTCCTCATCGGCGGCGGCGTCGCGGCCAACTCGCGGCTCCGCGCGATGGCCGAGGAGCGGGGGAGCAAGGTCGGCGTCCGGGTGCGGGTGCCGCGACCGGGGCTGTGCACCGACAACGGCGCCATGGTCGCCGCCCTCGGGGCCGAGATGGTGGCCCGGGGGCGGACGCCGTCGGCGCTCGACCTGCCGGCCGACTCGTCGCTCCCGGTCACCTCCGTGCTGGTCTGAGCCTCACCGGAGCCGGTCGGCGCCCAGGTAGTAGGGCGTGTCCACCTGGGTGGGCGCGGTGGCGACGGCCTGCTCGATGCTCCCGTCGACGCCCATCCGGATGATCGCGTTGTCGACCCCGTCCCGCGCCAGTGCGAGGACGGTGTCGTCCGTCTCCCACGCCACCTGCGCGAGGACGAGCTGTCCGCCACGCTCCTGAGTGAAGGAGGCGACCAGGCTCCCGTCGCGGGCA
This sequence comes from Nocardioides taihuensis, assembly GCF_042657275.1. Lineage (NCBI taxonomy): Bacteria > Bacillati > Actinomycetota > Actinomycetes > Propionibacteriales > Nocardioidaceae > Nocardioides > Nocardioides taihuensis. The sequence goes on from NZ_JBHSKD010000004.1 coordinate 291,665, forward strand.
TCCAGGATGCTCAGGGACGTCGGCCCTTCGCCGGACAGGTAGGCGTCGGAGGCCAGGACGTACGTGCCGTCGGGGCTGAACGCGCTCAGGGAGTAGTCGCAGGTGTCCCAGACCGTTGCCGACAGGCTGGCGGCGGTGTCGACCACGCCGAAGCACCCGCTGCCGTCGTCGTTCGCCTTCGTCTGGACCGCGACGAGGCCGGTGCCGGGGTTCGCGGAGATCGCCTTCACGAAGCCTCCGCCGAAGTCCTCGGTGGTCCCGTCGGGCAGCGCGAGCCCCATCTCCTGGCGGCCCCGGTCGTCGGTGCTCTGGTACACCACGGTGTCCTTCCCGGCGAAGTCCACGGGCTGGACGACCGGGAGCTCGGGGAAGTCCCACGCCTGGCCGCCCTCGACGTCGGTGGTGGAGCGGACCAGCAGGGTCTGCGCCCCGGCCTCGGGCGCCACGAAGGCCACCGCCGAGCGGTCGGGGTTGCTGACGAGCCGCTGCGTGATCCTCGTCGACGTCTGCCGCTGGAAGTCGCCGTCGAGGTAGACGAGGTCGTCGGTGCTGATGCTCAGGGCCAGCCACGTCCCGTCGGCCGGCACCTCGATCAGCGCCTGGTAGGGCTCGTCGAGCGGCACCTGGCCCTGCGTGGGGATCACCACGCCCTGGTCGTCGAAGTACTCGATCAGCGGCGAGCCGCCGGTCGCGAGACCGTCGAGGGTGAGCACGGTCTGCGTTGGGCCGTTGTCGGGGTTGGCCGGCGACACCCGGTCAGCACTCGTCGTGCCCGGGGCGACCAGCAGGGCCGTCGGCACGGCGACCGCCAGCACGGCGGCCACCGCGACCCCGCCGGCGATCCGGCGGTTGCGCCGGATCCGGCCCGCGCGGCCCTTCACGTCGCCGAGCCCGATCGGGGCGTCGGTCATGCCGTCCACCTGCTGGTGGAGCTGCTGCCCGAGCAGGCGCTCGAGCTCGTCCGCGCTGTTCATCGCACGTCCTCCTCGCGGTTGCGGGGGTCCAGGGTCTGGGGGGCTCGCTCACGCAGGGTGGCGAGCGCGCGGCTGCACTGGGACTTCACGGTCCCGACGGAGATGCCGAGCACCGCCGCGGTCTCGGCCTCGCTGAGCTCCTCGTAGTAGCGCAGCACGACGACGGCGCGCGCCTTGCGCGGGAGGGTCTGCACGACGTCCCAGAGCGCAGCGCCCCGGCCGTCGTCGTAGCTGTCCTCGTGCCGCCCCACCTCGGGCACGACCTCGGTGGCGTGCTCGCGCCGCTTCCAGCCGCGGCGCCACAGCGAGTTGTTCTCGTTCACCAGGATCCGGCGGACGTAGCCGTCCACCGAGTCGCGGCTCTGCACCTTGTCCCACGAGAGGTACAGCTTGGCCAGCGCGGTCTGCACGAGGTCCTCGGCGGTGTGCCGGTCTCCCGAGAGCAGGTACGCCGTGCGCAGCAGCGAGGGCTGTCGCGCCTGCATGTACGCCGCGAACTCGGCGTCGCGGCGTTCCTCACGGGTCTGTCCGGCCATGGTCACCCCCGCTCCGGTGAGTGCGTGCATCGGATCCTCCTCCAGCTCGTCCGCGACCAAGACGCAGACGCGCGGGGGAAGGTTGCAATCGCCGACCGACGGGTCGTGTGCCTGTGACCACCCCCGGGGGTGCTCTCGGGCACACGACCCGTCTGGCGGGGTGCGCGTCGCCCCTCCCGCGGCAGCCACGACGTCACTAGGGTGGCCGCGACCCCCGAGCCAGCCCCCAGCAGCAGGAGTGCCCCATGCCCCAGCAGGTCCGTGCCGTCGTCGCCCGAAGCAAGGGCGCGCCCGTCGAGGTCGTCACGATCAACGTGCCCGATCCCGGCCCGGGCGAGGCGCTCGTGCAGGTGCAGGCCTGCGGTGTGTGCCACACCGACCTGCACTACCGCGAGGGCGGCATCAACGACGACTTCCCGTTCCTGCTCGGCCACGAGGCGGCCGGCGTGGTCGAGGCCGTGGGTCCTGAGGTGACCGGCGTGCAGCCGGGTGACTTCGTCGTGCTCAACTGGCGCGCGGTGTGCGGCCAGTGCCGGGCGTGCAAGCGCGGCGACCTGCAGTACTGCTTCGCCACCCACAACGCGACCCAGAAGATGACGCTCGCCGACGGGCCGGATGCCGGTACCGAGCTGTCCCCGGCCCTTGGCATCGGCGCCTTCGCCGAGAAGACCCTCGTCGCCGCCGGGCAGTGCACCAAGGTCGACCCGAGCGCCCGCGCGGCGGCGGCCGGCCTGCTCGGCTGCGGCGTGATGGCCGGCCTCGGCGCCGCGATCAACACCGGCGCGCTGACCCGCGGCAAGTCCGCCGCCGTCATCGGGTGCGGCGGTGTCGGCGTCGCCGCGGTCGCCGGCGCCGCGCTGGCCGGTGCGTCGCCGATCATCGCGGTCGACATCGACGCCAAGAAGCTCGAGGCCGCGCGGAAGATGGGGGCCACGCACACCGTGGACTCGTCGCAGGAGGACCCCGTCGCCCGGATCAAGGAGATCGCGGCGGAGTACTACGACGGCGCCGACGGCGCGGACGTCGTGATCGAGGCGGTCGGCCGGCCCGAGACCTGGCAGCAGGCGTTCTACGCCCGCGACCTGGCCGGCACGCTGGTCCTGGTCGGCGTCCCCACGCCCGACATGAAGGTGCCCGACCTGCCGCTCATCGACTTCTTCGGCCGCGGCGGCGCGCTGAAGTCGAGCTGGTACGGCGACTGCCTGCCCTCGCGCGACTTCCCGATGCTGGTCGACCTCTACCAGCAGGGGCGGCTCGACCTCGACGCCTTCGTCTCCGAGGAGATCGGCATCGACGACGTCGAGGCGGCGTTCGACAAGATGCACCACGGCGACGTCCTCCGCTCCGTCGTGGTCTTCTGATGGCGGCCCGCATCGACCACGCCGTCGTCAGCGGCACCTTCAGCCTCGACGGCGAGACCTACGACGTCGACAACAACATCTGGGTCGTCGGGGACGACGACGAGTGCGTGGTGATCGACGCGCCCCACGACGTGGACGCGATCCTCGAGGTCGTCGGCGACCGCACGGTGCGCGCGATCCTCTGCACCCACGCGCACGACGACCACGTGCGGGTCGCCCCGGCGCTGCGCGAGAGCGTCAACGGCGGCTCGGGCGCGCCGATCCTGCTGCACCCCGACGACCGCCCGCTGTGGGAGCTCACCCACCCCGACCACCTCTGGGACGTCGACCTCTCCGACGGCCAGGACCTCGCGGTGGCCGGGACGACGCTCACCGTGCTGCACACGCCCGGCCACGCCCCGGGCGCCGTGTGCTTCCACGCCCCCGACCTGGGCTGCGTCTTCACCGGGGACACGCTCTTCCAGGGCGGCCCCGGTGCGACGGGGCGGTCGTTCAGCGACGCCGACCTGATCGTGGAGTCGATCCGCTCGCGCCTGCTCGGCCTGCCGGGCGAGACGGTCGTGCACACCGGGCACGGGGACGACACCACGATCGCCGCCGAGCGAGCGGCGCTCGACGGCGCCGGCTGACCCGTCGCCGGGCCGGTCGCCGGGCCGGTCGCCGGGCCGGTCGCCGGGCCGGGGGTGGACAGCCGGTCTGGTGTCGCCGGGGACCGGCTGGTTCACTGGGCGCCAGCCCCGATCGGTGAAACCGCCGCCGCACGAGGGAACCGACCGTGGGGGATCACGTGCACGCAGCCTGGGACGAGTACTGGCGAGCGCTCTGTGCTGCCGACCGGCACGCCGCCCTCGAGGTGGTCAAGCGGCTCACCGCGGAGGGCGTCACGTCGCGCCAGGTCATCGACGAGCTCGTCGTGCCGGCTCAGGCCCGGATCGGCGAGCTGTGGCTCGACGACCGGTGGAGCGTCTCCCAGGAGCACGCCGCGACCGCGATCAACGAGGGCCTCGTGCACTGGCTCGGGTCGTTCGCGCCGGCGCCGCAGCCGGGCCAGCCGCTGGTCGTCGTCTCCTGCCTCGAGGGGGAGCGGCACGCCCTGCCGGCCCTCGTGATCGCCGAGGGGCTGGCGGCCTCGGGCTACCGCGTCACCTACGTCGGCGGCGACCCCGAGCCGGGCGACCTGCTGCGCCAGGTGCTGCTGCTCAAGCCCCGGGCGGTCCTGTTCAGCGCCTCGCTGACGTCGTCGCTGGGCAGCCAGAAGCCGCTGCTCGGCAGCATCGGGGCGATCGGGATCCCCGTCGTCGTCGGCGGCCAGGCCTTCGGCGGGGACGGTCGACGTGCCCGCGCGCTGGGCGCCGCGGCGTACGCCGAGTCGGTCGAGGACGTCGTCCGGCTGCTGCGCGAGCTGCCCGAGCGGATGCCCGTGTCGACGCCGCCGCCGGCCACCGAGGCCGACGTCGAGGCCGCCTGGATCGTGGAGTACCGCCACGAGATCGCGCCGTACGTCGGGCGGGCGGTCGCCCAGCGGCACCTCGGCGACGGCGAGCGGCCCGGTTGGTGGCGTGAGTTCGAGGACCACCTCGACCACGTGCTCGGCTGCCTCGCCTCCGCGCTGGTGACCGGCGACGAGACGATCATGATCGAGGTCCGCGACTGGATGGAGCAGGTGCTGACCCGGCGCGGTGCCGACCCGTCGGTGGTCGCCGAGACGTGGCAGGAGCTCGCCGTGCCGCTGCGCGGGCACCCGCTGGCCCGCCTCTACCTCGCCGGCTCCGCGGCCCCGGCCGTGGGCGACGGCATGGCCGAGGTGTCGGTCTGAGACCGGGCGACCCGGGATCGCGACCGGCTCAGAAGGGCTCGACGAGCAGCGCGATGCCGTGCCCGGCAGCCCGGGTCATCACGAGCGTCGCGCTGCGGTCTCCGCGCAGGCCGAGCCGGGCCCGCAGCTGCTCGGGCACCACGGAGACGCCGCGCTTCTTGATGGTCAGCGTGCCGATGTTGCGGTCGCGCAGGGCGGCCCGCAGCGCCTTCTCGCGGTAGGGCAGCTGCTCCACGACCCGGTAGGCCTTGGCGAAGGGCGTGCGGAACGAGTCGTCGCTGCTGACCCACGCGATGTGCTCGTCGACCAGCCAGCCGTGCACGCCGGCGGCGACCGCGGTGACCAGCCCGGCCCGGATCACCGCACCGTCCGGCTCGTAGAGGTAGCGACCGAGCGCGCGCACCTCGCCGCCCGGGTCGTCCTCGCTGGTGAGGGTGGCCAGCCCGGTGCTGCCGAGCACGGTCGCCCGGTGGCGGGTGGTGGCGAGGCGGCCGGACCACAGCGCGGCCTCCTTGACCTCGCCGTGGACGCTCACCCACTCGGCCTCGACGCCCGTGGGCACGAGGTCGTGGGGGATGCCGGGTGCGGTCTTGACGCAGGCGTCGCGGCGCAGCAGGTCCTCGACCCACGACCACGGGGGCGTCCAGTCCTCGACCGAGAACGTGCGGCCGCGCGCGGTGCGGCGGGCGGGGTCGGCGAACGCCGCGTCGAACGGCGTCACGTCGACCTGCGTCGCGTCCGCGGCCTGCACCGCGCCGGCGAGGCCGAGGGCGGCGAGGTTGGCGCGGGCGACCTCCACCCGCAGGAGGTCGACGTCGACGCCCGCGCAGGTGATCCCGGCCTCCGCGAGCGCCATCAGGTCGCCGCCGATGCCGCAGCCGAGGTCGATCACCGTGGACGCGCTGGCGGCCGCGAACCGTGCCGCCCGGTGGGCGGCCACGGGCCGTCGGGTCGCCTGCTCGAGGCCGTCGGGGGTGAACCACAGCCGGGGCGCGAGGTCACCGAACTTCGGCTCCGCACGCCGGCGCAGCTCGACCTGGGTCAGTGCGGCGGCCACCCGCGCGGCCCGCTCGTCATCGGTGCCGGGCGTCGTACGACGCAGCTCGGTCTGCGCGGCGAGCTCGGGCTCGGAGGCCGCCAGGGCGGAGGCCCGCTCGAGGAGCTCGCCACCCTCGTCGGTGAGCAGCCAGCGGAACGCCTCGAGGTCCATCCGGCGATCCTCGCAGAGCCCGTCGTGAGGCCTCCCGCGGGGCGCTCGCTCGTCGTACACTCGCGGCCGGGTCGGGGTCGCAGGTCGGGGGCGGAAGGGGCACACGTGTGAGCGCACGCGGCGAGCTCGCCGAGCGGTTGCGCGCGCTGCGCGAGCGGGCCGGCCTGTCGCAGGAGGAGCTCGCGTCCCGGGCCGGTCTCAGCAGCCACGCGGTGAGCGCGCTCGAGCGCGGCACGCGGACCCGCCCCTACCCCCACACCGTCCGCGCGCTCGCCGACGCGCTGGGCGCGAGCGAGGACGAGCGCGCCGCCCTCGTGGCGGCCGTCCCCGCTCGGCGGGCGCCGAGCCGCACCGACGCCGTGCCCGGCGCGCGGCGCGGGCTGCTGCCGGTGCCGCCCACCCCGCTCGTCGGGCGCGACGACGAGCTCGCCCGCGCGACCGAGCTGCTGCGCGAGCACCGCCTGGTGACGCTGACCGGCACCGGGGGCGTGGGCAAGACCCGCCTCGCCCTGGCGGTCGCGGCGGCCGTCGCCGACGCCTGGGCCGACGGTGCGCGCTTCGTCGCCCTCGCACCGGTCGCCGACGCGGCCGGGGTGATGACGGCGCTGGCCGACGCCGTCGACGCCGAGCCGGGCCCCGACGCGTACGCCGCGGTCCTCGCGCGCGTGCAGGAGAGCCGGCAGCTGCTGGTGCTCGACAACCTCGAGCACGTCCTCGACGCCGCCCCGGCGCTGGCGTCGCTCGTCGAGGCGGCGCCGGGGCTGACACTGCTCGCGACGAGCCGGGCGCCGCTGCGGGTGCGCGGCGAGGTCGAGCTCGCGGTCGAGCCCCTGCCCGGCCCGCCCGCCGTCGAGCTGCTGCGCTCGCGCGCCGAGGCCGTCAGCCCGGGCTGGGGCCGGGGCGAGCACGACGACGCGGCGGTCGAGGCGATCTGCGACCGGCTGGCCGGGATCCCGCTCGCCCTCGAGCTCGCGGCCGCTCGCGCCCGGTTGCTCGACCCGCCCAGCCTGCTCGCCCGTCTCGACGCCCTGCCCGAGGGGCCGCGCGACCTGCCTGCCCGCCAGCGCACGATGCGCGCGACGCTCGACTGGAGCTACGGCCTGCTGGGAGCCGACGAGCAGGCGATGCTGCGCCACCTGGCCGCCTTCGTCGGGGGCTTCCGGCTCGACGACCTCGAGGGCACCGCCGGCCGGGCCGGGCTCGGCGACAGCGGTGACGTGCTGCTCGGGCTCGAGGCGCTTGCCGAGCAGTCGCTCGTGGTGAGCGAGGGCGGGGCCGACGGCACCCGCCACCGGCTGCTCGACCCCGTGGCGCAGTACGCCCGGGCGCGCGCCGAGGAGGCCGGTGACTGGGAGGCCGCCGTGCGCGCCCACGCGGCGCACTACCTCGCCGTCGCCGAGGAGGCCGCGCCCCGCTACTGCGGCGGCGAGCAGGTCGACGCCCTCGGCCGCGTCGACGCCGAGCACCCCAACCTGACCGCGGCCGTCGAGCGGTCGCTGGCGCTGGGGGAGTCGGGTGATGCGGGGCGGCTCTGCTGGTCGCTGTGGATGTACTGGTGGCTGCGCGGCCACCACGCGCTCGGCGCCCGGCTCAGCGAGGCCGTGCTCGCGCACGGGGTCCCGCCCGAGGGCAGGGCGCACACCTCGCTGGCGGCCGCCACCATGCGCTTCGCCATGGACGACGTACCGGCCGCGCTGGGCTGGTGGGAGCAGGCGGTCGAGCACGCCGTCGACCCGACCGCCCTCGCCAACGGCATCGCCGGCACCGGCCTGGCCGCGCTCGCGACCGGCGACCTGGTCTCGGCCCGCGCCCGGTTCGCCGAGGCCCGGGTGCCGGCCGAGGAGGCCGGCGACGAGGGCGAGTGGACCTGGGCGCTGTCGCTGGTGTGGAGCGGCACGGTCGACCTGCTGGAGGGCGACTTCGACGCCGCGGTCGCCCACATCGAGCGGGGCCTGGCGTCCGCACGCCGCCGGGGTGACCGGCTCACGTCGTACATCGCCCTCTACAACCTCTCCCAGGTCGAGATGGCACGCGGACGGCGGGGCGAGGCCCGCCGGCACCTCGAGGAGGGCATGCGGCTCTCGCTCGAGACCGGTGACCACTCCAACCTCGCCTACCTGCTCGACGCGACCGCCGTGCTCGAGGCCGCGGAGGGCACGCTCGGCCGGGTGCCGCTGCTGCTGGGTGCGGCACAGGCGATCCGCGAGGCGGTGGGGTCGCGGGGCTACGGCTACTACCGGCCCGACCCGGCTGCCGGCGCGGCCGCCGCCGCCGAGGCCCGCCGCCACCTCGGTGCCGACCGCTACGACGACGCGCTCGACACGGGGCGCGGGCTGGCGCCCGAGGAGGCCGCCGGGCTGGTGCTGGGGCGGGTGCCGTCCGCGGGCCCGGCCACGCCCGGACGCTGACCCGTACACCTCCCGCACACTCGCGGCTGTCGGTGGTGGTCCGCACCGGCCGCCGCCGAGGGTGGGGTCACCTGCGGCGAACCCTCGCCGCCCCGGCCCCGGAGGGCGCGTTGACCACCACTGAGCACACGACGTACGACGCCGCCGTGGACGTCGCGGCCTGGGTCACCGCGCACCGGCCGGCCCTGCTGCGGGCGGCGCGGGCGATCGCGGGCGACCCCGATCGGGCCGAGGACCTCCTCCACGGCGCCCTGGTCCGCGTGCTGCCGCGCTGGTCGTCGATCCGCGACCACGGCGCTGCCGAGGCCTACGTCCGCCGGACCATGGAGAACCTGCAGCGCAGCTGGTACCGGCGGGCCTCCCACCGCCACGAGCGGGCGACGGCCGTGGTGCCGGAGCCCGAGCCCGACCCGTGGTCGGACCCGGCGCCCCTCGTCGCCGAGGTGCCGCTCTGGCCGCTCGTCGCCGGCCTCCCCGCCCGGCAGCGGGCAGCGGTGGTGCTGCGCTTCTACGAGGGCCTGTCGGTCGCGGAGACCGCCGCGGCGCTCGGGTGCTCGACCGGCACCGTCAAGTCCAACACCAGCCGCGGGCTCGACACCCTGCGCCTGCGGCTGGCCGCTGCGGGCCTCGCCCGCGACCTCGACCTGGTCGCCTGACCCTGCCCCACCCGAAGGAGACTCCTCCCATGACCACCCCCTGGCTGCCACCGGACTTCGACCACCCCCGCCACGTGCCGGTCGCGTTCGGCCACCACCTGCGGCCGATCCGGCCCGAGGACACCGACCTCGACATGGTCGCCGTGATGGGCTCCCAGCCGCGCCTCTGGAGCATCTACGGCGAGGCGTGGGGGTGGCCGCCGGCGACGATGACCCACGAGCAGGACCGCGAGGACCTCGCCCGGCACGCCCGCGAGATGGAGACGCACGAGTCGTTCAACTACGCGCTCCTCGACGCCGACGAGACCGCGCTGCTCGGCTGCGTCTACATCGATCCGCCCGAGAAGGCCGGCGCCGACGCCGAGATCTCGTGGTGGGTGGTCGACGAGTGCGTCGGCACCGACCTCGAACGCGCCCTCGACGCGTTCGTGCCGGCGTGGATCGCCGCCGACTGGCCGCTGGAGCGCCCGCGCTACGTCGGCCGCGACCTGACCTGGGCGCAGTGGCGGGCCCTGCCGCCCCTGGGCTGAGCCCCTGCGGGACCCTGCTGGCACTCGCTCGGGCCGAGTGCTAACGTCTGATCTGGCACTCTCGCCCCGAGGGTGCCAGCGCTTGCGACGCGGTGCGACCCCCGCGACGGCACACCACGACCGCAGGCTCGAACGTCCGGAGGACGACCCGGCTGCCCGGGCTCCTCCGCCCCTGCCAGTTGAGAAAGTGGAGGTCGACATCGTGTCGGTCAACATCAAGCCCCTCGAGGACCGCCTGGTCGTCAAGCCGCTCGACGCCGAGCAGACCACGGCCTCCGGCCTGGTCATCCCGGACACCGCCAAGGAGAAGCCCCAGGAGGGCGAGGTCCTCGCCATCGGCCCGGGCCGCATCGACGACAAGGGCAACCGCGTTCCGCTCGACGTCGCGGTGGGTGACAAGGTCATCTACAGCAAGTACGGCGGCACCGAGGTCAAGTACGCCGGCGAGGAGTACCTGATCCTCTCCGCCCGCGACGTGCTCGCGGTCGTCTCCTGATTTCCTCCGGGTCGTGTGCCTGACGGAGCGCTGCTGCGCGCTGTCCGGCACACGACCCGGTCCCGTTCCCCCGCCACTCCCGCAGTAAGCCTGCAGTAGGAGAGTCATGCCCAAGATCCTGGAGTTCGACGAGTCCGCACGCCGCTCCCTCGAGCGCGGCGTCGACGCGCTCGCCAACACCGTCAAGGTGACCCTCGGCCCCAAGGGCCGCTACGTCGTCCTCGACAAGAAGTGGGGCGCGCCGACCATCACGAACGACGGTGTGACCGTCGCCCGCGAGATCGAGCTCGACGACCCCTTCGAGAACCTCGGTGCCCAGCTCACCAAGGAGGTCGCCACCAAGACCAACGACATCGCCGGCGACGGGACCACCACGGCCACCGTGCTCGCCCAGGCGATGGTGCACGAGGGCCTGCGCTCGGTCGCGGCCGGCATCAACCCGATGGGCATCAAGCGCGGCATGGACGCCGCGGCCGAGGCCGTCTCCGACGCCCTGCTCGAGGCGGCCCGCGAGGTGGACTCCAAGGAGGACATGGCGTCCGTCGCCACGATCTCCAGCCGCGACTCCCACATCGGCGAGCTGCTCGCCGAGGCCTTCGACAAGGTCGGCAAGGACGGCGTGATCACCGTCGAGGAGTCCAACACCATGGGCACCGAGCTGGAGTTCACCGAGGGGATGCAGTTCGACAAGGGCTACATCTCGGCGTACTTCGTCTCCGACCCCGAGCGCATGGAGGCCGTCCTCGACGACCCCTACATCCTCCTGCACCAGGGCAAGATCTCGGCGATCGCCGACCTGCTCCCGCTGCTGGAGAAGGTCATCCAGGCCGGCAAGCCGCTCTTCATCCTCGCCGAGGACGTCGAGGGCGAGGCGCTCTCCACCCTCGTGGTGAACAAGATCCGCGGCACCTTCAACGCCGTCGCGGTGAAGAGCCCGGCCTTCGGTGACCGCCGCAAGGCGATGATGCAGGACATCGCCACCCTCACCGGTGGCCAGGTCGTCGCCCCCGAGGTCGGCCTCAAGCTCGACCAGGTCGGTATCGACGTGCTGGGCCAGGCCCGCCGCGTCGTGATCACCAAGGACAACACCACGATCGTCGACGGTGCCGGCGACAAGGCCGAGGTCGAGGGCCGCGTCAACCAGATCAAGGCCGAGATCGAGAACACCGACTCCGACTGGGACCGCGAGAAGCTCCAGGAGCGCCTCGCCAAGCTGGCCGGCGGCGTGTGCGTGATCAAGGTCGGCGCCGCCACCGAGGTGGAGCTCAAGGAGAAGAAGCACCGCATCGAGGACGCCGTCTCCGCGACGCGCGCCGCGATCGAGGAGGGCATCGTCCCCGGCGGTGGCTCCGCGCTCATCCACGCGGTCTCGGTGCTCGACGGTGACCTCGGGCTCACCGGCGACGAGGCCGCCGGCGTCCGGATCGTCCGCAAGGCGGCCGACGAGCCGCTGCGCTGGATCGCCGAGAACGGCGGCGTCAACGGCTACGTCGTGGTCGCCAAGGTCCGCGAGAACGGCCCCGGCACGGGCTACAACGCCGCGACCGAGGAGTACGGCGACCTGGTCGCCCAGGGCGTCCTCGACCCGGTCAAGGTCACCCGCTCCGCGCTGGTCAACGCGACCTCGATCGCCGGCATGCTGCTGACGACCGAGACCCTCGTCGTCGACAAGCCCGAGGAGGACGACGACTCCGCGGGCGCCGGTCACGGTCACGGCCACGGTCACGGCCACTGACCCACACCCCCACACTGACCCGCCGTTAACTAACGGCGGGTCAGCGTCATTTGGCGAGGAGACCTGTGGACGACGACCCGCATGCCGAGGATGGGGCCCGGGGTGCGCGCGGGGTCGGGTCGCTTCACGGGCACCAGTCAGGCGCTACAACGCCGAGCTGCGCGACCTGATCATCGAGGGGCGCGCGGAGCCGTCGTTCATCGTCTCCCACGAGGTGGGCCTCGACGACGCGTCCGGCGCCCCCGCCCGGTTCGACCGGCGCGAGGACGGTTGGACCACGGTGCTGCCCAGGCGTTGACCCGACGCGGTCCGTCGCACGCCGTGAGGCGGACCGCGCGGCTGTCACCCGAAACCGATGCTCCCGACCAGTTCGTCGGCGGTCGGCCCGGGTGCGTGACCGGTCAGGTTCCACGACCACACGACCGTCGTGCCCGCGCCTGGCAGGTCGACGACGGTGTAGCGGCTCTCGATGCCGCGCCAGGCGCCCCACACGTCGCCCTCGGCCAGCAGCACGGGGTGGCACGGGATCCCGGCGGTGCACGTCGCGGGCCCCGGGCCGGCGCCCGGCCGCAGCCGCACGTCGACGACCCAGGCGCGCCGGCCGTCGAGCCGCTCCTCGCGCACCGGCGAGGACGCCAGGAACGGCCGCTGCGAGATCCAGCGGGCCAGCGACCGGGCCGAGGTGACACCGAGCACCGGACGGGCGACGGACTCCGCCGTGGCGGCTTGCGCCGCCTCGACCACGCTGACGCCCTCAGTGCCGTCGTCGCGGTAGGACTCGACCGTCAGCGGGGTCGGCCCGTTGCCCGACGCGGGGAAGTGGAAGCCGGGCGGCACGGTCCAGTGCAACGGCACCCGTAGCGCGATCGTCGCCGTCCGGTCCGGACCGCAGGAGATCTGGGTGTTCTGGCAGTCCCGTCCCGTCGGTGCCGGCAGCCCGCTGGAGGGCGGATTGCCTGCGGGGCTCACGGCGCGGCTGTCCGTCGGATCCACCAGGCGGATGCCCAGGGCGGCTGCGACGACGAGTGCGGCGACCACGACGGCGCCGGCTGCCCTGGCCCGACGGCGGCTCCGCGCCACCCGGCCGAGCTCGTTCCAGGCCGTCCCGACATCGAGCCGGGTCGCGTCCCGCAGGTCCCGCGAGGCCTCGCGGGCCAGGTCGTCGATGCTCATCGTCCCTCCTCCTCGCCCCGGAGCCGCGTGGACAGCGTGGCGCGTGCCCGGTGCAGGTGCACCTTGACCGTGCCCTCGGCGCACTCCAGAACCTCGGCGACGTCGGCCACCGCCAGGTCGAGCGCGTAGTGGAGGGCAACGACCTGGGCCTGCCGGCGGGGCAGCAGCCGTACCTCGGCCCAGAAGCGCTCGCTGTCGGGTGGCAGGCCGTCGGTGGGCGGGGCACTCGGCGCGAGCCGACCGAGCACCTGCTGCTCGACCTTTCTGCGGCGCACGACCGACACGGCCTTGTGCAGGCAGATGCCCCGCACATAGCCGGCGGGGGAGCGCAGTCCGCCGATCGTGGACCAGCGCCGGTAGGCCACCAGCATCGACTCCTGGGCGACGTCCTCGGCGTACGCCGCGCCGACCAGCGCCCGGGCCAGCACCAGCAGGTGCGTGAACTCCCGCCGGTAGAACGCGTCGAACGGCTCGGTCGCGGCGCCGGCCAGCGCGGGCGAGGCCGTGCCGGCACGGTCCACGCCGGCCACGGCCACGTCGGGCGCCAGTTCCTGGCTCGATTGCCTCTTCATGCCACGTAGTCGCTCCGCGAGGTCTCACAGGTTGACCGCCGCCGCCACCTGACCCCGGGTAAACCCTCCCAGCCCTGCCAGGCGATGTCATCAACCCAGGGCGGCAGAGCCGTCTGCCACTCCCGAGTGAGGGACAGCATGAGAAGAACCGCGCACCTCGTCGTCATCGGCCTGTTCGCCGCTGCCGGCCTGACCGCCCCCGCCATGACGCGGAGGCGACGTTCCCGGCAGAGAACGGGCGGATCGCCTTCCGCAGGTTCCTCGACCCGGGCCAGACCACCGGCGCCGTGTTCACCGCGCGCCCCGACGGGAGCCACGAGCGCCAGTTGACGTTCCCGCCCCCGGGGTTCGTCGACCGCAACCCCGACGTCTCTCCGGACGGCCGGGAGATCGTCTTCCAGCGCTCGGGGCCGATCATGGACGACATCTTCGTCGTCGACAGCGACGGCACCGACCTCCGCCGCCTCACCAACACCGACGCGCCGGACGGTGCGTGCTTGCCCGACTCCGGCGAGTGCAACACGTCACCGGCCTGGTCTGCGGACGGGAAGCGCATCGTCTTCTCCCGCTCGTTCAGGCCCGTCGTCGACGACCTCGTCGAGGGTGTCGCCATCTTCGTGATGCGGGCGGACGGGTCCCACGTGCACCAGCTCACCCAGTGCCACCCGCCAGCCACCGGCCGCACCGGAGAGGACACCGAGCCGCAGCTCTCGCCCGACGGCAGGTCGCTGCTCTTCCAGCGGGTGAACGTGCGGACCGCCCGGCCGCGCGACGGCGTGGCGCTCTGGGTCCGCGACCCGCGCACCGGCCGCGAGCGCCGGATCACGCCCTACCGGCTGCGCGCGGGGGACACCCCCGACTGGTCGCCTGACGGCGCGACGGTCCTGTTCCACGAGGACTGGGACCGGCCCGACGGCAACACGGACCTCTGGACGGTCCGCAGCGACGGCACGGGGCTGCGCCAGCTCACGTTCGCCGACGACGGTCTCACCCGCTACCTCGGGTCGTCGTTTCTCGCCGGACGGCCGGTGGATCGCCGTCGGGAAGCGACCGAGCACCGGCGGACCGGAGCTCAACACGGCCGACGTCGTCAGAATGCGGTCGGACGGGACCGGGGAGCGGCTGGTGACCCGCACCGAGCTCTACGACAGCCACCCGGACTGGGGGCCCCTCCGCCCGGACTGACCGAGGCGCCGCGTCAACCGAGGAGCGGGGAGCCACGCCCGTCGCAGCGCGGGTCGAGCTCGGGGCGCTGCTCGCCCTCCAGCAGGTAGACGGGGTGACCGCCGCACGTCTCGCCGTGCAGCTCGTAGCGCTCGAGGAGCGCCGGCATGATCGGCGCGGCCAGCCCGCCCCACGACGACTCGGGCACCCAGAGGATGAACCAGGTCGGCGCGTCCGGCCCCTCCAGCAGGTCCTGGAGCTGGGAGAGGTCGGGGTCGAGCGTGCGCATCGGCAGCGTCCACAGGTGGCGGTAGGGCGAGCGGAGCCCGCTGGCCAGCACCAGCTCGGCGTGCCCGCCGTACACCACCACCGTGTCGTCGGGCTCGGCCGCGCGGTGCAGCGCCAGCCCGGTCCGGGTCGCGTCCGGCGGGGCGACGCCGGCGTAGTCCCGCACCGTCCACACCGCGGTGGCCGCCAGCGAGACCACGACCGCCGCGACCACCAGCCGCTCGGTGCGGCGCGCGACGTAGTCGCGCACCGCCAGCAGCAGCGCCGCGCAGAGCACCACGCCGGGCACCAGCGCGAAGAGGTAGGGACGCCAGAAGCTGCCGCTCAGCACCAGCGACGTCGTGTCGACCAGCACCACCGCGAGCGTGGCGACGGTCAGCACCGGGTCGAGGCGCCACACCCGACGACGGTGCAGCAGCACGCCCGCGAGGATGAACGCCGCGCCGCTCGCGACGGCGATCCCGAGCAGGAGCAGCGCTCGCGACGCCGGGGCCTGCTGCGACTGCGCGGTGATGACCTCGAGCGCGTCGGAGCGGAAGCCGTAGACGGCGTACCAGAGCGTGTGCAGCAGCACGCCGTTCCAGAGCGCCCACCCGACGGTCGCCCCCACCGGCACGAGCCCGCCGGCCAGGGCGCCGAGGCTCAGCCGCACGAGCGTCGTGGTGGTGATCCGGTGCCTGACCCGTGCGCCCACGAGCACCGCGGCGCCGAACACCAGCCCGGCGACGAGGTTCTGCTTGAGGCCCTGGGCGAGCACGGCGAGCAGCCCGGCCCCTGCGGCGAGGGCCAGCGCGGGCAGGTCGGGCCGGTGCTCGACCGCGCGGTTGAGGGCCCGCAGGCCGATCCAGAACGACGTGACCACCAGCGGGATCCCGAGGATCTCGCCCTTGGCCATGACCGGGTCGATCATCGCGCTCGAGGTCAGCGCGGCCGTGAGCACCGCCGTCCAGGCGCCCGTGCGCGCGGCGTACGCCGTGTCGGTCTCGCCCGCGAACCGCAGCATCTGGCGGGCCGTCGCGGCAGCCGCCACCACCAGGGCCCCGGCCCCGAGGGCCGCCACCAGCCGGATGAACAGCGGTCCTCCGATCGCGTCGGAGACCTTGACCATCGCGATCAGCGGCGGCGGCCGGTCGACCCAGTACGCGCCGTACAGGCTGGTCGGCTGGGGGTGCCACTCGCGAGCGACCAGGGTGAACCCGGCCTCGTCGGAGCCCAGGGGGTAGAGCAGGCCGGGGAACCTGAGCACGACGGCGGCCACGGCCGACAGGGCGACCACGAGGCGTGGGTCGACCTTGCGCAACCTGGCCAGCACGCGCACCAGCCTCGCAGGGAGGTGGCTGGTTCGGGTGCACCGGCGCCGCCGCCGTAGGATGGAGCACCGCAGCCGCCAGCCGAGAGGACCCCATGACCGACGGTCCCGTCACCCCCGAGGTCCCCGAGAAGTTCGCCGCCCTCGGCCTCACCTACGACGACGTCCTGCTGCTGCCCGGTCACTCCGACCTGGCGCCGGCCGACATCGACACGACGACCCGGCTCACCCGCGAGCTCGAGCTCAAGGTGCCGCTCGTCAGCGCCGCCATGGACACCGTGACCGAGGCCCGGATGGCGATCGCCATGGCCCGCCAGGGCGGGCTCGGCGTGCTCCACCGCAACCTCTCGATCGACGACCAGGCCTACCAGGTCGACCTGGTCAAGCGGACCCAGACCGGCATCATCTCCAACCCGGTCACGATCGGGCCCGACGCGACGCTCGAGGACCTCGACCGGATCTGCGGCGAGTACCGCGTCTCCGGCCTCCCGGTCGTCGACACCGACGAGCGGCTGCTCGGCATCATCACCAACCGCGACCTGCGGTTCACGCCGGTCGCCGAGTGGGCCACCACCAAGGTCGACGAGGTGATGACCCCGATGCCGCTGATCACCGGCGACGCCGGCATCAGCCGCGACGACGCCACGACGCTGCTGCGGCGCCACAAGCGCGAGCGCCTCCCGCTGGTCGACGACCAGGGCCGCCTGGTCGGACTGATCACGGTCAAGGACTTCGTGAAGTCCGAGCAGTTCCCCCACGCCTCCAACGACGCCCACGGCCGGCTCATGGTCGGGGCGGCGATCGGCTACTTCGGCGACGCCTGGCAGCGCGCCACCACCCTCGTCGACGCCGGCGTCGACGTGCTCGTCGCCGACACCGCCCACGGCAACGTGCGGATGCTGCTCGACATGGTGGCCCGGCTCAAGAGCGACCCGGCCACGGCCCACGTGCAGGTGATCGGCGGCAACGTCGCCACCCGCGAGGGCGCCCAGGCCTTCGTCGACGCGGGCGCCGACGCGGTCAAGGTCGGCGTCGGTCCGGGCTCGATCTGCACCACCCGCGTGGTCACCGGGGTCGGCGTACCCCAGGTGACGGCGGTCTACGAGGCGTCGCTGGCCTGCAGGCCCGCCGGCGTGCCGGTGATCGCCGACGGCGGCCTCAAGCACTCCGGCGAGATCGCCAAGGCGATCGTGGCCGGCGCCGACACGGTGATGGTCGGCTCCCTGCTCGCGGGGTGCGAGGAGTCGCCGGGCGAGCTGGTCTTCGTCAACGGCAAGCAGTACAAGTCCTACCGCGGCATGGGCTCGCTCGGCGCGATGTCGAGCCGCGGCAAGAAGTCCTACTCCAAGGACCGCTACTTCCAGGCCGAGGTCGACAGCGACGACAAGATCGTGCCCGAGGGCATCGAGGGGCAGGTCGCCTACCGCGGCCCCCTCTCCGCCGTCGCCCACCAGCTGATCGGCGGGCTCAACCAGTCGATGTTCTACGTCGGCGCGCGCACCATCCCCGAGCTGCAGGAGAAGGGGAGGTTCGTCCGCATCACGTCCGCCTCCCTCACCGAGAGCCACCCGCACGGCGTGCAGATGACCGTCGAGGCACCCAACTACTCCGGTCGTTGAGACCGTGCCGGACGGCCGCCCGCACGTGGTCGTCCACGTCGCGACCGGGCTGGACGCCACCGTGCGCGGCTTCGAGGTCGACCTCGGCGACTTCTACGCCCTCGCCGCGAGGTTCCATGAGGACGTCACCCTCGTGGGGGCGGACACCGTCCTCGCGCAGGAGGAGTCACTGGCCTCGGCAGCGCCCGGCCCCGGCCCGAACCCGGCCGGACCGCTGCTCGCAGTCGTCGACTCGCGGCGTCGGGTGTCGGCCTGGGACGCCCTGCGCGACGCCGGGTACTGGCGCGACGTGCGCGCCCTCCGCGGGCAGGGGCAGGAGCGCGTCGACCTGCGCGCCGCCCTCGCGGAGCTGGCGGCCGAGGGCGCCGGAGTGGTCCGCGTCGACAGCGGCGGCGGGCTGGTCGGCGCACTTCTCCGTCTGGGCCTGGTCGACGAGGTGAGCCTGGTGGTGCACCCCTCAGCGGGCGTCGGCGGCCCGTGGACCGGAGGGGCCCAGGGGCTCCGGTTCGAGCTCCTCGCCAGCGAGCCGCGTGACCGCGGCCTGGTCTGGTTGCGCTACGCGGTGGTCGCCGGGGACCCCCGGCCCTGAGCCCGCGCAGCCGGCGTCGCCAGCGGAAGACCCACCGCTAGGCTCGCGGCCATGGAGATCGAGATCGGCCGCGCCAAGCGCGGACGCCGGGCGTACTCCTTCGACGACGTCGCGATCGTGCCCTCCCGGCGCACGCGCGACCCCGAGGAGGTCAGCCTGGCCTGGCAGATCGACGCCTACCGCTTCGAGCTGCCGGTGCTGGCGGCGCCCATGGACTCGGTGATGTCACCCGAGACCGCCATCGCCTTCGGCCGGGCCGGCGGGCTCGGGGTGCTCAACCTCGAGGGCCTCTGGACGCGGTACGACGACCCGTCCGAGCTGCTGGAGGAGGTCGCCGCCCTGCAGGGCGAGGAGGCGACCCGCCGGATGCAGGAGATCTACCGCGCGCCGATCGACCCGGACCTGATCACCGCGCGGCTGAGGCAGGTCCGCGACTCCGGCGTCACGGTCGCCGGCGCGCTGTCGCCGCAGCGCACCAAGGAGTTCGCCAAGACCGTGGTGGACGCGGGCGTCGACATGTTCGTCATCCGCGGCACCACGGTCTCCGCCGAGCACGTCTCCAGCAAGGCCGAGCCGCTCAACCTCAAGGAGTTCATCTACGAGCTCGACGTGCCGGTCATCGTCGGCGGCTGCGCGACCTACCAGGCCGCGCTGCACCTGATGCGCACCGGCGCCGCCGGCGTCCTGGTCGGCTTCGGCGGCGGCGCGGCGCACACGACGCGCACCGTGCTCGGCGTGGCGGTCCCGATGGCCAGTGCCGTCGCGGACGTCGCGGCCGCGCGCCGCGACTACCTCGACGAGTCCGGCGGCCGCTACGTGCACGTCATCGCCGACGGCTCGATCGGCCGGTCGGGCGACATCGCCAAGGCGATCGCCTGCGGCTCCGACGCGGTCATGGTCGGCTCCCCGTTCGCGCGTGCCGTCGAGGCCCCGGGCCGCGGCTTCCACTGGGGCGCGGAGTCGACGCACGCCGAGCTGCCGCGCGGCGAGCGGGTCGAGTTCGGCACGATCGGCACCCTCGAGGAGATCCTCTTCGGCCCCTCCCGGGTCGCCGACGGCACCATGAACCTGATCGGCGCGCTGCGTCGGTCGCTGGCGACCACCGGCTACACCGACCTCAAGGAGTTCCAGCGGGTCGAGGTCGTCGTCCAGTAGCCCGACCGCGGCCCTCCCGGTCTGTCGGCGGGTCGGGTTAGGGTGCGTGCGCACCAGTCGGTGCAAGCCAGCGTTCTCGGGAGGTTGCTGTGCATCGCTCTGCCCTGTCCACCTTCGCCGCCACCGTCGCCCTCGGCGTCGGCACGGCACTCTTCTGGCCCGCGGCGCCCGCGCACGCGGACGACGCCGGTGACGTCGCGCGCCACGCGCTGCGCTCCGGAGACGTCGACGACAGCTTCTACTTCGTGATGGGCGACCGGTTCGCCAACGGCGACACCGGCAACGACGACGGAGGGATCGCCGACGACCCCGACACCGACTACCCCGACTCGGGCTTCGACCCCACGGCCAAGGGCTTCTACAACGGCGGCGACCTCCAGGGCCTGACCGAGCAGCTCGACTACATCGAGGGCCTCGGCACCGACGCGATCTGGCTCACGCCGATCTTCGAGAACAAGGCGGTGCAGGCCGAGGACGGCCCCAGCGCCGGCTACCACGGCTACTGGATCACCGACTTCACGCAGGTCGACCCCCACCTCGGCACCAATGCCGACCTGACCGACCTCGCCCAGGCCGCCCACGCGCGCGGCATCAAGGTGTTCTTCGACATCATCACCAACCACACCGCTGACGTGATCGGCTACGACGAGGGCGCCCGCACGGCGTACGTCTCCAAGGACCGCGAGCCCTACCGCACCGCGTCGGGGCGTGTGTTCGACGACCGCGACTACGCCGGCACCGACTCCTTCCCGCCGCTCGACCCCGACACGTCGTTCCCCTACCACCCGGTGCTCGACCCGGGCGAGCAGGACCTCAAGGTGCCGGCGTGGCTCAACGACCCGCGCAACTACCACAACCGCGGCAACACGACTTTCACCGGCGAGGACAGCCAGTACGGCGACTTCTTCGGCCTCGACGACCTCTTCACCGAGAAGCCCGAGGTGCGCGACGGCATGCTCGACATCTACCGCACGTGGGTGAAGGACTTCGGCATCGACGGCTTCCGCATCGACACGATGAAGCACGTCGACGACGCCTTCTGGCAGGCGTTCGGGCCGGGGTTGCTCGACTACGCGCGCAGCCACGGCAAGCCCGACTTCTTCATGTTCGGTGAGGTCGCCCTCGACGGCCAGGACGCGGCGGCGAAGAGCTTCACCTCGCACTACACGACCCACGACGACATGAAGGCCGTGCTCGACTTCCCCTTCCAGTGGGCGGCCCGCGACTTCGCGTCGAAGGGTGGCAGCGCCGAGTCGCTCGGCCGGTTCTTCCGGGACGACGACTGGTACACCGACGGTGACAGCAACGCCCAGGAGCTGCCGACGTTCCTCGGCAACCACGACATGGGCCGCTTCGGCTACTTCGTCGGCAAGGACAACGACGGCGCCTCCGGCGACGAGCTGCTGCAGCGCGACCTGCTCGGCCACGAGCTCATGTACTTCTCGCGCGGCAACCCGGTCGTCTACTACGGCGACGAGCAGGGCTTCACCGGCACCGGCGGCGACCAGCTCGCCCGGCAGACGATGTTCGCCAGCCAGGTGCCCGACTACCAGGACGACGACCAGCTCGGCTCCACCGAGACGCCGGCGACCGACAGCTTCGACACCGACCACCCGCTCTACCAGGCCCTGGCCGGCCTCGACGGGCTCGTCGAGGACAACCGGGCGCTGCGCCGCGGCGCCCAGCAGGTCCGCTACGCCGCGGACGGCCCGGGCATCCTCGCCTTCTCACGGATCGACCGTCGCGAGCAGCGCGAGTACGTCGTCGCCGTCAACAACGCCGACTCCGAGCAGACCGCCGACGTGCCCACCTGGGTGCCGTCGGGCCTCTTCGAGAAGGTGTACGGCGACGGGCCCGACCAGCTGACCAGCGGCGGTGACCGCCGGCTCTCGCTGACGGTGCCGGGCCTCTCGACGGTCGTCTACGCCTCCGAGAAGGCGATCCCGACGTCGAGCCGGGCTCCGGCGATCGACCTGCGCCGTCCCGCACCGACCGCCGTCGCGCAGAGCCGCACGCGGGTGGGCGCGAAGGTGGCCGGCGACTCGTTCTACGAGGTCACCTTCCAGGCGAAGGTCGCCGGGGGCCGGTGGCGCGACATCGGCACCGACGACTCGGCGCCCTACCGCGTCTTCCACGACACCGCGGACCTCGCCACCGGCACCCACGTCTCCTACCGCGCCGCGGTGCTCGACAACGCCGGTCACGCGCGGCTCAGCGGGGTCCGGCACTCCCGGGTGGCCGCGCCCACCGTCGACCTCACCACGTCGGGTCGCGACGGCGAGGTCAGCTGGCTCGACCCCGTCACCGTCACCGCGACCGTGGACCCCGAGCGGCCCTCGCAGGCCGTGCGGTTCGAGCGCAGCGTGGCCGGCGGTCCGTGGGAGGGGCTCGGCACCGACCACTCCTCGCCGGTCTACACGGTGACCGACGACGTCTCCGACCTCGAGATCGGCACCGAGGTGCGCTACCGGGCGGTGCTCGTCGAGCCGGGCACCCCCCGCGTCGCGGACCGGGTGACGGTCACGACGGCCAGGCCGTGGCCGCTGCGCACCTCGGTCACGGTCGCCGGCAGCCTGCAGAGCGAGCTCGGCTGCAGCGGAGACTGGCAGCCCGACTGCGCCGCCACCCACCTGGTCTTCGACGACTCCGACGGCACCTGGCGCAGGGTGTTCACCCTCCCCGCCGGCACCTACGACTGGAAGGTCGCCGTCAACGACTCCTGGACGGAGAACTACGGCGTGGGCGGGGCCGCCGGGGGCGCCAACCTGAGCCTCACGGTCCCCGAGGGTGGCGCGTCGTACGAGTTCGCATGGGACCAGGTGACCCACGTGCCGTCGGTCAGCGAGGTGCCCGCCCCGTAGGGCCGACCGCGAGCAGGGCCCGCGCGAGGGCCGACTCGGCGTCGACGTCGACGTGCCGCTGCGGCACGCCGGCGTCGACGTCGGCGAGGGCGAGCGTGACGGCGTAGCCGACGGCCTCGCCCGGCAGCCGCTCGAGGGAGACGAAGGCCTCGCCGAGCAGCGCCCGGAGCTGGTCCTCGCGGGGTAGCCAGACCGCCTCGGTCACCTGGAGGCTGTCGAGCGCCCACTCGGTGGTGCCGTTGAACGCCATCACCGGCGGGCCGTCGGGCACCTCGCGCAGCTCGACCACCATCGGGCTGACCAGGAAGACCTGGTCGTCGAGGTCGCGGTCGGGGACGACGAACCGGTCGCCGGCGACCGGCTGCCACACCAGCCCGCGGTCTCGGAGCGCCAGCGCGAGGTCGAGGGAGAGCACCCCGTCAGTGTGCCTCGCACCACCGCACCGCCCACGGGTGCGCCGGGCCTGAGAGGATCGGAGCATGACGCAGTCCACCGCCCTGAACCCGCAGGCCCGGTCGGACGCGCTGGCGGTGATGACCGACCCCATCGGCGAGCTCGACGTGCTGGTCGTCGGCGGCGGCATCGTCGGTGCCGGCACCGCGCTCGACGCCGTCACCCGGGGCCTGACCACCGGCCTCCTCGAGCAGCGCGACCTCGCCTCGGGCACCAGCAGCCGCAGCAGCAAGCTGGTGCACGGCGGGCTGCGCTACCTCGAGATGTTCGACTTCGGCCTGGTCCGCGAGGCGCTGGAGGAGCGTGGCCTGCTGGTCACCAGCCTCGCGCCGCACCTGGTGCGTCCGATCCCGTTCCTCTACCCGCTCCACCGCACGGCGGAACGGGCCTACGTCGGCGCCGGCCTCGTGCTGTACGACGGGCTGGCCGCGCTCGGCCGCTACGACCGGGGCGTGCCGCGGCACCGCCACCTGTTCCGCCGCCACCTCGAGAAGATCGCACCGGGCCTGCGCACCGACGAGCTCACGGGCGCCATCCGCTACTACGACTGCCAGGTCGACGACGCCCGGCTGGTGCTCTCGGTCGCACGCACCGCGGCGGGGCACGGCGCCCACGTGGCGACCCGCGTCCGCGTCACCGGCTTCCTGCGCGAGGGGTCGCGGGTGGTCGGCGTACGGGCACGAGACCTCGAGAACGACCGCGACCTCGAGATCCGGGCCCGGGTGGTGGTCAACGCCGCCGGGGTGTGGACCGACGAGATCCAGGAGATGGCCGGCGGCCACGGCAGCCTCGACGTGCAGGCGGGCAAGGGCATCCACCTTGTCGTGCCGCGCGAGCGGATCCGCTGCCAGGCCGGGGTGATCACCAAGACCGAGAAGTCGGTGCTCTTCCTGATCCCGTGGGGTGAGTTCTGGATCATCGGCACCACCGACACCGCCTGGCACCTCGACAAGGCGCACCCCGCCGCGAGCCGGGCCGACATCGACTACCTGCTCGAGCACGTCAACACGCTGGTCCGCGACCCGCTCACGCACGACGACGTGGTCGGGGTCTACGCCGGGCTGCGGCCGCTGGTCTCGGGCCGCTCCGAGCCGACCTCGCGGATCTCCCGCGAGCACACCGTGGTCACCCCCGTGCCCGGCCTGGTGATGATCGCCGGCGGCAAGCTCACGACCTACCGCGTGATGGGGCGCGACGCGGTCGACGCCGCGGCCGACGACCTCGTCGCCGGCGGGGCGCCCGCGGCGGCGGCGTCGGTCACCGACAAGGTGCCGCTGGTCGGGGCCGAGGGGTACGCCGTGCGCCGCAACCAGCGCACGCTCCTCGCGCGCCGGGCGGGGTTGCCGCTGGCGCGGATCGACCACCTGCTCGGCCGCTACGGCGACCTGGTCGACGACCTGCTCGACCTCTGCGCCGCCCGGCCCGAGCTCGCCGAGCCGGTCGAGGGCGCGCCCGACCACCTCGCCGCCGAGTTCGTCTACGCCGTCACCCACGAGGGCGCGCGGCACCTCGACGACGTCCTCGCCCGCCGTACCCACCTCTCGATCGAGACCCCCGACCGCGGCACCCGCGCCGCCGGAGCGGTCGCGGACCTGATGGCCGCCGAGCTCGGCTGGGACGCCGCCCGCACCGCCGACGAGGTCGACCACTACCTGCGACGCGTCGAGGCCGAGCGCCAGAGCCAGCTCATGCCGACCGACCAGGAGGCCGACGAGGCCCGCGTCAGCGCCCCCGACATCGTCTGACGCGCAGAAGTAGTACAGACAGCCCATCTGAACTGGTGCAGACAGCCCATCATGGGTTACGGTGCGCCTGGTTTCAGCCGCGACGTCGTCGCGGCGCCACTCAAATTCCGTGGGGGAATCTGTGAAGAAGCGTTCCATCTCCATGCGCTCCGGCGCTCTCGCGCTGGGCATCGTGATCGTTGTGGCGGGTGCCGGCGGCGCCGCCGCGGCCCGTCTCATCACCGGCGACGACATCGCCAAGGAGACGATCACCGGCCGCAACGTCGCCGACGACACGCTGGGCAAGTCCAAGCTCAAGGACAACGTGCTCGACGGCATCACCGGCCCCCAGGGCCCCGAGGGTCCCCAGGGTCCCCAGGGACCGAAGGGTGACCCGGCGACCTACACGGGCGCGAACTGGACGATCGTCCACCGCAACGTCATCGGCAACGGTGACGCCGACCTGCAGGCCGGGCCGGCGGGCGCGCCGTACGGCATCGGTGCGCTCATGCTGCGCACCGGCTCCGCCGAGGACAAGGCGTCGTTCGGCAACGAGGTGGACTTCGCCGGCGACCGGCTCGACGGCATCGACACGCTGAGCTACTGGGCCTACACCACCGGCGAGAACAACGCCCGCTACGCCGAGAACAACATCAGCCTCAACCTCGAGATCGACCCGACCGGCACGGCCACCGGCGGTCCGAACTACTCCTCGCTGGTCTACGTGCCCGTCGCGGCGCCCGACAACGCGTGGACGAAGCAGGACGCCTCCACGGCTGACCGCTGGTTCCTCACCGGTGCCGCTGCCACGGCCTCGGGCTGCACGCAGGCGGCGTACTGCACGCTCGCCGAGGTGCAGTCGTACTACGCGAACGCCACGATCTACACCGTCCAGCTCACCAAGGGTCGCGACTACGCGTTCTCCGGTGCGGCCGACGGCCTGCAGATCAACGACGACGTCTACGACTTCGAGCCGTTCGGCGTCTCGAAGACCACCGTGGCCGCGCAGCACTGACGCACCGCACCAGCACGAGCCGACGGCCCTCGCCCTCCCGGGCGGGGGCCGTCGCCCTTTCTCCCACCTCGGGTCGCCCTTTCTCCCACCTCGGGTCGCCCTTTCTCCCACCTCGGGTCGCCATTCCTCCCACCTCGGCGGGAGGCGGTTGACAAAGGGGCTGGATGTGTCAAGCGTCTCAATAGGCTACTGGAGGGTAGATCGGGAGACGCCCGTCACATACTCTCGGTCGGTATGAGCGCCCCGAACCCCGCAGAGGCCGGCGGCCCGCTGCTGCACGGCCCGGCCGACCCCGAGCACGACCTCACCGCGAGCTACGCCCTCGACCGCTCCTACGTCGACGGCCTGACCCGGCGCATCCTCTCGACGTCGGGGGAGAGCGTGCTGGTGCGCTCGCCCCTCACCGGGCAGCCGCTCGCACACGTCCCGCAGTCGAGCGACGACGACGTGGCCGAGGCGTTCGTCCGGGCCCGCCGGGCGCAGGAGGCCTGGGCGCGCACCCCGCTCGACGAGCGGTCGGCGATGCTGCTGCGGCTGCACGACCTGATCCTCGACCGCCAGGACGAGATCATCGACCTGATCGTGTGGGAGTCGGGCAAGGCGCGCAAGCACGCCTTCGACGAGCCCCTGCACGTGGCGCTGACCGCGCGCTACTACGCGCGTACGGCGCACCAGCACCTCGACACCCAGCGCAAGATCGGCGTCGTCCCGGGCCTGACCCGGGTCGAGGTCAACCGCGTCCCCAAGGGCGTGGTCGGCATCATCTCGCCCTGGAACTACCCGTTCACGATGGCGCTCTGCGACGGCCTCCCCGCGCTCCTGGCCGGCAACGCGGTGGTCGCCAAGCCCGACGCGCAGACCATGCTCTCCGCGCTGCTCGCGGTCGAGCTCCTCGAGCAGGCCGGCTTCCCCGCCGACCTCTGGCAGGTCGTGGCCGGACCCGGCTCGCGCGTCGGCACCCGCATCATCGAGCGGGCCGACTACATCTGCTTCACCGGCTCCACCGCCACCGGCAGGCGGGTCGCCCAGGGCTGCGCCGAGCGCCTGATCGGGTGCTCGCTGGAGCTCGGCGGCAAGAACCCGATCCTCGTGCTCCGCGACGCCGACCTCGAGCGGGCCGCCGAGGGCGCCGTACGCGCGTCGTTCTCCAACGCCGGGCAGCTGTGCGTCTCGATGGAGCGGATGTTCGTCGCCGACCAGGTCTACGACCGCTTCCTCGAGCGGTTCGTCGCTCGCACGCAGGCGATGACGCTCGGCGCCACCCTCGAGTGGGGCAACGACATGGGCTCGCTGATCTCGCAGGAGCAGCTCGACACCGTCGTCGCCCACGTCGACGACGCCGTCGCCAAGGGCGCGCGCGTCCTGGCCGGCGGCAAGGCCCGCCCGGACCTCGGCCCCTACTTCTACGAGCCGACCATCCTCGAGGGCGTCTCGCCCGACATGACCTGCTTCGGCCACGAGACCTTCGGGCCGGTCGTCTCGGTCTACCGGTTCCACGACGAGGCCGACGCCGTCGCCCGCGCGAACGCCGGCGAGTACGGCCTCAACGCCTCGATCTACAGCCAGGACGGCGAGCGCGCCCGTGCGATCGCGCGCCAGATCAAGTGCGGCACCGTGAACATCAACGAGGCCTTCGGCGCGACCTTCGCCAGCATCGACTCGCCGATGGGCGGCATGCGCGAGTCGGGCATGGGTCGCCGCCAGGGCAGCGAGGGCATCCACCGCTACACCGAGTCGCAGTCGGTGGCCACGCAGCGGCTGATCCGCTTCGCCCCGATGTTCGGGATGTCCGACGAGGCCTACGGCAAGATGATGACCGCGCAGCTGCGCCTGATGAAGAAGCTCGGGAGGCCGTGATGGCCCGGGCGCGGACCACGCAGGGTCAGGCGGAGGAGAGTCGGCGCGACTACGACGTCCTCGTCATCGGGTCCGGCTTCGGTGGCTCGGTCACGGCGCTGCGCCTGACCGAGAAGGGCTACCGCGTCGGCGTGATCGAGGCCGGCGCACGCTTCGAGGACGACGACTTCTCGCAGGGCACGCTCGACCTCAAGCGCTACCTGTGGGCCCCGGCGCTCGGCTGCTACGGCATCCAGCGCATCGACGCCGTCCGCGACACGATGATCGTGGCCGGCGCGGGCGTCGGCGGTGGCTCGCTCGTCTACGCCAACACCCTCTACGAGCCCCTCGCGCAGTTCTACGACGACCCGCAGTGGGCGGGCATCACCGACTGGCGCGACGAGCTCGCGCCCTACTACGACCAGGCCAAGCGGATGCTCGGCGTCGTGCAGAACCCCGTGCACACGCCGGCCGACGAGGTGATGGAGAAGGTCGCCAACGACATGGGCGTCGGCGACACCTTCCACCCCACGCCGGTCGGTGTCTTCTTCGGCGGTCCGGGCCAGGCGGCCGGCGAGGAGGTCGACGACCCGTTCTTCGGCGGCGAGGGCCCCAGCCGTCGTACCTGCCTCAACTGCGGCGAGTGCATGTCCGGCTGCCGTCACAACGCCAAGAACACCCTGGTCAAGAACTACCTCTACCTCGCCGAGAAGAAGGGCGCGAGGGTGCTGCCGCTGAGCACGGTCACCCGGCTGCGGCCGCTCGAGGAGGGCGGCTACGAGGTCACGATCAAGTTCACCAAGGCCAAGCGCGCCACCGCCCGTACGACGCGCACGATCACCGCCGACCAGGTGGTGCTGGCCGCCGCCTCGCTGGGCACCCAGAAGCTGCTGCACCGGATGAAGGACGAGGGTCACCTGCCCGCGCTCTCCGACCGCCTCGGGTACCTCTCGCGCACCAACTCCGAGTCGATCCTCGGGGCGATCGCGCCCCCGGACGACCCGACGGACTACTCCTACGGGGTCGCGATCACCTCGAGCTTCCACCCCGACGACCACACCCACATCGAGCCGTGCCGCTACGGCAAGGGCCACAACACGATGGCCATGCTGCAGACGGTGCTCACCGACGGCGACGGCGACGAGCCGCGCTGGCGGACGTGGGCCAAGGAGCTGTGGGTGCAGAAGAAGAACGTGCGCGACCTCTACGACCTGCGGCACTGGTCCGAGCGCACGGTGATCGCGCTGGTCATGCAGAGCGTCGACAACTCGATCACCACCTTCGGCAAGCGCAGCAAGCTCACCGGCCGCTGGCGGATGACCTCGCGGCAGGGCCACGGCGCCCCCAACCCGACCTGGATCCCGGTCGGCAACGAGGCGGTCCGCCGGATCGCGCGGATGCTCGGCGGCATCCCCGGCGGCAACATCGGCGAGCCCTTCAACATGCCGCTGACCGCGCACTTCATCGGCGGCTGCGCGATCGGCGAGAGCCCCGAGACCGGCGTGGTCGACCCGTACCAGCGGGTCTTCGGCCACCCCGGCCTGCACGTCGCCGACGGCTCGGCGATCTCGGCCAACCTCGGGGTGAACCCCTCGCTCACGATCACCGCGCAGGCGGAGCGGGCGATGTCGTTCTGGCCCAACAAGGGCGAGGTCGATCCGCGGCCCGCACTGGGTGCGTCGTACCAGCGGATCCAGCCCGTCAAGCCGGTCTCCCCGGCCGTCCCGGAGGCGGCTCCGGGGGCGCTGCGACTGCCGATCGTCGGCGTCAGCTGAGCCCTGGCGGGGTGGGCCGGAAGTTCTCGCAAAACTCTTCGCGGAACCTCGTAACCCGCCCCTCGGCGCCTCGTTTGACCCATCGAACCCGGCGCCTTGCTCCCTCCCAGGCCGGGTTCCACGGTCCAGGCACTGTCCAGCAGCTGCGTGGACGATCAGGGCCCGGCCACCCTCCCTCCCCGGCCGGGCCCTGATGCGTTGGCGGGCCTCGGCTGTCTGGTCATCCAGCCACCTGGGCGGCGCGCGGGGCACTCGCTCTGGACAGGGGTTCCGAGCCGGCGGACAGTCGATCCGTACAGGACTCGACCCGGGAGGAACGGACTGATGGCTGCATGGATGGTTTCCCGAGGGGCGACCGCGGTCGCCGTCACGATGGTGGTGACGGCCGGCGGCGTCGCGTTCGCGGCGTCCGGGCCCGGCGCCACCGGTCCGGCACCCAGGACGACGACGACGCCGCCCCGCATCATCTCGATCGTGCCGCAGGGAGCGTCTGCCGACGCCATGACCGCGAACGGGCCGAACCTCAGGGCCGGCTCCGACGACGGGCTGCGCGTCGGTTTCGTGATCCCGCCCGACCGGGGCGACCGTACCAAGCCGCTCAAGATGCGCGTCGTCTACCTGGAGAGCTCGTCGGGGGCGTGCAGCTGGATCGAGAGCGGTTCCGGGCTGGAGGGTCCGGACGGGCCCAACACCGTGAGCAACGTCCACAACGGCGGGTGGCAGGCGCCGGGCGACGACGACTACACCGGGCAGGTCGACGTGCCGGCCGGCGCCGGTGACGTGCACACCGCGGTCTTCCGCTGGCCGTTCGAGGCGAAGCCGGGCATGTTCGTGCAGTTCGCGCTCGACCGCGCCGGTGGCGACCCCCTCGACACCTGCAGCGACGTGACGGTCGTCGGCATGGAGCTGCGCTACTAGGTTGCCGGGGCCCGGGTCGGGCACCGCCCGGACCCGGCCACACCGGTGGATAGAGTTCGGGCATGGCGGTGCCCGAGCACGATCACGACCTGGTCCTCGTCGTCGACTTCGGGGCGCAGTACGCCCAGCTGATCGCCCGCCGGGTGCGCGAGGCGCGCGTCTACTCCGAGATCGTGCCGCACACGATGCCGGTCGAGGAGATGCTCGCGCGGCAGCCGAGGGCGATCATCCTCTCCGGCGGGCCGTCGAGCGTGTACGCCGAGGGGGCCCCGGGCATCGACCCCACGATCTTCACGGCCGGCACGCCGGTCTTCGGCATGTGCTACGGCTTCCAGCTGATGGCGCGCGGCCTCGGCGGCGAGGTCGCCCACACCGGCGCGCGCGAGTACGGCCGGACCTCCGTCTCGGTGCTCGAGCCGGGCGTGCTCCTGGCCGACGTCCCGGCCGAGCACACGGTCTGGATGTCCCACGGCGACTCGGTCGCGGCCGCGCCCGAGGGCTTCGAGGTGCTGGCCTCCACCGCGGTCACGCCGGTCGCGGCGTTCGAGGACGTCGAGCGCCGGCTGGCCGGCGTCCAGTGGCACCCGGAGGTCCTGCACACCCAGCACGGCCAGCAGGTGCTCGAGCACTTCCTGCACGACATCGCCGGCTGCCGCCAGACGTGGACGATGCTCAACATCGTCGAGGAGCAGGTCGAGGCGATCCGCGCCCAGGTGGGGGAGGGCCGCGCGATCTGCGCGCTCTCCGGCGGCGTGGACTCGGCCGTGGCCGCCGCGATCGTGCAGCGGGCCATCGGTGACCGCCTGACCTGCGTGTACGTCGACCACGGGATGATGCGCCTCGGTGAGACCGAGCAGGTGCGCCGCGACTTCGAGGAGGTCTTCGACACCCTCGACGTCGTCGACGCCTCCGAGCAGTTCCTCGGCGCGCTCGAGGGGATCACCGACCCCGAGGAGAAGCGCAAGATCATCGGCCGCGAGTTCATCCGCACCTTCGAGGCGGCCGAGGTGCGGGTCTTCGGCGACGTCGCGGGCGGCGCCACGGCGTACCTCGTGCAGGGCACCCTCTACCCCGACGTCGTGGAGTCCGGCGGCGGGGCCGGCACCTCCAACATCAAGTCGCACCACAACGTGGGCGGGCTGCCCGACGACCTGCAGTTCGAGCTGGTCGAGCCGCTGCGCACCCTGTTCAAGGACGAGGTCCGCGCGGTCGGCGAGCAGCTCGGGCTGCCCTCGACCATGGTGTGGCGCCACCCGTTCCCGGGCCCCGGCCTGGGCATCCGGATCATCGGCGAGGTCACCCGCGAGCGCCTCGACATCCTGCGCGAGGCCGATGCGATCGCCCGCGAGGAGCTGACCCGGGCCGGCCTCGACCGCGACATCTGGCAGTTCCCCGTGGTGCTGCTCGCCGACGTGCGCTCGGTCGGCGTCCAGGGCGACCACCGCACCTACGGCCACCCGGTCGTGCTGCGCCCGGTCACGTCCGAGGACGCGATGACCGCCGACTGGGCCCGCCTGCCCTACGCCGTGCTGGAGCGGATCTCGACCCGGATCACCAACGAGGTCCGCGAGATCAACCGGGTCACCGTCGACATCACCTCCAAGCCGCCCGGCACCATCGAGTGGGAGTGACCGGGCACCTCGAGCCCCCAGCGGTCTGGACAGCACCTCGCCGGTGGCTGCGGGCCCCGCGTGACCCCTCTCGGCGCACCTGAGGCCCCTCTCGTCACACCGTTCCCAGAACGGTGACGTGTGCACGCCTCGGTCTAGTACGACCACACCAGACCGGCCCGGCACGCGTTCGTCACCTGGCGGGTGCCGCGCGGGCCACGGGGGAAGGGACTACGTCCCATTTACCAACGTTTCCTCAAGAAATCGTTCAGATCGGTCGAATGATCAGGTCGTGAGCGGGAGGCCCCCGACCCCCGCCACCGACTGGGAGAGACCGACATGACGAACAACCACCCCCCGCAGAAGTCACCGAGGAACCGCCGGACCCGTGCCGCTGCAGCCCTCGCCGTCACCGCCGTGGTCGCGCTGGGCGTACCCGCCCTCACGGGGCAGGCCCAGGCTGCGCCCGACCCGGTCGTCAGCCTGCGCAAGGCCACCACGCCGGTCGCGCCGGCGAACGTGCACCTCGCCGAGGCGACGACCTCCAGCGTCACCCTCGGCTGGGATGCGGTGTCCGGCGCCACGCAGTACCGGATCGACTACGCCGACAACTCCGGCATGACGAACTACCTCTCGAGGTGGACGATCGGCACGAGCCTGACCCTGACCGACCTGCCGGCCAGCACCAGCCGCTGGGTGCGCGTGCGCGTCTCCAAGGTCGACGGCAGGTACAAGGCCGGCACCTGGTCGCCCGTGGTGCAGGTGACGACGCTCAAGCCCGTTCCGCAGACCGCGTTCGGTGCGAACTACACCACGGCCAGCGGTGTCGACGAGACCGTCTACGGCGGTCGTGCCCGGGCCGCCCGGATCTTCTTCCAGCAGCTCGACAGCGTGTCGTTCTCGCAGAACGGTGCCGTGAAGGAGGCGCTGGCCGACGGCGTCACGACGTTCGTGATCTCGTGGAAGGAGACCAACCTGACCGCGGTGCAGAACTTCCTGGCCGGGATCCCCGACGGCCTCAACGTCTACACCAGCTTCAACCACGAGCCCGAGGACGACAACGGCACCCCGGGATCCGCGACCTACCAGGCGTGGTCGGCGGAGTACAAGCACCAGTGGTCGCTGCAGGCCCCGCTGATGCGGGCCGAGGGCTTCATCCCGACCAACATCCTCATGGCGTGGACCCTCAACCCGAACTCGGGTCGCGACGTGGCTGACTGGACGCCGCCGGCCGGCACCTTCGACGTGTTCGCCTTCGACGCCTACTACGGCAGCGGCAAGGACCCGGCCTCCCTGGTCACGAAGATCGAGGCGGCGACCGCGGCGGTGGGCGTCACGAGGACCGGTCTCGCCGAGACCGGTGCCCCGTCCGACTACGCCAGCCGGGTGACGGACACCCAGGAGATGCGCCAGTCGGTGCTGGACGCCGGCAACTTCGCCTTCGCCACCTACTGGGGCAGCGTCGGACCGACCGGGTACGACTCCCGGATGGATCCGGCCACCGCTGACGCCTGGTTCAACTGAGCAACCCGAGCTCCCCCGACCCGCGAGGCCCCGGCTCCCAGCGCCGGGGCCTCGCGGCGCGCCCGGGCAGGTGTGCGCCCGGGGCGTAGGGTCGGCGCGTGCGGGTCGCCCTCATGGTCACGTGCCTCAACGACGCACTCTTCCCCGACGTGGGGAAGGCGGTGGTGCGGCTGCTGCGGCGGCTCGACGTGGACGTCGACTTCCCGCTGGAGCAGACCTGCTGCGGCCAGCCGATGGTCAACACCGGCTACCTCGACGAGGCCGTGCCGGCGGTGCGCGCGTTCGTCGCCGCCTTCGAGGGGTACGACGCCGTCGTGGCGCCGTCCGGGTCGTGCGCCGGGTCCGCCCGGCACCAGCACGCACTCGTCGCACGCCGTTCCCACGACCCCGGCCTGGCCCGCGCGGTCGAGCGGACCGCCCCGCGCGTGCACGAGCTCAGCGAGTTCCTCGTCGACGTGCTCGGCGTGACCGACGTCGGCGCCTACTTCCCGCACGCGGTGACCTACCACCCGACCTGCCACTCGTTGCGGCTCCTGGGCGTCGGGGACCGGCCGCGCCGGCTGCTCGAGGCGGTGCGGGGGCTGCGGCTGGTCGACCTGCCGGCCGCGGAGGAGTGCTGCGGCTTCGGTGGCACCTTCGCGGTCAAGAACGCCGACACCTCGATCGCGATGGGCGCCGACAAGGCGCGGCACGTGCGCGACACGGGCGCGGAGGTGCTGGTCGCGGGCGACAGCTCCTGCCTCATGCACGTGGGCGGGGTGCTGGCGCGCCAGCGGTCGGGCATCCGCACGCTCCACCTCGCCGAGGTGCTCGCCGCGGCCGAGGAGCAGCCCGCATGACCGGCACCTTCGTCGGCATGCCGGCCTTCCCCGAGGCCGCCCGTGCGGCCCTCGCGGACAGCCAGCTGCGGCACAACCTCGCGCACGCGACCTCGACCATCCGCGCCAAGCGCGCGCGGGTGGTCGGGGAGGTCGACAACTGGGAGGAGCTGCGCGTGGCCGCGGCCGCCGTCAAGGACGGCGTCCTCGGCGACCTCGAGCGCACGCTCGTGCAGCTCGAGGAGTCGCTGACCGCCAACGGCGCCGTCGTCCACTGGGCCCGCGACGCCGCCGAGGCGTGCGCCGTCGTCGCGGAGGTCGCGAAGGCCCACGGCGTCGAGGAGGTGGTCAAGGTCAAGTCGATGGCCACCCAGGAGATCGGGCTCAACGAGGCGCTGGCCGCCGAGGGCATCGCCGCCTGGGAGACCGACCTGGCCGAGCTGATCGTGCAGCTCGGCGACGACCTGCCGAGCCACATCCTGGTGCCGGCGATCCACCGCAACCGCGCCGAGATCCGCGAGATCTTCCTGACCCGGATGGCCGCCGCCGGTCGCCCCGCGCCCGACGACCTGACCGACGAGCCGGCGGTGCTCGCGGCGGCCGCCCGCGCGCACCTGCGTGAGAAGTTCCTCCGCGCCAAGGTCGGGGTCTCCGGCGCCAACTTCGCGGTCGCCGACTCCGGCACCCTCGTCGTCGTCGAGTCCGAGGGCAACGGCCGGATGTGCCTGACGCTGCCCGAGGTGCTGGTCTCGGTCGTCGGCATCGAGAAGGTGCTCCCCACCTGGGAGAGCCTCGACGTCTTCCTGCGCCTGCTGCCGCGGTCGTCCACCGGCGAGCGGATGAACCCCTACACCTCCACGTGGTCGGGCGTCACGCCCGGCGATGGCCCGCAGGAGGTGCACGTCGTCCTGGTCGACAACGGCCGCACGAACGCGCTGGCCGACGAGGTCGGTCGCCAGGCGCTGCGGTGCATCCGGTGCTCGGCGTGCCTCAACGTCTGCCCGGTGTACGAGCGCGTCGGCGGCCACGCCTACGGGTCGGTCTACCCGGGCCCGATCGGCGCGATCCTCACCCCGCTGCTCCGGGGCACGGGCGACCCCCAGACCGACGCGCTGCCCTACGCCTCGTCTCTGTGCGGGGCGTGCTTCGAGGTCTGCCCGGTGCGGATCGACATCCCCGAGGTGCTGGTGCACCTGCGCTCGCAGGTCGTCGACGCCCACCGGGCCGACACGGTGCCCCGGCCCGAGTCGCTGGCGATGCGGGCGGCCTCGTGGACGTTCGCGCGGGCGGGCCGCCTGGCCCGCGCCGAGCGGCTCGCCGGGGTCGGTACCCGGCTGGCCGGGCGCGTCGGTCTCCGGCCGTGGACCTCGGCGCGCGACCTGCCCGACCCGCCCGCGGAGTCCTTCCGTGCCTGGTGGCAGCGCACCGACGGAGGGCGGCGTGGCTGACGAGGGCGGAGCACGCACCGAGGTGCTCGCACGCGTGCGCGCCGCGCTGCGCGGCGTACGCCGTGACGCGACGCCCGTGCCGCTGCCGCCGACGACCACCACCACCACCACCGGGGACCTGCCGGCGCTCTTCGCCGAGCGGGTCGCCGACTACCGCGCCACCGTCGTCCGGTGCGCCGAGGCCGACCTCGCGGCCGCCGTCGAGGCAGCGCTGCCCGCGGGCGCCGACGTCGTCGTGCCGGCCGGGCTCTCGGTCGCGGTGGCGGGTGCGCGGGAGGACGACGGGCTCCCGGCCGCCGAGCTCGACCGTGTCGACGCCGTGGTCACCGACGCACGGGTCGCGATCGCCACCACCGGCACCGTGGTGCTCGACCACGGCCCCGGCCAGGGCCGCCGCGCCCTGACGCTCGTGCCCGACTGCCACGTCTGCGTGGTGCGCGAGGCGCAGGTGGTCGCCGACGTGCCCGAGGCGGTCGCCGCGCTCGACCCGCGCCGGCCGACCACGTGGATCAGCGGCCCCAGCGCCACCAGCGACATCGAGCTCGACCGGGTCGAGGGCGTGCACGGCCCGCGGCAGCTGACGGTGGTGCTCGTCGGACCCGACGCCGACCCCGGAGGAGACCGATGACCCGCGCCCTGCACCACGTCGACCTGTGGGTCGTCGACCCCGCGACCGCGACCGGCGAGTGGGGCTGGTTGCTCGGCGAGCTGGGCTGGGAGCAGGACGGGTCCTCGTGGGCCCACCCCGACGGCACCTACGTCTTCCTCGAGCGGTCGCGCGACCAGGTCGACGCGCCGTACGACCGGATGCGCGCCGGCGTCAACCACCTCGCCCTCACCTGCGACGACCGCGCCCACCTCGACCGGCTGCGCGCCGAGTCGTCGGCCCACGGGTGGCACGAGATGTTCGCGGAGCGCTACCCGCACGCCGGCGGCGAGCAGCACACCGCCCTCTACCTCGAGAACTCCGAGGGCTTCGAGGTCGAGGTCGTCGTCGGCGGGTGAGCCGGGCCGGCCCAAAGGTCCGGTCGGGGGACGGCGCGTGCGACCGGAGCCGGGGCGCTGCGGTACTAGGTTCGGGACATGGTCTCGACAGGCTCGACCGACGAGGGCGGGGGCGCGACGGACCGGAGTGACGGTTCGCCCGATCTGAGTGACGGTTCGACGGATCTGAGTGACGGTTCGGCCGGGCTGGAGCTCGACGACCTCGCGGAGCGGCTCGATGAGCGGTTGGCGGAGGCCGACGAGCGGCTGTCGGCGCGCTACCCGGGTGACCTGCCGGGGCGTCAGCCGGTGCACACGGTCTACGTCCCGGCCGACCGGTGCCGGGTCGGGCTCGCGCACCGCTGGGCCTCGCAGGCCGAGCGCGCGGTGATCGAGCACGGCGCCCTGTTCCTCGAGGTGGTCGGCGGCGACGAGGTCCTGCTCAACCGGGTCCTGCTCAAGCTCGAGCGCGAGCCGGTGGAAGACCTGCGCATCGACGTCGAGGACGGCTACGGCGACCGCGGCGACGAGATCGAGGACGCCGACGTCCGCGCGGCCGCGGCCGCCCTGCGCGAGGACCTCGACGCCGGCACCGCGCCCCCGCACGTGGGGCTGCGGTTCAAGAGCCTCGAGGCCCCCACGCGCCGCCGCGGGCTGCGCAGCCTCGCGCTTTTCGTGCAGACGCTCACCGCGGAGGGGCCGCTGCCGCCGGGCTTCGTGCTCACGCTGCCCAAGGTCACCTCGGTCGACCAGGTCGAGGCGATGGCCGAGGCCGCCGGGCACCTCGAGCAGCGGCTCGGCCTCGACCAGGGCGCGCTGCGCTTCGAGATCCAGGTCGAGACTCCGCAGGCGGTGCTCGACCACGCAGGCGGCTCGCCCCTGCCCGCGATGCTCCACGCCGCGGACGGCCGTTGCGCCGGCCTGCACTTCGGCACCTACGACTACAGCGCCGCGCTCGGCATCGCCGCCGCCCAGCAGAGCATGGAGCACCCGGCGGCCGACCACGCCAAGGCCGTGATGCAGGTGGCCGTCGCCGGCACCGGCGTCCGGCTCTCCGACGGCTCGACCAACGTCCTGCCGGTCGGCGACGAGGCCGACGTGCGCCGTGGGTGGGAGCTGCACCACCGGCTGGTCACCCGCTCGCTCGAGCGTGGCTTCTACCAGGGCTGGGACCTGCACCCGGCGCAGCTCCCCACGCGGTACGCCGCGACCTTCGGCTTCTTCCGCGCCGGCTGCGCCGACGCGACCACGCGGTTGCGGCGCCACGCCGAGCGCCGGCCCGGCTCGGTCGCCGACGAGCCCGCGACCGTGCGGGCGCTGGCGGGGTTCCTGCTGCGCGGGTTCGAGTGCGGGGCGCTGACCTCGGCCGAGGTGACCGGCCCGAGCGGCCACGACCTGACCACGCTGGCGGGGCTGGCCGGCCGGCTGCCCCGACGACCGTCGAGCCCCTAGGGTGCCGGGCATGGGCATCGTGCTGGGGGCCAACCGCTACGGGAAGGCCGAGAGCCGCGTGGTGCGGGTCGTGCGCGACACGCCCCGCCACGTGATCCGCGACCTGACGGTCACCACGCTGCTCACCGGCGACTTCGCGGCCACCCACACCGACGGCGACAACCGCGACGTGCTGCCGACCGACACCCAGAAGAACACCGCGTTCGCCTGGGCCAAGGAGCACGGCGTCACCTCGCCGGAGGACTACGCGCTCGCGCTGGGCGACCGGCTGCTGGCAGCGACGCCGGCGGCGACCGCGGCCCGGGTGCTGGTCGACGAGCACGCGTGGGAACGCATCGACGTCGACGGGACGGGCCACGACCACGCCTTCGTCCGCCGCGGCCAGGGGGTGCGCACGGTCGAGGTCGTGGTCGGTGACGACTGGCCCTCGGTCGTCTCGGGCCTGCGCGACCTGGTGGTGCTGAAGACGACCGGCTCGGAGTTCCGCGGCTTCCTCGTCGACGAGTACACGACGCTGCCCGAGGCCGACGACCGGATCCTCGCCACCTCGCTCACCGCCGGCTGGCGCTGGACGGGCGGCGAGGAGCCCGACGGCGGCTGGGACGCGGCGTACGACCGGGTGCGCGCGCTCCTGCTGGGCACCTTTGCGACGTCGTACAGCAAGGCGCTGCAGCAGACGCTCTTCGCCATGGGCGCGGCGGTGCTCGAGGCCGAGCCGGCGATCGTCGAGGTGTCGTTCTCGGCGCCGAACAAGCACCACCACCTCGTCGACCTCGCGCCCTTCGGCATCGAGAACGACGGCGAGGTCTTCGTCGCGGCCGACCGCCCCTACGGGCTGATCGAGGCGACCGTCGTGCGGGACGACACGTGAGCGTGACCGACCCCGGGCTCGAGGCCTTCGACGCCCTGTCCGAGGCCGAGGCCCGGCGGCGGCTGACGGAGTGCCTCGACGTCGCTCGCTGGGTCGACACCGTGGTCGCCGGTCGCCCCTACGCCGACCGCGACGCGCTGCACCACGTGGCCGCGACGGCCGCCGCACCCGGCGTGGTGGACGACGACGAGCTGGCCGCCGCCCTGGCCCGGCACCCGCGGATCGGGGAGCGCGCCGGCGCCGGTCACGACGCCGCCCACTCCGCGCGAGAGCAGGGCGGGGTCGACCGCGACGACGCCGACCTGCAGGAGCGGCTGGCTGCGGGCAACCGGGCCTACGAGGAGCGCTTCGACCGGGTCTTCCTGGTCCGCGCCGCGGGTCGTGACGGGGCGGAGGTCCTGGCCGAGCTCGAACGGCGCCTCGGCAACGACGACACCACCGAGCGCGACGAGACGGTGGTGCAGCTGGGGGAGATCGCCCGGCTGCGCCTCGACCGGCTGCTCGACGAGCTCGGGGGAGGGGCCGACTGACATGGCCACGCTCAGCACGCACGTCCTCGACACCAGCCGCGGCCGACCCGCCGTGGGCGTCGGCGTCACGCTGCTCTCGCCCGACGGCGTCGAGCTCGGCAGCGGGGTCACCGACGCGGACGGGCGGGTCGCCGACCTCGGCCCCGGTCCGCTGTCGCCCGGCGAGCACCGGCTCTGCTTCGCCACCGGCGAGTGGTTCGCCGAGCTCGGCGTGACCGCGTTCTACCCCGAGGTCGTCATCGCCTTCACCGTCGGGGACGACGAGCACTACCACGTGCCGCTGCTGCTCAGCCCGTTCGGATACTCCACCTACCGTGGCAGCTGACCTGGTCGTCCGCGCCCGACGCGCGGTCGTCGACGGGCGCGAGGCCGCGGCGTCCGTGGTCGTCGACGGGCGCGAGGCCGCGGCGTCCGTGGTCGTCGTCGACGGCCGGGTGACCGCTGTCGAGGCGTACGACGCGGACGTCGCGGCCGCCGAGGTGGTCACCCTGGCCGACGACGAGGTGCTGCTGCCCGGGCTCGTCGACACCCACGTGCACGTCAACGAGCCGGGCCGCACCGAGTGGGAGGGGTTCGCGACGGCGACGCGGGCGGCCGCCCTCGGTGGTGTCACCACGCTCGTCGACATGCCGCTCAACTCCGTGCCGCCCACGACCAGCGTCGCCGCGCTCGAGGAGAAGCGGGCCGCCGCCGACGGCGCGGTGCGGGTCGACGTCGGCTTCTGGGGCGGCGCCGTGCCCGGCAACCTCGGTGACCTGGCCGACCTCCACGAGGCCGGGGTGCTCGGGTTCAAGTGCTTCCTGCTCGACTCCGGAGTGCCCGAGTTCCCGCCGCTCGACCCGGCCGGCCTGCGCGCCACGCTGGCCGAGACCGCGCGCCTGGGGGCGCTGGTCGTGGTGCACGCCGAGGACGCCGACCTGCTCGACGAGGCGGCCGCGAGCGGCCCGTCGTACGCCGGGTTCCTGGCCTCGCGGCCCCCGGAGTCGGAGCAGCGCGCGATCGAGCTGCTCGTCGAGGAGACCCGACGCGCCGGCGCCCGCACCCACGTCGTGCACCTCAGCGCGGCCGCCGCCCTGCCGGCACTGCGGGCCGCCCGGGCAGCCGGGGTCGACGTCTCCGTGGAGACCTGCCCGCACTACCTCGTGCTCGAGGCGGGGGAGGTGCCCGACGGCGCCACGGCGTACAAGTGCTGCCCCCCGGTCCGCGAGGCGGCCAACCGCGAGCGCCTGTGGGCCGGGCTC
The DNA here is from genome assembly GCF_042657275.1 of Nocardioides taihuensis. Taxonomy (NCBI): domain Bacteria; kingdom Bacillati; phylum Actinomycetota; class Actinomycetes; order Propionibacteriales; family Nocardioidaceae; genus Nocardioides; species Nocardioides taihuensis. The sequence goes on from NZ_JBHSKD010000004.1 coordinate 332,316, forward strand.
GCCGCCGGCGACATCGACCTCGTCGTCACCGACCACTCGCCGTGCCCGCCGGAGCTGAAGGCCCGCGCCGGAGGTGACTTCGGGCAGGCGTGGGGTGGCATCGCCTCGCTGCAGCTCGGACTGGCCGCGACGTGGACCGCCGCCCGCGCGCGCGGCCACGGCCTCGCCGACGTGGTGCGCTGGATGGCCACCGCCCCCGCCGACCGGGTCGGGCTGCTGCACAAGGGACGGATCGCCGTCGGCGCCGACGCCGACCTGGTCGCGCTCGCGCCCGACGCGGCGTTCACCGTGGACCCGGCGCGGCTCGCGCACCGCCACCCGGTCTCGCCGTACGCCGGGCGTACGCTCACCGGCACCGTCCGCCGGACCTGGCTGCGCGGCACACCGGTCGACACCGACCCCGGCGCGCCGCCCCAGGGGCGCCTGCTGCGCAGAGGAGACCGATGACCCGCTACCACGTGCCGACCGGGGGCCACCCCGGCCAGGAGGAGCTGACCACGGACCGCGCGGTGTTCACCGACGCGTACGCCGTGCTGCCGCGCGGCACGATGCGCGACATCGTGACCAGCCGCCTGCCGCACTGGGGGTCGACGCGGCTCTGGGTGCTGGCGCGGCCCCTGAGCGGGTTCGCCGAGACCTTCAGCTGGTACGTCGTGGAGGTCGCGCCCGGCGGCGGCAGCGACCGGCCCGAGGACGACCCGGCCGCGGAGGCCGTGCTGTTCGTGGTGGGCGGGACCGCCCGGCTCCACCTCGCGGGGGAGGAGCACGCCCTCGAGCCGGGCAGCTACGCCTACCTGCCGCCGGGCGCGTCGTGGCGGCTGCACAACGACGGCCCGGGCAACGCGACGTTCCACTGGATCCGCAAGGCCTACCAGCCCGCCGACGGCGTCGACGTGCCGGCCGCGTTCGTCACCCACGAGTCGCAGGTCGCGCGCGAGCCGATGCCGGGCACGGACGCGTGGGCCACCCAGCGCTTCGTGGACCCCGAGGACGTGCGGCACGACTTCCAGGTCAACATCGTCACCTTCGGGCCCGGCGGCTCGATCCCCTTCCCCGAGACCCACGTGATGGAGCACGGGATCTACGTGCTCGAGGGCAAGGGCGTCTACCTGCTCAACCGTGACTGGGTCGAGGTGCAGGAGGGCGACTTCCTGTGGCTGCGCGCCTTCTGCCCCCAGGCCTGCTACGCCGGCGGACCCGGTCCCTTCCGCTACCTGCTCTACAAGGACGTGCACCGGCACGCGCGGCTGGGCTGAGGGCGATCCCGCCGCGGGCGTTCGGGACGTCATACGGTTCGTGCGCCCTGACCGGCAGACCGTATGACGTCGGCGGACGAACCGGTCGCGACGCTGGAGCAGAGTGACCGCGGACACGTAGAGTGAGCGACGAGGGTCGTCGTTCTGCATGGACAACCGGCGGCCTCGGCGACACCCCGGAACCATGCGCGGGTCGACCGGCCTGCTCGCGGCGAGATGGGGAGTGCGATGCCAGCACCAGACGTCACCGTCAACGGGCAGTCCCGCCCGCTCACGGGGATGCCCGCCCACACCACGGCCCTCGACTTCCTGCGCGGCCTCGGCCTGACCGGCGCCAAGGAGGGCTGTGCCGAGGGGGAGTGCGGCGCCTGCGCCGTGCTGGTCGCGCGCCCCGACGGCGAGGGCCGCTCCCGCTGGACGGCGATCAACGCCTGCCTGGTCCCGGCACTCGCGCTCGACGGCCAGGAGGTGGTCACGGCCGAGGGCCTCGGCGGCCCCGGCGACCTCCACCCCGTGCAGCACGAGATGGCCGTGCGCGGCGGGTCGCAGTGCGGCTACTGCACGCCGGGCTTCGTGTGCAGCATGGCCGCCGAGTACTACCGACCCGACCGGGCGCCGACCGCCGAGCCCACGGCCGAGCACGGGCCCAACGGGTTCGACCTCCACGCCGTCGGCGGCAACCTGTGCCGCTGCACCGGCTACCGCCCGATCCGCGACGCCGCCTGGGCGCTCGGCCCGCCCGACCCTGCCGACCCCCTCGCCGGCCGCGCCACCGCCCCCGCGCCGACGGTCAGGACGACCCGCGCCGACGGGTTCGCCCGCCCCGCGGACCTCGAGGAGGCGCTCGCCCTGCTGGCCGAGCACCCCGACGCCACGGTGGTCGCCGGCTGCACCGACTGGGGCGTCGAGGCCAACCTGCTCGGCCGCCGCGCGGCGTACGTCGTGGCGGTCGACCGGCTGCCGGAGCTGCGGGGGCTCACGGTCGACGACGAGACGGTGGAGATCGGCGCGGCGCTCACGCTGAGCGAGGCCGAGTCGGCCCTGGCCGGAGCGGTGCCGCTGCTCGACGAGGTGTGGCCGCAGTTCGCCTCGCGGCTGATCCGCAACGGCGCCACGCTCGGCGGCAACCTCGCCACGGCCTCGCCCATCGGCGACCTGCCGCCGGCCCTCCTCGCGCTCGACGCGACGCTGGTGCTGGCCTCCGCCGCCGGGCGGCGCGAGGTCGCGCTCACCGACTTCTGGACCGGCTACCGCACCACCGTCCTCGGCCCGGGCGAGCTGGTCGTGGCGGTGCGGTTGCCCGCACGGCAACCCGACGTCGTCGCCTTCCAGAAGGTCGCCAAGCGTCGGTACGACGACATCTCGGGCGTCGCGGTGGCCGTCGCGCTCCACCTCGCCGACGACCACGTGATCACCCGCGCCCGGATCGGCCTCGGCGGGGTCGCGGCGACCCCGGTGCGGGCCCGCGCCACCGAGGCCGCGCTCGAGGGCCGGGAGTGGTCGGCCGCGACCGTCGCCGCGGCCGCGGACGTGCTGCGCGGCGAGGGGACGCCGATGGACGACCACCGCGCCAGCGCGGCGTACCGCACCGCGATGCTGGGCAACGCCCTGCCCCGGCTGTGGGCGGAGCGCGAGGTCGTGGAGGTGGCGCGATGAGCGACCTCTCGCGTCGCCCGGACGGCGCCGTCGTCGGCGAGGTCCTGCCGCACGAGTCCGCCGACCTGCACGTCACCGGGCACGCGCTCTACACCGACGACCTCGTGCACCGCACCCGCGACGTGCTGCACGCCCATCCCGTCCAGGCGCCGCACACCCACGCCCGGGTGGCCGCGATCCGCCACGACGCCGCACTCAGCGTGCCGGGGGTGGTACGGGTGCTGACGGGCGACGACGTGCCCGGCGTCAACGACGCCGGCGTCAAGCACGACGAGCCACTCTTCCCCGACGAGGTGATGTTCCACGGCCACGCGGTCTGCTGGGTGCTCGGCGAGACGCTCGAGGCCGCCCGGCTCGGGGCCGCGGCGGTCGAGGTCGAGTACGAGCCGCTGCCGGCCGTGGTCGGGGTGCGCGACGCGATCGCGCAGGGCAGCTTCCAGGGCGGGCACCCGTCCGTGGCCCGCGGCGACGTCGAGGCGTCGCTCGCCGGTGCCGCGCACGTCTTCTCCGGCGAGACCGAGATGGCGGGGCAGGAGCACTTCTACCTCGAGACCCAGTGCGCGCTGGCGCACGTCGACGAGGCGGGCCAGGTGTTCGTGCAGTCCAGCACCCAGCACCCCTCCGAGACCCAGGAGGTCGTCGCCCACGTGCTCGGCCGCGCCAGCCACGCGGTCACCGTGCAGTGCCTGCGCATGGGCGGCGGCTTCGGCGGCAAGGAGATGCAGCCCCACGGGTTCGCCGCGGTCGCCGCGCTCGGCGCCGTGCTGACCGGCCGGCCGGTGCGGGTGCGGCTGACCCGCCAGCAGGACATGACCATGACCGGCAAGCGGCACGGCGTCCTCGCGCAGTGGCGGGCGGGCTTCGACGACGAGGGCCACCTGCTCGCGCTCGACGCGACGCTGACCTCCGACGGCGGCTGGAGCCTCGACCTCTCCGAGCCCGTGCTGGCGCGCGCACTGTGCCACGTCGACAACGCCTACTGGATCCCCGACGTGCGCCTCCACGGCCGGATCGCCCGCACCCACCAGGCGTCGTCGACGGCCTTCCGCGGGTTCGGCGGGCCGCAGGGGATGCTCGTGGTGGAGGACGTGCTCGGCCGCTGCGCGCCCGCGCTCGGCCTCGACCCGGCCGAGCTGCGCCGCCGCAACTTCTACGCCGAGGGGCAGGAGACGCCGTACGGCCAGCCGGTGCGCCACCCCGACCGGCTCGCCGCCGCGTGGGAGCAGCTGGCCGCCTCGGCCGGGCTCGACGAGCGGCGCGCCGAGATCGCGTCGTACAACCGCGAGCACGAGCACACCAAGCGTGCCCTGGCCGTGACGCCGGCGAAGTTCGGGATCTCCTTCAACTTCACCGCCTTCAACCAGGCCGGCGCGCTCGTGCACGTCTACAAGGACGGCTCGGTGCTGGTGAACCACGGCGGCACCGAGATGGGCCAGGGCCTGCACACCAAGATGCTGCAGGTCGCGGCCACCGCCCTCGGGGTGCCGCTGGCCCGCGTGCGGCTGGCGCCGACCCGCACCGACAAGGTGCCCAACACCTCGGCCACCGCCGCCAGCTCCAGTGCCGACCTCAACGGCGCCGCGGTCAAGCACGCCTGCGAGCAGATCCGGGCGCGGCTGGTGGAGGTCGACGGCGGCCGGGGCCTGGCGTGGGAGGAGCTGGTGCGTCAGGCGTACTTCGCGCGCGTGCAGCTCTGGGCCGCCGGCTTCTACCGCACCGAGGGCCTGCGCTGGGACGTCGCGCTCATGCGCGGCCACCCGTTCAAGTACTTCGCGTACGGCGTGGCCGCGGCCGAGGTCGAGGTCGACGGCTTCACCGGGGCCCACCGCACCCGGCGGGTCGACATCGTGCACGACGTCGGCGACTCGCTCTCGCCGCTGGTCGACCTCGGCCAGATCGAGGGTGGCTTCGTGCAGGGCGCCGGCTGGCTGACCCTGGAAGACCTGCGCTGGGACGACTCCGACGGCGCCGGTCGCGGCCGCCTGCTCACGCACGCGGCGAGCACCTACAAGCTCCCGAGCTTCTCCGAGCTGCCGGAGGAGATGCACGTCTCCCTGCTCGAGCACGCGCACGAGGACGGAGCGGTCTACGGCTCCAAGGCCGTGGGCGAGCCGCCCCTGATGCTGGCCTTCGCGGTCCGCGAGGCACTGCGCGCGGCCGCGGCAGCGTTCGGGCCCGACGGCGCCGGCGTCGCGCTCGCCGCGCCGGCCACCCCCGAGGCCGTGTACTGGGCCATCGAGGCCGCCCGCGCCGGCCGCGGCGACCCGGGGCTGGTCACCGGGCTCCCGGGGCTGGTGCCCGACCAGCCGGCCCCGGACGACCCGCCGCTGCACCCGCGCTCGGCGCAGGCGGTGGCCGAGGTGCCGGCGGAGGTCCGGGCATGACCGGCTGGGTGCGCGCCGTGGAGCGGCTGCGCCGCGAGCGCCGGGCCGGGGTGCTGGTCACCGTCGCCGAGGTCCGCGGTCACGCGCCCCGCGAGGCCGGCGCCAAGCTCGTGGTGGCCGCGGACGAGGCCTGGGGCTCGGTCGGCGGCGGCAACCTCGAGGAGACCGCGCTGGCGCGGGCGCGCGAGCTGCTGGCCGACCCCGGCGCCGCGCCCGAGCAGCTGGTGCTCCCACTCTCCGAGCGGGCGCGCACCGACCACGGCCGCCAGTGCTGCGGTGGCGAGGTGACGCTGCTGCTGGAGCCGCTGCCGGTCGTGCCGGCGGTCGCGGTCTTCGGCGTCGGGCACGTCGGGCTCGAGCTGGCGCGGATCCTGGCCCGTCACGACCTCGACCTGCACCTCGTCGACTCGCGTGCCGGCCGGGTCGCCCCGGGCGCCCTGGCGTGCCTCGACGACGCCGTCGCCGAGGTCGTGCCCCACCACGCCCCGCTGCCCGAGCTCGCCCTCGGCGAGCTCCCGCCCGGCACCGACGTGCTGGTGATGACCCACGACCACGCGGAGGACTTCGCCCTGTGCGACGCGGCCCTGCGCTGCGGCCACCTCGGCTCCGTCGGGCTGATCGGCTCGGCGACCAAGTGGGCCCGTTTCCGCCGCGGCCTGCTGCTCGAGGGGCACGACGAGGCCGCGGTCGACCGCATCCGCACCCCCATCGGCCTGCCCGACGTGCGGGGCAAGGAGCCGGCGGTGATCGCGGTGGCGGTGGCGGCCGAGCTGGTGGCCGGGCTCGACCGCAGCCGGGTCGTCGGGTGACGACGCTCTACCGGGCCCGGGTGCTGGACACGCCCGAGGACCCGTTCGCCGGCGGCACCCTGCGCAGCGCCGACGACGCCGGGCTCCTCGTCGACGACGCGGGCACCATCACGGCCCGGGGCGACTTCGCCGCGGTGCTCCGCGAGCACCCCGGCTCCGACGTGGTCGACCTGCGCGACGGCTGGCTCCTGCCGGGCCTCGTCGACGCCCACGTGCACTACCCGCAGGTGCGGGTCATCGGTGCGCTCGGCATGCCGCTGCTGGAGTGGCTCGACCGCTGTGCCCTGCCCGAGGAGCAGCGCCTGGCCGACCCGTCGTACGCCGCGGCGGTGGCGCGCGAGTTCGTCGACGGCCTGGTGGCCGCCGGGACCACGACCGCGCTGGTCTTCGGCTCGCACTTCGCCCCGGCCGTGGACTGCCTGTTCACCGAGGCCGCGCGGGTCGGCCTGCGGGTGACCTCAGGGCTCGTGGTCAGCGACCGCGGGCTGCCCGAGCCGCTGCTCTCCACGCCCGAGCGGGCCTACGACGACGCGATGGCGCTCGCGACCCGGTGGCACGGCACCGGGCACGCGCGCTACGCGGCGACGCCGCGGTTCTCCTACTCCGCCGACGACCCGGTCCTCGACGCGTGCGCGGCGGTGCTCGAGGACGTCGACGGCGCCTGGTTCACCTCGCACGTCAACGAGAACCCCGCGGAGGTGGCCGCCGTCGAGCGGCTCTTCGCCGACGCCGAGCACTACGTCGACACCTACGACAAGCACGGGCTGCTCGGTGCCCGGGCGGTGCTCGCGCACAACGTGCACGCCACCGACGCCGAGCTCGGGGTGCTGGCGGCGCGGGCCACCTCGGTCGCCCACTGCCCGACCAGCAACTCCGCGCTCGGCAGTGGGCTCTTCCCGCTGCGGCGCCACCTCGAGCACGGCGTCCGTGTGGCGCTCGGGTCCGACGTCGGCGCCGGCACCGGCTTCTCCCTGCTCGCGGAGGGCCTGCAGGCCTACCTCGTGCAGTCGCTGCTCGGCGAGGCCGGGGACCCGCTCACCGCGACGCACCTGCTGCACCTCGCGACCCGCGCGGGCGCGCTCGCGCTCGGGCTCGGCGAGGTGGTCGGCGACCTCTCGGTCGGCCGCGAGTTCGACGCCGTCCGGGTGCGGCCGCTGCTGGGCTCGCGCCTCCACCTCGGCCTGCGGCACGCCGCCACCCACGAGGAGGTCCTCGCGCGGATCTTCACCCTCGGCGGCGACGCCGACCTCGCCGGCGTGTGGGTCGCCGGTCGCCGCATCGCCTGAACGTCCCGAGGAGGAGCCGCGGGGTCGAGTACGGTGTGGCAGCCCCACCCGCCCGACCGAGGAGACCCACCGTGAGCGACCCCGACCAGCCGGCCCGGGCCGACGACCAGCCCGACGTGCCGCCGACCCGGCCCGGGGCGGATTCCGTGCTGCCTCCGGAGCCCCAGGCCTCCGGCGCGGTGCCGACGCCGTACGCGCCCCCCGGAGGCGTGCCCGCCCACGGCGCGTCGGCGACGCTCGGGCCGGTCGGCCAGGTGCGCAGCACGGGGACCTGCATCCTGCTCACGTTCGTCACGCTCGGCTTCTACTCCTGGTACTGGTACTACCAGACCCACGACGAGATGAAGCGGCACACCGGTGAGGGGATCGGCGGCGGCATCGCGCTGCTGCTCGCGATCCTCGTCGGCGTCGTGATGCCCTTCCTCAACTCCCACGAGGTGGGCCGGCTCTACGAGCGTCGTGGCCAGGCGAAGCCGGTGTCCGCGACGACCGGGCTGTGGTTCCTGCTGCTCGGCTGGTTCTTCTTCGTCGGCGCGATCATCTGGTTCGTCAAGACCAACCGGGCGCTCAACGACTACTGGCAGTCGCTGGGCGCGAGCTGAGGTGGGCCGGGCCGGGCGGACGCTCCGCGACCTCCCGGCACCCCGGCGGTACGCCCTCGCGGGTGCTGTCGCCCTCGGCTGCCTGGGCGGCGTCGTCGGCCTGGTGCTCGGCCTCCGGGCGCACCCGGCCACGGCCTGGGCCGCGGTGTTCGAGGTCGGGATCCCGGCGGCAGTCCTCGGGGCCGTGGTCGGCCTGCTGGTGGGGATCGTCGCCGAGCTCCGTCGCCGCACCTGCGACACCTGAACCGGTGCCGACGGGGGCGGTGCTCAGCCGGTCAGCCTCGGGTCAGCGCCTGCTCAGCTTCGCCTGGTGGGTGAGTGCCGGGGACGCGTTGCCCACCCGGTCCTTGGCGCGCACCTTGTAGACCAGGGTGCCCTTGCGCAGCCCGGCCAGCGTGGCCGACCAGCGGTGCTGGGCGTCCGTCTTGAGCGCGAAGGCCTTGCTGCGGGCGAACGCCTTGGCCTGGGTCGAGGCCTTCAGCCACTTCTTCGTGCCGGCGTTGTAGCCGTACCAGGCGCTGCCCCGCTTCTCCACGGCGCGCAGGCTGACCTTCTTCACGCCGGTCTCGCTGTCGACGGCCTTGCCGCGCAGGGTCTTCCACGCCTTGACCGAGTGCTTCGACTTCGGCAGCGTCAGGCGCACGGTCGGGCCGGTCGTGTCGGCCGTGACGACGACCTCCGAGGTCGACAGGGCGCCGGAGGAGTTGTCCGCCTCGTCGGTCAGGGTCACCGTCGGGGTGAACTGGCCGGCGGTGGCGTAGACGTGCGACACGGTGGTGCCGGTCGACCAGTCGGTCGTGGTGCCGTCGCCCCAGTCGACGCTGCGCGCGATCAGCTCGGGCGGCGTCCGGTCGTCACTGATGTCGGCCTGGGTGACGGTCACCTCGGTCAGGTCGGCCCACCCGGTGGCCGGCCCGGCGGAGAAGCTGCCGGTGGGCGGGCCGACGTCGTTGAGGTCGACGGCAGGGACGTCGACGACGCGGACGTTGCCGGCCGCATCCTGGAGCGTGACCGTCGGCGCGTAGCGCGCGTCGAGCTGCGTGTACGTGTGCGTGATCGTGCTGCCCGAGGGCCAGTCCACGATGGTCGCGTCGCCCCAGTCGACCGTGCGGGTGATCCCGGGAAGGCCGGCGTTGTCGCTCAGCGCGTCCTGGGTGATGGTGGCGAGACCCGTGCCGTTGTCCCAGCTCGACGAGTAGCTCCCCTGAGGAGCGGTCACGTCGGCGAGCGGCACCGTCAGCGTGGCGGCCTTGCCCGGCTTCCGCCCGACGACCGCGCGCACGCTGAGCGAGGCGTTCCCGGGTGCTGCGGTGACGGTGGGCGACCAGGCGGCCGTGGCCACCGTCGTCGACGCGAGCGTCGTGGAACCCTTCGACAGCGCCACCCGGTACGACGTGGCGGTGGGCACGGCGTTCCACGTGGCGGCGACGTCGTAGGTGCCGTCCTCGTGCGCGGTCACGTCGGCGGCCAGGCCCGTGGGGGCAGGCGCCGGCCTCGCGACCGCCGGTGCGGCGCCGATGGCGGTGAGGAGAACGGCGGCCGCTGCGACGACGGCAGGCGCGCGGAGCGTACGGAAGTTCATGATCCCTCCTGGAACCACTGCTGAGCCGGGTGCGTGCGACGCCCCCGACCAGGGATCGCACGACCGAACTCCCCCCCAGGGTCCGGACTGGTCCAGTGAACCGGCAAACCCGGCGCCCCACGCACGAAACGCCGAAGACTGTTCGTCAAGGAAAGGTCAAGACGAGAAGCCTTGTGTCAGAGCAGGCCCTCGCGCTGCTTGAGCGTCAACACCCGGAGGGCGGAGTCGCGCACCCGGTCGCGGAAGGCGTCGGAGCGCTGCGCGCGGTCGAGCACGGCGCCGTACATGGCCGGCAGGGTGCCGGGGTCGACGGTGAGAACGAGGTCGCCACCGGCCTGCAGGAACTTCACGGCGCGCGCCCCGGGACTCCAGGGCGAGACCTGGGCGGCTTGGCCGAGGTCGTCGGAGACGACGACGCGGCGGAAGCCGAGGTCACCGCGGAGCATCCCCGTCACGATCGTGCGCGAGAAGGCGGCCGGCGTGCCCCGGTCGATGCGGCGGTAGATCGCGGTCGACATCATCACCGCAGGGACGCCGGCGCGGACGGCGGTCGCGAACGGCCGCAGGTAGGGGTCGTGGCGCCGGGTGACCGTGTCGGTCACGCCCTGCGTGGTGTCGGTGTTCTCGTGCACGCGACCGAGGCCCGGGAAGTGCTTGGCGGTGGGGACCACCCCGCGTCCGTGCATCCCGCGCAGGAACGCCCGGCCGTGCCGCGCGACCACCCGTGTGGTGTAGCCGAACTCGCGCTCGTAGAACCCGATCGGCGGGTTGCCCCGCGCCGCGCGCGGGTCGGGCACGGTGTCGACGACCGGCGCGAGGTTCATGCTGACTCCGGCCCGGTGCAGCTGCGTGCCCCAGTGGGCGGCCCGGTCGTGCAGCCGGCCGGGGGCCCAGCTGCCCTGGGTGAGCGCGGTGGGGATCGGGTCGAAACCCGGCCCCTGCAGCACCTGCACCAGCCCGCCCTCCTGGTCGGTGGCGACCAGCAGCCCGACCCGCCGGGTCGCGGCGAGGGTGGTGCGCGACTGCAGCCGCGCGGAGACGCCGGCGGTGTGGCGGACGCCCTCGCGGCTGCGGCCGGTGAGCATCACGTTGCCGAGGTGGCGCTGCCGGATCGCGCGGAGCACGCGGTCGTCGGCGCGCGCCGCCGGGGTGCCGACCATGAACAGCTGGCCGACCCGCTGCCGCAGGTTCATCCGCGACAGGACCCGCTCGGCCGGCGAGGGCCGTCGCTGCTCGCGGCCGGCGCGGTCGTCGTCACGCGACAGCGGGGCCGCCCGGTGCAGCGTGTCGGTGGCGGCGTCGGCGAGGGCCATCGTCGTGGTCGTCACCACCGCGGGGCTCACAGCCGTCTCGAGGGTGTCGGGTGGACTGACGGCCACGCCGACGGCCGCGACGACCGCGGTCACCACGACCGCGGTGACGAGCAGACGGAACCCGCGCAGCACGACCACACCCTCCCTCTCCCGGCGCAGCGGTCCACGGTGCCACATCCGCGCCCTCCGGCCCAACCGCGGTCAGCGCGTGGGGACGCCGTACGTCGTGGTGCGCTCGCGGACCGGGCGGCCGATGCCCTCCGCGATCGCGGTGAGCTCGGCGACGGTCTTCGCCGAGCCGTGCTCGGAGCCGGCCATGCGCGAGATGGTCTCCTCCATCAGCGTCCCGCCGAGGTCGTCGGCGCCGGCGCGGAGCATCGCGCGGGTGCCGTCGGTGCCGAGCTTGACCCAGCTCGTCTGCACGTGCGGGACCCGGTCGTGGAGCAGGATCCGGGCCATCGCGTGGACGGCGAGGTTGTCGCGGTGCGTGGGGCCCGGGCGGGCGGCGCCGGCGAGGTAGATGGGTGCGGAGTGGTGGACGAACGGCAGCGGCACGAACTCGGTGAAGCCCGCGGTCTCGTCCTGGATCCGGGCGATCACGCGCAGGTGGGCGACCCAGTGGCGGGGGTGGTCGACGTGGCCGTACATCATGGTGGCGCTCGAGCGCAGCCCGACCTTGTGGGCGGTGGTGACGACGTCGATCCAGGTGCGGGCGGGGAGCTTGCCCTTGGTCAGCACCCACCGCACCTCGTCGTCGAGGATCTCCGCGGCGGTGCCGGGGATCGTGTCGAGCCCCGACTCGCGCGCCTTGATCAGGAAGTCCTCGACCGACAGCCCGGCGCGGCTCGCGCCGCTGACGATCTCCATCGGCGAGAAGGCGTGCACGTGCATGCCGGGCACCCGGCGCTTGACCGCGGCGGCGAGGTCGAAGTAAGCCGTTCCCGGCAGCTCGGGGTCGATCCCGCCCTGCATGCACACCTCGGTGGCGCCCAGGTGCCACGCCTCCTCGGCGCGGTCGGCGACCTGGTCGAGCGAGAGCGAGTAGGCGTCGGCGTCGGTGCGCCGCTGGGCGAACGCGCAGAACCGGCACCCGACGTAGCAGACGTTGGTGAAGTTGATGTTGCGGTTGACGACGTAGGTGACCTCGTCGCCGACCACCTCGCGGCGCAGGTCGTCGGCGAGCCGGCACACCTCCTCGAGCAGCGGCCCCTCGGCCGTGACCAGGGTCAGCGCATGGGCGTCGGTCAGGCTCGCCGGGTCGCGCTCCGCGGCGGCCAGCGCCTCGCGCCCGTCGGCGTGCAGGACCGCGGGGGCCGCGCCGACGCCGCCGGTCAGCGACGCGCGGTCGCGGACCTCGTCCCAGTCGCCGTACACCTCGTCGAAGTCGCTGCGCCGGTCGGCGGAGCGGCCCTCGGTGTCCACGCTCGCGTGCAGGTCGGTGCGCCCGGCGCCGCCGTGGCGGCCGAACCCGCCGTCGGGCTCCTGCCAGGGCAGGCCGGTGGGCCGCACGCCGGGGCGGGCGAGGCCGTCGGGGCCGGCGAGCGCCGCGACGTGTGCCGAGATCCGGGGGTCGAGCCAGGGCTCGCCGCGCAGCACGTACTCGGGGTGCACGGTGAGCCGCGCGCGCAGGTCGAAGCCGGCCTCGGCCGACACCTGCCGCAAGCGCTCGAGCGAGGGCCACGGGCGCTCGGGGTTGACGTGGTCGGGGGTGAGCGGCGAGACGCCGCCCCAGTCGTCGACGCCCGCGTCGAGCAGCGCCCGGCACTCGGCCAGGTCCACCAGGTTCGGCGGCGCCTGCACCCGGGAGCGCGGACCGAGCACCAGCCGGGTCACCGCGATCGCCGCGCGGTACTCGTCCAGCCCGAGGTCGTCGGCGTGCCGCATCGCGGTGTCGGGCTTGGCGCGGAAGTTCTGGACGATCACCTCCTGCAGCCCGCCGTACGCCCGGTGCACGCGGCGCAGCGCGAACACGGTCTCGGCGCGCTCGGCCAGCGTCTCGCCGATCCCGACCAGCAGCCCCGAGGTGAACGGGACCGCGAGGCGCCCGGCGTCCTCGAGCACCCGCAGCCGCACGGCGGGGTCCTTGTCGGGCGAGCCGAAGTGGGCCAGGCCGCGGGTCTCGAACAGCCGGGTCGACGTGGTCTCGAGCATCATGCCGAGCGAGGGGGAGACCGGCTTGAGCCGCGTCATCTCCTCCCACGACATGACCCCGGGGTTGAGGTGGGGCAGCAGCCCGGTCTCCTCGAGCACCCGCACGGCCATCGCCCGCACGTAGCCCAGCGTCGAGTCGTAGCCCTGCTCGTCGAGCCACGCCCGGGCCTCGGGCCAGCGCTCCTCGGGCCGGTCGCCGAGCGTGAACAGCGCCTCGAGGCAGCCCACCTCCGCGCCCGCCCGGGCGACCGCGAGGATCTCGTCGGGGGAGAGGTACGGCGCGCGGCCGGCGCGCGCGGCCTGGGTCGGGGTCTCCACGAACGTGCAGTAGTGGCACCGGTCGCGGCAGAGCCGCGTGACGGGCACGAAGACCTTGGGCGAGAACGTCACCACGCCCGCCCGGCCGGCGGCCTCGAGCCCGGCGTCGCGCACGCGGGCCGCAGCGGCGCACAGCCGCACCAGCTCCTCGCCCCGTGCCGCGAGCAGCGCGGCGGCCTCTGCGACGTCGAGCGTCGCGCCGCGCTCGGCGCGCGCCACCGCCCGGCGTACCTGCTGCGGGGTCGGGGCGGCACCGTCCCCGGGGGTCGAAGTCATCCCGTTCAGGCTACGTCGTGCGTGGGCCGGCCCGAGCGGCCGGCCCACGCACCGGTCAGACGCTGACCTTCTCGCGGTTCCCGACCGCGTCGGGCGCCTCGATCACCGGGTCGCGGTCGAGCTTGCTCGGCCACCAGATCTTCCCGCCGAGGTCGAGGTTGATCGCCGTGACCAGTACCGACCGCACGATCATCGTGTCGAGCAGCACGCCCAGCGCGACCGTGAAGCCGAGCTCGACCAGGAACACGAACGGCAGGGTGGCCAGCGCCAGGAACGTGGCCGCCAGCACCAGGCCGGCCGAGGTGATCACCCCACCGGTGGAGGCGAGGGCCACGAGCGAGCCCGGCCGTGTGCCGCGGGTCTGTGTCTCCTCGCGGACCCGGGTCATCAGGAAGATGTTGTAGTCGATGCCCAGAGCGACCAGGAACACGAACGCGAACAACGGGAAGCCGGCATCGCTGCCCTCGAAGCCGAACACGTACTCGAAGAACAGCGCCGAGATGCCCAGGGCCGCGCCGAACGAGAGGACCACCGTGCCGATCAGGAGGATCGGGGACAGCACGGCCCGCAGCAGCAGGATCAGGATGATCAGGACCACCAGCAGGACCAGTGGGATGACCACCTTGTTGTCGCGCAACGAGGCTGTCTTGGTGTCGAGGTAGAACGCAGCCCCACCACCGACCAGGGCCTCGGCGCCATCGACGGAGTGCGCTGCGGTGCGGGTGCTCTCGACGATGTCGAACGCCGTCTCCGACGAGATGTCGGCCGCGATCGGCGCCTCGAAGTAGGACCGGCCGTTCCCCAGCGAGGTGGGTTCGGTCTGCTCGCCGAGGCCGTCGACGCCGGCCACCGCGTCCTGGACTGCTGGGAGGGCGTCGTCCGCCGTCACCACCTGCACGGTGTTGGAGTTGTCGGCCAGTCCGTGGTCGTTGAGCAGCTCCTGCGCGACGATCGAGTCGAACTTCTCGGTGTAGCTGTCCTCGGTCGAGAGGCCCGACGCGTCGAGGCGGAACAGGCCGAGGCAGGCGACCAGCAGGACGCCGGCGGTCGCCAGCCACGTGGATCGCGGGCGCACCGAGATGCGCTTGCCGATCCGGGCCCAGAGCCCGCGCTCAGTCGGCTCGGCGCTGCCGAACGTCGGTCGCACCGGCCAGAAGACCCAGCGACCGCAGATGACCAGCAGCGCCGGCAGCAGTGTCACCATCACCAGGTACGTCACCGCGACACCCACGGCCAGGACGGGCCCGAGGCTTGCGGTGGAGTTCAGGTCGGCGAAGGTCAGACACATCAGCCCGACCACGACGGTCGCGGCGCTGGCGAGGATGGCCGGGGCAGCGCGGTGCAGCGCGAACGCCATCGCCTCGTGGCGGTCGGCGTGCCGGCGCAGCTCCTCGCGGTAGCGGGCCACCAGGAGCAGCGCGTAGTCGGTACCGGCTCCGATCACGAGGATGCTGAGGATGTACTGGCTCTGGTCGTTGACGATCAGGCCGGCGTACTTGGCGAGGAGGTAGACCACGCCGCCGGCCATCGTGTTCGCGATGGCCGCGCAGAAGATCGGCAGGATCCACAGGATCGGGCTGCGGTAGGTGAAGAGCAGGATCAGGATGACGCACCCGAACGTGATCAGCAGCAGCCGCACGTGGGAGCCGTCGAAGGAGTTGACGAAGTCGTATGCCTGACCACCGAACCCGCCGACGTAGACGTCGACGCCGTCGATGGCGGTGATCTCCTTGATCTCCTTGACCGGCTCGGCGATCTTGTTCCAGCCCTCGGAGCCCATGTTGAAGGTGAAGTACATGAAGGCGACCTCGCCGTCCTCCGACATGAGGTCGGGGGCGGGTTGGCCCTGCTCGCGCAACGCGGCGGCCGCGTTGGGAGTGAGGACGCCGGCGGAGGTCACGCCGTCGATCTCGGCGATCTGTTGCGCCTGCTCGTCCATCGCCGCGAGGTCCTCGTCGGTGAGTCCGGAGGAGCGGTGGAACGCGACGAGGGTCGGGATGTCGTTGGGGCTCACCTCCTGGGACAGCTCGTCGGCGACCCGCGTCGACTCCGCCGACGCAGGCACCCACGAGGACTGCTCGTTGTCCTTGACGTCGTTGAGCATGCTGCCGAGGTAGCCGAGCACTCCTGTGAGCAGGAGCACGGCAACGAGCACGATCCACTTGGTGACGGGGCCGGTGAGTGATCCGGCGATCTGGCGATGCATGCGGCAAACCTCATCACAGGGCGGGGACAGGGGGCATCAGGGTTTCCCCCGATCCGACCGGGGCGGCTCCCGGACTTCACCGGTCGGGCCCCGATCTGTGACCGTCTCGTGACCTCCGAGGGTTGCCTGGTCCAGACCGGTGGAGCGGGTGTCAGCCGTACAGGCGCTCGAGCACGTCGGAGTACTTCGCGTTGACCACCCGGCGCTTGAGCTTGAGCGTCGGCGTCAGCTCCTCCGACTCCGCGGTCCACTCCACGGGCAGCAGCTCGAAGGCCTTGACCTGCTCGGGCCGCGACAGCCGCTCGTTGGCCGCGTCGACGGCGGCCTGGGCCATCGCCAGGATCTCGGGCTTCTGCGCGAGGTCGGCGAGGTCGGTGTACTCGATGCCCATCCTGGCCGCCACCAGCGGCGCGATCTCGCCGTCGAGGGTGAGCACCGCGACGACGTACGGCCGCCCGTCGCCCACCGCCATGGCGTGCCCGATGATCGGCGACTCCTTGAGGTAGCCCTCGATGTTGGACGGCGCGATGTTCTTGCCGGCCGAGGTGATGATCAGCTCCTTCTTGCGGTCCACGATCGCGAAGAAGCCGTCGTCGTCGAGGGTCCCGATGTCCCCGCTGTGCACCCAGCCGTCGTCGTCGATGAGCTGACGGCTGGCGTCCTCCTGGCGGTAGTAGCCCGAGGTGTTGACCGGCCCCCGGATCAGCACCTCGCCGTCGTCGGCGAGCCTCAGCTCCATGCCGGGCGTGGGCCGGCCGACCGTGCCGAGCTTGAACCCGGTCGGGCTGTTGGCGGTGACCGCGCCACAGGTCTCGGTCATGCCGTAGACGTCGTACACCGTGATGCCGAGGCCGGCCATGAACCGCGCGACCTCGATCGGCATCGGCGCCGCCGCCGAGCCCGCCCACTGCACCTGGTCGAGGCCGAGCAGCAGCTTGAGGAAGCCGAGGATCGCCTCGTCGGCCTGCCGGTACGCCTCCTCGATCTCGGGCGTCATGGTGCCGCCGACCTCCTGGGCGGAGACCCAGGCCAGGCCCGCCTTCATGGAGTCCTCGACGAGCTTGACGTTGTCGGGGTTCGGGTCGGCGGCCAGCTTGGCGGAGATGCCGGTCTTGATCTTCTCCCACACCCGCGGGACGCCGAAGAACGCCGTGGGGTGCACCTCGCCGAGCGCGCCGAGCAGCTGGGCCGGGTCGCCGAGGCAGTGGATGTGGCCGCCCTCGAGCTGCGGGCCGTAGATGCCGAGCACCCGCTCGGCGATGTGGGCGAACGGCAGGTAGCTGATCTGGCGCTGCGGGCCGCCGAGGCCCGCGGCCTCCAGGGTGCTCACGGCCTCGTAGAGCACGTTGTGGTGGCTGAGCACCACGCCCTTGGGGTTCCCGGTCGTGCCGGAGGTGTAGAGGATCGTGGCCGGCGCCTCCGGGGTCAGCTCGCCGCTGCGGGTGGTGACCGCGTCGGGGTCCGCCGCCCGGCGGGCGGCGCCGCCGGCGACGAAGTCGTCCCAGGTGGTGAAGCGCGGGTCGTCGCGCCGCGCCTCGGGCTCGATCACCACGACGGTGCGCAGGGTCGGGGTCGCCGCCAGCGCCACCTCCCACCGGGTGACGTGGTCGGCGGTCTCGAGGATCGCCACCGTCGGCTCGGCGTGGCCGGCGATGAAGGCCACCTGCTCCTGCGAGAGCGTGTTGTAGATCGACATCGGGGTGGCGGCGGCGTGCACGGCGCCGAAGTCGGCCAGCACGTGCTCGACCCGGTTGGTGGCCATGATCGCGACCTTGTCGCCGGTGCCCACGCCCGCGCCCATCAGCGCCGCGGCGACGTCGAGCGAGGTCTCGCGCACCTCGCCCCAGGTGAGGGTGCGCCACGACTCGCCCTCGGGCACGTGGTTCTTGTCGGAGTAGCCGGGCTCGTCCGCGTAACGCTCCGCGGTGGCGGCGAGCAGGTCGATCGTCGTCTTCCCGGCCACCTGCTCCTCGATCCGGGCGCGTTCGGCGAGTACGTCGGTCATCGGGGCCTCCTGCGGTGGGGTACGGCGAGATGTGGGTCGATCTTGCCGGGGCGGGCGTCGCTGGGCCAGAGGGTCTGGACGGCTGCGTGCGTGACGGGCCGCCCTCAGAGGCCGAGCGTCCGGCCGATGATCTCCTTCTGGATCTCGGTCGTGCCGCCGTAGATGGTCTGGATCCGGCTGTCGAGGAAGGCCTGGGAGATCGGGTACTCGAGCATGTAGCCGTAGCCGCCGAAGAGCTGCACGCCCTGGTCGACCACCTTCTTCTGCAGCTCGGTGGTCCACCACTTCGCCATCGACGCCAGGGCCGTGTCGACCTCGCCGGCGTTGAGCTTCTGCACGCAGTCGTTGACGAAGACGCGTGCGATGTGGACCTCGGTCGCCATCTCGGCGAGCACGAACCGGTTGTGCTGGAAGGAGCCGATCGGCCGGCCGAAGGCCTTGCGCTCCTTGGCGTAGTCGAGGCACAGGCCGAGCACGTGCTCACAGGCCGCGACCGCGATCGCGGCGATCGAGATCCGCTCCTGCGGGAGGTTGACCATCAGGCTGATGAAGCCGGACCCCTCGTCGCCGAGGAGGTTGGCCTTGGGCACCTGCACGTTGTCGAAGAAGAGCTCGGCGGTGTCCTGGGCCTTGAGCCCGACCTTCTCCAGGTTGCGCCCGCGCTCGAAGCCCGGCATCCCTCGCTCGACCACGAGCAGGCTGATGCCCTGGTGGCCGGCGTCGGGGTCGGTGCGGCAGACCACGATCACCAGGTCGCTGAGGATCCCGTTGCTGATGAAGGTCTTGGACCCGTTGAGGACGTAGTGGTCGCCCTTGTCGACGGCGGTCGTGACGATGCCCTGCAGGTCCGAGCCGGCGCCCGGCTCGGTCATCGCGATCGCCGAGACCAGCTCGCCGCTCACGAGGCCGGGCAGCCACCGCTGCTTCTGCTCCGGAGTGCCGAGCTGGCTGATGTAGGGAACGATGATGTCGGAATGGACCGAGAAGCCGAGGCCGCTGGCCCCGGCCCGGGTGACCTCCTCGGCGACGACCATGTTGTAGCGGAAGTCCCTGAGCCCCAGCCCGCCGTACTCCTCGTCGACGTCGAAGCAGAGGATCCCGGCCTCACCGGCCTTGCGCCACACCTCGCGGCTGACCTGCCCGTCCTTCTCCCACTGCGCCTGGTGGGGCACCGCCTCGCGCTCGAGGAAGGTGCGCACCGTGGCGCGGAAGTCCTCGTGCTCCTGCTCGAAGAACGGGGTCATCGGGCGATCTCCTTCTGGTTGAGCTCGTCGAGCATCGAGGCGGGGCCGAGGTCGCCGAGGCGGTAGCCCTGGGGGTAGGTCGAGGGACGGTGGTGGTAGGCCTCGCGGCGCGGGGGCGCGAGCCGCAGCAGCCGCGCGCGCAGGCGGAGCCCGGCGCGGACGGCGCGCACGAACCAGGCCGGCTGCTCGGGCATGCCGAGCGCGACCCGCAGCGGCTCGTCCATCAGCGCGATCGTGACGCGCCGTACCAGCGATCGCGCCGGCAGCGGGGCGAGTGCACGCGCGATCGCGATCGAGGCCTCGGTGACGCGGGTGTTGGCCGGGTCGTGCTCGAAGTGCCGCCGCTCGTACGACGTGAGCAGCTCGAGGTAGCCGTCGTAGGTCGTGGGCAGGCCCCTGATCCCCATCAGCTCACCGAAGCGGGTCGTGACCTTCGCGATCGCGGCGGTCTCGTGGGGGTCGAGCGGGCGCCAGCCGTAGGCGTCGATCCAGCGGACCGGCCCGACGATCGTCGTGGCCAGCACGAAGGCGAACTCGTCGTTCGGGATGTCGTAGTGACCGTGGATCCGGTTGAGCCGACGCACCGCCGCGTGCGCCCGCGGCGAGTCGATGCCCTCGATCCCCGCCTCCTCGCCGATCAGGAGGGTGTCGTCGTAGCGCTTGATGCCGTGGTCCTCGAACTCGCGGGTGCGGTCGAGCAGGCGTGAGATCGACGGCACGCCGTAGTCGCGCAGGAAGGCGATGCCGGTGCCCTGCACGTAGTCCCAGGGGAATTCCAGGCGCGAGGTGATCCAGGTGATCCGGTCGTAGTCGACCTCGGGGTCGAGGGAGCGGATCTCCTCGAGGTTGTCGTAGCGGCCGCGCGAGTGGAGCAGCGGCCGGCGTCGCGCTAGGACACCCATTCCTTGACCTGCGCGATCGTGGCCGCGGGATCCTCGGTCGCGGGCACCACCTGGAGGTTGGTCACGCCGGCCTCGCGGAAGGCGTCGATCCGCTCCCGGACGTAGGACGCGGGGCCGACCAGGTTGCCCGCCTCGAGCCACTCCAGCGGCACCTTGGCCTCGGCGTCGCGCTTGTGGCCGTCGAGGTAGAGGTCCTGGATCTCCTTGGCCTCCTTCTCGTAGCCGTACTGGCAGGCGAGCTCGTTGTAGAAGTTCTTGCCGCGCGCGCCCATGCCGCCGACGTAGAGCGCGTACATCGGGCGGGCGAAGTCGAGCATCCCCTTCACGTCGTCACCGATCGCGACCATTCCGCCGGCGCTCACCTCGAGCGGGCCGAGCTCTGCGGAACGCTTTGCCGTGCCGCGGGCCAGGGCGTCGCCCCACACCTCGTGGGCCTTGCCGGGGTGGAAGAGGAACGGCAGCCAGCCGTCGGCGACCTCGGCGGTCATCGCGACGTTCTTGTCGCCGAGCGCCGCCACCCAGAGCGGGATCGACGGGCGCTCGGGCTTGTTGAGCAGCTTGAGCGGCTTGCCGAGGCCGAGACCCTGGTCGGCGGGAAGCGGGATCTGGAAGATGCCGTTGCTGGTGACCGCCTCGCGGCGCAGCCCGCGCCGCAGGATGTCGATGATCTCGCGGGTGCGGCCCAGCGGGCGGTCGTAGGGGACCCCGTGGAAGCCCTCGATCACCTGCGGGCCGGAGGCGCCGAGGCCGATCACGGCCCTCCCGCCGGAGACGTTGTCGAGCCCGGCGGCGGTCTGCAGGAGGGCGCCGGGGGTGCGCGAGTAGATGTTGAGGATGCCGGCGCCGATCTCGACCGTCTCGGTGCGGGCGGCGAGGTAGCCCATCAGCGTCGGGGCGTCGAAGCCGTACGGCTCCGCGACCCAGATCGTGTCGAGCCCCGCCTTCTCCAGACCGGCCACCTGGTCGGCGGTCTCGCGCGGGTTCCCGGCGTAGACCAGGGGCATGGAGAGCTTCACGTCGCGTCCTGTCGTCCGGCGGTCGGTGGGGTCGGGCAGGCCTTCGTCACTGTGACAGAATCGCTGTCACAATGGCAAGGATCCCTCACGAGGAGCAGGTGTGACGACGTACCGCATCGCCGTGGTCGGTGGCACCGGCCCGCAGGGCAGGGGGCTGGGCTACCGCTTCGCCCGGCACGGGCACACCGTCGTCTTCGGGTCGCGGTCGGCCGAGAAGGGCGCCGCCGTGGCCGCGGAGGTCAACGAGCGGCTGCGGACGGACGGGTTCGCGGGGTCGGTCGAGACCTCCGGCGCGTCCAACGCCGAGGCCTGCGAGGCCGCCGACGTCGTCCTGCTCGCGGTGCCGTACGACGGGCACGACGAGCTGGTCGCGACCCTCCCGCTCGCGGGGCGCACGGTGATCTCCTGCGTCAACCCGCTCGCCTTCGACAAGCAGGGGCCGCACGGCCGGGTGGTCGACGGCGGCGAGGGCTCGGCGGCCGAGTCGGCCCAGCGGATCGCGCCGGACGCCGTGGTGGTCGGCGCCTTCCACCACGTCTCGGCCCCGGTGCTCTGGGGCGACCGCGACTACCTCGACCACGAGGACGTCCTGGTCTGCGGCGACTCCGACGAGGGCAAGCAGGTCGCCATCGAGCTCGCCCGGACCGTGACCGGCCGCGACGGCGTCGACGCCGGCCGCCTGCGCCTGGCCCGTCAGCTGGAGCCGTGGACCGCCGTGCTGATCTCGATCAACAAGAAGTACAAGGTGCACTCCGGCGTGAAGGTGGCCGGGCTGTAGGTCGGCTCGGTGAGATTCACCGCCCAGGCGGTGAATCTCACGGTTCGCGAGCGAAGCCTTCGCGACACAACCGTGAGATCCGTCCAGCCCGAGTGGCCCGTGGGGCTGCTGTGACCCGCGGCGGCAGGCAGTGCCTGCCGCCCTCAGGTCCGGCCGTGCCAGCTGTCCCAGAGCGCGGCGTACGACCCGCCGGTGGCGACGAGCTCGTCGTGCGAGCCGAGCTCGGAGATCACGCCGTCCTCGACCACGGCCACCCGGTCGGCGTCGTGGGCCGAGAACAGCCGGTGCGCGATCGCGACCACCGTGCGGCCCTCGAGCACGGCCGCGAGCGAGCGCTCGAGGTGGCGGGCGGCGCGGGGGTCGATCAGCGAGGTCGCCTCGTCGAGCACCAGGGTGTGCGGGTCGGCGAGCACCAGCCGGGCCAGCGCCACCTGCTGGGCCTGGGCCGCGGTCACCGCGCGCCCGCCGGAGCCGACGACCGTGTCGAGGCCCTCGGGCAGCGCGTCGACCCACTCGAGCGCGTCGACGGCGTCGAGCGCCCCGCGGATCTCGTCGTCGCCGGCGCCCGGGGGAGCGGCGAGCGCGAGGTTCTCGCGCAGCGTGCCGACGAAGACGTGGTGCTCCTGGGTGACCAGCGCGACGTGGCCGCGCAGGTCGTCGAGCGGGAGCTCGACCAGCGGGACGTCGCCCAGCGTCACCGAGCCGGTGCGCGGCGGGTGGATGCCCGCGAGCAGCCGGCCGAGCGTCGACTTGCCGGCACCCGAGGGCCCCACCATCGCCAGCCGCTCGCCCACGCGCAGGTCGAGGTCGACGCCGCGCAGGACGTCGCGCCCCTCGACGTACGCGAACCGCACGTCGCTGGCCCGGAGGTGCTCGTCCTCGGGCTCGGCGCCGCTGACCTCGCGGTCGTCGGGCACCTGGGCCACGCCGAGCAGCCGTGCCAGTGACGCCGCGCCGACCTGCAGCTCGTCGAGGATCGA
This sequence comes from Nocardioides taihuensis, assembly GCF_042657275.1. NCBI lineage: Bacteria > Bacillati > Actinomycetota > Actinomycetes > Propionibacteriales > Nocardioidaceae > Nocardioides > Nocardioides taihuensis. The sequence goes on from NZ_JBHSKD010000004.1 coordinate 355,080, forward strand.
CACCACCCGGTCGACCGGGTCGATCAGCATCTGCACGTAGAGCGTGGCCGCCGTGACGTCGCCCAGCGAGACGTGCCCCTCGGTGTAGAGCCAGCCGCCGAACAGCAGCGTGAGCACCGTCGGGATCAGGTAGGCGATCTCCATGTTGGGGAAGAACACCGTGCGCAGGAACAGCGTGTAGCGCTCCGCCGCGAACGACTTCGCGATGTCGTCGTCGATCTGCCGGATCCGCTCGTCGGCCAGGTCGAGCGCCTCGATGGTGCGGGCGCCCTCGACGGTCTCGGTCAGCGTCGCGTTGATCTGGGAGTACGTCGCGCTCTCGCGCAGGTAGCCGTCCTTGGCGCGGGCGAGGTACCAGCGCAGGCCGATCACCAGCGGCGGCACGCCCAGCAGGCACGGCAGCGCCACCCACCACCCGACGGTGAGCGCCGCGCCGAACGTGAGGACGGCGGTGACGACCGCGATCGTCCACTCCGGCAGCGCGAAGCGCACCGACCAGCCGAGCTGGTCGACGTCGCGGCTGGTGCGGGTGAGCAGGTCGCCCGCGCCGGCGGTCTCGACGGTGCTCACCGGCAGGGCCAGCGCGTTGCCCACGAAGTCCTCGCGCAGCTCGGCGAGCACCTGCTCGCCGAGCACCTGGCCGGCGTAGCGCGCGTAGCGGGTCAGGACCGTCTGCAGGACCAGGAACCCTGCGAGCGCCACGGCGATGGTGTCGACGTGGTCGACGGTGGTGCCCTGCTGCACGGCCTCGACGAGGTCGCCGATCAGCCGCGGCGCGGCCAGCCCGGCCAGCGCGGCCAGCACGTTGAGCACGAGTCCGCCCCAGAGCAGACGCGGGTGGCGGCGCGCGATCTGCACGGCGTAGCGCCGCACGGCTCGCGAGTCGGCCACGGGCAGGCCGGTCGTCAGCGCGGTCATCCGACGACCTCCTCGGACTCGCGGGTCACCACGGCGCGGTACGCCGGGTCGCGCTCGAGCAGGTCGGCGTGCCGGCCGGTCGCCACGACGCGGCCGTCGCGCACGAAGGCGACCTCGTCGACGACGTCGAGCACCAGCGGGCTCGAGGTGACCACGACGGTGGTGCTGCCGGCCCGGTGCCCGCGCAGGCGCGAGGCGATCCGGGCCTCGGTGTGGGCGTCGACGGCCGAGGTCGGCTCCACCAGCACCAGCACCTCGGGGTCGAGCGCGAGCGCCCGCGCCAGCACGAGCCGCTGCCGCTGCCCGCCGGAGAAGCTGCGGCCGCGCTCGGTCACGACCGCGTCGAGCCCCTCGCGCACCGCCTCGAAGATGTCGTCGGCCGAGGCCGTGTCGAGGGCGCGGGCGACGTCGCCGTGGCCGGTCACGTCGAGCCGGTCGCCCAGGCGCCCGGAGAAGAGCGCGGCTGCGGTGTCGGAGACCACGATCCGGCGGCGGACCTCGGCCCGCCGCAGCAGCGGCAGCGGCACCCCGCCGAACCGCACGTCGTCGTCCACCTCGGGCGCGCACATGCCGAGCCGGTCGGCCAGCAGGGCGACCTCGTCGGGCTGGTCGGAGACCAGAGCGGTCAGCTGCCCGGGCCGGACCCGCAGGCCCGACCGCACGTCGTACAGCTCCGACTGCGGGGCGGGCGACGGTGCCGGGTCGACGGGGTCGGTGTGGTCGGGCTCGAGCGCCAGCACGGTGCAGATCCGCCGGGCCGAGACCCGGCCGCGGATCAGCTTGTTGGCGTACTCGGTGACGGTGCGCAGCGGGATCAGCAGGAACGTCGAGTAGCCGTAGAACGCGACCAGCTCACCCGCGGTGATCTGGCCGTTGACCGCCGAGCGAGCGCCGAGCCACACGACGAGCACCACGAACACGCCGGGCAGGAAGATCTCCATGGCGTCGAGCACCGACTGCAGCGCGCCCACCCGCACGCCCGCGCGGCGGGTGGTCTGCGAGCCGCGGCGGTAGCGGTCGAGGAAGACCTGCTCGCCGCCGATGCCGCGCAGCACCCGCAGCCCGCTCACGATGTCGGTCGCGGTGTTGGACAGCTCGCCCATCAGGTGCCGCTGGTGGGCGGCGCGCCGCTGCAGCGGCGGCAGGATCGGCGCCACGAGCAGCATCAGCACGGGGACGCCGATCAGCACCAGCAGGCCGAGCTCGACCGAGGTGCTGAGCAGGATCACCGAGACCATGAGAAACGACACGATGGCGCCGGCGAAGCGGGCGCTGACGTCCATCACCTGGCCGATGTGGGAGAGGTCGCTGGTGCCGATGGCCACCACCTCGCCGGTGGAGACCTTGCGCGGCAGGGTGCCGCCGAGGTGCACGGTCTGGCGACCGACCAGCTGGACGACGCGGTAGGCGGCGGTCAGCCAGTTGGTGACCGCGAACCGGTGCCGCATGATCCCGCTGGCGGCCTGCACGAGGCCGATCAGCAGCAGCACCAGCGCGTAGCCGAGCAGTGCCTGAGGGTCCTTCGCGGCGACGCCGCGGTCGATCGCGAGGCCGAGCACCGCGGGCATGACGGCCTGCGACCCCATCCACACGATGCCGAAGAGCATGCCCACGACGAGGGTGCGCCACTGGCCGCGGGCCATCCACCACAGGAAGCGCCCGGGGGACCGGTGGTCGGCGGTCCCGGGGTGGTCGAGGGGGAGGTGGCGCACCGTCCCCACGCTACGGTCCGGCACCCCCTGCCAGCGACCGAATTACGCCGTGGTCACGCGTCTGCCGACCCGCTCGCACCGTTGGCCAGGACGACGTTCGGGAGCACCACCAACAGCAGCGCCGCGGTGCCCGCGATGACGCCGGCGAACGCCAGCGCGACCGTGCGGTCGACCACCACGTCGAAGATCAGCGCCACCATGCCGGTCACCAGCACCGCGATGGCGGTGAGCACCGCCATCGTGAGCCGGTGCGCCGTCGTGACGACCCGCTCCTTGACGTGCTCGCCGGAGAGCCGCCGGTGCACGGCCACGGCCGACATGACGAGCAGCGTGGTCACCGCCGCGACGACGACGAGCACGAGGTAGAGCGTGCGCTGGTAGGTGTCGAGCGAGGCGAACTCGGTCTGGAACGGCAGGGTCAGCAGGAAGCCGGCCGTCAGCTGGGCGCCGGTCTGCATGACCCGGAGCTCCTGCAGCAGGTCGCCCCACTTGCGGTCCAGCTTCTCGGTCTCTGTCTCGTGGCGCTCGTCGTCGGGCATGGGCCACCGATACCCACGCAGCGGCCCGGTCAGTCAGCGCGAGGCGGCAGAACCCTCCCCGGGCCGGACCACCTCCGGGTGGTGCCTCACGAACGGCCGGGACTCCTGGTCGGCTGCGCCCGAGGCCGCCAGCGCGGTGACCTCGGTGGCGGCGGGGAAGGCCAGCAGGAACGTGGCCCAGATGACGACCTCACGTCGGCTCACCGACACGGCGGGCTCCTCCCGGGTAGGTCGGGCTGTCGGTGCCGACGCTGCCGGGTGAGGCCGTACGACGGGCGTCCGCCGGCGCTCGGTGAGGTGACGGCCCGGTGAAGACCCGGGAGGCGGTGGGAGCGAGGCGGTCAGCGGGCGAGGCCGGGCACGACCTCGGACCCCGGGAGCTCGGCCAGGAGCGAGCCGGGCAGCAGGATCTTGGAGTGGCGCACCCCGGAGCCGATCACCGCGACGTCGATGCCGGTGGCGGCCTCGTCGACCAGCACCCGCCACTGCGGGGGCAGCCCCAGCGGCGTGATGCCGCCGTACTCCATGCTCGACTCGGTCACCGCCTGGTCCATGGCCAGGAACGACGCCTTGCGGACGTCGAGGAGGCGGCGCACGACGTTGTTGACGTCGGCGCGGGTGTCGGCGCGGACCACGCAGGCGGCGACCCGCTCGTCGCCGCCGCGGCGGCCGCCGACGAGCACGCAGTTGGCGCCCGAGTCGAGCGGCAGGTCGTAGGCCTCCGCGCAGGCGGCGGTGTCGGCCAGCGCCGGGTCGATCTCGACCACGCCGACGCGGTCGGCGGCCGACCACCCCTCCAGCGCGGTGACGACCGGGGCGGCCAGCAGGTCGGGGCGCTCGAGGGCGGGGACGGGCGTCAGGGAGCCGAGGCCGGGCAGCGTCATGGGGCCCATCATCACCAGCGCGCGCAAGCAGCCGGCCCGGACCACCGTGGGTCCGGGCCGGCGCGGCGGCTTGTCAGCCGCGGTCGTCGGGGTCCGTCGTCGTGACGACGGGGGCGGCGGCGGCCCCCGTGTCGTCGGTCTGGTCGGTGACCTCGGTGTCGTCGGTGACCGCGGTCTCCTCGTCGCTCCCGGCGGCCGGCACCCACCCGGTCACCCGGGTCTCGTACTTGCTGCGGGAGGAGAGGGTCGTGGCCAGCAGGCCGGCCAGGCCGGCCAGCACCCAGGGCACCGGGAGCAGCCAGCGGAGGTCGTCGCTCCCGACCACGTCGGACTGGACGAGCGCCCAGATCCCGACGAGGCCGAGGAAGGCGATGCCCATCACCAGGTGGCCGACGTTGACGGGGTGACGGCCACCGGTGGCGGACGTGTCGGTCGTGGTCGTGGTCGTGGTGCTCATCGGGTCCTCACCTCGATCTGGCCGACGCCCAGCTGGGCGTCGATGGTGATGGTCGCGACCTCGTCGGGGACGTCCTGGGTGCGGGACATCTCGTTGGCGACGCCGCCGGTCTCCTCGCCGAAGAGGTCGACCGCGCCGGGTCCGCCGACCTGCGCGTGGGCATCGACGTCCACGTTGTCGGGCAGCACGACCTCGATGCGGCCGACGCCCCCCTCGAGCTCGATGGTGCGGCCATCGAGCGCCGCGACGTCCTGCACCGCAGTCAGGTCGACGACGTACTCACCGGCGCCGAAGCTGTAGCGGTCGCGGACCTCCGCGGAGGTGTCGGGACGTGCGGTGTGGGCGCGGCCCTCGTAGTCGTCGGCGGCGGTCGCCCCGACCAGGCCGATGGTGCTCAGCAGCCCGAGCAGGATCAGCCCACCGGCGCGTCCCCAGAAGGCACCGACGACGAGCATCGCGCCGGTGATGCCGACCGCCAGGGCCGGGTAGGCACCGTCGGCCACCGAGGCGCCGGCCAGGTCGACCATGCCCAGCACGCCCTCGGCGAAGACGATCAGGGCGAGCGTGAACCAGAAGAGGACCGGGCCCTTCTTGCGCGGGTTGGGCGGCGGGAGCGGCGGGTACGGCGTCCCGCTCGCGGCCGGCGGAGGCGTCCAGGCCGGGGGTGGGGTCACCGGACCGGCCGGGAGCGTGGCGGTTGCGGGGGAGCCCGCGGGGCCGTACGGGGCGGGGGCGTCCGGCACCGCGCCGTACGGCTGCGGGACGGGCGCGCTGGTCGGGCCGAAGGTCGGCGGCGGGGCCGGCGAGCCGGACCCCTTGCCCGTGCGGGACAGCACCAGCCAGACGACCAGGGCCAGCAGGGCCACCGGCCACGGGAACCAGAAGACGCCCCACGAGTCGCCGACCAGGGCGAGCGCGGCGAGCACGCCGACGACGAGGAGCGCGACGGTGCGGCTCCGCTCGTCGAGGGTCACCGCGGCCCTGCCGTCGGCCTCGTCGGGGACGAGCAGCCAGCACGCGCCGTACAGGATGAGGCCGGCGCCGCCGAAGAAGACCAGCACCACGAACGCCACCCGCAGGATGATCGGGTCGACGTCGAGGTGTCGGGCGAGGCCGCCGGCGACACCGGCGACCTTGCGGTCGGTCGCGCTGCGGCGCAGTCGGCCGAGGTCCTTGATGTCGCCGCCGGAGACGCGGGGTCCGCCAGGAGGAGGGCCGTCCGCCGGTGGCGGACCGGCGGGGGCTTCGGGAGGTGTCGTGGTCATGGCTCCAGCCTGCTCGCGTGCGCACCCGCGCACCATCGGGGACAGCCCTGATCCTGCCCTCCCCGACGGGGGTCCGGCTCAGGGTCGGCTCGGGGTCAGACCTCATGGTCCGGCCCCGCCCGCTCTGGGAGACTGGACGCACCATGACCACCGCTCCCGGACCGGCCGGCGCCACCGCGGCGCCTGTCGCTGCGCGCCCCGGCGCGCACCCCCCGGCCTGGGAGCCCCGCAAGGCCTACCGCGACACCAGCGAGCCGATCCTCGGCGGTGTCGCGGCCGGCCTGGCCCGCCACCTCGGGCTGCCGGTGCTGTGGGTGCGGGCGACCTTCATCGTCACGGCGGCCCTGGGTGGCCTCGGCATCGCCTTCTACGCGGCCCTGTGGCTGGTGCTGCCCGCGGACACCGGGTTCGAGACCGCCGCACCGGGTCTCGAGAGCGCCTCGCGCCGCGGCATGCGTCCCGGACGGATCCGCCGGCTCACCGACGTCGGCCCGGCCATCGCCCTGGCCGCGCTCGGGCTCGGGGCGATCCTGCTGCTGGAGGCCGTGCTCGGCCGGGGCGTCGTGTTCTGGCCCGTCTTCCTCGGCCTGCTCGGCCTCGCCATCCTGTGGCGCCAGGCCGACGAGGCGCAGCGCGAGCGCTGGAACGACCAGAGCGGCCGCATCGACCCGATGCGGATCGTGTTCGGCAACGGCGGCTGGGCGTCGTACGCCCGCGTGGCGCTGGGCACCCTCCTCGTGGTGTCGGCGGTGTTCGTCTTCGGCCTGGAGGGTGCGTCGGTGAGCGACGCCCGGGCCGGCCTGGTCTCGGGCGGGCTGGTGCTCGTCGGCCTCGCGATCGTGATCGGGCCCTGGGTCTTCCGCCTCGCCTCCGACCTGTCGGCGGAGCGGGCCGAGCGGGTGCGCACCCAGGAGCGCGCCGACCTCGCCGCCCACCTGCACGACTCGGTGCTGCAGACCCTGGCCCTGATCCAGAAGAACAGCGCCGACTCCGCGCTCGTCGCCCGCCTCGCCCGCAGCCAGGAGCGCGACCTGCGCTCGTGGCTCTACGCGGGGGAGTCCACCGACGAGAGCACCCTCGCCAGCGCGCTGCGCGGCGCGGCGGCTGCCGTCGAGGACGCCCACGGCGCCACGGTCGACGTGGTCACCGTCGGCGACTGCCCGTTCTCCGAGGCCCTGCGGCCGGTCGTCAACGCGACCCGCGAGGCCGTGCAGAACGCCGCACGCCACGCGGGCACCGGGCGCGTCGACGTGTACGCCGAGGTCGGTGACAGCGCCGTCGACGTCTTCGTCCGCGACCGCGGTCGCGGCTTCGACCTCGCCGCCGTCCCGGAGGACCGGTACGGCGTGCGCCACAGCATCCTCGACCGCATGGAGCGGCACGGCGGCACCGCCGAGGTCCGCTCCACCCCGGGCGAGGGCACCGAGGTGCGCCTGCACCTCCCGAGGCAGGAGGAGTCCCATGGCTGACCCGATCCGGGTCCTGGTGGTCGACGACCACGCGATGTTCCGGGCGGGGGTGAAGGCCGAGCTGGCCACCGCCGGGGCGGGCGTCGTGGACGTCGTCGCCGAGGCCGCGGACGTCGGCGAGGCCGTGGCGCAGGTCCGCGAGAGCCGCCCCGACGTCGTGCTGCTCGACGTCCACCTGCCCGGGGGCGGAGGCGTCGAGGTGATGCGCAAGGTCGCCTCCACCCCGGGCCTGGCCGACCAGACGCCCCGCTTCCTGGCGCTCAGCGTCTCCGACGCCGCCGAGGACGTCATCGGCACCATCCGCGGTGGCGCCCGCGGCTACGTCACCAAGACCATCACCGGCCCCGAGCTCGTGGCGGCGATCCGGCGGGTCAACGACGGCGACGCGGTCTTCTCCCCGCGGCTGGCGGGCTTCGTGCTCGACGCCTTCGCCGGCTCGATCGACGTCGCCGCCGTCGACGAGGACCTCGACCGCCTCACCGAGCGCGAGCGCGAGGTGATGCGCCTGATCGCGCGCGGCTACTCCTACAAGGAGGTCGCCCGCGAGCTCTTCATCTCGATCAAGACCGTCGAGACCCACATGTCCAGCGTGCTGCGCAAGCTCCAGCTCTCCTCGCGCCACGAGCTCGCCCGCTGGGCTTCCGACCGGAGGTTGCTGTGACCAGCTGGAACGACCTGGACGAGCGCACGCGCAGGCTGCTGGTCTGCGCAGCGGTGGTGGACGGCGCGCTGCGCGTCGGGGCGCTGGTCGACCTCAGGCGCCGCCCGGCCGAGGAGGTGCGCGGCCCGAAGCCGGTGTGGGCGACCGCGCTGGCGGTCGTGAGCTCGGCCGGCCTGCTGCCGGTCGGCTACTTCGTGTGGGGGCGGCGCCGTCCGCACTGAGGGTGTCGCCGGGCGGGCGCCGGGGTAAGGAGTCGGGCAATCCTGCTCCCTCCTCCGGAAAAGTGAGGCCCGCGATGGCCGAGGCCAGCACGACGGTCGATTCCCGACCGGAGTCCGACACCGGGCTGAAGCGCTCGATCACCGGACGCCAGCTCTTCTTCTACACGCTCGGTGACGTGCTGGGCTCCGGCATCTACGTGCTCATCGGCCTGGTGGCCGCCGCCGTCGGCGGCGCCTTCTGGATCGCCTTCGCGGTCGGCGTCACGATCGCCGCGATCACCGGCACGGCGTACGCCGAGCTGGTGACGAAGTACCCCCGGGCCGCGGGGGCCGCGCTCTACGTGAACAAGGCCTTCGGCAGCAAGGTGCTCACGTTCCTCGTCACGGTCTCGTTCCTCTCGGCGAGCTTCGCCGCCGCCGGCTCGTTGGCGAGCGGCTTCACGACGTACTTCGCCGAGATCTGGCCCGGCCCGCCCGCGCTGCTGGTCAGCCTGGTCTTCGTCGCGGTGCTCACGGTCGTGAACTTCATCGGGATCACCGAGTCGGTCGTGATCAACATGCTGATGGCGTTCGTGGAGATCCTCGGCCTGGTCATCGTGATGGTGATCGGTGCCTGGTACGTCGCCGAGGGCAGCGCCGACTTCGGCGTCCTGGGTGACTTCTCGGCCGAGGGGAACCCGACGATCGCGATCCTGGCCGGCGTGGCGCTGTCGTTCTTCGCGATGACCGGCTTCGAGAACACCGCCAACGTCGCCGAGGAGACCGTCGACCCGCACCGGTCGTTCCCCCGCTCCCTGATCGGCGGCATGGTGGTGGCCGGCGTGATCTACGTGCTGGTCTCGATCGCCGCCGCGCTGACCGTCGACACCGACAGCCTGGTCGAGTCCGAGGTCCCGCTGCTCGAGGTGGTGAAGTCGGGCGTGCTGCCGATCTCCGACGACTTCATGGCCACGCTCTTCGCGGTGATCGCGATGGTGGCGATCACCAACACGACGCTGGTCGCGGTGGTGACCCAGCCCCGGATCCTCTACGGCATGGCCAACGAGGACGTCGTCCCCGGGGTCTTCGCCAGGATCCACGCGACCCGCAGGAGCCCCTGGGTGGGACTGCTGTTCAGCGCCGTCGTCGTCGCGGCGCTCCTCGTGATCGGGACCGCGCTCACGTCCTCCGGCTCCAAGCTCGACCTCGTGGGTCGGCTGGCCGCCGTGACCGTGCTGTTCCTGCTGTTCATCTACGCCCTGGTGATCGTCTCGGCGCTCAAGCTGCGCGGGCAGGACGAGGACGAGCGGGCCTTCCGCGCCAACACCGCGCTGCTGGTGCTCGGCCTGGTCGGCAACCTCGCGATCCTCGCGTGGACCGTCTACGACGACCCGACCTCGCTGCTCTGGTGCGCCGGCCTCGTCGCCGTGGGTGTGGTGCTGTTCGTCGTCGAGCACTTCTTCGGCCGCTCCGACCGCCCCGAGGGCACCGGGCGCGGCGACCCCTCGCTCGCCGTCGACTGACGGCAGCCGACCCCCCGATCACTCTCGGGGTGGGACGACCCGGCCGTGGCGGCGGCCGGGTCGTCCCCTAACCTTCGGGTCGTGGAGACCCTCCGTCTGGTGCTGCTGTTCCTGCACGTCCTCGGCTTCGCCGCCCTCATCGGCGGGCTGCTCGTCCAGGCGCGCGAGCCGGAGAAGAAGGTCAACGCCGCGATGCGCGACGGCGCGGGCACGGCCTTCGTCGCCGGACTCCTCCTCGTGGGCGTGCTCGAGGCCGACGACGTGCCCGTCGACAACGCCAAGATCGCGGTCAAGTTCGTCATCGCGCTGGTGATCCTGGTGCTGGTGATGGCCAACATCCGCAAGCCCCGCCTGCCCGACGGCCTCTACTGGGCCCTTCTCGCACTCAGCGTCGCGAACGTGGCCGTGGCGATCTTCTGGTCGCCGGCACACTCCGCCTGACCCGGGCCTGAACCCGCCTGGAGGTCTCAGCCGCCCGGGCAGTAGGCCTCGCCCGGCCCGAGGTCGGGGTGGATGGCCCCCGCGCGGTCGCTGATCGAGCCGACCTGCCCGGCGGCACCCCGCCTGACCGCGACGATCTCCGCGAGCACCGACACCGCGATCTCCCCGGGTTCGTCGGCACCGATGTCGAGCCCCACCGGCGCGTGCAGGCGGGCCAGGAGGTCCTCGCCCACGCCCTGGTCGACGAGCCAGGCGCGTCGCCGTTCCTGCGTGCGGCGTGACCCCATCGCCCCGACGTACGGCGTCTCCGCCTCGAGGGCGGCCAGGATCGCCGCAGAGTCGACGTCCTCGTGGTGGCTGAGCACCACGACCGCGTCGCTCTCGGGCAGCGTGTCGGCCACGGCGGCGAGGTCGGTGGCCACGGTCGCTGTCCACCCCGCCGCCTCCACCATCGGCGCGAGCGCCGCGGTCACCGGGCCGTCGCCGACCAGCAGCACGTGCACGGGAGCGGGTGGAGCCGCAGCCGGAGACGGGGTGGCAGACACGGGGTCGGTCATGGTGCCAGTATGAGGCTGAACCGCCAGTCAACCGATTGTTGCGCTGAGCGCAACGCGACGCGCGATCTGCAACATTTGTTTGGCGTCCGGCCCCGTGCGGGTGCACGATGGTCCGCGAGGACGTGAGGAGGGTCACGCGAATGCCCGACGGTACCGCCGCGCTCGACGCGGGCCCGGTCGGCGACGCGGTCGAGGCCGCGGTGGCGGTCCACCGCGACGAGCCCGGCGCGCTGCTGGAGGTGCTGCACACCGTGCAGGCCGAGCTGGGCTGGCTCCCACCCCTCACCACGCGGCTGGTGGCCGAGCGGCTGAACCTCTCGCGGGCCGAGGTGCACGGCGTGGTCACCTTCTACAAGGACTTCCGCACCGCCCCCCCGGCTGCCTCGACGGTCCGGCTCTGCCTCGCCGAGGCCTGCCAGGCGCGCGGCGCCCGCGAGCTCGCGGCCCGGGTGGAGCAGCGGCTCGGCGTGCGTGTCGGTGACACCGCTCCCGACGGCTCCGTGGAGGTGCAGCAGGTCTTCTGCTTCGGCAACTGCGCCCTCGGGCCGGCGATCGAGGTCGACGGCGTCCTGCACGGCCGGGTCGACGAGGCACGGCTGGTGGCGATCCTCGCCCCGACCCCCACGACCGAAGGCGCCTGAGTGACCACCGTCTACGTCCCGCGCGACAGCGCCGCCCGGTCCGTCGGCGCCGACGCCGTCGCCGACCGCCTCCGCGAGCGGCTCGGGCCCGACGTGCGGATCGTGCGCACCGGCTCGCGCGGCATGCTCTGGCTCGAGCCCCTGGTCGAGGTCGACGCCGGAGAGGGCCGCGTCGCCTACGGCCCGGTGACGCCCGCCGACGTCGACGGCCTCGTCGACGCGGGCCTCACGACCGGTGGCGACCACCCGCTCCGCCACGGCGCCCCGGAGGAGCTGCCGTGGCTGCGCGACCAGCAGCGGATCACCTTCGCCCGCGTCGGCGTGGTCGACCCCCTGTCGCTCGACGACCACCGCGCCCACGGCGGCCTGGCCGGCCTCGAGCGGGCGCTGACGATGTCGCCGGCCGAGGTCGTCGCCGAGGTCACGGCCTCCGGCCTGCGCGGCCGCGGGGGCGCGGGCTTCCCGGCCGGCATCAAGTGGCAGACGGTGCTCGATGCGCCCGGCGCGGTCAAGTACGTCGCCTGCAACGCGGACGAGGGCGACTCCGGCACCTTCGCCGACCGGATGCTGATGGAGGGCGACCCGTTCACCCTGATCGAGGGCATGGCCATCGCGGCGTACGCGACCGGCGCCCACGAGGGCTACGTCTACCTGCGCTCGGAGTACCCCGCGGCCGCCGCGACCTTCCGCACCGCCGTCGACCTGGCCTACGCCGGCGGCCTGCTCGGTGCGTCGGTGCTCGGCTCGGGCCACGCCTTCGACCTCCACCTGCGGATGGGCGCCGGCGCCTACATCTGCGGCGAGGAGACCTCGATGCTCGAGAGCCTCGAGGGCAAGCGCGGCGAGATCCGGGCCAAGCCCCCGATCCCGGCCCTGAAGGGCCTGTTCGGCAAGCCCACCGTCGTCAACAACGTGCTGACGCTGGGCACCGTCCCGATGATCCTGGCCCACGGCGGGGCGGCGTACGCCGAGCTCGGCGTCGGCCGCTCGCGCGGCACCCAGGTCTTCCAGCTCGCCGGCAACGTCGCGCAGGGCGGCATCGTCGAGACCGCGTTCGGCGTCACGCTGCGCGAGCTGGTCGAGGGCTGGGGCGGCGGGACCGCCTCCGGCCGGCCGGTCCGCGCGGTGCAGGTCGGCGGCCCGCTCGGTGCCTATCTGCCGGTCGAGCAGCTCGACCTGCCGATGGACTACGAGGCCTTCGCCGAGGTTGGTGCGATGGTCGGGCACGGCGGCATCGTGGTCTTCGACGACACCGTCGACATGGCCGCGCAGGCCCGCTTCGCCATGGAGTTCTGCGCCGAGGAGTCCTGCGGCAAGTGCACGCCCTGCCGGGTGGGCTCGGTGCGGGGCGTCGAGGTGATCGACCGGATCGTCGCCGGCACCGACCGCGACGCCAACCTCGTCGTCCTCGAGGACCTCTGCGAGGTGATGACCGACGGCTCGCTCTGCGCGATGGGCGGGCTCACCCCGATGCCGGTGCGCAGCGCGCTGCGCCACTTCCCCGACGACTTCCACCGCACCCCGACAGGGGAGTACACGGAGGCACGCGCATGAGCATCCTGAAGGAACCCGACCTCGGCACCCCGGCCCGCACGGGCGAGGCCACCGTCGAGCTCGAGATCGACGGCAAGGCTGTCACCGTGCCCGCGGGCACGTCGGTGATGCGGGCCGCGGCCCTCGCGGGCGTCGACGTCCCCAAGCTGTGCGCCACCGACTCGCTCGAGGCGTTCGGCTCCTGCCGCCTCTGCCTGGTCGAGGTCGACGGCGTCAAGGGCACCCCGGCGTCCTGCACCACCCCGTGCGGCGACGGCATGAAGGTGCGCACCCAGAGTGACCGGCTGGGGCGACTGCGCCGCGGCGTCATGGAGCTCTACATCTCCGACCACCCGCTCGACTGCCTGACCTGCCCGGCCAACGGCGACTGTGAGCTGCAGGACATGGCTGGCGTGGTGGGCCTGCGCGAGGTCCGTTACGGCTACGAGGGTGCCAACCACCTCGACGCCGAGAAGGACACCTCCAACCCCTACTTCGACTTCGACCCGAGCAAGTGCATCGCCTGCTCGCGCTGCGTACGGGCGTGCGGCGAGGTGCAGGGCACGTTCGCCCTGACCATCGCCGGGCGGGGCTTCGAGTCCGAGGTCAGCGCCGGCGGCGAGAGCTTCCTCGAGTCCGAGTGCGTCTCGTGCGGCGCCTGCGTGCAGGCCTGCCCGACGTCCACGCTGCAGGAGAAGGCGGTCGTCGAGCTCGGCATGCCCACCCGCACCGTGCTCACCACCTGCGCCTACTGCGGCGTGGGCTGCTCGTTCAAGGCCGAGCTCAAGGGCACCGAGCTGGTGCGGATGGTGCCCCATAAGGACGGCGGCGCCAACGAGGGCCACTCCTGCGTCAAGGGCCGCTTCGCCTTCGGCTACGCCAGCCATCCCGACCGCGTGCTGTTCCCGATGCTGCGCGACAGCATCGACGAGGAGTGGCGCGAGGTCTCGTGGGAGGAGGCGATCGGCCACGTCGCCCGCCGCTTCACCGAGATCCAGGCCGAGCACGGCGTCGGCGCCGTCGGCGGCATCACCTCCTCGCGCACCACCAACGAGGAGGTGTACGCCGTGCAGCGCCTGGTGCGCGCCGGCTTCCGCAACAACAACGTCGACACCTGCGCGCGGGTCTGCCACAGCCCGACCGGCTACGGCCTCAAGCAGACCTTCGGCACCTCGGCCGGCACCCAGGACTTCAAGTCGGTCGAGGACTGCGACGTCATGGTCGTGATCGGCGCGAACCCCACCGACGGCCACCCGGTCTTCGCCTCCCGGATGAAGCGCCGGCTGCGCGAGGGCGCCAAGCTGGTCGTGATCGACCCGCGCCGCATCGACCTGGTCCGCACCCCGCACGTGCAGGCCGACCACCACCTCCAGCTGCACCCCGGCACCAACGTCGCGGTCGTCAACGCGCTCGCGCACGTGGTGGTCACCGAGGGCCTGACCGACGAGTCGTTCGTCTCCTCGCGGTGCGAGGGCTACGACGAGTGGGCGGCCTTCGTGGCGCTCGAGGAGAACAGCCCCGAGGCGCTCGAGGAGATCACCGGCGTCCCCGCGGCCGAGGTGCGCGCCGCCGCGCGGCTCTACGCCGCCGGACCCAACTCGGCGATCTACTACGGCCTCGGCGTCACCGAGCACAGCCAGGGGTCCACGATGGTGATGGGCATGGCCAACCTCGCGATGGCCACCGGCAACATCGGCCGCCGCGGCGTGGGTGTGAACCCCCTGCGCGGCCAGAACAACGTGCAGGGCTCCTGCGACATGGGCTCCTTCCCCCACGAGCTGCCCGGGTACCGCCACGTCTCCGACCCCGACGTGCGCAACACCTTCGACCAGCTCTGGGGCTCCACGATCCTCTCCGAGCCCGGGCTGCGGATCCCGAACATGTTCGACTCCGCGCTCGACGGCTCGTTCCGCGCGCTGTTCGTGCAGGGCGAGGACCTCGCCCAGTCCGACCCCAACACCGCCCACGTGCAGGCGGCGCTCTCGGCGCTCGACCTGCTCGTCGTCCAGGACCTCTTCCTCAACGAGACGGCGAGGTTCGCGCACGTCTTCCTGCCCGGCACGTCGTTCCTGGAGAAGGACGGCACCTTCACCAACGCCGAGCGCCGGATCAACCGGGTGCGCCCGGTGATGCCGCCGCGCACCGGCAAGCACGAGTGGGAGGTCGCCTGCGAGATCGCACAGGCGATGGGTCACGAGATGCACTACGACGACGCGAGCCAGATCATGGACGAGATCGCCGCGACCACACCGACGTTCGCGGGCGTCTCCTTCGAGCTGCTCGACCGGGTCGGCAGCGTGCAGTGGCCGTGCAACGCCGAGCACCCGACCGGCACGCCGATCATGCACGAGGAGACCTTCGCCCGCGGGCTCGGCCGGTTCGTCACCACGCCCTACGTCGCCACCACCGAGCGCAGCACCCGCAAGTACCCGCTGATCCTCACGACCGGCCGGATCCTCTCGCAGTACAACGTCGGCGCCCAGACCCGGCGTACGGCGAACGTCGTCTGGCACGCCGAGGACGTGCTGGAGATCCACCCGCACGACGCCGAGGTGCGCGGCATCTCCGACGGCGACGTGGTGACGCTGAGCAGCCGGGTCGGGGCCACGACGATGCGCGCCGTGCTGGCCGACCGGATGCCGGTGGGCGTCGTCTACACGACCTTCCACCACCCGGTCAGCGGCGCCAACGTGGTCACCACCGAGAACTCCGACTGGGCGACCAACTGCCCGGAGTACAAGGTGACCGCCGTCCAGGTCGCGCCCGCCCGCGCCGCCGAGCGCGAGGAGCACCAGGAGGACGCCGCACCGGTGCCGGCCGACGCTGCCATGAGCGGCCGTGGGTGAGCCGCAGGTGACCGCCGCGGTGCCGCCCGTGGTCCGGCTCGCCAACGACATCGCCCGCCAGTTCGCCCACCTGCCGCCGCCGGAGGCCGCGCGGGCCGTGGCCGCCCACCTCGACCAGTTCTGGGAGCCGCGCATGCGCACCGCCCTGGTCGAGGAGGTCGCGACCGACCCCGACCGCCTCGACCCGCTGGTCCTCGCCGCCCTGGACCCGCCGCCGGCCTGACCGGCCCCGCACCTGCCGCACCACCCCGCACCACCCGTGCCGCCCCGAGCAGCCCGAGCAGAAGGAAGAACCCCTGTGCTGTCCGACATCGAGATCGCCAACGCAGCGACCCTGCGCCCCATCACCGACGTCGCCCGCGAGACCCTCGGCATCGAGCCCGAGCACCTCGTGCCCTACGGCCACCACAAGGCCAAGGTCGACCTCGGTTACCTCGCCACCCTCGAGGACCGTCCGCTCGGGAAGCTGGTCCTGATGACCGCCATCAGCCCGACCCCGGCGGGCGAGGGCAAGACCACTACCACCGTCGGCCTCACCGACGCCCTGCACGGACTCGGCCACAGGGCCGTCGCCTGCCTGCGCGAGCCCTCGATGGGCCCGGTCTTCGGCATGAAGGGCGGCGCCGCCGGTGGCGGCTACGCCCAGGTGGTGCCGATGTCCGACATCAACCTCGCCTTCACCGGCGACTTCAACGCGATCGCGGCCGCGAACAACCTGCTCGCGGCGCTCATCGACAACCACGTCCACCAGGGCAACGCCCTCGACATCGACGTGCGCACGGTCACCTGGAAGCGCGTCGTCGACCTCAACGACCGCGCCCTGCGCGACATCACCGTGGGCCTCGGCGGCGTGGCCAACGGGTTCCCCCGCCAGGACGGCTTCGACATCGTGGTCGCCTCCGAGCTGATGGCGATCTTCTGCCTCACCGAGTCGTGGGCCGACCTGAAGAAGCGGATCGGCGACATCGTGATCGGCTACAACCGCAGCAAGCAGCCGGTCACGGCGCGCGAGCTCGACGCCGCCGGCGCGATGACCGTGCTGCTCCGTGACGCCCTGGCGCCCAACCTCGTGCAGACCCTCGAGGGGGCGCCGGCCTTCGTGCACGGCGGCCCCTTCGCCAACATCGCCCACGGCTGCAGCTCGGTCGTCGCCACGCGCTCGGCACTGCGGCTTGCCGACATCGTGGTCACCGAGGCCGGCTTCGGGGCCGACCTCGGCGCCGAGAAGTTCGTCGACATCAAGTGCCGCAAGTCCGGGCTGCGGCCCGACGCCGCGGTCGTGGTCGCGACGGTGCGGGCGCTGAAGTACCACGGCGGCGTCGCCGTCGCCGACCTCGGCGAGGAGGACGTCGCCGCCGTCGAGCGCGGCATGGAGAACCTCCGTCGCCACCTCCGCAACATCCGCGAGGTGTTCGGCGTACCGGTGGTCGTCGCCGTGAACCGGTTCCCGGCCGACACCGAGAGCGAGATGGAGAAGGTCGTCGACCTCTGCGCCGAGGAGGGCGTCCAGGCCTTTGCGGCCACCCACTTCGCCGACGGCGGCGACGGGGCCATCTCGCTGGCCAAGGGCGTGCTGTCGGTGCTCGACGAGCCCTCCCCGCACGAGTTCGGCTTCACCTACGACGACGACCTCCCGCTCGCCGAGAAGGTCGCCACCGTGGCCCGCCGGCTCTACGACGCCGAGGGCGTCAGCTGGGACGCGAAGGCCGAGCGCCGGCTGGCGCGGATCGAGGCCGAGGGCTACGGCCACCTGCCGGTCTGCATCGCGAAGACGCAGTACTCCTTCTCCACCGATCCGGCCCTGCGCGGCGCCCCGAGCGGGCACACGCTGCACGTCCGCGAGGTGCGCCTGTCGGCCGGCGCCGGCTTCGTGGTGGTGATCTGCGGCGACGTGATGACGATGCCCGGGCTGCCCAAGGTGCCCGCGTCGAGCCGGATCGACCTGCTCGAGGACGGCACCATCGTCGGGCTCTCCTGATCCCGCGACCACCACGCCAGACCGCCCGCCCACCGTCCCGGCCCCCCGTCCGGGACGGCGGGCGGGTCTGTCGGTCCGGGCCCGTAGGGTTGAGGCCGAGATGACGACCTCCTCCCCGCTCCCCGGACTCGAGAGCCTCGCGCCCCCCGAGCCCCGCACCACCCGGCGCGGGCCCACCGCCGAGGAGCTGCTCGACGGGCTCAACGAGCCCCAGCGCGCCGCCGTGGTGCACGCGGGGGCCCCGCTCCTCGTGGTCGCGGGCGCGGGCTCGGGCAAGACCCGGGTGCTGACCCGCCGGATCGCCTGGCTGATCTCCGAGCGCAAGGCCCACCCCGGCTCGATCCTCGCGATCACCTTCACCAACAAGGCCGCCGCCGAGATGAAGGAGCGCGTCGAGGCGCTGGTCGGCGGCCGCGCCCGCATCATGTGGGTCTCGACGTTCCACTCGGCGTGCGTGCGGATCCTCCGCAAGGAGATCGACAAGCTGGGCTACAAGTCCAACTTCTCGATCTACGACGCCGCCGACTCCAAGCGGCTGATGACGCTGGTGTGCAAGGACCTCGACCTCGACCCCAAGCGCTACCAGCCCGGCGCCCTGCTGCACTGGATGTCCAACCAGAAGAACGAGCTGCGCGACAGCGAGGAGGCGGCCAAGGACGCCCGCAACTCCTTCGAGGAGACGATGGCCGCGGCGTACGCGCTCTACCAGCGGCGGCTGCGCGAGGCCAACGCCCTCGACTTCGACGACCTGATCATGCACACCGTGCACCTCTTCCAGGCCTTCCCCGAGGTGCGCGAGACCTACCGGCGCCGGTTCCGCCACGTGCTCGTCGACGAGTACCAGGACACCAACCACGCGCAGTACGCCCTCATCCACCAGCTCTGCGCCGACGACCCCGAGCTCGTCGACGTCGAGGGTCAGCCGACCGAGCGGGTCGAGCCGGCCGAGCTGATGGTCGTGGGCGACGCCGACCAGTCGATCTACGCCTTCCGCGGTGCCAACATCCGCAACATCCTCGACTTCGAGCAGGACTTCCCCGACGCGACGTCGATCCTGCTCGAGCAGAACTACCGCTCGACCCAGACCATCCTGAACGCCGCGAACGCCGTGATCGGCCACAACAAGGGCCGCAAGCCCAAGCGGCTGTGGTCGCAGGCCGGCGACGGCGCCCGGATCGTCGGCTACGTCGCGGACGACGAGCGCGACGAGGCCCGCTTCGTCTCCGAGGAGATCGACAAGCTCACCGACGACGCCGAGGTGCGTCCCGGCGACGTGGCCGTCTTCTACCGCACGAACGCCCAGTCACGGGTGTTCGAGGAGGTGTTCATCCGCCTCGGCATGCCCTACAAGGTCGTCGGCGGCGTGCGCTTCTACGAGCGCCGCGAGGTGCGCGACGCCCTGGCCTACCTGCGGATGCTGGTCAACCCCGCCGACGAGATCTCGCTGCGCCGGGTGCTCAACACCCCCAAGCGAGGCATCGGCGACCGGGCCGTGGCCTGCGTGCAGGCGCTCGCGGACCGCGAGCGGATCATCTTCTGGGAGGCGCTGCGCCGTGCCGACGAGGCGCCCGGGCTGGCGTCGCGGTCGCTGAGGGCGATCGAGGGCTTCGTCGGCCTGGTCGAGGAGCTGCAGTCGATGGTCGACGCGGGGGAGCGGGCCGACGTGATCCTCGAGTCGGTGCTGGCGCGCTCCGGCTACCTCGTCGAGCTCGAGGCCTCCGACGACCCGCAGGACGCCACCCGCCTCGAGAACCTCGCCGAGCTCGTGGCCGTGGCCCGCGAGTTCTCCGACGACCCCGTGGCCGGCCCGTCGGCCGATCCCGCCGACATCGACGCCGGCCAGGTCGCCCCGGGGCTGTCCGACTTCCTCGAGCGGGTCGCCCTGGTCGCCGACGCCGACCAGGTCCCCGACGCCCCCGACGAGGACGACGGCGGCGTGGTCACGCTGATGACGCTGCACACGGCGAAGGGGCTGGAGTTCCCGGTCGTGTTCCTCACCGGCCTCGAGGACGGCGTCTTCCCCCACTCGCGCTCGCTCGGTGACCAGCCCGAGCTGGAGGAGGAGCGCCGGCTGGCCTACGTCGGCGTCACCCGCGCCCAGCAGCGGCTCTACGTCTCCCGGGCCGTGATCCGCTCCGCGTGGGGCGCCCCGGCCCACAACCCGGCGTCCCGGTTCCTCGACGAGCTGCCCGTCGACCTCGTCGACTGGCGGCGCACCGAGGCCGCGCAGACGCGCTGGAGCCGTCCCGACCTCGCCTCCGGCAGCGCTGCCCGCCTCGGCACCCCGACCGAGGCCGGGCGCCGCAACTTCTCCTCGGCCGCCCTGCGCGCCGACGCGGCCGCGAAGTCCAAGCCCGCGCGCGAGATCCCCTCGCTCGAGCCCGGCGACCGCGTCGTCCACGACTCCTTCGGCCTCGGCACCGTCGTGGCGATCGAGGGCGTCGCGGACAAGACGGTGGCCTCGATCGACTTCGGCTCCGAGGGCGTCAAGCGCCTCCTGCTGCGCTACGCCCCGGTCGAGAAGCTCTGACCGGGCCGCCGCCCTCCGCGACGGCCGTCGAGAACCCCGCGGCGTACCCCGAACCGGTGACCATTGACCCTGCCGACACGGCTCGACAGGTACGTATGGTCGCAGGCGATGGCACGAACGCGTCTGGTGGACGATGACCGGGACGACGGCGAGATGGGCGAGCACGAGGCAACCAGCACCTGGCTGGAGAGCCTTGCCCGCGTCGACCGCAGGGCGTTCCTCTTCGGAGCGGCCGCTGCAGCCTCCGCCCTGGCCGGGGTGAACGGTGCCGGTACGGCGGTCGCAGCCCCGGAGCGTTGGAGCCGCTGGCTGGGTCCCGAGTGGTGGGCCAACCGGTTCCAGGACTGGGTCCGCCGCGGGACGCGGCTGGAGTGTGTGGCCCCCCAGGGGCAGCGGATGGGCCGGACCGTTGCCCACCTGACGTCCGAGATCACCGGGACTTACGCGGACCTCACGGTGCGGACCGGCACGCTCCGCGCGGGACCGGGCTTCTCCGGCTTCCTCGTGGGGACCGGTGTCGCCGGAGACGACTGGCGGGTCCGCATGCTCGTCGGCAGCTCCTCGGGCACGGGAGGCGGACTGCTGGCCGTCTTCGAGTCCGACGGCACGGTCCGATTCCGGGAGCACACCGATGACGCCCATCCCCGGGCCTACGCGGAGCTCGCGTCCTCCCGACGGTCGGTCGGCGCCCGTCGGGACTCCAGGGAGGACGTCCTCCTGCGCCTCCGGATCCGGCCCGACGGTGATGGCCGGGTGCGCCTGGAGCTGCGTGCGTCGGACCGGCGGACCGGGCGGCTGCTCGGCCTGGCTCGCCGTGACGGCGTGAAGCGGGCAGCCGTGACGGGTGGCGTGGGCCTCATCTCGTCAGCCGCTGCCGGTTCGCAAGCGCGGTACTGGTTCTCCGGTTGCCACCTCCGGGGGCCGGGTGTCCGGCACTTCGTGGACCGGGGCGTCGGGCCGGTTGTCGGCACCCTGTTCAGCACCTCTGCCGGCCTGCTCAAGATGACGGCCCAGCTGATGCCTGTCGACCTGACCAGGACACCGTTCGTGAGGCTGCAGGTCCTCCGGGAGGGCCTCTGGGCCACGGTCGCCACGGAGCCGGTGGGCCCGGGATGGACGGCCGCGTTCCGGCTGCCGTGGGACACCGGTCGATCGACCAGGTACCGCGTGGTGGCGGCGGGATGGCCCGCATCGCCGTACCACGGGACCATCCCGAGGGAGCCGACCGGCCGTCCGCTCGTCGTGGCCTCCGTCAACTGCACCAAGGCGACGCACTGGCGCACGGACGGTCCCGCGATCGGGCCCCCACGCCTTCCCGGGGAGTCGTTCCTCGGCCGGTACTCCCAGCGCAACGTGTACTTCCCGTTCCGCGAGGTCGTGGACGCCGTGGGCGCGCACCAGCCCGACCTCCTGGTCGCGCACGGCGACCAGTACTACCAGAACAGTCCCACGGAGGCCCTCGACTCGGACAACCCGGAGCTGGACGCCCTCGGCAAGTACCTGCTGTGGCTGTTGGCCTTCCGCAGCCTCACCCGGTCGACGCCCACCGTGGTGCTGGTCGACGATCACGACGTCTACCAGACCAACCTGTGGGGAGCCGGCGGAGTGCCTGCCACTCGCGGCGTCATCAACGGTGGCTACCAGATGTCGGCGACCTGGGTGAACACCATGCAGCGGATCCAGTGCCAGCACGATCCGGACCCGTTCGACCCCACCCCGGTGGCGCAGGGCATCACCGTGTACTTCGGCAGCTTCAGCTTCGGTGGAGTCAGCTTCGCCGTGCTCGAGGATCGCAAATTCAAGTCGGCGCCGGGTGGCCCG
This sequence comes from Nocardioides taihuensis, assembly GCF_042657275.1. NCBI lineage: Bacteria > Bacillati > Actinomycetota > Actinomycetes > Propionibacteriales > Nocardioidaceae > Nocardioides > Nocardioides taihuensis. The sequence continues at coordinate 377,055 of NZ_JBHSKD010000004.1, forward strand.
GGACCGGACTCCGAGCGGGACCTGCTCGGCGACCGGCAGGAGCTCTTCCTCGAGACGTGGCCGACCCAGCACCCGGGGCAACCGAAGATCGTGCTCAGCCAGACGACCTTCGCCTGCCTGCAGACCGACCTCGAGGGCGCTCCCATGGTCGACCGGGACAGCGGCGGCTGGCCCCAGGGAGGGCGGGACCGGGCGCTCACGCTGATCGCAGCCGCGGGTGGCCTCGTGCTCTCAGGTGACCAGCACACCGGGAGCCTGGCCCGGCACGAACGTCCGGACGATCCGCCCGGAGGCCCGTTCACCGGCCCCTACCAGTTCACCGTCCCCGCGGCCGGGTCGTCGTTCCAGCGCTGGTTCGAACCCGGGCCGCTACCGGGCAGCCACGGCCAGCCGAACACCGGGCGCTGGGTGGACGCCTTCGGCCATGAGCTCGACGTGCTCGCCGTCGTCCAGCCAAGGGTCAGCCGAGCGGCGTTCAGCGCCGAGTACCCGGGAAGCGACCTCGGTGACCGAAACCTGAAGCGCGAGGGGTACGGCATCGCGCGGATAGACCCGGCTGCGCGCACCGTCGTCCTCGAGTGCTGGCCGTGGAACGTGGACCCGGCGCGAGAAGGCGCCGCCCAGTACCCGGGCTTCCCCGTGGAGCTGAGTGTGGACGACCTCTGAGGCTGCCACGCTCAGCGACGACGACGTCGCCGTGGCGTACGACCGCCTCGTCCGTGACCGGACGGCGCGCGACCGTGACCTCGGCTGCGCAGACGTCGTCGAGCTCTCGGCGGGCACGGGGCCCTCACCCCCTGCTGGCCCCGCGCTGCGCCAGCTACCTCGCCACCGACGTGTCCCGGCCGATGATGGACGTGGGACGTCACCGCAGCGGGTCCGCGTGCTGGAGGCCCGAACGTGCCTCCGGGCGGCAGCAGGCGTCCGGTGGGAGGTGGCCGACGTCGAGCACCTCGACCTCCCGCATGAGTCAGCCGACGTGGTCGTCTCCTCGCTCGGGCCGTCCCAGGACACGGATCGCGGTGCTGCTGCAGCACGGCGCCTGCTGCGTCCGGACGGCCGGCTCGTGGCCGTCACCTGGGGGAACGACTACCGAGAGCTCGACCTGTTGAACGCCGCGCGGGCGAGGTCGGGCACGGCGCCGCGGGTGCCGACGACGCGGGCCGACGTCACCGAGCGGCTCGGGAGGACGGGGTGGCGCGACGTCTGCGTCGAGGACGTCCGCCTGGGCGTCGTCCACGACTCCGGTCGAGGCCTACCTCGCCTACCGGCAGGCGTTCGGACCGGTGCCGGGTCTGACCCGCGCGGAGGTGGGGGAGATGCTCGCCGCGCTCGCCGCCAGCGCTGCGGAGCACTGCGACGACCGAGGTCGCGTGGTGCTCGACTGGCACCTGCTCGTGATGACCGCGCACCGCTGACGCGCCGGCTGCCCCGGTCAGGAACGCGGCGGCAGGGTGATGCCGTGCACGAGGAAGGCCTCGCGGGGGTCGACCGCGTCACCGCCGCCGGGGTGCACCTCGACGTGGAGGTGCGAGCCGGTCACGTGGCCGGTGGCGCCGACGGTGCCGATCTGCTCGCCGGGGGCGACGGTCTCGCCGGGCGAGACCAGGAACGAGGTCTGGTGGCAGTACCAGATCTCGGTGCCGTCATCGAGCGTGATCACGGTCTTGTTGCCGTAGGACCCGTCGTACGCCGCGGAGGTGACGGTGCCACCGGCGATGGCGTAGATCGGGTCGCCGACCTCGCCGTTGAAGTCGATGCCGGTGTGGTAGCTCGCCCACAGGCCGTACTCGCCGAACTCCGCGGTGATCTGGACGACGTCGACCGGGAGCACCCACGCGTTGAGCTTGAGCTTGGCCGCCTGCTTCTCGGCCTGCTCGGCGAACTGGCTCAGGGCCTCGGTGCGCTGCTTGGCCTGGGCCTCGGCCTGGGCGACCAGGTCGGCGGCGGCGGCGTCCTGGGCGGCGTCGCGGCGGGAGTCGCGGCTGACGGTCGCGCTGCGGTCCTCGAGCAGGTTCGCGGACGCCGTGCCCGAGGCGCCGCTCATGGCGCTGGCGCGGACGAAGCCGCCGTCGGTGGCGCTCTCGGCGGGCGAGACGCTGACGGCGCCGCCGGTGGCGATCGCGAGGGCGGCCACACCGGCGACGACGGGGAGCGAGGGGAGACGCAGGCGCGGCTTGCTGGCGACCTCGCGGCGCGAAGCCTTGCGCTTGCCCGGACCCGTGGCCCGGACCGCCGTCAGCTCGGCGGCGGTCTCCGCCCGGCGCGCCGGGGTGACAGCCGTCGTCGAGGGTCGCCGGCGCGGGGCGCGGCGGGCCGCTCGGTGGTCACCCATGGGATTCGATGTGCTCCGTGGCTCGGGGGGTTCGCTCGGTGGTACTCGTTCTTGCGGGTCGAGGTCGTGCGGGTGGTGCAGGATTACGGGGGCGCTGCTCGGGGTACCTGCGGGTACGACGGGGGCAACGAGAGCCGACTGTAACGGATACGCAACGGCCGGGGAAACTCGGGGCCACCACCTCGAGGCTCGCAGATTTCTTGACGATTCGTTGACAAATTGTTCCCCGATCGGTTCCCGTCCACGCTCCGGTCCAGACCGGTCCGGGTCACCGGCTGGTCCGGACCAGTGCGGCACGGCCCTCGGCGGCCGCGGTCCGGCACCCGTGTCCGGCCGGAAGGGTGACCAGGGTTACCCTTCGCGCATGGTCACGCCCACGCCCCGCGTCCGCATCGTCGTCGGCAAGCCCGGCCTCGACGGGCACGACCGCGGCGCGAAGATCGTGGCCCGCGCCCTGCGCGACGCCGGGCACGAGGTCGTGTACACCGGGCTGCACCAGACCCCCGAGCAGATCGTGGAGACCGCGATCCAGGAGGACGCCGACCTGATCGGGCTCTCCGTCCTCTCCGGCGCCCACATGACCCTCTTCCGCACGCTGCTCGACCTGCTCGCGGAGCGCGACGCCTCCGACATCGTGGTCTTCGGCGGCGGCATCATCCCCGCCGAGGACATCCCGGTGCTCGAGGAGATGGGCGTGGCCCGGGTGTTCACCCCCGGCGCCTCGACGCACGAGATCACCGGCTGGGTGGCCGAGCGGTTCGCGGCCGAGTCGCAGCGCTGAGGCGACCGCCCGTCCCGCTCCGGCGACCGCCCGTCGCGCGTGCCCGAGGTCACGCCTCCCCGACCTCGCTGTGACCGGCGCCACCGGACTAGGGTGCCCGGGGGGTTCCTCCCCACCCCATTCCTCGACATCGAAGGATCGGCCACTCGTGGACCTGATGGAGTACCAGGCGAAGGAGCTCTTCGCGAAGCATGGCGTGCCGGTGACCCTGGGCACCGTGATCACCGAGGCGTCCGACGCCGCCGCCGCCGCCGAGCAGAACGGCGGCCGGGTCGTGGTCAAGGCCCAGGTGAAGATCGGCGGGCGCGGCAAGGCCGGTGGCGTCAAGCTCGCCCAGGACCCGCAGGACGCCGTGGCGAAGGCCGAGGAGATCCTCGGCATGGACATCAAGGGCCACACCGTGCGCCGCGTCCTGATCGCGCCGGCCGCCGACATCGCCGAGGAGTACTACTTCTCCTTCCTCCTCGACCGCGCGAACCGCAACTACCTCTGCATCGCCTCGATCGAGGGCGGCGTGGAGATCGAGGTGACCGCCAAGGAGAACCCCGACGCCGTCGCCAAGGTCGCCATCGACCCGCAGGTCGGGGTGGACGAGGCCAAGGCCCGCGAGATCGTCGAGGCCACCCGCTTCCCGGCCGAGGTCGCCGAGCAGGCCGTCGGGGTCGTGCAGCAGCTCTGGCAGGTCTTCGTGGAGGAGGACGCCACGCTGGTCGAGGTGAACCCGCTGGTCCGTCTCGGTGACGGCACCCTCGAGGCGCTCGACGGCAAGGTCTCGCTCGACGCCAACGCCGAGTTCCGCCACGAGGACCACGCGTCGTTCGAGCTCGTCGAGGACGAGGACCCCCTCGAGCTCGCGGCCAAGGAGAAGGACCTCAACTACGTCAAGCTCGACGGCTCGGTCGGCATCATCGGCAACGGCGCGGGCCTGGTCATGTCGACCCTCGACGTCGTGGCGTACGCCGGGGAGAAGCACGGTGGCGTGAAGCCCGCCAACTTCCTCGACATCGGCGGCGGCGCCTCGGCCGACGTGATGGCCGACGGCCTCCACATCATCATCAGCGACGAGCAGGTCAAGGCGGTCTTCGTGAACGTCTTCGGCGGCATCACCGCCTGCGACGCGGTGGCCAACGGCATCGTCGGCGCCCTGCGGAAGCTCGGTGACGAGGAGACCAAGCCCCTCGTCGTGCGGCTCGACGGCAACAACGTCGAGGAGGGTCGCCGGATCCTCCTCGAGGCCGACCACCCGATGGTGACCCTCGTGGACACCATGGACGGCGCCGCCGACAAGGCCGCCGAGCTCGCCCACGACCTGCAGAACGCCTGACGGCCCGACGGGCACCGAAAGCCGAGGAGAGAGAACACCCATGGCCATCTGGCTCACCGAGAACAGCAAGGTCATCGTCCAGGGCATGACCGGCTCCGAGGGCATGAAGCACACCACCCGGATGCTGGCGTCCGGCACCCAGGTCGTCGGCGGGGTGAACCCGCGCAAGGCGGGTGAGACCGTCACCATCGAGGAGACCGACGTCCCGGTCTTCGGGACCGTCGCCGAGGCGATGGACAAGACCGGCGCCGACGTCTCCGTGCTGTTCGTGCCCCCCGCCTTCACCAAGGCGGCCGCGCTCGAGGCGATCGACGCCGGGATCGGGCTCGCCGTCGTGATCACCGAGGGCGTGCCCGTGCACGACACCGCCGAGTTCCGCGCCCACGCGGAGGCCTCCGGCACGACGCGGATCATCGGTCCCAACTGCCCGGGCCTGATCAGCCCCGGTCGGTCCAACGCGGGCATCATCCCGGCCACGATCACCCACGCCGGCCCGGTCGGCCTGGTCTCGAAGTCGGGCACGCTGACCTACCAGATGATGTACGAGCTGCGCGACTACGGCTTCTCGTCGTGCATCGGCATCGGCGGTGACCCGGTCATCGGCACCACCCACATCGACGCCCTCGCGGCGTTCGAGGCGGACCCCGAGACCGAGGCGATCGTGATGATCGGCGAGATCGGCGGCGACGCCGAGGAGCGTGCCGCGGCGTACATCGCCGAGCACGTGACCAAGCCCGTCGTCGGCTACGTCGCCGGCTTCACGGCCCCCGAGGGCAAGACCATGGGCCACGCCGGCGCCATCGTCTCCGGCTCGTCGGGCACCGCCCAGGCCAAGAAGGAGGCCCTCGAGGCCGTCGGCGTCAAGGTCGGCAAGACGCCGTCCGAGACCGCCGCGCTGATGCGGGAGATCATCGAGTCGCGCTGACGCGCCGCCGGGCTCGACCGACCAGCCGCTCCCGGCCCCGGAAAGGGCCGAGGGCGGCTGGTCCGCATTTCCGCTGCCTGCGAATCCGCCGCCCTCGGCTGGCCGCTGCCTCGGGCACGGCGACGGGGTCGGGGTCGCGCAGGGCCCATGGCAGCGAGCCGGGGTGAGCCGGCGACCGGTGGGCCTGCCGCCGGGAGCGGACCACGTTCGGGAACTGGTAGGACCTCCGGCACGTGGGGCCGCCGGCTGCTGCCGTCGGCACCCTGCCTGCCACGTATGGCGTCGTCCTGCGTCCCTGTCGGGCCCACCTCCGAACCCATCGGTCGTCGGCTGTGTCCCACGCTAGGCGGGGTGGTCGAGGTGGAGCAGGGTCCAAGGTCCTCAGCCTGACGGGACCGAGGGACCGGGACCGGGACCAGCCGTGGATCAGGCGGGCGGCGGCATGGCGCCGAGGCGCTCGCCCGCGCGGCGCACGAGCGCCACGAAGGCGTCGTTGCCCATGGTGGCGCCGGGTGCCGGGATGAAGCACACCTGGGCGACCGAGGTGCCGCGGCGGACGGTGCCCATCAGGTAGACGACGCTCTGGTCGTCGCTCAGCTCCGTCGTCATCCGCCAGACGTCCATCTCGGCCTCGCCCGAGCGCGCACGGCCGAGCCGGGTCACCTCGGTGCCGAGGTCGCGCTCGGCGCACTTGTCCACGCGGTCGCGGACCCCCGCGACGAACGCCCGCGCCCGCGACGCCTCCAGCGTGCCGACGGTCTCGGTGACGCCGAACGAGTCGGGCAGGCCGTCGGCCTCGGGGACGAGGTAGGTCCGGGTGAGCGCGTGCGAGACGGCGTCCCCGGTGAAGTCGGTGCGGTCGCACTGGGTGGCGGCGGTGTTGGTCATCGCCTGCCGTGGCTCGGTGCCGATCCACGGCTCGTCGACGCCGGTCACCGGCGGCAGGTCCACCTCGGCGAGCATGCCGGGGGCGACGCCGACCGGCACGGGGGCGCGGGTGTGCATCTCGACGTCGGTGGCGCAGGCCCCGCCGCCGTCCTCGCCGCAGAGCGTGTTGACCGCCGCGGCCAGGAGCCCGCCGGGAGCGGTCGCCGGCACCGGGTCGGTGCTGGGTGAGGTCATCACGGTGGTGGTGGTCATCCGGCCGCTCCGGGTCACGCCGGCGACGACCGTGCGGGTGTCGCCGAGCCAGGTCCGCAGCACCATCACCGTCGCGGCGTCGCCGACGTTGTCGACGTCGTACGTCGCGACCAGGTGGGCCCGCCCGTCCGCACAGCCGGCGAACCACTCGAGCGACGCGTCGTAGGCCCGCTGGGCGCCGGTGGTGGTCCGCGAGAGCTCGGTCGACTGGACGGCGTGCATGGTCGTGCCGCCCGCCTGCGATTCGAAGGTGCGGACCAGCGCGGCGGCGCCGTGCGGGTCGGCGAAGCGCTCCTGCTGGCAGGGCATCACGAGCCCGTCGCCCTCGGTGTTGCCGTCGGTGCTGACCACCTGCCAGCCGCGCCCGGGCAGGTGCGCGTCGACCTGGTCGGCGTCGAGCATCGCCGACTCGGGCAGCGGCTCCACCTCGACCTGGGCGGCTGGCGCGGAGTCGTCGGCCGACCGGTCCACGCGGTCGATGTCGGGCTGGGCGCCACCCGCGTCGGTGGCGACCGCGCCGCTGGCGATCACCGCGACCACCGCGGCGGCGACGCCGATCAGCGTGTGGGAGCGCCGGCGCCGGTCGCCGGCGCGCCGGACGATGGACCCGCGGGGCCACGAGGTGTCCTCGGTCTGGGTGCGGAGGTCCTCGAGCAGGCCGCGGATCGCGGTCGAGGGAACGTCGCGCTCGACGGAGAACGCCGCCGTGCCCGCCTGCAGCTGCCGCTCGGTCTCGGCCAGGGGCAGCCCGACCTCGCGGGCCATGTCGGGCAGCGACGTGGCGCTGAGCTCGTTGAGCAGCAGCACCCGCCGCTGGCTCACCGGGAGCTTGGCGAGCGCCTCGAGCGTGGCCCGGCGCTCGGGGTCGAGCGACTTGTCACGGTGCCAGATCCGGGTGGTGTGCAGCCGCTGGGCGTGCGACCAGGCGTGCGGGCGCACCCACGCCTCCGGGTCCTCGAGCCGCGAGACCTTGCGCCAGTGGTGCCAGGCGTGGCTGAAGGCGTCCTTGACCGCGCTCCGGGACGCCGGGAGGTCACCGGTGAGCGCGTAGGTCTGGAGGAGGAGCCGACCGCGGGCGTGCTTGTAGAACGCTTCGAAGTCGAGATCCGTGCGGGGGGAGGTCCTGCTCATCGCGTCGTCCACGGTACGGGAGCGGCGGCCTCCACGCACACCGGCGTGGGGTGCCCGGATCTGCCGCGCGGGCGGGCGATGATGACCGGGACATGACCTCGCTGCTCTCCCCGCTCGGCCTCACCCAGGACCCTGCTCGCCGGTCGGCGCCCTCGCGCGACCCCGGGAGTGATCCTCGTCACCGGCGGCCGCTGGTCGCGGTCGCCACCGGTGGTGGGGTGGTCGCTGCGGGCGCCCCGCTGCTGGTCTGCCTCGCGCTCGGCGTGGTCGGGTGGTTCCTCAGCGACGCCGGCAGCCACGGCGAGCCCCGCGAGGGCCTCCGCGTGGGCGCGCTCGGCTGGCTGACCGCCCACGGGTCCGGCGTGCACGTCGACGGGGTCTCGATCACCGTGGTGCCCCTGCTGCTCACCGCCGCCTGCGCCTGGTCGGCCTGGCGGGTCGGCCTCCGCGTCGGGGAGTCGATCTCCGGTCACGGGCCCGATGCCGCTGCGATCAGCGACGGCGAGCGCGACTGGACCGTCCCCGTCGCCGTGCTCGGCTTCCTCTCCGGCTACCTCGTGGTGGTGGCGCTGACCGCCGCCCTGGCCTCGACCGCGGCGACCTCGCCGTCGCTGGCGTGGGCCCTCCTCGGGGCTGCGCTGCTGGTGCTGTGCTTCGGTGCACCGGCGATCGCGACGGGTTCGGGGCGCGCGGCGATCTGGGCCGCGTGGGTGCCGCCCTCCGCCCGGGTGGCCGCCCGCACCTGCCTCTCCGTCGTCACGACCTTCCTGCTCGCCTCGGTCGTGGCCCTGGTGCTCGCGCTGCTGCTCGACTGGGGTACGGCCGCGAACGTGCTGACCCAGCTGGGGCTCGGCGGCGGTGAGTCCGTGCTGTTCCTCGCCGCGTCGGGGCTGGTGCTGCCCAACGCGGTGCTGTTCTCCGGGTCCTACCTGCTCGGCCCCGGCTTCGCCCTCGGCACCGGCACGGTGGTCTCGCCCACCGTGGTGGTGCTCGGGGCGATGCCGATGTTCCCCCTGCTGGCGGCGCTGCCCGACGACGGGCAGACGCCGGCATGGACGCCCTGGCTGCTCACCGTCCCCGTGCTGGTCGCGGCCGTCGCGGCGGCGCGCGTGCAGCGCAGGTTCCCGACCGTCCGCTGGGAGGAGGGCGCGCTGCGCGGCTGTGTGGGCGGGGTCGCCGCGGGCGTCCTCCTCGCGGTGCTGTCGCGGCTGGCCGGGGGCTCGGTCGGGCCGGGCCGGATGCACGACGTCCACCCCTTCGTCGGCGACGTGCTCGTGCACGCGATCACCTCCTTCGGGATCGGCGGCCTGCTGGGCGGCCTCGCGATGGTGTGGTGGCAGCGCCGGTCGCTGCGTGACGCCCGGGCCGACGCGTGACCCGAAGCCCCCAGGACGCGACGCCCGCTCCGGCGCCCGGTGCGCGGAGCCGCGCATCCGATCTGGCGGCGTTGTCGGCAACTCGTCGGGACTCCGTCCCGCCTTCGCGCCTCCGCCTTGCCAGATGCGGCGCGAGGACTCCGCTCCCGACGCCGCCGCAACGGGCGTCACGTCCTAGACTCCGCCCGTGCCCACCGCCCCGACCGCCCGCCTGGTGGTGCTCGTCTCGGGCTCCGGCACCAACCTCCAGGCGCTGCTCGACGCCTGCGCCGACCCGTCGTACGGCGCGTCCGTGGTCGCCGTGGGTGCGGACCGCGACGGGATCGAGGGCTTGGCGCGCGCGGAGCGTGCCGGCGTCCCGACGTTCGTGCACCGGCTCGCCGACCACCCCGACCGCGCCGCGTGGGACGCCGCGCTGACCGCCAGCGTCGCGTCCCACGAGCCCGACCTGGTGGTGTGCGCCGGCTTCATGAAGCTCGTCGGCCGCGACTTCCTCGACCGCTTCGGCGGGCGGGTGCTCAACACCCACCCCGCGCTGTCGCCGTCGTTCCCCGGCATGCACGGCCCCGCCGACGCCCTGGCGTACGGCGTGAAGGTCACGGGGTGCACGCTGTTCGTGGTGGACGACGGCGTCGACACCGGCCCGATCGTGGCGCAGGCCGCGGTGGAGGTGCACGACGACGACACCGTCGACTCGCTGCACGAGCGGATCAAGACCGCCGAGCGGGCGATGCTCGTCGAGAACGTGGGCCGGATGGCCCGAGAAGGTTTCACGATCACTGACAGGAAGGTGCGGTTCGGCCGATGAACGACCGGATCCCGCTCGCGCGGGCGCTCGTCTCCGTCTACGACAAGACCGGGCTGGAGGACCTCGTCCGCGGCCTGAACGAGGCGGGGGTCGCGCTGGTCTCGACCGGCGGCTCGGCGCGCCTGATCGAGTCGCTCGGCGTGCCCGTGACCAAGGTGGAGGACCTCACCGGCTTCCCGGAGTGCCTCGACGGGCGCGTGAAGACCCTGCACCCCCGCGTGCACGCGGGCATCCTCGCCGACCGCCGCCTCGAGACCCACGTGCAGCAGCTCGCCGACCTCGGCGTCGAGCCCTTCGACCTCGTGGTCTCCAACCTCTACCCCTTCACCCAGACCGTCGCGTCGGGCGCGTCGCCCGACGAGTGCGTCGAGCAGATCGACATCGGCGGGCCGTCGATGGTGCGCGCGGCCGCGAAGAACCACCCGTCGGTCGCGATCGTCACCTCCCCGGAGCGCTACGACGACGTGCTGCGGGCCACGCGCGAGGGCGGCTTCACCCTGGCCGAGCGGCAGGCGCTCGCCGCCGAGGCGTTCGCCCACACCGCGGCGTACGACGTGGCGGTGGCGCAGTGGATGGCCACGACGCTGGTGCCGGCCGAGGACGGCTGGCCGGCCACGACCGGGGCGACCTACGAGCGCCTGGCGACGCTGCGCTACGGCGAGAACCCCCACCAGGCGGCGGTGCTCTACGGCGACGGCACGGGGTCCGGGCTCGCGCACGCCGAGCAGCTGCACGGCAAGGAGATGTCGTACAACAACTACGTCGACACCGACGCCGCGCGCCGCGCCGCCCTCGACTTCGACGAGCCGGCGGTCGCGATCATCAAGCACGCCAACCCGTGCGGCATCGCGGTCGGCGCCGACGTGGCCGAGGCACACCGCAGGGCGCACGCGTGCGACCCGGTGTCGGCGTTCGGTGGCGTGATCGCCACCAACCGGCCGGTCTCGGTCGCGATGGCCGAGCAGGTGGCCGAGGTCTTCACCGAGGTCGTCGTGGCGCCGGGCTACGACGACGGCGCGGTCGAGGTGCTCGCCGCCAAGAAGAACATCCGGATCCTGGTCTGCCCGCTCGACGAGGAGCCCTCGCGCACCGAGCAGCGCCAGGTCAGCGGCGGCCTGCTCGTGCAGCAGGTCGACCACGTCGACGCGCCGGGCGACGACGCGGCCACCTGGACGCTGGCCGCCGGAGATGCGGCCGACGAGGCGACCCTGCGCGACCTCGCGTTCGCGTGGCGCGCCTGCCGCGCCGTGAAGTCCAACGCGATCCTGCTGGCCCGCGACGGCGCCTCGGTCGGTGTCGGCATGGGCCAGGTCAACCGCGTGGACTCCTGCCGCCTGGCCGTCGAGCGCGCGGGGGAGCGGGCCGCGGGGTCGGTGGCGGCCTCCGACGCGTTCTTCCCCTTCGAGGACGGCCCGCAGATCCTGATCGACGCCGGGGTCCGCGCCATCGTTCAGCCCGGTGGCTCGGTGCGCGACGAGCTCACGGTCGAGGCCGCGAAGGCGGCCGGGGTCACGATGTACTTCACGGGCACGCGCCACTTCTTCCACTGACCCGTCGCTGAGAGGATGTCCGCATGACCGCACAGAGGCTCGACGGCACCGCGACCGCGGCGGCGATCAAGGACGAGCTCAAGTCCCGCGTCGCCGCGCTCCACGAGGCCGGCGTCCGTCCCGGCCTCGGCACGATCCTCGTCGGCGACGACCCTGGCTCGCGCTGGTACGTCAACGGCAAGCACAAGGACTGTGCCGAGGTCGGCATCGAGTCGATCCGCATCGACCTCCCCGCCGACTCCTCCCAGGAGGAGATCGAGGACGCCGTCCGGGCGCTCAACGACGACCCGGCCTGCACCGGCTACATCGTGCAGCTGCCGCTGCCCAAGGGCCGCGACGAGAACGCCGTGCTCGGGCTGATCGACCCGGCCAAGGACGCCGACGGCCTCCACCCCACCAACCTCGGCTGGCTGGTGCTGGGCAAGGCGGCGCCGCTGCCGTGCACGCCGAACGGGATCGTGGAGATCCTGCGCCGCCACGACGTGGAGATCGCCGGCGCCGACGTCGCCGTGGTCGGCCGTGGCGTGACCGTCGGCCGCCCGCTGGGGCTGCTGCTCACGCGGCGCAGCGAGAACGCCACCGTGACCCTCTGCCACACCGGCACCCGCGACCTCGCCGACCACGTGCGCCGCGCCGACATCGTGGTCGCGGCCGCCGGCGTGCCCGGCATCATCACCGGGGCCATGGTCAAGCCCGGCGCGGCCGTGCTCGACGTGGGTGTCTCGCGGGTCGACGGCAAGCTGGCCGGCGACGTCGCGGACGACGTCTGGGACGTCGCGGCCTGGGTGTCGCCCAACCCCGGTGGCGTGGGACCGATGACCCGGGCGATGCTGCTGTCCAACATCGTGGGGATCGCCGAGCAGCGGCTCGGCTGACGCCGTGAGCCACCTGCGTGCGGTCCCGGATCCCCCCGACGAGGGGGAGGGCGTGCCGATCGCGGACCCGGCCACGGCCGAGGAGGCCCCCACGCCCGTGCCGGGACCCCCGGCCGCCGACTCGTGGGAGCCGCGGCGCTACCCCTCCACCATCGGCGGCGCGTTCTACCTGCTGGTGCTCGGCATCGTCTTCGTCGGCATCGGCATCTCCGCCCTCGGTGACTGGCGCGAGGGCGTCCGCTGGATCGGCATGGCCCTGCTGCTCGCCGCCGGCGTCCGCCTGGTCCTGCGCCGCCAGGACGCCGGCATGCTCGCCGTCCGCCACCGCCTCGTGGACGTCGGGATGCTCGCCGTCACCGGCGCCGCCCTGATCCTCCTCGCCGGCTCGATCCCCGAGCCCCCGGTCCTCTGACCCCGAAATGACGCTGACCCGCCGTTAACCAACGGCGGGTCAGCGTGGGGGTGCGTCAGATGAGGCCGAGCTCCTGCACGGCGGCGCGCTCCTCGGCCAGCTCGGCGGTGGAGGCGTCGATCCGGGAGCGGGAGAAGTCGTCGATCTCGAGGCCCTGGACGATCGACCAGTCACCGCCAGAGGTGGTGACCGGGAACGACGAGATCAGGCCCTCGGGCACGCCGTACGAGCCGTCGGAGACGACGGCCATCGAGACCCAGTCGCCCTCGGCGGAGCCGAGCAGCCAGTCGCGGGCCGCGTCGATCGTGGCGGAGGCGGCCGAGGCGGCGGACGAGGACCCGCGGGCCTCGATGATCGCGGCGCCGCGCTTGGCGACGGTCGGGATGAAGTCGTTCTCGATCCAGGCCTGGTCGCCCACGACCTCGGCGGCGTTGCGGCCGCCGACCTCGGCGTGGAACAGGTCGGGGTACTGGGTCGCGGAGTGGTTGCCCCAGATCGTCATGTGGGTGATGTCGGTGACCGGCGCGCCCGTCTTCGCGGCCAGCTGCGAGATCGCCCGGTTGTGGTCGAGGCGGGTCAGCGCCGAGAACCGCTCCTGCGGGATGTCGGGGGCGTTGGTCATCGCGATCAGCGCGTTGGTGTTGGCCGGGTTGCCGGTCACGCCGATGCGGACGTCGTCCGCGGCGACCTTGTTGAGCGCCTTGCCCTGCGCGGTGAAGATCGCGCCGTTGGCCTCGAGGAGGTCGCTGCGCTCCATGCCCGGGCCGCGCGGGCGGGCGCCGACGAGGAGGGCGAGGTTCACGCCCTCGAAGACCGCCTCGGGGTCGTCGCCGATCTCGACGCCGGCCAGCGTCGGGAAGGCGCAGTCGTCGAGCTCCATCACGACGCCCTCGAGCGACTTCAGGGCCGGGGTGATCTCCAGCAGCCGCAGCTCGATCGGTCGGTCGCCGAGCAGCGCGCCGCTCGCGAGGCGGAAGAGCAGGCTGTAGCCGATCTGGCCGGCGGCGCCGGTGACGGCGACCTTGAGGGGAGAGGTCACGACAACTCCTGTGCTGATGTGCTGGTGGTCCGGGTGCCCGCGACGTTAGCAGCGGGCGCAGGCGGTCGGACGCGCGGCCTCCGGCCCCGGACCGGGTGGCAGGATGGCGCGCATGCAGGGAGTGCGCGGCGTCCTGGTCGTGCTGCTGGCCGTCCCGGCACTGGCGGGCTGCCGCGCCGCCGAGCCAGCCAAGAGCCCGCCGTCGGGTGTCGACGAGCTGGTGATCCCCACGCCGTCGCCGGACCCTGCCGACTTCGTCGACCGCATCGACAACCCGTGGCTGCCGCTGACCCCGGGCTCGGAATGGGTCTACGAGACCACCGGGGGCGACCCCCAGCGGATCACCGTCACCGTGACCGACCAGACCCGCGAGGTCGCCGGCGTCACCGCGACGGTCGTGCACGACGTCGTCCGCGCGCCCGACGGCACCCTGCTGGAGGACACCTACGACTGGTTCGCCCAGGACGTCGACGGCAACGTCTGGTACCTCGGCGAGGACACCACCGAGTACGACGAGCAGGGCCGCCCCGACACCGAGGGCTCCTGGGAGGCCGGGGTCGACGGGGCCGAGGCCGGGCTGGCCATGGCCGCGCGGCCCCGCGTCGGCGACTCCTACGAGCAGGAGCAGCTCGCCGGTGTGGCCGAGGACCGCGCCGAGGTGCTGTCGCTCGACGAGCAGCGCAGCGTGCCGGCCGGGGAGTACGACGACCTGCTGCAGACCGAGGAGACCACGCCGCTCGAGCCCGACGTGGTCGAGCACAAGTACTACGCGCGCGGCGTCGGCACCGTGCTCGAGGAGACCGTCGCCGGCGGTGCGGAGCGGGTGGAGCTGGTCTCCTTCACCGCCGGCTGAGCCTCGTCCGCTCAGGCAGGTGGGGCGGGCGGCGGCTGCTCGCCCTCGTTCCAGCGCTCCTGGTACTCGTCGCTCGGGGTGGTCGGCGGAGCGGCAGGGCCACCGGCCTCCGCGGTCGCCTCGGGGTTCCACTGCTCCTGGTACTCGTCGCGCGGCGCCTCGGGCACGACCGGCGCGGCGGCGCCCGCCCGGGCACCGCCGCCCGAGCCGGCCACCGGCTCCGAGCCCCAGCCGAACATCAGGCCGTAGGTGTAGCCGGCGATCGCGGCGCCCGCCAGCGGGGCCAGGATGAAGAGCCAGAGCTGGATGATCGCGTCTCCGCCCGCGAAGAGCGCGGGGCCGATCGAGCGGGCCGGGTTGACCGAGGTGCCGGTGGCGTTGATCGAGGCGAAGTGGATCATCGTCAGCGAGAGGCCGATCGCCAGCGGCGCGAGGCTGGGGTGCTCGTTGCGGACGTCGGTCACCGCGAGGATCACCCAGAGGAAGACCGCGGTCATCAGCATCTCGAGCAGGAAGGCCGCCCACCAGGCGTAGTCGGTCGCGCCCTGGTCGCCGTAGAAGTTCTGGGCCATGTTGCCCTCGGCGCTGTAGCCCGGGAAGCCCTGCATCAGCGTGAAGAGCGCCAGCGCCGCGAGGATCGCGCCGCCGACCTGCGCGGCCATGTAGGTCGGGACCTGCCGCCACGCGATCCGTCCGCCCATGGCGGCGCCCAGCGTGACCGCCGGGTTGAAGTGGCCGCCGGAGATGCGGCCGACGGCGTAGGCCATCACCAGCACGGTGAGGCCGAAGGCGAGGCCGATGGCGACGTAGTCGCCGCCGCTGATCAGGGCGGTGCCGCAGCCGAAGAAGACGAGCACGAACGTGCCGAGGACCTCGGCACTGATCGTCTGCGCGTTGGTGGGTGTGTCGGACATGGGGGCCTCCCTCGTCGGCCCCACCCTGGGAGCCTGTGCTGGCGATGTTAGTGGTGCGGGACCCCGGTTTGCCGGACCCGAGGACACCCAACTAGCGTCCGAGTCGTGACTGATGCGCAGACGGACGCCCGGATCATCTACACCCACACCGACGAGGCGCCGCTGCTGGCGACCTACTCGCTGCTCCCGGTGGTCGAGGCGTACGCCGCGCAGGCGGGCGTCGTGGTCGAGACCCGCGACATCTCCCTGGCCGGTCGGATCATCGCGCTCTTCCCCGAGCGGCTCACCGAGGAGCAGCGCCTCGACGACGCCCTCGGCGAGCTGGGCGAGCTCGCGAAGACCCCCGGGGCCAACATCATCAAGCTGCCCAACATCAGCGCCTCGCTGCCGCAGCTCAAGGCCGCGATCGCCGAGCTGCGGGAGCAGGGCTACGACCTCCCGGCGTACCCGGAGGACCCGCAGACCGACGAGGAGAAGGACGTCCGCGCCCGCTACGACAAGGTCAAGGGCTCGGCCGTCAACCCGGTGCTGCGCGAGGGCAACTCCGACCGACGCGCACCCGCCTCGGTCAAGAACTACGCACGCCACCACCCCCACCGCATGGGCGCCTGGAGCCCCGACTCGAAGACCAACGTGGCCACGATGGGCACGCACGACTTCCGCTCCAACGAGAAGTCCGTGGTCATCGACTCCGAGGACACCCTCACCATCCGGCTGGTCACGGCCGACGGCGAGACCGTCGTGCTCAAGGAGTCGGTGCCGGTGCTCGCCGGCGAGGTCGTCGACGGCACCTACATGGACGTCGCGGCGCTGCGCCGCTTCCTCGGCGAACAGGTCGCCCGCGCCAAGGCCGAGGGCGTGCTGTTCTCGGCGCACCTCAAGGCCACGATGATGAAGGTCTCCGACCCGATCATCTTCGGCCACGTGGTGCAGGCGTTCTTCCCCACGCTGTTCGAGCAGTACGGCGAGCAGCTCGCAGCTGCGGGCATCTCCCCGAACGACGGCCTCGGCGCGCTGCTCTCGGCCGTCGACCGGCTGCCCGAGGGCGACGCGATCAGGGCCGCGGTGCAGCAGGGCCTCGCGGACGGCCCCGACCTCGCGATGGTCGACTCGGACCGCGGCATCACCAACCTGCACGTCCCCTCCGACGTGATCATCGACGCCTCGATGCCGGCGATGATCCGGATCGGCGGCCACATGTGGGGCCCCGACGGCGAGGAGCACGACACCCTCGCGGTGATCCCCGACTCCTGCTACGCCGGCGTCTACCAGGCCGTCATCGACGACTGCCGCACGCACGGCGCCCTCGACCCCTCCACGATGGGCTCGGTGCCCAACGTCGGCCTGATGGCCAAGGCGGCCGAGGAGTACGGCTCCCACGACAAGACCTTCGAGATCCCCGCCGCCGGCACCGTCGAGGTCGTGAACAGCGCCGGCGAGGTGCTGATCTCCCACGACGTCCAGCCCGGCGACGTCTGGCGCGCCTGCCAGACCAAGGACGACCCGATCCGCGACTGGGTCAAGCTCGCCGTGACCCGGGCCCGCGCGACCGGCTCGCCGGCGGTGTTCTGGCTCGACGAGACCCGCGCCCACGACGCCGTCCTGATCGGCAAGATCGCGGAGTACCTGCCCGAGCACGACACCGAGGGCCTGACCATCGAGATCATGGCGCCGGCCGAGGCCACGACGTACTCCCTCGAGCGCATCCGCCGGGGCGAGGACACCATCTCCGTCACCGGCAACGTGCTGCGCGACTACAACACCGACCTGTTCCCGATCCTCGAGCTCGGCACGTCGGCCAAGATGCTCTCGATCGTGCCGCTGATGAACGGCGGCGGGCTCTTCGAGACCGGCGCCGGCGGCTCGGCGCCCAAGCACGTGCAGCAGCTGGTCAAGGAGAACTACCTGCGCTGGGACAGCCTGGGTGAGTTCTTCGCGCTGGCCGCGTCGTTCGAGCACCTCGCGCAGCGCACCGGCAACGCCCGGGCGCAGGTGCTCGCCGACACGCTCGACCGCGCCACGGGCACGCTGCTCAACGAGGACAAGTCCCCGACCCGCAAGGTCGGCAGCCTCGACAACCGCGGCTCGCACTTCTACCTCGCGCTCTACTGGGCGCAGGAGCTGGCGCAGCAGAGCGACGACGCCGAGCTGGCGGCCGCCTTCTCCGGGCTGGCCACCACGCTGGCCGAGAGCGAGGAAGCGATCGTGGGCGAGCTGCTCGCGGTGCAGGGCCGGCCGGCCGACATCGGTGGCTACTTCCGACCCGACGAGGCCAAGGTCACCGCGGTGATGCGCCCGTCGGCGACGTTCAACGAGGCCCTCGCCTCGCTGTAGGCGGAACCTTTCCGGCGCCCCACCACGTCTCGTGGGCATGACGGGGAGTTTCGAGGAGTACGTCGCGGCGCGCTGGCCGCGTCTGGTGCGCACGGCCGTGCTGATGGGGGTCGACCCCCACACCGCGGAGGACGTCGCCCAGACGGCGCTGTCGCGCTGCTACGTCGCGTGGCCGCGGGTGCGGCGGGCCGAGGACCCGGATGCCTACGTGCACCGGGTGCTCATCAACACGCTGGTCGACAGCCGGCGGCGGCGCTGGTGGGGGGAGGCGCCGACCGCCGTGCTGCCCGAGGGCGGGCTGCCGGACGGCGCGGAGGAGAGGGCGCGGGGCGATGCCCTGCGCACCGCGCTGCTCCGGCTGCCGCTCGGGCAGCGGCAGGTGCTCGTGCTCCGGTTCTACGCCGACCTGACCGAGGCCGCGGTGGCCGAGGCGCTCGGCGTGGCCGTCGGCACCGTCAAGAGCCGGGCCGCCCGCGGTCTGGCCGCCCTCGGCGCGGACCGCGCGCTGGCGGACCTCCTCGTGGACGGAGTGGAGCGATGAGCGAGAACCGACTGGCCGAGCTGATGCGCGAGAGCGCCGACCAGGTGCCCACGGCCTCGGCGCCGCTGGCCGGGATCACGGGCGCCGGACAGCGCGCCCGTCGTACCCGCGCCGTTGGGCTGGCCTGCGCCGCCGCGGTCGTCGTGGCCGCCGGCGTCGCCGTGGCCGGGGCGCTGCCGGGTGGCGACCGCGCCGTGGGGCCGGCGGACCCCGGTCCGACGTACGAGCGCGGCGTCGGTGACGTGCCGGTGTTCCTCGACGTCTCGGGCTGGGAGGTGGGCAGCGACCGGACGCCGCGCGACGCGGAGACCCTGACCGGTGAGCTGCAGCTGGTCGACGAGGAGCGCTGCTTCGTCGTGGGCGACGGGCCGCCGATCTTCTGGCCGCAGGACTACGAAGGCGTGGTGCGGGCCGACGGCACCGTCGACCTGGTCGACCAGGACGGCAAGGTCGTGGCCCACGCCGGCGACGAGGTGCGTCTGCGCGGCAGCACCCGGTCGCCGGCCTCGTGGGGCAACGAGGTCTGCATGCCGGGCCGCACCGAGACGTTCCTGGTGCAGGCCCGGCCCGAGGTCATCGACTGAGCGGGTCGGGCGGGCCGGGGACCTCCCACGACGGGTCGGGCTCGAAGCGGTCCCAGCCGTCGCAGAACGGCGGTCCCCACGCCGCGACCACCGCCTCGATCTCCGCGGCGACCGCCGTGAGCCGCTCGGCCTCGGCCTCCGTGTAGCGGCCCTGCTCGACCGCGAGCGCGAGCTCGTCCTCGTCCTTGCGGGCGACGGTGCGGTCGGGCTCGACCCACACGTCGAGCACCCGGTCCGCGGAGTAGACGGTGTCGTGGTCGCGCTGGTGGGGGTCCTCGATGTTGCCGTACCACCCGAGGAACTCCCCGCTGGTGCCGTCGAAGAAGTGCATCACCGACCACGACCGCCCGGTGGGGGAGACGCGCAGCACGTGGGTGTCGGTCCAGGTGGCGCGTGCCTGCACGGTCGGCGCGGTGAACATCGTGGCCGGGTCGCCGCGGAAGGGCAGGCCGTCGGCGCGGGCCCTGCGGAGCACCGGTGTCCCCTCGGC
This sequence comes from Nocardioides taihuensis, assembly GCF_042657275.1. Taxonomy (NCBI): domain Bacteria; kingdom Bacillati; phylum Actinomycetota; class Actinomycetes; order Propionibacteriales; family Nocardioidaceae; genus Nocardioides; species Nocardioides taihuensis. The sequence goes on from NZ_JBHSKD010000004.1 coordinate 396,467, forward strand.
CAGCCACGTGACCAGGCCGGCGGCGTCGTCGCGGACCACCCGCACGGGCTCGGCCCAGTGCGGCCCGAGGGGGTCGCCCCAGCGCAGGGTGACGATCGTCCCGGCCTCCCAGTACGGCGGCGTGCCCGAGGGCCGTCGTGCGGTCATGAGGAGCGACGGTAGCCGGACCGGTGGACGGCGCCCGTCAGGCCGGGTCGGCCGCGAGCGCGGCGAGCTCGGTGCGCGAGGTGATGCCGAGCTTGGCGTAGACGTTGCGCAGGTGGAAGTCGACCGTGCGCGGGCTGATGAACAGCCGCCCCGCCACCTCCTTGTTGGACAGGCCCTGCCGCACCAGCGCGGCCACCTGGGCCTCCTGCGCCGTGAGCTCGGTGGGCGCGACGTCGGGGCCGCGGCGGGCCCGCTCGCCCGACGCACGCAGCTCCTGTCGCGCGCGCTCGGCCCAGAGCACCGCCCCCAGCTGCTCGAACGTGTCGAGCGCCGACCGCAGCGGCACCCGGGCGTCGGTGCGCCGCCGGTTGCGGCGCAGGAGCTCGCCCAGCGCCAGCTCGGTGCGCGCCCGGGCCGGAACCCGGGTCGACTGCTCGTGCCAGCCGAGGGCCTCGCGGAGGTGCTCCTCGGCCGCGCCGTCGGCCAGCAGTGCGCGGCCGTGGTGGCCGACGGCCCGGGCCCACGCCATCCCGGTACCCGCGGCGAAGTCCTCGACGTCCTCCACCCAGGCCTCCGCCAGGTCGCTGCGTCCGGCCCGCACGGCGGTCTCGATCCGGTCGATCGCCGCCATCCCCTGCACGATCGGCAGCTGGACCTGCTCGAGGTGGTGCAGCGCCGTCGCGACCGCGACACCGTCCTGGCGCGCCGCGGCCCAGTGGCGCAGGTCGGTCACCAGGCCGCCGGTGGCGCCGCGCGGCGGGTGCCGGTCGAGGGTCTCGTCGAGCTCGGCCAGGAGCCTGGGTGCCTCGGGGTCGCCCCGCAGCGCGGCGACCACGGCCAGCTCGACCAGCGGGAACGGGGTGATCTCGTCGAGGCCCAGCGACCGGTCGAGCAGCAGCGCCTCCTGGGCCGCCGACGCGGCCTCGTGCCACGCGCCGGTGGCGATCCGGAACACCGCACCCCGGGTCAGGGCGTGCTCGACCATGTTCACCGCGCCGGCGTCCCGTGCGGTGCGGAGCTGGAGGTCGTGCAGGGCGAGCGCCCGGGCGTCGTCGCCGAGGTGGATGGTCGCGATCGCGACGTTGGGCGGCAGCAGCGGGTGGGCGTCCGGGCCGAGCGGCGTCTCACAGGCCCGCCGCAGCGCGGTCGCAGCGGTCGGCCAGTCGCGGGCGGCCACGGCGGAGAAGCCCTCGAGCAGCCACCCCGTCACGAGGTCGGCGTCGGAGGCGCCCGGCCCGGGAGCCGGGACGACCGTGCGGGGATCTGGCGCGTCGTCGGCCCGGGCGCCGAACGCCGCCAGTGACGAGGCGAGCATGGCCAGCACGCGGGCCCGCGCGGGGTCCACGTCCGCCACCGTCGCCGCGGCCTGGCATACCGTGCGGTAGCCCTCGTCGAGCGAGCGGGTGTTCCACTCCACCTGGCCGCGCAGCTGCAGCAGCTCGGAGCGCAGGAGGGCGTCGTCGGTGTCCACGAGGGCCGCGCGGACGAGCTGCTCGGTCTCGAGCGGGCGGCCGGCTGCGAGGCTCGACTGCGCCGCCGCGAGCAGCCGGCGTGCCCGGGCCTCCGGGTCGGGCGTGAGCTCCGCGGCGCGGGCCCAGGCGGCGGCCGCCGCCTCGTGGCCGCCGCGCCTGCGGGCCCGGGTGGCCGCCTCGTCGAGCGCCGCCACGACCTCGTCGTCGGGCTCGTCCACCGAGGCGGCCAGGTGCCACGCCCGCCGGTCGTCGTACGGCGTGCCTGCCAGGGCGTCGGCCAGCGCCCGGTGGGCCTGGCGCCGGCGGGTGGTGGTGGTGGCGCCGTACACCGCCGAGCGGACGAGGGGGTGTCGCAGCGCGAGGTCCCCGTCGCGGCTGGTGACCAGCCCGGACTCCTCGGCCTCGTCGAGCGCCTCGGGGCCGACGCCCAGGGCGCCGGCGGCGCGCACGACGGTCGACGTGCGCCCGGAATCGTCCGCGGCGGCGAGGAGCAGCAGGGTGCGGGCGTCCGGCGGGAGGCGGTGGTAGCGGTCGAGGAACGCCCGCTCGATGCTGCTGGTGACCGGCAGCCGGTCGGGCAGCCGCTCCCGCCCGGAGAGCTGCTCCGCGGTGAGGGCGCGGGTCAGCTCGACGAGGCCGAGCGGGTTGCCGCCGGTGGCGGCCAGGAGCTCCGCCCGCACCTCGGGCGCCACCGGGCCGGGTGCCTGGTCGGCGACGATCTCGTCGGCCGAGGCCTCGTCGACCCCGGAGACCCTCAGGGCCGGCAGGTCGTGCTCGGTGGCCTGCTCGCCCTCCCGGGCGGCGAGCAGCATCGCCACCGGCTCCCCCTCCAGCCGGCGCGCGGTGAACAGCAGCGCCGCGGTCGAGGCGTCATCGAGCCAGTGCGCGTCGTCGACGACGGCCAGCACGGGCTGTCGCGAGGCCGCCTCGGACAGCAGGCTGAGGGTGGCGAGGAAGACCAGGTGGCGGTCGCCGACGCTGGCGTCGACCTCGCCGAAGGCCGCGCGCAGGGCGGCGGCCTGCGGCGCCGGCACGTCGTCGAGGTGGGCGGTGACGGGGCGGAGCAGCTGGTGCAGCGCCGCGAAGGCGAGCGGGGCCTCGGACTCGACGCCCTGGGCGCGCAGCACCGTGAAGCCCTCGGCGCGGGCCACGGTGTCGGCGACCAGCGCCGACTTGCCGGCGCCCGGCTCGCCGCGCAGCACGAGGACCGAGCCCGACCCGGAGCGTGCCCGGTCGAGCAGCTCGTCCAGCGCGGCCTGTTCCCGCGCCCTCCCGCGCAGCACAGCGTCACCCTAGGACACGCCCTCGGGGCTCACAGCGGCCGCGGTCAGTCCCGGACGCGGCAGCCGAGACGTCCGAGCGCGTCGACGACGTCCGCGCGGTCGACGGGCCGGGCGGCGGTGACCACGAGGATCCCGGCCCCCACGTCGAGGTCGGCCACGCGGACACCCGCCAGCCGCTCGAGCCCGGCCACGACCTCGTCCGCCACGTGGTGGCACACCGGGCCGCGCAGGCGCAGCGTCACCGCGCCGACGAACGTGCGCGGCGTACCGCTCAGCACCATGGGGGACTCCTGCGACGTGGGGTGGACCGGGGACGTGCCACCACGCTAGGGACGCCGGCGTCCCGGGACACCGGGCAAATGGCCGGGATGTGCCCGGGTGACCGTGCCTGCGGAATAGGCGTTCCCGCGCCCCGGGTTGGAGCATGGGTGACGATGACCGAGACCGCCACCGCGCCGCCGACCACCACCACCGCCCGCCACTTCCGGCTGGCCGTGCTGGCGCTGGCCATGGGCGGCTTCGCGATCGGCACCACCGAGTTCGTGACCATGGGCTTGCTGCCGCAGATCGCCGCGGGCGTCGGGGTCTCGATCCCGACCGCCGGCCACCTGATCTCGGCCTACGCGCTGGGCGTCGTCGTCGGCGCGCCCGTGCTGGCCTACTTCGGCGCCCGCTGGCCTCGCCGCGGGCTGCTGGTCGCGCTGATGACGGCGTACGCCGTGTTCAACGCCGCGAGCGCCCTGGCGACGAGCTACGACGCCCTGCTCGTGGCGCGCTTCCTCGACGGGCTCCCGCACGGGGTCTACTTCGGTGTCGCGTCGCTGGTCGCCGCCAGCCTGGCCCCGCTGGGTCGGCAGGGGCGCGCGGTGGCGATGGTGATGCTGGGCCTGTCGGTCGCCAACGTCGTGGGCGTCCCGGCGGCGACCTGGCTGGGGCAGACCCTCGGCTGGCGCTCGGCGTACTGGTCGGTCGCGGGCCTGGCGCTGGTCACCGTGGCGCTGGTGCTGGCGTTCGTCCCGTCATGCCCCGGCGACACCGAGGCGACGGGTCGCCGTGAGCTGACCGCCTTCGCCAAGCCGCAGGTGTGGCTCACCCTGCTGGCCGGCGCGATCGGGTTCGGCGGCATGTTCGCCGTCTACTCCTACATCGCCCCGATCGTGACCGACGCGGGCGGGCTGGGGCAGTCGGCGGTGCCGGTCTTCCTCCTCGTCCTCGGCCTCGGCATGGTGGCCGGCACCTGGGTCGCCGGCGAGCTCGCCGACTGGTCGGTCTTCCGGTCGCTGCTCGGCTCCTCGCTCGGGCTGGGCGTGGTGCTGGCGGTCTTCGCGCTGCTCGCGCCGTACGGCTGGGTGGCGCTGGTCCCGGCGTTCTTCATCACCGTGCTCGGGTCGGTGCTGGTGGTGAACCTCCAGCTGCGCCTGATGGACGTCGCCGGCGACGCGCGCACGCTCGGCGCGGCGATGAACCACGCGTCGCTCAACCTCGCCAACGCCCTCGGCGCCTGGCTCGGCGGTCTCGTGATCGCGGCCGGGTACGGCTACACCGCGACCGCGGTGGTCGGCGTCGCGCTGTCGCTGGCCGGCTTCCTGGTGATCGTGGTGTCGGCCCGGGTTCAGGTGAGGTCGGTGGACAGCAGGTCGTAGCAGGCGTGGTCCGCGAGCCCGTCGCGGACCAGCACCGACCGCCGCTCGGTGCCGATGTAGGTGAAGCCGCAGGTCTCGATCACGTGCCGCGACGCGGTGTTGCCCACCGCGGCGAAGGCCGCGAGCCGCCCCAGGCCCAGCGCGCCGAACGCGTGCCCGATCGCGAGCCGCACGGCGGCGGTCATCACGCCGCGGCCGCGGGCCGCCGGGTGGGTCCAGTAGCCGACCTCCGCCGAGCGGCCCGCCACGAGGTCGAACAGCGCGAGGGAGCCCAGCAGCTCGTCGGTGGCCGGGTCGGCGACGGCCCAGCCGACGGCCGTGGCGTCGGCCAGCACCCCCCGGCGGTCCTCGAGGTAGGCCTCGGCGTCGGCGAGCGTGTACGGGACCGGCAACCGCCCCAGCCAGTACGCCGTCCGCTCCTCCGAGCAGGCCTCGACGATGCGCGGAGCGTCCTCGGCTCGCCACGGGCGCAGCCGGACGAGGTCGCCCTCGAGCACCGGGCAGTCGAGCCAGGTGGTGGCGGGCTCGCGGGGGTCCGAGGCGCCGAGCGTCAGCAGCCACGCGTCGCGCCGGGCCCGCTCACCCACGGACGGCCCGAACCAGCCGGGGACGGTGCCGCTCACGCGGAAGCCCGACTCCCAGGCCAGCCGCCGCGCGCTCCAGTCGCCGACCGCGACCGGCCACACCACGAGCGCGGTGCCCGCGCCGTACGCCTCGTCCAGCGCGGCGTCCAGCCACCCGTGGTCGGGCGCCCCCGGCGCCTCCAGCACGACCCGTTCCCCGTCGGTCTGCATCAGCATGCCGCGCACCCTGCCAAGACCCGCCCCGGCCGGGCAAACCGATATGCCCGACCGGTGCGGGAGCGGTTGCGCGCCGGTGACAGAATGCCGCCCATGTCCGCTCCGACCACCGCTCCCGAGGTGGCCGTCCCGGGGTCCGCGACCGGCGGTGCCCGTCCGCGCGTGCTCTCGGGCATCCAGCCCACCGCCGACTCGTTCCACTTCGGCAACTACCTCGGCGCGCTGCGGCAGTGGGTCCACCTCCAGGAGGACCACCAGCCCTTCTTCTTCATCGCCGACATGCACGCGATCACCGTCGAGCAGGACCCCAAGGTGCTCCGTGAGCGCTGCCTGCGGGCCGCGGCGCAGCTGCTCGCCATGGGTGTCGACCCCGAGCGCTCGGCGATCTTCGTGCAGAGCCAGATCCCGGCCCACGCCCAGCTCGGCTGGGTGCTGCAGTGCCTCACCGGCTTCGGCGAGGCGCGGCGGATGACCCAGTTCAAGGACAAGTCCGCGAAGGGGGGCGAGGGCGCCGCCAGCGTCGGGCTCTTCACCTACCCGATCCTCCAGGCGGCAGACATCCTGCTCTACCGGCCGCACTACGTGCCGGTCGGCGAGGACCAGCGCCAGCACCTCGAGCTGACCCGTGACCTCGCCCAGCGGTTCAACCACCGCTACAAGAAGACGTTCCGGCTCCCCGAGCCCTACATCCTGAAGTCGACGGCCAAGATCACCGACCTCCAGGACCCCACCGCGAAGATGTCGAAGTCGGCGTCCTCGCCCGGCGGCATCATCGAGATGCTCGACGACCCGCGGGTGAGCGCGAAGAAGATCCGCTCCGCGGTCACCGACTCCGGCTCGGAGGTGCGCTTCGACCCCGAGGAGAAGCCCGGCATCAGCAACCTGCTCACCATCCACGCGGCGCTGACCGGCGAGTCGGTCACCGCGCTGGAGGAGCAGTACGCCGGGCGTGGCTACGGCGACTTCAAGAAGGACCTGGCCGACATCGTGGTCGACGTGGTCACGCCGTTCCGTGACCGGACGCTCGAGCTGCTCGACGACCAGGCCTACCTGACCAGCGTGCTGACCCGCGGCCACGAGCAGGCGAACGCCGTCGCCGAGGCGACCCTGCGCGACGTCTTCGCGCGTGTCGGCTTCGTGGCCCCGGCCCTGCCACCGGGTCAGTAGGGTCGACGGATGCCCACCATCGGCGTCGCCATCGCGATCCCCGAGCCGTGGGGAGGCGAGCTCCAGCGCTACCGCGCCTCCATCGGCGACCGGACCGGGGCCGGGATCCCGACCCACATCACGCTCGTGCCTCCCGCCGAGGTGGCCGACGGCGAGCTGGAGGCCGTCGAGCAGCACCTGACCGAGGTCGCCGCGGGTGCCCGCGCCTTCACGGTGCACCTCCGCGGAACCGGCACCTTCCGCCCCGTCTCCCCGGTCGTCTTCGTGTCGGTCGTCGAGGGCATCTCGGGCTGCGAGCAGCTGGCCTCCGCGGTGCGCAACGGTCCGCTCGCGGTCCAGCTCCAGTTCCCCTACCACCCCCACGTCACGGTCGCCCACCACCTCGACGACGACGCGCTCGACCGCGCCTTCGCCGACCTGGCCGACTTCGAGTGCGTCTTCGCCGCGGCGGAGTTCCACCTCTACGTGCACGACGACGAGTCCGGGTGGCGTCCCACCCGCGAGTTCCCCCTCCAGCCCGCGGCGGGCTGAGGTGTCCGCGGCCACCGAGCGCGCCGCGGCCCGGCTCGACGCCGCGCGCCGCCGCAGCGGGCTGCTCGACCACGTGGTGCGCGCCGGCCAGCACTACGGTCGCGTCCAGGGCTCGCAGTGGGCGGGCGCGATCACCTACTACGGGTTCCTGTCCTTCTTCCCGATCCTGGCGCTCGCCTTCGCGGTGGTGGCGCTGCTCGCCACCGTCTACCCCGACGGGCAGGACGACCTGACCACCGCGGTCAATGCACTGTTCCCCGGCCTGATCGGCACCGACTCCGACCAGATCTCGCTCGCGGAGGTCGAGTCCGCCGCCCGCACCGTGGCCGGCCTCGGTCTGCTCGCCCTGCTCTACTCGGGTCTCAGCTGGTTCTCGAGCATGCGGGTCGCGCTGGCCGTGGTCTTCGAGGTCCCGGTGCCCGAGCGACCCAGCTGGGTGCTCGGCAAGGTCCGCGACCTCGTCGCGCTCCTGCTGATCGGCGTGGCGCTCCTCCTGGCGGTGGCGCTGACCGGGTTCGTCACCGGCTTCTCCAGCGAGGTGCTCGACTGGGTCGGCGTCGACTCCGACTACGGGCTGCTGCTGCGGCTGGTCACCCTGCTCTTCGGCCTCGCCGCGAACACGGTGCTCTTCTACGCGCTCTTCCTGCTGCCGACCACCCCGCACGCCCCGCGGCGCGACCTGTGGTCCGGGGCGTTCGTCGGCGCCGTCGGGTTCGAGGTGCTCAAGCAGCTCTCCGGCGAGCTGCTGGGCCTCACCAAGGACAAGCCAGCCTTCCAGGCGTTCGGGGTCGCGCTGATCCTCCTGGTCTGGATCAACTTCTTCTCCCGCGTCGTCATCCTCGCTGCGGCCTGGGCGCACGAGGCGCCGGCCTCCCGGGCCGTGCGCGACGCGCTCGCCGTGGAGCATGCCCGCGAGGAGGACCTGGCGCGGGTGGCGCGGCTCGCGCCGCCGCCGCCGGAGCGCGACCGGCGCGCCTCCGCCCGGGCGTTCGCCGCGGGCGGCGCCACCGTGCTGACCGTGGTGGCGGCGTTGCGCCGTCCCCGACGAAAGGACAACCCGTGAAGTTCGAGCGCAAGCACGCCCTCCTGCTGCTGGCCGTGGCGGTGTGGAACGTCGTCACCTTCGGCAACTTCGCCAAGAACCTCTGGTCCGCCTACGAGGCGGGGGAGGAGCGCGCCACCGGCTACTGGGTCGCGCACACGCTGCTGATCGTCGGCAACTTCGTGATCGCGGGCCTCCTCGGCGCCCTGGGGCTCAAGGCCCTGCGCGCCTCGCGGGACGCCTGAACCACGACATGCGGGCGGAACATCCCGCCCCGCCCAGCGGTTGGAGCCGACGTGAAGAAGAAGATCGGGTTCCTGTCCTTCGGTCACTGGTCGCCCTCACCGCACTCGCAGACGCGCTCCGCGTCCGACGCGCTGCTGCAGTCGATCGACCTCGCGGTCGCGGCCGAGGGGGTGGGTGCGGACGGCGCGTACTTCCGGGTGCACCACTTCGCCCGGCAGCTCGCCTCGCCGTTCCCGCTGCTGGCCGCCGTCGGCGCCCGCACCAGCCGGATCGAGATCGGCACCGGCGTGATCGACATGCGCTACGAGAACCCGCTCTACATGGCCGAGGACGCCGGCGCCGCCGACCTGATCTCGGGTGGACGGCTCCAGCTCGGCATCAGCCGTGGGTCACCGGAGCAGGTGATCGAGGGCTACCGCTACTTCGGCCACGTCCCCGCCGAGGGCACCGACCACGCCGACATGGCCCGCGAGCACGCGGCGATCTTCCTCAACGTCATCTCCGGCGAGGGCTTCGCCGAGCCCAACCCGCGGCCGATGTTCCCCAACCCGCCCGGCCTGCTGCGGATCGAGCCGCACTCACCGGGCCTGCGCGACCGGATCTGGTGGGGCGCCGGCACGCGCAGCAGCGCGGAGTGGGTCGCCGAGCAGGGGATGAACCTGATGAGCTCCACCCTGCTCACCGAGGACACCGGCGTCCCGTTCCACCAGCTGCAGGCCGAGCAGATCCAGCGCTTCCGCGACCGCTGGGCCGAGGCCGGACACGACCGCGAGCCGCGGGTCTCGGTGAGCCGCAGCATCTTTCCGATCACCTCCGACCTCGACCGGGCGTACTTCGGCCAGGAGGCGCGCAGCGAGGACCAGGTCGGCTTCATCGACGGCGGCCAGGCCCGCTTCGGCAAGACCTACGCCGGCGAGCCCGAGCAGCTCGTCAGGGACCTCGCCGAGGACGAGGCGATCGCCGCCGCCGACACCCTCCTGCTCACCGTGCCCAACCAGCTCGGCGTCGACTACAACGCGCACGTCCTCGAGAACGTGATGACCCACCTCGCCCCGGCGCTCGGCTGGCACTGAGCCACCGAGGCCGTCCGTCCCGCCGGCGGCGCCTCTTCCTTGGTCGCACGTGCGACCAAGGCGACGGGGCGGCCGCCAGCGTCATGCGTTCCGCCGGTCAGGACCGGCAACGTGCATGACCTCCCGGGACGCACTCAACTGCCGAAGTCAGGGCGTTTGACTCTGGGAAACCGAGGCGTAGGCGGCGATGCTGGAGATGTGAGAAGCGCACAAGTAGGCATGCGCCGAGGCGTGCATCGGGCCCCCCAGTCTCGGCCCGGAAGTTTCCACGCCCCGCTGGTTGCCCGCGAACTGGATGCGACGCAGGTTGTGGTGCGGGTTCGCTTCCGAGTTCCGCCACGGCACTGATTCGCCAGTCCACGGACGTCGTCCTCGTTGCCAACGCCTAGGCACGGTGCTCTCGCACGCTCCTCCTGTTCCGCCAGCGCTGCCTCAGGCAGCCCCAACCGAGGAGTCCCCATGGTGCAGACAATCGAGCGGGTCCCCGTCCGCGCGGGACCGAGCTCCGTCGAAGAGAAACCCCCGTCGCCACGCCGGTCCGTGCGCAAGTCGCTCGGATGGGTCGCCATCGCCGTCGGACTGGTCGTTGCCGTGGTGCTGGTTCTACTGAGCATCACGTCGGACACCGCACCCGAGCGGGTCGAGACCCCCGCCGACACCTCGCTGGTGGGTGTGCCTCAGTCGGCTGACGGCGCCGAGCGCTACCTCGCCGAACTCAGCCTGACCTGGCCGGTCGGTGTGCCTCAGTCGGCTGACGCCGCCGAGCGCTACCTCGCCGAACTCAGCCTGACCTGGCCGGTCGGTGTGCCTCAGTCGGCTGACGCCGCCGAGCGCTACCTCGCCGAACCCAAGTGAGAAGGGATGCTGAGAACTCGACGTCAGTGCGGTCAGTCGGGCCCCGGAGTCTCGGTCCGGAAGGTGGGCGATCGCACTGGCGTCGATGTCTGTCGCGGCTGTCGTCCCACCTGATGAGGGCCGACGGGCTGTTCACGGGCCGGACTGACTCGGCAAGACCGCGCACAACGCGGCCTGAGCGGACACCGATCGAGGCGACCCTCGACCGTCGACCGTTGCGTGCACCCTGCCCGTTACGGGTCGTGTGCCTGACAGCACCCTCTGAGGGGTTCTCAGGCACACGACCTGCTCCAATCGACACGCCCGTGCCGCAGGTCGGATGGCGGCATGGCGTTCCGCTCATACCGCACAGAGCGCGCCCTGCGGCCAGCCGGTCATGGGGCCAGCCCACAGCCGCACGTCCGCTCTCCAGAAGTGAGCGTGTCCGATCGCAGGGTCGGGCACCGACAGCGGCGAAGCCGCAAAGCCGCCCGGAGCCGACTGGCTCCTTCTGGATGCACTCAGCCCACCCCCGACGGACGGCAGGACGAAGCTGCCGGCGGGGGAGAAGCTCAGTGGCCGTGGCGCAGGGCGGCGTGGAGGTCCCAGTTGAGCCGGGAGATCACGTCGAGCGGGATCTCCTTGGGGCAGGCCGCGGTGCACTCGCCGATGTTGGTGCAGCCGCCGAAGCCCTCGTGGTCGTGCTGGGCGACCATGTTCACCACGCGGGTGTCGCGCTCGGCCTGGCCCTGGGGGAGCTCGCCGAGGTGGGTGATCTTCGCGCCGAGGAACAGCGACGCCGAGCCGTTGGGGCAGGCGGCCACGCAGGCGCCGCAGCCGATGCAGGTGGCGACGTCGAAGGCGCGGTCGGCCTTGTCCTTGGGCACCGGGGTGGCGTGCGCGTCGGGGGCGGCGCCCGTGTTGACCGAGATGTAGCCGCCCTGCTGGATGATCCGGTCGAAGGCGCTGCGGTCGACGCAGAGGTCCTTGAGCACCGGGAACGGGTCGGCGCGCCAGGGCTCGATGGTGATCGTGTCGCCGTCGTTGAAGGTCCGCATGTGCAGCTGGCAGGTCGTGGTGACCTCGGGGCCGTGCGCCTCGCCGTTGATCATCAGGCCGCACATGCCGCAGATGCCCTCGCGGCAGTCGGAGTCGAAGGCCACCGGCTCCTCGCCCTCGGTGTTGAGCTTCTCGTTGAGCACGTCGAGCATCTCGAGGAAGGACATGTCGGGCGAGACGTCGTCGAGCTCGTAGGTGTGCAGGCGCCCCTCGCTCACGCGGTCCGACTGGCGCCAGATCTTGAGGGTGACTCTCACTTGTACGACCTCTGCTTCATCTCGACGGACTCGTAGACCAGCTCTTCCTTGTGCAGCACCGGGACCTCGCCCTCGCCCGCCCACTCCCAGGCCGCCACGTAGGCGTACTGGTCGTCGTGGCGCAGCGCCTCGCCGTCCTCGGTCTGCGACTCCGCGCGGAAGTGGCCGCCGCAGGACTCGCGGCGGTTCAGCGCGTCGATGCACATCAGCTCGCCGAGCTCGAGGAAGTCGGCGACCCGGCCGGCCTTCTCCAGCGACTGGTTGAGGCTCTCGGCGCTGCCGAGCACCTTCACGTTGCGCCAGAAGTCGTCGCGCAGCGTGCGGATCAGGTCGATCGCCTTCTTCAGGCCGTCCTCGGTGCGCTCCATGCCGCAGAACTCCCACATGATGTTGCCGAGCTCGCGGTGGTAGGAGTCGACGCTGCGGGTGCCGTTGTTGCCCATGAAGTGGTCGATCCGCGCGCGGACCGACTGCTGCGCCTCGAGCACGGCCGGGTGGTCCTCGGGCACCTTGTCGAACGGACCCTCGGCGAGGTAGTCACGAATCGTGTTCGGCAGCACGAAGTAGCCGTCAGCCAGGCCCTGCATCAGCGCCGAGGCGCCGAGGCGGTTCGCGCCGTGGTCGGAGAAGTTGGCCTCGCCGGTCACGAACAGCCCCGGGATCGTCGACTGCAGGTCGTAGTCGACCCAGAGGCCGCCCATCACGTAGTGCACGGCGGGGTAGATCCGCATCGGGACCGCGTAGGGGTCCTCGCCCGTGATCCTGGCGTACATGTCGAAGAGGTTGCCGTACTTGCTCTCGATCGCGTCGCGCCCGAGCCGGTCGATGGCCTCCGCGAAGTCGAGGTAGACACCGCGCCGCACGCCCTCGACCTCGGGGCCGACGCCGCGGCCCTCGTCGCAGACGTTCTTGGCCTGCCGAGAAGCGATGTCGCGGGGGACCAGGTTGCCGAACGCCGGGTAGATCCGCTCGAGGTAGTAGTCGCGGTCCTCCTCGGGGATCTCGCGCGGGTCCTTGTCGCAGTCCGCCTTGTTCTTCGGCACCCAGATCCGGCCGTCGTTGCGCAGCGACTCGCTCATCAGCGTGAGCTTGGACTGGTGCGCGCCCGAGACCGGGATGCAGGTCGGGTGGATCTGCGTGTAGCAGGGGTTGGCCATGTAGGCGCCCTTGCGGTGCGCCCGCCAGGTCGCGGTGACGTTGCAGCCCATCGCGTTGGTCGAGAGGTAGAAGACGTTGCCGTAGCCGCCGGAGGCGAGCACGACGACGTCGGCGAAGTAGGTCTCGATCTCGCCGGTGACCATGTCGCGCACGATGATCCCGCGGGCGCGGCCGTCGACGACGATCAGCTCGACCATCTCGTGGCGCGTGTAGCACTTCACGGTGCCGGCGGCGACCTGGCGCTCGAGCGCCTGGTAGGCGCCGATCAGCAGCTGCTGGCCCGTCTGGCCGCGGGCGTAGAACGTGCGGGAGACCTGCACGCCGCCGAAGGAGCGGTTGTCGAGCAGGCCGCCGTACTCACGGGCGAACGGGACGCCCTGGGCCACGCACTGGTCGATGATGTTCACGCTCACCTGGGCGAGGCGGTAGACGTTCGACTCGCGGGAGCGGTAGTCGCCGCCCTTGATGGTGTCGTAGAAGAGGCGGTAGACGGAGTCGCCGTCGCCCTTGTAGTTCTTGGCCGCGTTGATGCCACCCTGGGCGGCGATCGAGTGCGCCCGGCGCGGGGAGTCCTGGTAGCAGAACGACTTCACGACGTAGCCGGCCTCGCCGAGCGTGGCCGCGGCCGAGGCGCCGGCCAGGCCGGTGCCGACCACGATCACCGAGAGGCGGCGGCGGTTGGCGGGGTTGGCGATGCGGGCCTCGAACTGGCGGGTGTTCCACCGCTCGTCGATCGGGCCGCCGGGGGCCTTCGTGTCGGCGATCGGGGCGCCGTGGACGTAGAAGCCGGCCGCGTCGTCGTACTGCTCGCCGCCGGGCTCGCGCGTGTGCGAGGCGTCGAAGGTGGTGGTGGTGTCGGGCATGTCGGTCATGTCGGTGCTCCTCGGGTGACTAGGAGATGACGCCGGCGAGCACGGCGAGCGGGACGAGCGAGAAGCCGCCGGCGATCACCACGGCGACGATCCAGCCGAGCGCCTTGGCGTTGCGCCGGGCGCGGGCGTTGTTGGTCAGGCCGAGGGTCTGCGCCGAGCTCCAGACACCGTGGTGGAGGTGCAGGCCCAGCGCGAGCATCGCGGCGAGGTAGATCAGCGTCATCCACCACACGCTGAAGGTGTCGACGACCAGCTGGTAGGGGTTGTTGGTCGGGCCGCCGTCGACGTTGACCTTGCCGATCGTGAAGTTGAGGAGGTGCCAGACGATGAAGAGCAGCAGCGCCACGCCGCCCCAGCGCATCCAGCGCGAGGAGAACGCCGAGTGGCGGTTCTTCTTCACCTGGTACTTGACCGTGCGGGCGCTGCCGGCGCGGCTCCACAGGATGAACGCGCAGGTCACGTGCACCACGACGGAGACGATCAGCCCGACCCGGATCACCCAGAGGAGTCCCTCGTGGGGGAGCATCGGCTCGCCGATCTCGCGGAGGTGCTCGGCGTAGAGGTTGAACGAGGCCTCGCCGGCGAACGCCTTGAGGTTCCCGTACATGTGCACGAGCACGAAGAGCACGAAGAGGATGCCGGTGACGGCCATCAGCATCTTCAGGACGATCGTCGAGCGCGACGCGCGAGCACCCTTGACCAGGTTCCGGGTCGGCACCCGGAGGGGCTCGGAAGAAGAGGTCGTTGCCACGACCCGACACGCTACCTGCCGTTCCCGGCCCGGAGCGCCGCGGGGAGTGTGACATTCCCCCGGGGAGGGTGCCCGTCTCGACGTCGGTGCCGGCTCAACGCCCGACGAGCCGGTGCAGCCGCCAGAAGCTGTCGCGGAACCCGAGCGCCCGCCACGCCCTCGAGGAGGTCAGGTTCGGTTCGCGCCAGTCCGTGACGAGCACGTCGTACGCCGGGTCGGTGCGGGCGTGGTCGAGCACCGCCTCGGCCACGGCGCGTCCGGCGCCGATGCCGCGCGCCTCCGGCAGCACGGCGGCGAAGGAGAGGAACCAGGCGCGCTCGGGACGGGCCGGTCCGGTGTGGGTGCTCGACTTCTCCAGCCGGCAGCAGCTCGCCGTGGCCACGACCCGGCCGCCGTGCTCGGCGACCACGTTGAGGAAGTCGGGGTTGTCGAAGTCCTCCTCCCAGTACGCCAGCGACTCCTCGTACGACGGGACCGCTGCGGCGCTGAAGGTCGGCGAGATCGCGTGGTGGCGGGGCAGCTCGAGGTCGAGCCGGGCCAGCACCGGGATGTCGTCGCGGGTCGGGGTGCGCACGACGAGGCCGTCGCGGACGGCCGGGGGCCGCGTCGGCGGCTCTCGCAGGGCGTGGGTCTGCTGGAGCCCGAAGCCGAGCCGGAACCACCCGTCGACCGCGGCTGCCTCGCTCGACGGCAGCAGCACGTAGTGGGCGGTGCGGCCCGCGTCGACCCACCGGGCGGCGGCCGCGGCATACAGCTCGCGCGTGGTCTCCGCTCCCTCGCCGTCGGCGGTGGCGTGGCCGGCCGAGTCGACGAAGACGTTCTCGCCCCACGCGGCACCGCTCCGGGGCGCACCCAGCAGGAACGCGACCGCCTCCCCGCCGCGCGTGGCGACGGCGCCCGAGGCGTCCTCGGCGGCCAGGGCCGCGGCGACCTCCGCCTCGGCGGCGCCGGCATCGTCGTACTGCGGGGACAGGAGCGGGTGGACCGCCCGGTGCCGGCGGTGCCGTGCCGCGAGGAGCCGGCCGGCGTCGGCCAGGTCGTCCTCGGTGAAGGGGTGCGTCTCGAGCCGGACCATGAGGTCCACGCTAGGGCGCGCCGGCGTGACCTGCACCCGGGGTAGGGCGCGTCGTGGACCGGCAAGTCTCGGTACACGTTCGCTCAACCCTGCTGACGCGGGTCGTCGTAGCACTAGCGTTCGTGCATGACGGTTGCGCGATGAAGCTTCTACGACGGCTGGCGGTCCTCCTGGTCGCCGGATCGGTGGTGGCGACCGCGGCCGCTTCGCAGGTATCGGCGGTGACCGACTCCGCGCCCCCGACGTCCCCAGCGGGTGACGGCCCGTTGGCACGCGCCACGGGTGAGACTCTGGTGATGAACGGCGGGGACGTCATTGCTCCCGCCCGCCCCGTTCCCCTGCGGGCGTTCCGCGCACTCGGCTCGGCGTGGACCACGATCGACGTCGACGCTCTGGCACAAGTCCCGAGCACGGGTCTCGGTGCCGTGCTCCTCGAGGCCGCGAGCAGTCGAGCGGGTGGCCGCGGGACGGTGCTCGTCCGCCCCGAAGGCTCCGACGGTGATGGTGTGGCGCTCCTGCGCCACACGCAGTCGGGGGGTCGCGGACTGGCGCTCGTCAAGGTCGGACTCGGCGGTCGGGTCGAGGTGCGCAGCACTGCCGGCGGGCCGCGCACGGCAGTCCGCATGGTCGCGTGGGTTCCCGAGACGTCTCTGCTGACGGTGCCGGAGTCGACCCCGCCCGAGCAGTCGCTCAGCCTCACGTCGGTCGCTCAGGAGGTGGCTCTCGACGTCCCGCCCGCGGCCACGGCCGTCGTTGTGCAGCTCACCACCACGTCGAGCAGGGCAGGGCGGCTGGCCACGTGGACGACCGGGCTCGCCGCGCCCGCGAACGGCGAGGCGTTCGGTCGCGGAACGTCGTCCTTCCTCCAGGTTGTGCGTCCGGACGCCGATGACACGATCTCGCTTCGCGCGCTCTCGGGAGAGGCAACGGTGGGGGTCCGGGTCCTCGGTTGGGCGACCGGCGAGAGCGTGGTCACGAGCCGAGGCACCACCACGACACTCCTGAACGCCGCGCCGGGCGGGGTGCGCAGGCTGCGGCTCTCCGACGTGGCAGGGGTGCCTGCGGGCACGCAGGACACCTGGGTGAGCGTTGCGGCGCCGAGGGGTGCCACGGTCAGGCTGTGGGGGAACAGCAAGGGGACGGGCGCGCCGCTCCACAGCTGGCAGTCGACCGGCTCGGCGGTCTCGTTGCTCCTGCCCGTGCCGCGATCGGGAACGGCGGCGATCCAGGTGAGTGGCACCCGCGGCCGCACGCGGGTGCTCGCGAACGGCTTCGACACCGTCGCCGGTAACCAGAAGGTCACCCTGAGACCGCGCACCGGGACCAGCCTGCTCGGGGCTTCCGACGTCGCGTCGTACGACGGGACCACCCTGGCGCTGACGGCGACCGCTGATCCGCTGACCGGCGGCGGCCACGTCCTGCTGCGCGACGACACCGGTATGCCGCGGGTGCTGAGCGTGACCGAGGTGAGCGGCACTCCTGGTGCCCAGACGGCTCTCGTCGAGGATGCCACCCTGCGGGACGCCTTCGCGGACGCCCGGATCAGCTACCGCGGGCACCTCGGTCCGTCCGATGGCTCACGACCCGGCTCGGCCGCACGCGGCGGTGGCGCCGTCGCCCTGTCCCTCGCGCTGGGCAACTGGTCGTGCTCCGTCGGTGGGTCGACGCCCGCGTTCTCGGCGAGCTACAGCGGCAACGCGAACCTCGACGTCAACCTGTCCGCCGGGACGGTGGACTTCAGTCTCAAGGGCAGCCTCACCACCGGGGTCGACCTGGCCGCCGACCAAGCAGTGTCGTGCACCTACGAGAACACCGGTCTGTTGCAGGTCCCGCTCGGTGCTACCCCACTGGTGGTGAAGCTGGGGCCCACCGCAACCCTCAGCGTCACCCCGTTCGGCAGCGACACGTCGAGGCTGGCGCTGTCGGCCACTGAACGGATCTACGCGTCGCTGTACCACGACGGGAACGACCCCGTCGTCGGCAAGGCGCTCTCGGCCACGGGGTCCAGCTCCTCGGAGCTGAACCGCGGGTCGGCGCAGTTCGACATCGGCGTCAAGGTCGCGGTCGGACCGGCGTCGGTCGGCGAGCTCGAGCTCGGGCCGGAGGCGTCCGCGACCGTGGGGGCCTCCTACCAGCTCGGCACGCCGGATCCGTCCGACGACCCGTTCCACCGCTCGCTCGCCGGCCCGCACTGCACGGACCTGACGAACACGCTCTTCCTGAGCTTCGGTGCGTCCCTGCTGATCCCGCTCCTGCCCGACGTCAGTCTCGACATCGCCCGCTTCGACACCCCCAAGGTGTTCCTCCACAAGGGGCCGTGCGTGGGGTACGCGGGCACCATCACGTACCACCACGTCGGCAGCAACGTTCAGGGCGCCGTGAGCTGCGCCGAGACCGACGAGCCCTGCTCGGACTGGAACCACACGGTCGTGAAGACCCTGGTCCCGCAGCCGGCGAGCTTCGAGGGCCAGGGCTACGTGAGGCAGCCCTACTCGTGGACGTGGTCGGGTCAGGAGCACGCGTACCAGAAGAACTACGACGGTGCCTGGCAGGCGCTGTGCACGGAGAGCACGTCCTACAGCGGGTCCGGACTTCGCAGCTGGCCCGAGGAGGACGAGCTGCCCGAGGGATGGCCGGCGCCGAGCTTCCTCTCGGGCACCGGCCCCGGGGTGCAGACGCAGGGGCAGATGGCGGTGTCGCTGGGGAGGGGGACGTTCAACCGCACCACCGTCGTCCAGCAGGAGGGCGGAGAGAACTTCTGCAGCCCCAGCGGCTCGGGGTCCTCGTGGCTGCCCGGGGTCGAGCTCGTGACGGAGGAGGTGGGTGGGTTCCTGATCTCCATGCCGACCGTGGCACTGACGCTGACGGGCCAACCCGGTGACGCCTCCTACGCGGAGGTCAACCTGACCCGTCAGGAGTTCGCACGCGACTGACGTCACCGATCGCGGGCTCGTGGCGGAGAGAGGCTCAGCGGGGCAGCCGTACCCGCATCGTGGTGCCGCCGTCGCCCGACTCGATCTCCATGCTCCCGCGGTGCCGCTCGACCACGATCCGGCGGGCGATGTCGAGGCCGAGGCCGGTGCCCCGGCCGACCTCCTTGGTGGTGAAGAACGCGTCGAACGCCCGCGCGGCCACCTCGCTCGGCATCCCCGCGCCGGTGTCGACCACCTCGACCACGACGGCGTCGGGCTCGCCTCGGGCGACGACCCGGAGCACCCGGGTCCGGTCGACCTCGGTCATCGCGTCCACCGCGTTGTCCACGAGGTTGGTCCACACCTGGTTGAGCTCGCCGGCGTTGGCCTCGATCCGCGGCAGGTCCGCGGCGTACTCGCGCTCGACCTGCACGTCGGCGCCGCGCAGCTTGTGGCCGAGCATGACGAGCGTGCTCTCGAGGCCCTCGGTGACGTCCACGCTCTGCTGGGTGGCGACGTCGACCTGCGTGTAGGAGCGTACGGCGGAGACCAGCTGCGAGACGCGGCCGGTGGCCTCCCGGATCTCGGCGAGCAGGGCGGTCGCGGTCGACGTGCCGGCCACCCACGCCAGCGCGGGGCCCAGGCTCGACGCCGGCAGCGCGTCGGCCAGCCTGGCGCACCAGGCCCGGTCGACGCCGGCGCCGGCCAGCGCCGACGCCAGCCGCCAGGCGTCGGCGACGCCGCGACCGTCGAGCCACTCCGCGAGCTCCTCCTCGGCGTCGGCCAGCGCCAGTGCGTCGGGTACGACGGGCCGCAGCGGCAGCTCGGCACGCAGGGTGTCGAGCGCCAGGAAGTGGTCGGCGGAGATGTCCTCGCGAGCGAGGCGACCGAGCGCGGCGAGCAGCTCCGACGACGTGCGCTCGAGCGCGTCGACGGCGCGGGAGGCGGCCGCGGCCGGGTTGTTGAGCTCGTGGGCGAGGCCGGCCGCGAGCGTGCCGAGGGTGACCAGGGCGTCGCGCTGCCGGGCGGTCGACTCGATGCTGCGGGCGGTGGCCGAGAAGCCGCCGATCAGGTGCACGGCCGGGGGGAACCACTCCTGGACCCACGCCCGCAGGACCGGCGCCGGCACCTTCAGCAGGCGCCCGGGGGTGATGCCCCGGCCCGTGGCGAGGTAGGAGCCGTGCTCGTCCCACGCGCGGAAGCCGCCGGCCCACCGGCCCGGCACGTCCATCCGCCCGACGACCGTGTCCTCCTTGCCGACGTGCCGCACCAGCTCGAGCGCGCCGTCGACGACGACCCACCAGGCGTCGGCCGGCTCACCCTCGCGGAAGGCGTCGACACCGGGCTCGATCGCCACGACCTCCGCGCCGGCGACGAGCTCGTCGAGCTGCTCGTCGGTCAGGCCGCGGAACAGGTCCATCGCCCGCAGCGCGTCGAGCAACCCGTCGTGCGTAGCGCTCATCAGGTCGCCGCCAGGTAGCGGTGCACGAGGTAGACCGCCATCGCGCCCTCGCCGACCGCCGACGCGACCCGCTTCATGGAGTCGAGCCGCACGTCGCCGGCCGCGAACACCCCGGGCACGTTCGTCTCCAGGGCGTACGGCGGGCGGGCCAGGGGCCACGACGGCCGCGGGTCGCGGAGCGAGAGGTCGGAGCCGGTGACCAGGAACCCCTGCGGGGTGCGGGCGACCTCGTCGCCCACCCAGTCGGTGCGCGGCTGCGCCCCGATGAAGACGAAGAGCCACCCGGCCGGAACCTCCTCGCAGGCGCCGGTGTCGAGGTCCTGCAGCACCAGCGACTCGAGGTGCTCCGAGCCGCGCACGGAGCCCACGACCGTCCGGTGCCGCACCTCGATGGTGGGGTGGGCGAGGATCCGCTCCACGAGGTAGCTCGACATCGACGCGGCCAGGTCAGGCCCCCGCACCACCATCACCACGCGCTTGGCGTGCCGAGCCAGGTTGAGGGCGGCCTGGCCGGCGGAGTTGGCCGCCCCGACGACGTACACCTCGTCGCCCTCGACCTGCGGCGCGTCCCCGGCGTTGGCGCCGTAGAACACCCCGCGCCCCGTGAGCCCGTCGGCGCCCTCGGCGTCGAGCCGTCGGTAGGAGACGCCCGAGGCGACGATCACCGAGCGGGCCTCGATGTCGCCGCCGCCGGCCAGCAGCACCGCCCGCACGGGGCCCCGCTCCTCGAGACCCACGACGTCGCGCGCAAGCACCATCTCGGCACCGAAGCGCGAGGCCTGCGCAATCGCCCGCTGCGTCAGGTCGGCGCCGCTGAGGCCCTTGGGGAAGCCGAGGTAGTTCTCGATCGCGGCACTCTGCCCCGCCTGCCCGCCGGGCGCCTCGCGCTCGACCACGACGGTCCGCAGGCCCTCCGACGCGGCGTACACCGCCGCTGCGAGCCCGGCCGGCCCCGCGCCGACGATGCACACGTCGTACAGCGGCTGCTCCGGCATGGTCCGCAGCCCGAGCGCGTCGGCGAGGTCGCGGCTGGTGGGGGAGCGCAGCGGCTCCGCGTCGGTCACCAGCACCAGCGGCAGCTCGTCGGGCGTGGCTCCGGAGAGCGCCACCAGCCGCTGCGCCTCCTCGTCGCGCTCGACGTCGAGCCAGCGGTACGGCACGTGGTTGCGGGCCAGGAACGTCTTCACCTCGTGGCTGCGGTCCGACCAGCGGTGCCCGACCACGCGGACGTCGGTGGTGGCCTCGGGGTTCTCGGCACGCCAGTCGCCGAGCAGGTCGTCGACGACGGGGTAGAGGCGCTGGTCGGGCGGGTCCCACGGCTTGAGCAGGTAGTAGTCGAGCCCGATCTCGTTGATCGCCCGGATCGCGACCTCGGTGTCGGCGTACGCCGTGAGCAGGAGGAACTTCGCCCCCGGCACGACGCCGCGGGCGCGCTCGAGCAGCTCGATCCCGGTCATCCGCGGCATCCGCTGGTCGGTGACGACGAGCGCGACCGGGCGGTCCTGGAGGGTGAGCCTGGTCAGCACCTCCAGCGCCGCGTCGCCGGAGGTCGCCCGCACGACGCGGTAGTCCTCGCCGTACCTCTCGCGCAGGTCGCGCGCGAGCGCCTGCGAGACGAGGTCGTCGTCGTCGACGGTCAGGATGGTCGGTCGGGCCATGGGCTACCTCGTGGGGTGGCGTCGTCCCGAGAAGGAGCGGTGTCGGCTTTCTGGCCCGACCCTACGTCGACTCGCGACCGGCGGGGGAGCGCCCGCGGGTCGGGATTCCCCGGTGTGGCCCCTTTCGTTCCGGGGCCCGGGAGGTAAGACTGCAACCCGTTGCAGTCAGCCCCGCGCGAGACCGGAGGCATGACCACTCGAGAGGACGGCGATGTCGACAGGTGTGACCGGGCCCGGCCGGGCCGCGATCGAGGCGAGGACGTTGCGGACCGACCGGTGGTGGATCTCACCGCTGGTCACCTTCGTGGTCTTCTCGGCGTTCGTCGTCTACGCCACCTGGCGGGCGTTCGCGGGTGCCTACTACTACGCCTCGCCCTACCTGTCGCCGTTCTACTCGCCATGCCTGGGTGACTGCGTCGAGGGCGCGTCCGACTTCGGCCAGCCCTTCGCGGGCTTCCCGCTCTCCGCGGCGCTGATCATCCTGATCTTCCCGCTCGGCTTCCGGATGACCTGCTACTACTACCGCAAGGCCTACTACCGCGCCTTCTGGCTCTCCCCGCCCGCCTGCGCGGTCGCCGAGCCGCACGCGAAGTACTCCGGGGAGACGCGGTTCCCGCTGATCCTGCAGAACATCCACCGCTACTTCTGGTACGCCGCGATCGTGGTCGCGCTGATCCTCAGCTACGACACGGTGCTGGCCTTCCGCAACGAGGAGCGCGAGTGGGGCCACATGGGCCTCGGGACCGTGCTGATGCTGGTCAACATCGTCTTCATCTGGCTCTACACGCTCTCGTGCCACTCCTGCCGGCACGCCGTCGGCGGACGGCTGCGCCACTTCTCCAAGCACCCGGTGCGCTACCAGCTCTGGACCTGGGTGTCGAAGATGAACGCCCACCACGCGCGGTACGCGTGGATCTCCCTGTTCTCGGTGGCCTTCGTGGACCTCTACGTCTACCTCCTCGCCAAGGGCACCATCACCGACCTGAGGTTCTTCTGAACCACCCCACGACGTTGCTCACTCCTCCGCTTCGCTCCCCCGCTCACAACGCCGCGGGGACCCCGGAAAGGGTTTTGAATGGCTCGGCCTGAAACGCGACACCCCATGACCGGCAACCAGATGTCCGGAACCGCGCCCGGCGGCCTGGAGATGCACGCGTACGACGTGGTCGTGATCGGCGCGGGTGGCGCCGGCCTGCGGGCCGCCATCGCCGCGCACGACGCCGGCGCCCGCACCGCGATCGTCTGCAAGTCGCTGCTGGGCAAGGCGCACACGGTGATGGCCGAGGGCGGCATCGCCGCGGCCATGGGCAACCGCTGGCCCGAGGACAACTGGGAGGTGCACTTCCGCGACACCATGCGTGGCGGGAAGATGCTCAACAACTGGCGGATGGCGCAGCTGCACGCGCAGGAGGCGCCCGAGCGGGTCCAGGAGCTCGAGGACTGGGGCGCGCTCTTCGACCGCACCGAGGACGGCCTGATCTCCCAGCGCGACTTCGGCGGCCACCGCTACGCGCGGCTCGCGCACGTCGGTGACCGCACCGGCCTCGAGATGATCCGCACCCTCCAGCAGCGGGCGGTCGCGCTCGGGATCGACGTCTTCATGGAGTGCACGGTCACCGAGCTCTTCAAGACCGACGGCGCGATCAGCGGCGCCTTCGCCTACTGGCGCGAGACCGGCCGGTTCGTGGTGTTCGAGGCGCCCTCGGTGGTGCTCGCGACCGGCGGCATCGGCAAGTCGTTCAAGGTGACCTCGAACTCCTGGGAGTACACCGGTGACGGCCATGCGCTCGCCCTGCGGGCCGGGGCGTCGCTGATCAACATGGAGTTCGTCCAGTTCCACCCCACCGGCATGGTGTGGCCGCCCTCGGTGAAGGGGTTGCTGGTCACGGAGTCGGTACGCGGCGACGGCGGCATCCTGCGCAACTCCGAGGGCAAGCGGTTCATGTTCGACTACATCCCGGAGTTCTTCAAGGCCGAGACCGCCGACAACGAGGAGGAGGCGGACCGGTGGTACGACGACAAGAAGAACAACCGTCGTCCCCCCGAGCTGCTGCCGCGTGACGAGGTCGCCCGCGCCATCAACTCCGAGATCAAGGCCGGACGCGGGTCACCGCACGGCGGCATCTACCTCGACATCGCCTCGCGGCGCAGCCCGGAGTTCATCCGCAAGCGGCTGCCGTCGATGTACCACCAGTTCAAGGAGCTGGCGGACGTCGACATCACCGCAGAGCCGATGGAGATCGGCCCCACCTGCCACTACGTGATGGGCGGCGTCGAGGTCGACGCGGACACCGAGCTGTCCGGGGTCACCGGGCTCTACGCCGTCGGCGAGTGCTCGGGCGGCATGCACGGCTCCAACCGCCTGGGCGGCAACTCGCTGTCCGACCTGCTCGTCTTCGGCCGGCGGGCCGGCGAGGCCGCCGCGGCGTACGCCGCAGGGCTGGGCTCGCACCCGAGCGTCGCGCCGGAGGACCTCACCACCGCACAGGCGGCCGCGCTCGCGCCGTTCGACTCCGAGGGCGGCGAGAACCCGTACTCCATCCAGCAGGACCTCCAGCAGTCGATGAACGACCTGGTCGGGATCATCCGCAACGGTCACGAGCTGGCGCAGTCGCTGGAGGAGATCGAGGCGTTCAAGGAGCGCGCGAAGCACCTCTCCGTCGAGGGGCACCGGCAGTACAACCCCGGCTGGCACCTCGCCCTCGACCTGCGCAACATGCTGCTGGTCTCGGAGTGCATCGCGAAGGCGGCGCTGGCACGCGAGGAGTCGCGCGGCGGCCACACCCGCGACGACTTCCCGAAGACCTCGCCCGAGTGGGGGACGAAGAACCTCGTGCTCACCCTCAACAGCAGCGGGGAAGGCGTCGACATCGCCGAGAAGCCGCTGCCGGTCATGCCCGACGAGCTCCAGACGTACTTCCAGGAGGCCTGAGATGGGCTACGAGCTGAAGATGCGCATCTGGCGCGGTGACGCCGACGGCGGTGACCTCGGCGACTACACCGTCGAGGTGTCCGAGGGCGAGGTCGTGCTCGACGCGCTGCACCGCGTGCAGGCCACGCAGGCCGGGGACCTCGCGATCCGCTGGAACTGCAAGGCCGGCAAGTGCGGCTCGTGCAGCGCCGAGATCAACGGCCGCCCGCGGCTGCTGTGCATGACCCGCCTCTCCGACTTCGAGCCGGGCGAGACGATCACGGTCACCCCGATGCGCAGCTTCCCGGTGATCCGCGACCTGGTCACCGACGTGTCGTTCAACTACGAGAAGGCGCGCGAGCTGCCGTCGTTCGCCCCGCCGCCGCGCGACGCCGACGGCAAGCGGCGGATGGCGCAGATCGACGTCGAGCGGGGCCAGGAGTTCCGCAAGTGCATCGAGTGCTTCCTGTGCCAGAACACCTGCCACGTCGTCCGTGACCACGAGGAGAACAAGCCCGCGTTCGCCGGCCCGCGGTTCTTCCTGCGCTACGCCGAGCTCGACATGCACCCGCTCGACACCCACGACCGGCGCGAGCTTGCGCAGGGGGCGGCGGGGATCGGGATGTGCAACATCACCAAGTGCTGCACGGAGGTCTGCCCCGAGGGCATCAAGATCACCGACAACGCGATCATCCCGATGAAGGAGCGCGTGGTCGACCGCAAGTTCGACCCGCTGGTGTGGCTGGGGAGCAAGATCGGGATCCGCAACAAGGACTACGACGGGCGCACGGAGGTCTGAGGTGGTCTTCGCGAACGCCGGCTCGCTCGGGGCCGCGCCGGGTCGGCGCGACGAGCTGGTGACCCACCTGACCCGGCACAGCCCCCGGCTCGAGCAGGCCGGCTGCCTCCTCTACGAGGTCGGTGTCGACGACGACGACCCCGACACGGTGTACGTCGTCGAGCTCTGGACGAGCGCGGAGGCACACCGGGCGTCGCTCCAGCTGCCCGAGGTGCAGGCCTCGATCGCCGAGGCCAGGCCGCTGCTGTCGGGCACCTTCGGCGGCTTCCGCTTCGAGGTCGTCGGCTCGCCGCTGCGCACGGAGGCGTAGCCGCCGCCACGGCCGTAGGTCGAGCCTTGTCGAGACCGCTCATCATGAGCAAGGGCGCGCAGAACGCGACGGTCCCTCAGCTTTCCCACTGCTGCCGCGGGTCAGTCCCTCGGTCATGGCACCCAGCGTTCGCGTGGGCGGACCCATGGTTGCGCCTGTCGCGGCTCACGCGCCGCGAACCGGACCTGAATGCGAGTGCCCTCGTTCGACCACCTCGCGGCTGCCCGGTACGCGGCATGAGTAGAAACCGAGGCCGTGCGGGGTTGGGCCGGGCGCTCCCAGGCTGTTCCCTTCAACGCGCAAGGCCCCGATACTGGCCGTTGTGTCCACAAGGCTGTTGTCCATCGTCGTGGATTGCCGCGAACCGCGGCTCCTCGCGGAGTTCTGGGCTCGTGTCCTCGCCTACGAGATCAGCGAGCGCAATCCGGGGGAGGTCATGATCAGCGATCCGAGTGGTACGGGTGGAGTGCTGTACTTCATGGAGGTCCCTGAGGCGAAGTCCGGCAAGAACCGCCTGCACCCCGACCTCGTCACGGACGGTCCTCTTGAAGCAGAAGTGGCCCGCCTCGTGGAAGCGGGTGCCACGGTGGTCGCACATCGCCAAGATCCCGGCGACTACGAGAACCCCGACACCTGGACCGTTCTCCGAGACCCGGAGGGCAACGAGTTCTGCGTGGCCAGGGCATCGACCATCCCGGGATGGCAGTGACGCTCATTGGATCAGCGTGGACGGCGCTGTGCAGTCTCGCGCATCGGCGGTCCGCGGCCCCACGCGCCCGACGTCACCAGCAGGAGCGTGCACGGACGGCGGCATGTGCGGAGGCACTCAGCGGAGGTCCCGCTGTCGTGGCTCTTGGAGAGCCTCAGCTCCATGCCCACGTGATTGCAGAGACGCGCCACTCGTCGGCGAGTTCGCGTAGCGCCGCCGTCAAGTAGCCCGTCCTGTCTGCCGGCGTTCCGTCCTCCAGCCATCGCGCCGTGACAGGGACCACCACGTACGCACGCTGATCCGAGACCGTGAGGTGGCGGGGCTGGTCCAAGACCACCGACCAATCTGACATGCCGTACACCTCCGCCATGCCGGCCATGTCGCGATACCACCTGGTCGTGGCTCCGTGCCCCGTCCACTGGTAGGGCGGAAAGTCATCGATGATCGAGGTTTCGTCCACGCATGCCGCCTGGGCAAGATCGACGTCGTCGTCGTTGAACGCCTCGATGAATCGGTGCACCGCGACCATCGGACCAGTCTCCGCTGATGCGGCCATCTGGCCCTCCCTCGGCTGGCGGTCAACAGATCGCGCTCGCTCACCCTCTCAAGCCCGGGCCCCCTGGTACGCCTGGTGTCCTCGGAGACGAGCTCGACTCGTCAGCCATCGGCACCCTCGACGTCACCCCACCCGACCGCCCCGTCAACCACCACACCGGCTGCCGAAACCCGGACCCCCGACACCAGCTGAACCCCACCCTCGCCCACGGCCGCCGTGCCACGCTGCTGATCATGAGGACCAGTCGGAGCGTGAGGCTCGGCTGGGCCGCGGACTTGACCGTGGCCGCGATGGTGGTGGCCGGATGCGGGGAGAACGCCGCTCCGGTCGGCGGTTCCGCACCTGACGACGGCCCGGTCATCGCCCTGACGAGGGAGTCGAGCAAGTGGCCGGCGGGCATCGTGACCGGCAGGCTGACCCAGAGCGGCGGCTGCCTGCTGATCGGACGGTCGGTCGCCGCCTTCCCCTTCGACACGGAGTGGGACGCGCCCGCCGTGATCTTCCCGGGTGGCGAGCGGATCGAGGTGGGTGAGCACGTGCGCCTGGGCGGCGGGGGAGCCGGGGTCGCCGGTCTGACCGCGGACGGCCTCCCGGTGATGCCGGTCGCGGAGGTCCGGGCGTGCGCACAGCGCGCCGGCGTCGCCGACTACGTCTGGGCCGCACCGACCGGCAGCTAGGACACGTCCTCGCCGTCCGGTGCGTCAGACGGCCTCGAGCACGAAGAAGAGGAAGCACATGAACGACTGGCCCTCCTCCAGGCCGGGGGGAAGCACCTCGGGAGGAGTGTCGGGCGCCGGAGGCGGCTCGCTGATGGTGGCGATGCGGAACCCGGCGGCGGCAAAGGCGTCAGCCATCGCGTGCAGCGGTCGGTGCCAGAAGGTCAACCACACGGTCTGTCCGTCGAAGTTGTAGTCCTCGGAGTACCGGGTGGTGGCGAAGTAGTCGGCCTCCGGGTACACGATGGCGTAGGCGGCGGGGTGGTTCACCGCCAGGATGAGGCGACCGCCGGGCTCCAGCACACGTCGCAGCTCCGCGAGGGGGCCGGACCAGTCCTCCAGGTAGTGCAGCACGAGCGACGCGACGACGTCGTCGAACGCGGCGTCGGCGTACGGCAGTGGCGCGGCGAGGTCCGCCACGCGCACGTCGGCGTCCTCACCCAGCCTCCGGCGGGCCAGGTCGACCATGGCGGCGCTCGCGTCGAAGCCCGTGACGACCGCACCCCGGTCGCGCAGCGCCGCTGCGAGCGGCCCGGAGCCGCACCCCGCATCGAGGATCCGGCGGCCCGAGACCTCGCCGGCGAGGTCGAGGACTGCCGGCCGCGCGTAGTGCGCGTTGAACAGGCCTGTCTCGTTCTCCACCGCATAGGCCTCGGCAAAGCGGTCGTAGTCGGCCGTCGTCATCTTGGACCCGATCCCGAGAGGAGCATGCCTGCGTTCCTACCCCGCCGGCGTCGGCATCACACACCGACCCCTTCGAGCCGGGACACGACCTTCTCGACGGCGGACGACACGGCCTCGACCTCCGCCGGCGTGAGGGCGTCGAACACCAGGTGCCGCACGGTCCGCACGTGAGCCGGTGCCGCACGCTCGATCGCCGTCCGGCCCGCCGGCGTGAGCACCACGAAGGCGCCACGTCCGTCGTCGCGACACTCCTCGCGCCGCACCAGGCCGCGCCGCTCCATGCGGGTGACGTGGTGGGAGACCCGGCTGCGCTCCCAGGTCAGGCCGCGAGCGAGGTCGCTGACCCGGATGCGGCCGTCCTCGGTGTCGGTGAGCTGCACCAGGACGTCGAAGTCGGGCAGCGACAGGCCGGCGTCCGTCTGCAGGCCGTGGTGCAGCGCCGCAGGCAGGAGTGCGTTCATGCGCAGCCAGCGCCGCCAGAGCTGCTCCTCCTCGGAAGAGAGCCAGGGAACGTCGTCGCTCATGCGGCCAGCGTAGCGGAATAGTTGACACGTCACCTAAGTTGGAGATGATGGAGCCGCGCCACCAGCCCCGGCGGCGTGGGACACACCGGAAGGGCGAAGGCAGTCATGCAGCTCGGAATCTTCAGCGTCGGCGACGTCACCACCGACCCCACCACGGGCCGGACCCCGACGGAGCACGAGCGGATCAAGGCCACGGTCGCGATCGCGCAGAAGGCGGAGGACATCGGCCTCGACGTCTTCGCCACCGGTGAGCACCACAACCCGCCGTTCATCGCCTCGAACCCGACCGCGACGCTGGCCTACATCGGCGCCCTCACCGAGCGGATCATCCTCTCGACCGCGACGACCCTCATCACCACGACCGACCCGGTGCTGATCGCAGAGGACTACGCGAAGATCCAGCACCTCACCGATGGTCGCGTCGACCTGATGATGGGCCGCGGCAACACGGGTCCGGTCTACCCCTGGTTCGGCAAGGACATCCGCGAGGGCATCAACCTCGCCATCGAGAACTACGCGCTCCTGCGCCGGCTGTGGAGCGAGGACGTCGTGAGCTGGGAGGGGCGGTTCCGCACCCCGCTGCAGGGCTACACCTCGACCCCGCGCCCGCTGGACGGGGTGGCGCCGTTCGTGTGGCACGGCTCGATCCGCAGCCCCGAGATCGCCGAGCAGGCGGCCTACTACGGCGACGGCTTCTTCCACAACCACATCTTCTGGCCGGCCAGCCACACCCAGCAGATGGTCGACCTCTACCGCCGCCGCTTCGAGCACTACGGCCACGGCGCCTACGACCAGGCGATCGTCGGCCTCGGTGGCCAGTTCTTCATGCGGCGCAACAGCCAGGACGCGGTGGACGAGTTCCGCCCCTACTTCGACAACGCGCCCGTCTACGGCCACGGTCCGTCGCTGGAGGACTTCACCGAGGCCACGCCGCTGACCGTGGGCTCGCCGCAGCAGGTGCTCGAGCGCACGCTCGGCTTCCGCGACTACGTCGGCCACTACCAGCGCCAGCTGTTCCTGGTCGACCACGCGGGGCTGCCGCTGAAGACCGTGCTGGAGCAGCTCGACCTCCTCGGCGAGATCCTCCCCGAGCTCCGCAGGGGCATGGCGGAGGGTCGTCCCGCGCACGTGCCGGACGCGCCGACCCACGCCTCGCTCGTCGCCGCAGCGGGTGGTGCCACCGACGCGACCGTGTACGCCGCGCCCGACAGCGCGACCGGCCATCGCGCCGAGGACGCCGGGGCGGTGTCGGCATGACCACGCGCCTCGTCGTCGTCTCGGCCGGGCTGTCCAACCCGTCCTCGACCAAGCTCCTCGCGGACCGGCTCACCGCCGCGACCGTCGAGGCGCTCGAGGACGTCGAGGTCACCCACGTCGAGCTGCGCCACCTCGCGCACCAGCTGACCGACCAGCTCCTGACCGGCTTCCCCGGCCCGGAGCTCGCGGCGGCCGAGGCGGCGGCGGCCGCGGCCGACGGGCTGGTCGTGGTGACGCCGGTGTTCTCCGCGTCGTACTCCGGTCTCTTCAAGACGTTCTTCGACGTGCTCGAGGCCGGGTCGCTCGACGGGACCCCGGTGCTGGTGGCCGCGACCGCCGGCACCGCCCGGCACTCGCTGGTGCTGGAGCACGCGCTGCGCCCGCTCTTCACCTACCTGCACGCGGTCGTCGTGCCGACCGGCGTCTTCGCCGCCACCGACGACTTCGCCGGCACCGACCTCGACCAGCGCATCGCGCGTGCGGCCGGGGAGCTGGCCGCCCTCGTGGGCAAGGTGAGCAGTGCCGACAGCGTGGTCACCCGGCGCCGGACCGTCGAGGACGAGCTCGCCGACGTCACGCCGTTCGAGGACCTGCTGAGGGACGTGCGCCCCGACCCGCGGGGCTGACGTCAGAGACGGGTGACGACGCGACGCACGGTCGCCAGTGCCCGCGAGGTCACCCGCACGCCGGTCACCCCTTGGAGCACCACCGTCGCGTTGCTGCCGCCCGGCCCCGGCACCCAGATGCTGATCGCGTGCCGGTGGTCACCGGCGACCACGGTCAGCCGGCCACCGGGCGCGGTCCACGGGAGCGCGAGGCCGAGCGGCCGGCGGGCGTCGAAGAACGACACCTCCACCGCCAGCTCGCCGGGGTCGTCGAGCCCGAGCGCGTCCGCGTGCTCGACGAGTGACCGCAGCCAGGCCGCCGGGCGGACGACGGCTACGTCGTCGTACCCCGTGAGCGGTCGGAGGGCGGCGAGCACCGCGCGCGTGGCCGCCACCGGTGCCCGGTGGGTGAAGACGACGGTGCCGTTGACCATCACGTTGACCACGTCGCTGGCGCCGGCCTCCTCGTACGCCGCGACCAGCTGGGGGCGGGTCGGCGCCCACCCCTGCCCGAGGTTGAGGTTGCGGAAGAACGCCACCGACCGGCCCACGTCGCGAACCTAGTCCTCGGCGCCGACGCCGGTCGCCCCACTACGGTCGACGCATGACGTCACGGACCGACGCCCCCGCCGCCGAGCTCGCCCGCGACTGGTGGAAGTCCGCCGTCGCCTACCAGGTCTACCCGCGGAGCTTCGCGGACTCCGACGGCGACGGCATCGGCGACATCCCCGGCATCCGCCGTCACCTCGACCACCTCGAGGAGCTCGGCGTCGACGTGCTGTGGCTGAGCCCGGTCTACCGCTCGCCGATGGACGACAACGGCTACGACATCAGCGACTACCACGACGTCGACCCGCTCTTCGGCACGCTCGAGGACCTCGACGGCCTCATCGCCGACCTGCACGCACGCGGCATGAAGCTGGTCATGGACCTCGTCGTCAACCACACGAGCAGCGCCCACCCGTGGTTCGTCGAGTCGCGCCGGAGCACCGACGACCCCAAGCGCGACTGGTACTGGTGGCGCCCGCCGCGCCCCGGCCACGAAGGCGGCGCGCCCGGCGCAGAGCCCAACGACTGGGTCTCGGTCTTCTCCGGCCCGGGCTGGGAGTGGGACGGGCGCACCAGCGAGTACTACCTGCACATCTTCGCCACCAGCCAGCCCGACCTGAACTGGGAGAACCCGGAGGTCCGGCAGGCCGTCTACTCGATGATGAACTGGTGGCTCGACCGCGGCGTCGACGGCTTCCGGATGGACGTCATCAACCTGATCTCCAAGCCGGTCACCGACGAGCCGCCCGGCTTGGGCGAGATGATCTACGTGCTCAACGGCCCGAAGGTCCACGACTACCTCCGGGAGATGTACGACGCGGTCTTCGCCGGGCGTCCGCCCGGGCTGCTCAACGTCGGCGAGACCCCGGGCACCCCGGTGGAGCAGGCGCGTCTCTACACCGACCCCGAGCGCCACGAGCTCGACATGGTCTTCCAGTTCGAGCACGTCGACCTCGACTCCGGCCCGGGCGGCAAGTGGGACGTCGTGCCGATGACCGTCCGCCACCTCAAGGACTCCTTCGGCCGGTGGCAGGCCGGCCTCGCCGATGTCGGCTGGAACAGCCTCTACCTCGGCAACCACGACCAGCCGCGCTGCGTCAGCCGGTACGGCGACGACCGGCCCGAGCACCGGGTGCGCTCGGCGAAGGCGCTGGCGACGGTCCTCCACCTGCACCGCGGCACGCCGTACGTCTACCAGGGCGACGAGCTCGGGATGACGAACACGGTGCTGCGGACCGTCGACGACTGCCGCGACATCGAGTCGGTCAACGCCTACCGCGCGATGGTGGCCGGAGGCACCGACCCCGAGGACGCGATGGCGCGCATCCGGTACAAGAGCCGCGACAACGCGCGCACCCCCATGCAGTGGGACGACTCCGAGCACGCCGGCTTCACGACCGGCTCGCCGTGGCTCGCGGCCAACCCCAACCACACCGAGATCAACGCCGCCGCGCAGCGCAAGGACCCCGACTCGGTCTTCCACCACTACCGGCAGCTCATCGCGCTGCGCCACGACGACCCGGTCGTCGCGCACGGCGACTTCACGATGCTGCTGCCCGAGCACGAGCAGGTCTACGCGTTCGAGCGACGACTCGGCGACCGGCGCCTCCTCGTGGTCGCCAACCTGTCCGAGACGAGGACGTCGTCGCCGACGTGCCCGAGGCCGCGGACTGGGCGGGCGCCGAGCTCGTGCTCGGCAACGCCGGCCTGCCCGCCGACCACGACCGGATCGTGCTGGGCCCCTGGGAGGCCCGGATCCTGCGCCGGGCCTGACCGGCGCCCTTGCCCAGAAGTGGCGGGGCCAAACCGGTGAACCTCCTCACCCCGTAGGTCGGAATCGTGCGCCGCGACCGGACGCTGAACCAGAGGTCCCCTGCAACCGATCTCTGAGGAGTGCGACACCACGATGGCTGACCTGTTCGAGCCGCTGACCGTCGGAGCCTGGACCCTGCCCAACCGGCTGGTGATGGCGCCGCTGACCCGCAACCGAGCCCGCGGGACGGTGCCGGGGGAGCTGGCCGCGCAGTACTACGCCCAGCGGGCGTCGGCCGGGCTGATCATCACCGAGGGCACCCAGCCCAGCGCCCGCGGCCAGGGCTACCTCGACACCCCCGGCCTGCACTCCGCCGACCAGGTGGCCGGCTGGCGTCAGGTGGCGGACGCCGTGCACGCCCGTGACGGTCGCATCGTCGCCCAGCTGATGCACGCGGGCCGCGTCGCGCACCCCGACAACACCGGCGGCCAGGAGATCATCGCTCCGAGCGCCCTCGCCGCGCCCGGCGAGATGGTGACGGCGTCCGGCCCGAAGCCGCACCCGGTGCCCCGCGCGCTGCGCACCGACGAGATGCCCGACGTCGTCGAGGAGTTCGTCAGCGCGGCCCGCAACGCCGTGGACGCCGGCCTCGACGGTGTCGAGGTGCACGGCGCCAACGGCTACCTGCTCCACCAGTTCCTCGCGCCGGGCTCGAACCAGCGCGACGACGAGTACGGCGGCAGCCCGGAGAACCGGGCGCGCCTCGCCGTCGAGGTGACCCGCGCGGTGGCGGCGGAGATCGGCGCGGAGCGGGTGGGCCTGCGGATCTCGCCCGCGCACAACATCCAGGGCGCGACCGAGGACGACCCCGCGGACGTGGAAGCCACCTACACCGCCCTCGTGCGGGAGCTGGCGCCGGTCGGCCTCGCCTACCTCAGCGTGCTCGCCCAGCCGCGCCTCGAGCTGGTGCAGCACCTGCGCCGCGAGTTCGGGGGCGTGCTGATCGCCAACGACGGCTTCGGCACGCCGACCACGCACGCGATGGCGCAGGCCCTCCTCGACGAGGACGTCGCCGACGCGGTGGCGATCGGCCGGCTCTTCCTCGCCAACCCCGACCTGCCCCAGCGCTGGCAGCTGGGCACCGGCCTCAACCAGCCCGACCCGGCCACCTTCTACGGCGGCGGTGCCGAGGGCTACACCGACTACCCCGCGCTGTCGGCCTGAGCCGCACTCCTGCGGCTCAGGCAGGTGCGACGGCGGCGGTCCGGTCGGCGGCCGCCGGCAGCACCAGCTGCGTCACGTGCCGCACGACGAGGATCGCCAGCGCGGCCGCGACGGTGTTGATCACCGCGTCGGCGACGTCGTAGCGGGCCGAGTAGAGGAGCGCCTCCAGCAGCCGGCGGGGCTTCTCGTCGCCCGTGGGGTAGAGGGTCGCCGAGATCCGGCCGGACAGCATGACGGCGACGTACATCGCCCACCACCAGCCGACGAGCGCGCCGCCCTGCCCCGGGTCGAGGCCGACGGCGCCACGCCGGACGTCGTTCACCATCTGCAGCGGCCGCCACAGCCCCAGGATCGGCACGAACCAGCCGCCGATCGCCCAGCCGGAACCGTGCCGCAGCGCGGCGGGGTACATCCGGTCGCTGCGGTGGGCCCGGTACAGCCAGGTGATGAAGAGGACGCCGGTGACCAGGAGCAGCCCGACGTCGAGCCAGGACGCCAGGATGGTGAGCTGGTCGAGGCGGTCGGCCGTCGTGAGGTCGACGGGCTGCGAGCCGTCGCGCCAGCCGCCCACGACGTCCGCCGTCCACAGCGCCAGCGCCGCCCGCGCCAGTGACATCAGCAGGCACAGCCCGAGGAACCCCTGCACGAGGCCCGCGAGCACGCCGTACCGCGGACCGAGCGGCGGTCGGCCGACCGTGCCCTGCCTGACCGGCGCGGGCCGGGTGCCGGCGGCCCAGCGCGCTCCGTTCCAGTAGCGCTCTCGCCCCGCCTGCTGGGGATCGGGATCGGGGTACCAGCCGGCGGGAGGCAGTGAGGTCACCGCCGGAGTATGGAGCGGTGGAGCCGTCGTCGCCAGTGGAATCACGGAGCGCCGGTCGAAAAGGTCACATCGGGTGGTCGTGCTCCCGCGCCGCCTCCTATCGTCAGCACCATGACCGACCAGGGAGCCGCCGGGCTCGACCCGGGCCCGCTCGCGCTCGCGGACGCCGCCGACCGCTGGACCGTCGCCGACTGGGAGGCCGCAGCCGCCGCCGTGCTCCGCAAGTCGGGCCGGCTCGGCGAGGACGACGCCGCCGACCTGGTGTGGTCGAAGCTGGCGCGCAGGACCCTCGACGGCATCGAGGTCTCGCCGCTCGGCACCCCCCTGCTCGACGAGGGGCTCCCGCTCGACGGCGCCCGTCCCACCCGCTCCGGCGACTGGGACAACCGCACCCCGGTGGTCGTCCGGGGCGCCGAGGGTGCCGCCGACGCCCGCGAGACCGCGCTGGTCGACCTCGACAACGGCGCCACCTCGCTGTGGCTGGAGCTGCGCCCCGGTACGCCGGCCTCGGCGGTCGCCGTGGCCCTCGACGGGGTGCTGCTCGACCTCGCGCCCGTCGTCCTCGACGCCCCCGACGACCAGGTCGCCGCGGCCCGGGCCCTGCTCGAGCTCCTCGGCGACACCACCCCCGCTCCCGGCACCAACCTCGGCGGTCGGGGCGACTCGGCCGTCGCGGTGGCCCGCCTGGCCCGCGAGACCGGCACGCTCGGCCTCGTGGTCGACGCGACCACCGTCCACGACCGCGGCGCCTCCGAGGTGCAGGAGCTCGCCTGGTCGCTGCGGACCGCGGTCGGCCACCTGCGCGAGCTCGAGGCCGACGGTTTCACCGTCGACGAGGCCGCGGGGCTCGTCGAGTTCCGCTACGCCGCCACCGACGAGCAGTTCCCCACGCTGGCCAAGCTGCGCGCCGCCCGTCGCCTGTGGGCGCGCGTGCTCGAGCTCAGCGGGGCGAAGCCGGTCGCGCAGCGCCAGCACGTCGTCACCAGCCGCCCGATGATGAGCGCGTACGACCCCTGGGTGAACATGCTGCGCACCACCGTCGCCGCGTTCGCCGCCGGTGTCGGGGGGGCGGAGGCGGTGACCGTGCTGCCCTTCGACACCCCGCTCGGGGTCCCCGATGCCTTCGGTCGCCGGATCGCGCGCAACACCTCCAGCCTGCTGATCTCCGAGTCGCACCTCGCCCGGGTCGCCGATCCCGCCGGGGGAGCCCACGTGGTCGAGAAGCTGACCGACGACCTCGCGCGCGCAGCCTGGGAGCTCTTCGGCCGGCTCGAGGACGGTGCCGACCTCGACGAGCTGGTCACGGCCACTGTCGCGGAGCGCGACCGCCAGGTCGCCACCCGCCGCCGCCCGCTCACCGGCGTCACCGAGTTCCCCCACCTCGGCGAGACACTGCCCGAGCGGCCCGCCGACCCGACCGCGCCGGAGGTGCGGCGCTACGGCGCGGCGTTCGAGGCCCTGCGCGACGATCCGGTCGCGCAACCGGTCTTCCTCGCGACCATGGGCAGCATCGCCTCGCACACTGCGCGGGCGACCTTCGCCGGCAACCTGTTCGCGGCCGGGGGCGTGGCCGTCGAGGTCGCCGGCGCCACCGCCGGCGTCGACGACGTGCTCGCGGCGTACGCCGGGCAGCCGGTCGTCTGCCTCGCCGGCACCGACGCGACGTACGCCGAGTGGGGCGCCCCCCTCGTCGCGGCGCTGCGCGCCTCCGGAGCCCGGCGGGTGATCCTCGCCGGCAAGCCACGCGACCTCGAGGTCGACGACTCCTGCGCGATGGGCGTCGACGCGCTGGCGTTCCTCACCCGCACCCGGGAGGCGCTGCGATGACGGTCCCCCTCAGCTTCAGCGGCCTCCCGCTCTCCGGTGACGCACCCCGGTCGGCGCCGGCGCCCGACGCCGCGGAGCCGTGGCAGGCCCCGGAGGGGATCGAGGTCAGGGGCCTCTACACGAGGGACGACCTCGCCGGTCTCGACGCACTCGACACCTTCCCCGGCCTCACGCCGTTCCTCCGCGGCCCCTACCCGACGATGTACACGACCCAGCCGTGGACGATCCGCCAGTACGCCGGGTTCTCCACGGCCGAGGAGTCCAACGCGTTCTACCGCCGCAACCTCGCGGCCGGGCAGAAGGGGCTCTCGGTCGCCTTCGACCTCGCCACCCACCGCGGCTACGACTCCGACCACCCGCGGGTGCGCGGCGACGTCGGCATGGCGGGCGTGGCGATCGACTCGATCTACGACGCCCGCACGCTCTTCGACGGCATCCCGCTCGACCAGATGTCGGTGTCGATGACCATGAACGGCGCCGTGCTGCCGGTGCTCGCCCTCTACATCGTCGCGGCGGAGGAGCAGGGGGTGAAGCCGGCGCTGCTCACGGGGACCATCCAGAACGACATCCTCAAGGAGTTCATGGTCCGCAACACCTACATCTACCCGCCGCAGCCGAGCATGCGGATCATCTCCGACATCTTCCGCTACACGGCCGAGGAGATGCCGCGCTTCAACTCGATCTCGATCTCCGGCTACCACATCCAGGAGGCCGGGGCGACCGCCGACCTCGAGCTCGCGTACACGCTCGCCGACGGTGTCGAGTACCTCCGTGCCGGCCTCGACGCCGGCCTCGGGATCGACCGGTTCGCGCCGCGGCTGTCGTTCTTCTGGGGCATCGGCATGAACTTCTTCATGGAGGTCGCCAAGCTCCGCGCGGCCCGCGCGCTGTGGGCGCGGCTCGTGCGGCAGTTCGACCCGCAGAACCCCAAGTCGCTGAGCCTGCGCACCCACAGCCAGACGAGCGGCTGGTCGCTGACCGCCCAGGACGTCTACAACAACGTGGCGCGCACCTGCGTGGAGGCGATGGCCGCGACCCAGGGTCACACCCAGTCGCTGCACACCAACGCGCTCGAC
The DNA here is from genome assembly GCF_042657275.1 of Nocardioides taihuensis. Classification (NCBI taxonomy): domain Bacteria; kingdom Bacillati; phylum Actinomycetota; class Actinomycetes; order Propionibacteriales; family Nocardioidaceae; genus Nocardioides; species Nocardioides taihuensis. Next base: position 434,229 of record NZ_JBHSKD010000004.1, read on the forward strand.
GAGGCGATCGCGCTGCCCACGGACTTCTCCGCGCGCATCGCCCGCAACACCCAGCTGCTGCTGCAGCAGGAGAGCGGCACCACCGGCAGCATCGATCCGTGGGGCGGCTCCTGGTACGTCGAGCGGCTCACCCACGACCTCGCCGAGCGCGCGTGGGCGCACATCCGCGAGGCCGAGGAGGCCGGCGGCATGGCCCGGGCCATCGAGCAGGGCATCCCCAAGCTCCGCATCGAGGAGGCCGCGGCGCGCACCCAGGCCCGCATCGACTCCGGGGTGCAGAAGGTGATCGGCGTCAACACCTACCGGCTCGCCGCCGAGGAGCGCCTCGACGTGCTGCGCGTCGACAACGACGACGTCTACCGCCAGCAGATGGCCAAGCTCGAGCGGCTGCGTGCCGAGCGCGACGACGAGGGGGTGCAGCGCACGCTCGACGCGCTGACCCGCGCCGCCGAGGCCGGCCCGTCGACCGGACTCGACGGCAACCTGCTCGCCCTCTCCGTCGACGCGGCCCGCGCCAAGGCGACCGTCGGCGAGATCTCCGACGCGCTGGAGAAGGTCTTCGGCCGTCACCAGGCGACGATCCGTACGATCAGCGGCGTGTACCGCGACGAGTCCGGCGCGTCCGGCGACCGGCTCGTCGAGCAGGTCGTCGCCGCAGCCGACCGCTTCGAGGAGGAGGAGGGCCGCCGCCCCCGCATCCTCGTGGCCAAGATGGGCCAGGACGGCCACGACCGCGGGCAGAAGGTCGTGGTCAGCGCCTTCGCCGACATGGGCTTCGACGTGGACGTGGGGCCGCTGTTCTCCACGCCCGACGAGGTCGCCCAGCAGGCCGTCGACAACGACGTCCACGTGGTCGGCGTGTCCTCGCTCGCCGCGGGCCACCTGACCCTGCTGCCCGAGCTGCGCCGCGCGCTCGCGGAGCGCGGCCGGCCCGACATCATGGTCGTCATCGGCGGCGTGATCCCGCCCGACGACGTGGAGACCCTGCGGGAGATGGGTGCAGCGGCGGTGTTCCTGCCCGGCACGGTGATCGCGGAGTCCGCGCTCGACCTGCTCGCCAAGCTCTCCGAGCAGCTCGGCCACCCGGCGGCGTGAGCCGCCCGGTGGCACCCGACGTCGCGGCGCTGGCCGAGGGCGTGCGGCGCGGTGACCGGGCCACGGTCTCGCGCGCGATCACCCTCGTCGAGTCGTCGAAGCCCGCCCACCGCACCGCCGCCCGCGAGCTGCTCGCGACGCTCGCGGTCGGCCCGGACTCGCCTGCCGTCCGGGTCGGGATCTCCGGAGTCCCCGGCGTCGGCAAGTCGACGTTCATCGAGGCGCTCGGCACCCGCCTCACCGCCGACGGCCACCGCGTCGGCGTGCTCGCCGTCGACCCCTCCAGCGTGCGCACCGGCGGCTCGGTGCTCGGCGACAAGACCCGCATGTCCCGGCTCGCGGCCGACCCGCACGCCTACATCCGTCCGTCGCCGGCCGCCGGCACCCTCGGCGGCGTCGCCCGCGCGACCAGCCAGGCGATGGGCGTGCTCGAGGCCGCGGGGTACGACGTGGTGCTCGTCGAGACCGTCGGCGTCGGCCAGTCCGAGGTCACCGTGGCCGGCATGGTCGACACCTTCCTCTTCCTCACTCTCGCCCGCACCGGTGACCAGCTGCAGGGCATCAAGAAGGGCATCCTCGAGATCGCCGACGTGATCGCGGTGAACAAGGCCGACGGCGACGGCGAGCGCGACGCCCGCTCGGCCGCCCGCGAGCTCGCCGGAGCCCTGCGCCTGGTGCACGGCCCCGGCGCCTGGGCGCCCCCGGTCGTCACCTGCTCGGCGCTCACCGGCACCGGTGTCGACGAGGTGTGGGAGCGTGTGCTCGCCCACCGCGAGCACCTCGGCCACACCGGCCTGGCCGACAAGCGCGCGCACCAGCAGCTCGACTTCACCTGGGCGCTGGTCCGCGACGAGCTCGCCGACCGGCTGCGCCGCTCACCCGGCGTACGCGCGATCCGTGACGAGGTTCGGTCCGCCGTCCTCGCCGGCGAGCTGGCCGCCCCGGCCGCCGCCGACCGCCTGCTCGCGGCGTACGACACCGAGCGCGGCTGACGGACTCGCACACTGCCCGCACAGTTCCCCGGGGGTAGTGACATCCACCCCCTCCGCTCGGGACACTCCCGGGAGCAGCATGACGATCGCACGTTGGATCTCGGGGCCGCGTGTCCGACACATCCAACCTGGAGGGGGTAACTCCATGCATCGCCACACCATCGCCCTACTGGCGGCGGCCGCCCTGGCCGTCCCGCTGGTGGGCACCGCCGCGCCGGCGACCGCCCGGCCGGCAGCCGAGCGCCCGTTCGCCAAGGGCCTGATCACGCCGCTCAGCATGGCCGTCACCCCGGCCGGCAACGTCTGGGTCTCCGAGAACTTCGTCGGCAACCTCGCCCGCGTCCGGCCCGGCAAGGACCCGAAGGTCTTCGTCCACGTCAAGAAGGGCGAGGTCGGCGCGGTGTCCTACCGCCAGCACGTCGTCACCTTCGCGGTGACGAAGAACAGCGGCAGGACCACGATCAAGCAGCTCGACCAGGACGCCCAGGTCACCACCCTGGCGAACATCTCCGACTTCGAGGCCGCCGAGAACCCCGACGCCAGCACCACGTACGGCGTCTCCGGGCTGGCCGAGGAGTGCGCGGCCCAGTGGCCCACGGCGGACTTCGGGCCGCCGTCGTACACCGGCATCGTCGAGTCGCACCCCTACGCGACCGCCCAGGCGGGCGGCATCGTGTACGTCGCCGACGCGGCGGCGAACGCGATCTTCTCGGTCACCGGTGACGGCACGGTCGACACGGTCGCCGTGCTCCCGCCCCCGGAGTTCGTGCTCTCCCAGGAGCTCGTGACCCAGCTCGGCCTGCCCGACTGCGTGGTCGGCGAGACCTACGTCGGCGAGCCCGTGCCGACCGACGTCGAGGTCGGTCCCGACGGGTCGCTGTGGGTCACCACGCTCGGTGGCGGCTTCGGGGAGCAGATCCCGCTCGGCCACCTCTTCACGCTCGACCCCGACACCGGTGACGTCACCGGGGACGTCGCCGACTTCGTCACCCCGGTGGGCGTGGCGGTGACGCCCGAGGGCGACGCGTACGTGTCCCAGCTGTTCGCGAACACCGTGATGCAGTTGCCTGCGGGCTCCGACACCGCGTCGGCGTTCAAGGAGCCGACCATGCCGGCCGCGCTGGAGTACAGGGGCGGGCAGCTGTGGGCGAGCACCAACGCGCTCGCCGAGGCACCGCCGTTCGGCAAGATCGTGAGCTGGGTGGCCTGACACCCGGCCGACCGGTCCGCACCACCGGCCGGGCCCCGGACGTGACGTCCGGGGCCCGGCCGCGTTTCCACCGCGATGCCCCGGGCGAACCCGCGGTGAACTAACCTTGGCCGGGTCATGTCACAGCCCGATCCCTCCGACGCCAGCAGGACCATCGAGCACGTCGTCGACAAGTACGCCGACGAGCTGGTCGACCTCCGACGCGACCTGCACGCCCACCCCGAGCTCTCCTGGGCGGAGACCCGCACCACCGCGGTGGTCGCCGACCTGCTCGGCGAGGCAGGCCTGCGGGTGACCCGGCTGCCCGGCAGCGGCGTGATCGCCGAGGTCGGCGACGGCCGCTCGCTGGTCGCCCTGCGCGCCGACCTCGACGCGCTGCCGGTCGCCGACACCACCGGCGACCCGTGGTCGAGCGTGGTGCCCGGCGTCGCGCACGCGTGCGGTCACGACGTCCACACCGCCGGCCTCGTGGGCGCGGCGTACGCGCTGGCCGAGCTGCAGGCCCGCGGCCAGCTGCCCGGGCGGGTGCGGCTCTTCTTCCAGCCCGCCGAGGAGGTCATGCCCGGCGGAGCCCTGCACCTCATGGACGCCGGTGCCCTCGACGAGGTCTCCCGGATCTTCATGCTCCACTGCGACCCCACCCTCGACGTCGGCCAGATCGGGCTGCGCGAGGGCCCGCTCACCGGCGCGGCCGACGCCCTGTCGGTGCGGCTGAACGGCCGCGGCGGGCACACCTCGCGCCCGCACCTCACCGAGGACCTCACCTTCGCCCTGGGCAAGGTGATCACCGAGCTGCCGGCGATCCTGTCGCGCCGCCTCGACCCCCGCGCGGGGGTCAGCGTGGTCTGGGGCATGGTCCGGGCCGGGTCCGCCCACAACGTCATCCCCGACACCGGCCAGGTCGCCGGCACGGTCCGCATGCTCGACGCCGTGGCCTGGGCCGACGCCGAGGAGCTGGTGCGCTCGATGATCGAGGACATCGTGGCGCCGTACGGCGTGACCGCCGAGATCGACTACCGCCGCGGCGTGCCGCCGGTGGTCAACGACCTCGCCTCCACCAAGCTGCTCGGGCGCGCGATCGAGCGTGCCGTCGGCCCCGAGGGGCGGGTCGGCACCAGCCAGAGCCTCGGTGGCGAGGACTTCGGCTGGTACCTCGACCGGGTGCCCGGCGCCATGGCGCGACTCGGCACTCGGACGCCGGGTGGCCCGACGTACGACCTCCACCAGGGCAACCTGCGCGTCGACGACGGCGCGACCTCGATCGGCGCGCGCGTCCTCGCCGAGGCCGCCGTCGCGGCCCTCAGCTGACCGGTCCGTCGGCCGGGCCGGGCTAGCCCTTCCGGTACGGGATGCCGTCTGCCGCGGGCGGGCGCGAGCGGCCGACGAGGCCGGCCACGGCGAAGATCGTCACGACGTAGGGCAGCATCAGCATGAGCTGGCTCGGCACGGGGGAGCCCAGCACCGACAGCACGCCCTGCAGGTTGGACGCGAAGCCGAAGAGCAGCGCCGCCAGCGTCGCCCGGATCGGGTCCCACTTGCCGAAGATCACCGCAGCCAGGGCGATGTAGCCGGCACCGCCGGTCATCTCGCGGTTGAACGCCTGCACGGAGACGAGGGTGTAGAAGGCGCCGCCGCCGCCCGCGATGGCGCCGGCCAGCAGGACCGTCCGCCACCGGGTGCGGTTGACGTTGATTCCGACCGTGTCGGCCGCCATCGGGTGCTCGCCGACCGACCGCACGCGCAAGCCCCAACGGGTGCGGTAGAGCGACCAGGTCACCGCCGCGACGGCGACGTAGAGCAGGTAGACGATCGGCGACTGGCGGAAGAGGATCGGGCCGATGACCGGGATGTCGGACAGCAGCGGGATCGCCACGGCGCTGAGCCGCGGCGGGGTGTTGAGCGAGGCGGTGTTGGGCGCCAGCACCTGGGAGAACATGAAGCTGGTGACGCCGATGACCAGCACGTTGAGCACCACGCCGACGATCACCTGGTCGACGTAGTAGTTGATCGCGAACAGCGCCAGGATCGAGGCCACGAGCAACCCGGCCACCGCCGCGCCGGCCACGCCTGCCCACGCCGACCCCGTCACGGAGCCCACGAGCGCGGCGGCGAAAGCGCCGGCCAGCAGCTGACCGTCGATGGCGATGTTGACCACGCCGGAGCGCTCCCCGAGCACGCCGCCGAGCGCCCCGAAGACGAGGGGCACCGCCAGGGCGAGCGAGCCCGCCAGCAGGCCGATCACCGGCACGGTGCCACCGGACGCCGCCCAGGAGAGGAAGCCGATCATCATCAACAGGGAGAACAGCGCCACCAGCCACAGCGGCGTGCGCTTGCGCGCGTGGTAGCGGCGGGCCGACTCTGCCGTGCAGACCGCCAGCAGGGCCACCATCAGCCAGGCCGTCCCCTGCGAGGAGACGGTGACGTCGGGGATCTGGAACAGGTCGTTGGCGGTCGAGAGCCGGAAGGTGGTCTCGCCCGGCTGTGGGACGAACCAGGCGACGGCGGCGAGGGCGAGCGTGAGCAGGCCGAACATCACCGGCGTCTTGCGGCTCACGACCACGATCACGGCCGGCTCGTCGGTCACGGTGGTGCCGGCCCTGTCGGTCTGCACCGGAGGGGTGTGCTCGCTCACTTCGCCTCCTTCTGGGGCATCCGGAAGATCGCCCGCACCAACGGGGGAGCGGCGATGAACAGCACGATCAGCGACTGGATGACCAGCACGATGTCGACGGGGATGCCCTGGGAGACCTGCATCGAGAAGCCGCCCGCCTTGAACGCGCCGAACAGCAGGCCGGCGGCGAGGATCCCGAACGGGCGGGAGCGACCCAGCAGCGCGACCGTGATCGCGTCGAAGCCGATACCGGCGTCGAGGTCGACCGTGACGCCGCTGGGGACGGTGCCCAGGACCTGGTTGGTGCCCGCGAGACCGATGAGGGCTCCGGAGATCAGCATCACGGTCACGTACGTCCGGCCGACGTCGATGCCACCCGTGCGGGCGGCGCTCGGGTTGATGCCGACGGCACGGAACCGGTAGCCCAGCGACGAACGCTCGAGGATCCACCAGACGACGAAGACGGCGACGAGCGCCAGCAGGAAGCCCAGGTGGAGGTTGTAGGTGTCGCCGAGGATCTTCGGCATGATCGCCGAGGAGTCCATCGGCAGCGACTTGGGGTTCACCGAGTTCGGCGCCTGGAGCAGGCTCTGCTGCGAGAGGGCGTAGAAGACGAGGTAGAACGCGACGTAGTTGAGCATGATCGTCACGATCACCTCGTGGGCCCCGGTGCGCGCCTTGAGCAGACCGGCGAGTCCGGCCCACAGGGCCCCCACGACGACGCCGACCACGATGGCCAGGGGGAGGTGCACCCAGATCGGCGCGTCCACGTTGATGGCGATCCACCCGGCAGCGGCGCCCGCCAGCAGCATCTGGCCGCGGCCACCGATGTTGAACAGTCCGGCCCGGAAGGCGAGGCCGACGCCGAGTCCGGCGGCGATCAGGGGGCCGGCGAACTTCAGCGTCTCGGTGAGCGGCCGGATGCCGGTCTCGAGGTCCGTGGCGCGGGTGTTGTAGATCGACCCGCGGAACAACGCGCTGTAGGCGCCCGAGATGGCGTCGTAGGAGGCGTTGAAGAAGTCGGACGGGCGGGCGGTGATGTAGCCGATCGAGTCGCGCACGTTCTCGTCGGTCAGCAGGATCATCAACGACCCGACCAGCACCGCCAGCAGCACCGAGAGCACGGCCACCATGGCGTCACCGGTGGTGATGGAGATCAGCGCCTCGCGCCACCGGTTGTCGGGCTCGACCTCGGGCTGCTCCTGCCCGGCGGCGTCGTCGTCGGGAGTCGGGGCCGGCTGCTCGGACTGCCCGGGCTGCTCGGACTGCTCGTCGGCGCGGCTCATGCCACCTCTCCTGCCGGTCGTTCTCCGGTCATCATCAGACCCAGCACCTCGCGGGGCGTGTCGGCGGGCACGATGCCGACGACCTGGCCGCGGTAGACGACCATGATCCGGTCGGCCAGGGCGGTCACCTCGTCGAGCTCGGTGGAGACCACCAGCACCGGTACGCCGGAGTCGCGGGTGGCGACGATCTGCTGGTGGATGAACTCGATCGACCCGACGTCGACGCCGCGGGTGGGCTGGGCCGCGACGAGCAGGCGCAGGTCGCGGGAGAGCTCGCGGGCGACCACGAGCTTCTGCTGGTTGCCTCCCGACAGCATGTCCGCCTGGGTGGAGATGCCGGGTGCACGGATGTCGTACTCGCTCAGCGTGCGCTCGGCGAAGGCCTCGAGCTCGGCGCGCTGCACCGCCGCCGCCCTGACGAACGGCGCCCCGAACGACCGGTCGAGCATCAGGTTCTCGGCGATCGTGAACTCACCGACGAGCCCGTCGGCCTGGCGGTCCTCGGGGATGAACCCGACGCCCACGTCGAGGATCTGACGCACCGAGCGGCCGACCAGCTCCTTGCCGTCGAGCGTGATCGAGCCGATCACGTGCTCCTGCAGGCCCAGCAGCGCTTCGGTGAGCTCGGTCTGGCCGTTGCCCTGGACGCCGGCGACCGCCAGCACCTCCCCGGCACGGATCGTGAAGCTGATGTCGTTGACGTGCACGAGGCCGTTCGCGTCAGCCACGGTGAGCCCCGAGACCACCAGGGCGTCTGCACCCAGCGTCGGGGGCTCCTTGTGCACGGTGAGCTCGACCGGGCGCCCGACCATGAGCGAGGCCAGCTCGGCATTGCTGGCGGTCGGGCTCGCCTCGCCGACGACCTTGCCGAGCCGGATCACCGTGATCCGGTCGGCGACCTCGCGGACCTCGCGGAGCTTGTGGGTGATGAAGACGATCGCCTTCCCGGAGGCACGGAGCTGGCGCATGATCTCCATCAGCTCGTCGGTCTCCTGGGGCGTCAGCACCGCCGTGGGTTCGTCGAAGACCAGCACCTCGGCGTCCCGGGAAAGCGCCTTGATGATCTCGACCCGCTGCTGAACGCCGACCGGGAGGTCCTCGACGATCGCGTCGGGGTTGACGTGGAAGCCGAACCGGTCGGAGATCTCACGGACCCGGGTGCGGGCGGCGTCGAGGTCGAGGGAGCCCGCGAAGCCGGTGGCCTCGTGGCCGAGCATGACGTTCTCGGAGACGGAGAACACCGGGATGAGCATGAAGTGCTGGTGCACCATGCCGATGCCGGCCGCGATGGCGTCGCCCGGGCCCGAGAACGACTGGACCTCGCCGTCGAGCACGATCTCGCCCTCGTCGGCGCCGTAGAGGCCGTAGAGGACGTTCATCAGCGTCGACTTGCCGGCGCCGTTCTCACCGAGCAGGCAGTGGATCTCGCCGGGCTCGACGGTCAGGGAGATGTCGTCGTTGGCGACCAGCGAGCCGAAGCGCTTGGTGATGTGCCTCAGAGCGAGCTGCATGGGGGGATCCTAGGGGACGGCTGCGGGGTGGGGGGGCCAGGGCTGGAGAGGCTCCAGCGGGCCCGGCCCGGGACGACCAGAGGGGGAGACCGCAACCGCGGCCTCCCCCTCTGGTCGAGGTGCTGGAACTACTGGTTGAGGTAGGACTTGACCGGGATCGAGCCGTCGATGATGCCGGCCTTCACCGTGTCGAGCTCGCCCTGCAGGTCGGGGGAGACCTTGCTCTCGAAGTTGTGGAACGGCGCCAGGCCGACGCCCTCGTTCTCGAGGGTGCCGATGTACGGCGTCATGTCCAGGTCGCCCTCGCCGGCCTGCATGATCGCCTCGTAGGTCGAGACGTCCATGCCCTTCATCACCGAGGTCAGGATGACGTCCTGGGTGTTCGGGTCGGTGTTGAAGACGTCGGCGTCCACGCCGATCATCGCGACGTCCTTGCCGGAGTCGGCGATCGCGGTCAGCGCGCCCTGGTAGATCGGGCCACCCACCGGCATGATCACGTCGACGTCCTGGTCGAGCAGCTGCGCGGCGGTGTTGGTCGCCGCCTGGTTGGCCTCGAAGCCACCGGTGAAGGAGCCGTTCTTGCCGTCCCAGCCGACGACCTTGACGTCGGCGCCCTTCTCCTGGTTGTAGTACTCGACGCCCTGCAGGAAGCCGTCCATGAAGATCGTCACCGTCGGGTACGGCTGGCCGCCGTAGGTGCCGACGACGCCGGTCTTGGAGTAGTCAGCCGCGGCGTAGCCCGCGAGGAACGCGGCCTGCGCGGTGTCGTAGAGCAGCGGCTTGATGTTCGGCTGGTCCGCCTTGCCGTCGAAGGTCTGGCCGTCGTCGCCACCGTCGGCAGCGTCGTCGATCAGGACGTACTCGAGGTCAGGGTTCGCGGCGGCGGACTCCTTGGTCGCGGCGGCCAGCGCGAAGCCGACCGTCACCAGGGTGTCGCAGCCCTCGGACACGAGGCTCTCGAGGTTCGGCGCGTAGTCGTTCTCGCTGTTCGACTCGACGGCCTTGAAGTCGCTGCCGAGCTCGTCGGCGGCCTTCTTCAGGCCCTCGTAGCTGAGCTGGTTGAACGACTTGTCGTCGAAACCACCCGCGTCGGACACGATGCACGGGAGGAAGTCGCTGGCTTGGCTGCCCGAGTCGCTGCCGGAGTCCTCCGGTGCGTCACCACAGGCGACCAGCGCCGTGGACGCCACGAGCAGGCCGACGGCTCCGACGACGGCCTTCCTCAACTTGATCACAATTGTCCTCCAGGTCCATTCGCGCCCCACGTACTTCGAGGGCGTCGCTCGGCACCGTACATGCTGGACAGGGCCGCTGTGATCCTGCTGCAGGGGTGACTTCCGATGGTTATCGAGTTGCGATGTTGTCGGGGGTTGCCAAGGGGTCGGGTGGCCGAAGCGCGTGCTCGTGCGCGAGGCTGGCCCCGACACGGAGGAGGCACGCCGGTGGATCGACTGGCCCCGGACGACTGGGCAGGGCTCACGGAAGCCGCTGTCGCGGCGATGAGGCGCGCGTACGCGCCCTACTCCCACTACCCCGTGGGCGCCGCGGCGCGGGTGGACGACGGCCGGGTGGTCGTGGGATGCAACGTCGAGAACGCGGCGTACGGCGTGACGCTGTGCGCGGAGTGCGGACTGGTCTCGTCGCTCATCGAGGGCGGCGGGGGACGGCTGACCCACTTCGTGTGCGTGAACGGCGCGCAGGAGCTGATCATGCCGTGCGGCCGCTGCCGGCAGCTGCTGGTCGAGCACGGCGGCCGCGAGCTCTCCCTGATGACCCCGCACGGCGTCAGGAGCATGGACCAGGTGCTGCCCGACGCGTTCGGGCCCGACGACCTGGGGGTGCGGTGAGCGAGGCCCACGACGCCGTCGAGGTGATCATCGCCAAGCGCGACGGCGCGGCACTGACCGACAGCCAGATCGACTGGGTCGTCGACGCCTACACGCGCGGCGCCGTCGCCGACGAGCAGATGTCGGCACTGGCGATGGCGGTGCTGCTCAACGGTATGGACCGGCACGAGATCTCGCGGTGGACCGCCGCGATGATCGCGTCGGGGGAGCGGATGGACTTCTCCTCGCTCTCGCGGCCGACCGCCGACAAGCACTCGACCGGGGGCGTCGGCGACAAGATCACCCTGCCCCTGGCCCCGCTGGTGGCCGCCTGCGGCGTCGCGGTGCCGCAGCTGTCGGGGCGGGGCCTCGGCCACACGGGTGGCACGCTCGACAAGCTCGAGTCGATCCCGGGCTGGCGGGCGGCGCTGTCGAACGACGAGATGCTCGCGCAGCTCGAGTCGGTCGGCGCCGTGATCTGCGCGGCGGGTGACGGCCTCGCGCCCGCCGACAAGAAGCTGTACGCGCTGCGTGACGTCACCGGCACCGTCGAGGCCATCCCGCTGATCGCGTCGTCGATCATGAGCAAGAAGATCGCCGAGGGCACCGGCGCGCTGGTGCTCGACGTCAAGGTCGGCACGGGAGCCTTCATGAAGGACCTCGACCGGGCCCGCGAGCTGGCCGGGACCATGGTCGGCCTCGGCACCGACGCCGGTGTGCACACGGTCGCGCTGCTCACCGACATGTCGACGCCGCTCGGCCGCACCGCCGGGAACGCCATCGAGGTCGCGGAGTCGGTCGAGGTGCTGGCCGGTGGCGGCCCTGCCGACGTCGTCGAGCTCACCCTCGCCCTCGCTCGCGAGATGCTCGCCGGCGCCGGGCGCGAGGACGTCGACCCGGCAGACCGGCTCGCCGACGGCTCGGCCATGGACGCGTGGCAGGCGATGGTCCGCGCCCAGGGCGGCGACCCCGACGCCCCGCTGCCGACGGCCCGCGAGCAGCACGTCGTCACCGCACCGTCCGACGGCGTGCTCACCCGGCTCGACGCCATGGCCGTCGGGCTGGCTGCCTGGCGCCTCGGCGCGGGCCGGGCCCGCAAGGAGGACCCCGTGCAGGCGGGCGCCGGCGTCGTCTGGCACGCCCGCCCCGGCGACGCCGTCACCGCGAGAGCGCCGTTGTTCACGCTCCTCACCGACGACGCCGACCGCTTCGACCGCGCCCTCGCCTCGCTCGACGGCGGCTACGACATCGCCCCGCCCGGCACGTCGTACACCCCGGACCCCCTGGTGATCGACCGGATCGCCTGACCCGCCGAGGTGGGAGAAATGGCGACGCGAGGTGGGAGAAATGGCGACGCGAGGTGGGAGAAATGGCGATCGGGTGACAGCCGTCAGCCGTCGATACCGTCACAGTCCTGATCGATGCCGTCGGGCAGCTCGGGCGCACCTGGGTACGTCGCTGGGTCGGCGTCGTTGCAGTCCCCGCCGTTGGGTGTGAAAGCCGTCGCCGTCGGTGTCGGCGCCCAGGACTTCGACGAAGCAGGTGAGAGTGATGTCGCCGTTGTCGGCCACGTGCATCTCGACGGTGCCCGGCCCGGTCCCGGAGCCGCTTCCGGGTACCACGCAGTCAGACCCGACGAACGATGCCCCCGGCGCGCCCTGCCGGCCGGCACGCGCGGTGTCGGAGAAGTCCCTCAGCTTGAGCGAGTGGTCCTTCACGTCAGCGGTCGTGACGTGTCGTCCTTGATGTCCTTGCCCGTGATCAAGCGCGCCGCCCCGGCCGATGACGCGAGCGCGGGCGCGAGCACGAGTCCGGCGAGGGCGAACGTGGGCAGTCGTCGCCCGGTGCCTGCGAGCAGTCGGGTCAACATCGGGCCACGGTAGGCACTAGGTGCGGGCGCAGCAGCGGAAAGTGGGTGCCGGCCCAGACCTTGACCGCCATTTCTGCCACCTCGGGTCGCCATTTCTCCCACCTCGGCGGGAGAGGTCGGCTACGACAGCAGGAGTACGACGGTCTCGGCGACGCAGGCGGGCTTGTCGACGCCCTCGATCTCGATCACGTACGTCAGGGTGAGCTGCTTGCCGGCGGGGAGGTCGGTGACGTCGGCGACCGCGACGGTGGCCCGGATGCGGGAGCCGACGGGGACCGGGTGGGGGAAGCGGACCTTGTTCACGCCGTAGTTGAGCTTGGCGCCGGGGGTCTCGAGGCTGAACACCTGGCTGCCGAGCCACGGGACGAGCGAGAGGGTCAGGTAGCCGTGGGCGATGGTGCCGCCGAAGGGGCCGTGCTTCGCCCGCTCGACGTCGACGTGGATCCACTGGTGGTCGCCGGTCGCGTCGGCGAACCGGTCGACCCGCGCCTGGTCGATCGTGACCCAGTCGGAGGTGCCGAGCTCCTCGCCGACCGCGGAGGCGACCTCGTCGAGCGTCGTGAAGGTGCGCATGGGATGGAAGGATAGGGGGGTGACCACCCCCACCCGCGACGAGGTGCTGCGCGCACCCAAGGTCCTGCTCCACGACCACCTCGACGGGGGGCTGCGTCCTGCCACCGTGCTCGAGCTCGCTCACGAGATCGGCCACGACCTGCCGGCGCAGGACGCCGAGGGGCTGGGCCGGTGGTTCCGCGACGCGGCGGACTCGGGGTCGCTCGAGCGCTACCTCGAGACCTTCGACCACACCGTCGCGGTGATGCAGACCTCCGAGGCGCTCGCGCGCGTGGCGCGCGAGTGCGTCGAGGACCTCGCCGCCGACGGGGTCGTGTACGCCGAGGTGCGCTGGGCCCCCGAGCAGCACCTGGCCGAGGGGCTCAGCCTCGACCAGACGGTGGCGGCCGTGCAGGCCGGCTTCGACCAGGGCCAGGAAGCGGCCGGCGGCCGGATCGTCGTCCGGCAGCTGCTGACCGCGATGCGGCAGGGCGCGCGCTCGCGCGAGATCGCCGAGCTCGCGATCGCCTGGCGCGACCGCGGCGTCGCGGGCTTCGACATCGCCGGCGCGGAGGCCGGCTACCCGCCCACCCGCCACCTCGACGCCTTCGAGTACCTGCAGCGCGAGAACGCCCACTTCACCATCCACGCCGGCGAGGGGTTCGGCCTGCCGTCGATCTGGCAGGCGATCCAGTGGTGCGGCGCCGACCGGCTCGGCCACGGCGTCCGCATCGTCGACGACATCGAGGTCGGCGCCGACGGCCACGCCCGGCTCGGCCGCCTGGCCGCCTACGTGCGCGACGCGCGGATCCCGCTGGAGATGTGCCCGTCGTCCAACATCCAGACCGGTGCGGCGACCTCGATCGCCGAGCACCCGATCGGCCTGCTCACCCGGCTGCAGTTCCGGGTCACGGTCAACACCGACAACCGCCTGATGAGTGGCACCTCGATGACCCACGAGATGTCGTCGCTGGTCGACGCGTTCGGCTACGACCTCGCCGACCTGCGCTGGTTCACGATCAACGCGATGAAGTCGGCCTTCCTGCCCTTCGACGAGCGGCTCGACATCATCAACGGCGTGATCAAGCCGGCGTACGCCGCGCTCGCGGCGCCACGCTGAACCACGGGCGGTCCCACCCAGCGAGCCGGAAGCGGCGGCCGAGGAGGGCGGCGAGCGGGAGGTCGACCCAGCGGCCCGACGACGGCTCGTAGACGCGCAGGGTGCCCTCGCGGCACTCCGTCACCAGCACGACGTGGCGCGGTGACCAGCGGTTGCCGACGTAGAGCGCCACCGGGGCCTCGGGTGTCGCCGCGGTGAGGGTGTCGGCCGTCACGCGCCCGGTCCGGTACGGCGTGCCCACGGTCGCGGCGAGATCGCGGGCCGCGGCCCACGGTGCGGTGCCGAGCGCCCGCGGCCAGGGCAGCTGCAGGCGGCCGGTGCGGTCGGTCCAGCCGGTCACGCGCCGGTGCAGCGCGAGCACCTCGGCCCGGAAGCCGGCGGCCGCCCCCACCCGCACGGCGTACGACGGCTCGTGCAGCGCCCGCGCGACGACGAGCGACGACGGCCCGCACGTCCGCCGGTCGGGCTGCGCGAAGACCGGCAGGTCAGCCATCGGCGGTCGCCGGCTGGCGGAGGTGCCGGAGCTCGCGCCAGGCCTCCTCGGGCGTGACTGCGCGGCAGCCGAGGGCGACCGCGTGCTCGACGACCCGCGCCTGGTCGCGCAACAGCGCCCACCCGCGGCGCACCAGCACCAGCGGCGGCTTGCGGCGCTCGCGCAGGTCACGGGTGAGCCGGCGCCAGGCGGTGACGACCGGGTGCTGCCGCACGCAGTAGGCCGCCGACAGCAGGCCGAGGCGCGCGCAGGCCGGCACCACCTCCTGGGCGAAGATCCCCTCGGCCACGAAGACGGCGTGCGCCCCGAGCTCGAGCGGCCGGCTGCCGCAGCGCCCGTCGCGGGCGATCTCGTAGATCGGAACCTCCGCCCGTCCCTCGCGGCACAGCGTCTCGAGTGCGGCGACGGCGTCGTCGTGCAGCCACGAGTCGGGGTGGTCCCAGTCGACCAGCCCGGCGTTCGCGCCGTCGGTGATCACCGGCAGGGTCGGGTCGTCGCCGTCCTTGTAGTAGTCGTCGAGCCGCAGCACGGGCACGCCGAGCCGCTCGGCGAGGTGGGACTTGCCGGCCCCGGAGGGGCCGGCGAGGACGATCACCCGGGCACGCACCGGCGCTCAGACCCCGATCGGGTGCCAGACCGTCTTGGTCTCGAGGACGTCGGTCATCCGGTCGATGCCCGGCTCGACGGCCCAGTCGGGCTCGGCGGCCGGGGCGCGGCGCACGCGCTTGAGGTTCTCCGCCGCCGCGACCTCGAGGTCGGTGGCCAGCGCCGCATCGCCGGCGATGCCGGTGAGGTCGATCGCGTTGACGTCCATGTGCGCAGCCAGCCACGGGCCGATCGTCGCGGCGGAGCCGGTGAGCAGGTTGACCACGCCGCCGGGCACGTCGGAGGTCGCGAGCACCTCGCTGAAGGTGACCGCGGGCAGCGGCCGCGCGTAGGAGGAGACCACGACGGCCGTGTTGCCGGTGACGATCACCGGTGCGACCACCGACACGAGCCCGAGCAGCGACGACTCCTGCGGGGCGAGCACCGCGACGACGCCGGTCGGCTCGGGCGTGGAGAGGTTGAAGTAGGGCCCGGCCACGGGGTTGGCGTTGCCGACGACCTGGGTGATCTTGTCCGCCCACCCGGCGTACCAGACGAGCCGGTCGATCGCGGCGTCCACGACCTTGTCGGCCCTGCCGGCGGCGAGGCCCTCGGACTGCCGGACCGCCTCGACGAACTGCGGGCGGCGGTCCTCCATCACCTCGGCGACGCGGTAGAGGATCTGCGCCCGGTTGTACGCCGTACGGCCGGCCCAGCCGCCGAAGGCCTTGCGCGCGGCGACCACGGCGTCGCGGGCGTCCTTGCGCGAGGCCAGGGAGGCGTTGGCCACGAAGGCTCCCTTCGCGTCGTTCACGACGTAGGAGTGGCCCGACTCCGAGCGGGGGAAGGCCCCGCCGATGTAGAGCTTGTAGGTCTTGCGGACGTCCACGCGGCTCATGCCCCGACCTCCTTGAGGTAGGACGCGAGGCCGTGGCGGCCGCCCTCGCGCCCGTAGCCCGACTCCTTGTAGCCGCCGAAGGGGCTGGTCGGGTCGAACTTGTTGAACGTGTTGGCCCACACCACGCCGGCCCGCAGCCGGTCGGCCATGTGCAGGATCAGCGAGCCCTTGTCGGTCCACACGCCCGCGGACAGGCCGTACGGCGTGTTGTTGGCCTTCTCGAGCGCCTCGGCGGGGGTGCGGAAGGTCAGCACCGAGAGCACCGGGCCGAAGATCTCCTCGCGGGCGATCCGGTGGGCCTGCGAGACGCCGGTGAAGATCGTCGGCGGGAACCAGAAGCCCTTGGTCGGCAGGTCGCAGGCGACCTCCCAGCGCTCGGCGCCCTCGGCGTCGCCGACCCCGGCCAGCTCGCGGATCCGCTGGAGCTGCTCGCCGGAGTTGATCGCGCCCACGTCGGTGTTCTTGTCGAGCGGGTCGCCCATGCGCAGCGTCGACATCCGGCGCTTGAGCCGCTCGAGCACCTCCTCGGCGATGCTCTCCTGGACCAGCAGGCGCGACCCGGCGCAGCAGACGTGGCCCTGGTTGAAGAAGATCCCGTCGACGATGCCCTCGACCGCCTGGTCGATCGGCGCGTCGTCGAAGACGATGTTCGCGGCCTTGCCGCCGAGCTCGAGCGTGACCAACTTGTCAGTCCCGGCCACCGCCCGGGCGATGGCGCGGCCGACGTCGGTGGAGCCGGTGAAGGCGACCTTGTCGACGTCCGGGTGCGCGACCAGGGCGCGGCCGGTCTCGCCGGCGCCGGTCACGATGTTGACCACGCCCGGCGGCAGGTCGGCCTGCTGGCAGATCTCGGCGAAGAGCAGCGCGGTCAGCGGCGTGGTCTCCGCGGGCTTGAGCACGACGGTGTTGCCGCACGCGAGCGCCGGGGCGATCTTCCACGCCAGCATGAGCAGCGGGAAGTTCCACGGGATGACCTGGCCGGCGACGCCCACGGGCGTGGTGCCGTACCCGGCGTACCCGAGCTTGTCGGCCCAGCCGGCGTAGTAGAAGAAGTGCGCCGCGACGGTCGGGATGTCGACGTCGCGCGACTCCTTGATCGGCTTGCCGTTGTCGAGCGACTCGAGGACGGCGAGCTCGCGGCCGC
Source organism: Nocardioides taihuensis (assembly GCF_042657275.1). Taxonomy (NCBI): domain Bacteria; kingdom Bacillati; phylum Actinomycetota; class Actinomycetes; order Propionibacteriales; family Nocardioidaceae; genus Nocardioides; species Nocardioides taihuensis. The sequence goes on from NZ_JBHSKD010000004.1 coordinate 451,422, forward strand.
GCTCCTGGATGATCCGCGCGATGCGGTAGAGGTACTTGGCGCGCTCGCTCCCGGGCATCTTCGACCAGACGCGGGTGTAGGCCCGGCGTGCGGCCTTCACCGCGGCGTCGATGTCGGCCTGGTCGGCCTCGGCGACCTCGGCGAGGACCTCCTCGGTGGCCGGGCTGATGGTCTTGAAGGCCCGGCCGTGGCCGTCGACGAAGTCACCGTCGATGAACAGGCCGTAGGACGGCTTGAGGTCGACGATGCTGCGCGACTCGGGGGCGGGGGCATACTCGAAGGGGTTGTCAGCCATCGCGATCAGTCCAGGGTGAAGTAGTCGGGGCCGGAGTAGCGGCCGGTGCGCATCTTGGTGCGCTGCATCAGCAGGTCGTTGAGCAGCGTGGAGGCCCCGAAGCGGAACCAGTCGGGATCGAGCCAGTCGGGGCCGGCGACCTCGTTGACCATCACGAGGTACTTGATCGCGTCCTTGGCGGTGCGGATGCCGCCGGCGGGCTTGACGCCGACCATGTGGCCGGTCTGCTCGCGGAAGTCGCGGACCGCCTCGAGCATCACCAGCGTGACCGGCAGGGTCGCCGCCGGCTGCACCTTGCCGGTGGAGGTCTTGATGAAGTGGCCACCGGCCATCATCGCGAGCCAGCTGGCGCGACGGACGTTGTCGTAGGTCTGCAGCTCACCGGTCTCGAAGATGACCTTGAGGTGGGCCGAGCTGCCGTCGGCGCGTACGCACGCCTCGCGGACCGCGACGATCTCGTCGAAGACCTGGAGGTAGCGCCCGGAGAGGAAGGCACCCCGGTCGATCACCATGTCGATCTCGTCGGCGCCTGCCTCGACCGCGTCGCGGGTGTCGGCGAGCTTGATGTCGAGGGCGGCGCGTCCGCTCGGGAAGGCCGTCGCGACCGCGGCGACGTGCACGCCGCTGTCGCCGAGCGTCTCCTTCGCCACCGGCACCATGTCGGGGTAGACGCAGACCGCCGCGGTGGCCGGGCAGGTCGGGTCGGCGGGGTCGGGGCGCATCGCCTTGGACGCCAGGGCCCGGACCTTGCCCGGGGTGTCCTGGCCCTCGAGGGTCGTCAGGTCGACCATCCGGATCGCCAGGTCGAGGGCGAACTCCTTGGCGGTGGTCTTGATCGAGCGGGTGCCGAGGCCGGCGGCGCGCTTGTCGGCGCCGACCTGGTCGACGCCGGGGAGGCCGTGGAGGAAGCGTCGGAGCGAGGCGTCGGTCCGCGTGATGTCGGAGAAGTCCGTCGCGGGTGCGGTCGCCTCGGCTGCCGCGGGTGCAGCGGTGGGGGAACTCACCGACCCAGCATAGGGTGGCTCGCGGGGGCTGACCCAAACCCCGGAGAGGGGAACCGGTGACCATAGGAGCAGGCGTGGGCGAGCAGACCTCGGAGCAGGTGGTCGAGCAGTTCCGGCCCACCAGCGGCCGGATCACCGGCGTGCTCGGGCTGGTGCTCGCCGGAGCGGTGATCGTGGTCGGGCTGCTCGACCGTGACCAGTTCCCGATCCTGCTCGTCGCGATCGCGGCCCTGGCCGCCGCCCTGATCTGGGCGTCCATGCTGCGGCCGCGGCTGTGGGTGACCGACCAGCACGTCGTGCTGCGCAACATGGTGACGACCACGCGGATCCCGCTCGCCGCGGTCGAGAAGGTGGCGGTGCGGCAGGTGGTCGCGATCCACGCCGGCGACCGTCGCTACGTCTCGCCCGCGGTCGGCCGCTCGCTGCGCCAGTCGCTGCCGACCCAGAAGGCGAAGAACCAGACCGCCCTGACGTCCTACCCCGTCTTCGTGGAGGAGCGGCTGCACCACCTCGTCGACGAGGCGCGCGTCCGCACGGGCGTGAAGCCCTACTCCGACGAGCAGCTGGCGCTGGCGGCCCAGGTCGAGCGCAGCTGGGCCTGGCCCGAGATCGCGGCCCTGGCACTCGGGACCGTCGCCGTCGTCGTGGCGCTGCTGACTCTCTGACCTCCCGCCGTACGCTGTCCCCCCACGCCGAGGAGGACGACGATGACGCGACGAGCCACAGCCCGCCTGCTCGGCGCTGCCGTCGCCGTCGTGGTGCTGGCCGGCTGCGGCGGCGACGACACCTCCGACAGCTCCGCGAGCAGCGACCGCACCCGGCACGCGAACCGCACCCACGAGACCACCGCCACCACCGCCACCGACGGGGCGAGCACCGACAGCCCCGCGGGCGCCGCCACGAGCGAGGCGGCCGACGGTCCGGCGTTCCCGGCCGGCACGGCGGCGCAGGAGCAGGACAACTCCGGCGACTGGGACCTCGTGCTGACCGACGTCCGCGTCGGCTCGCACGAGGGCTACGACCGGATCGTGCTGGAGTTCGCGGGCACGGGCGTGCCGGGCTGGTCGGTGAAGTACGTCGACGAGGCCGTGCTCGACGGGAGCGGCAGGACCGTCCGGCTCGGCGGCGACTCCGTGCTGGACATCTACGCCTCCGGCACCACCTACCCGGCCGAGGGCGAGGCGGGGTACGAGGGTCCGCAGCACTTCGCGCCCGCGGACGGCGGCGACGTCGACGTCGACGACGTCTACGTCGGCGGCACGTTCGAGGGCTACACGCAGGTGCTGGCCGGGCTCGACGGCGTCCCGACGCCGTTCCGGGTGTTCACGCTGACCGCCCCGCCGCGGCTGGTGGTCGACGTCGCCGACTGAGGGGTCCGGCAGCCCCTCAGATGCCGGCCGCCAGCCGGATGTCGGCACCGAGCGCGTCGAGCCGGCCGGCAGCGGCGATCCGGGCCGCCTCCACGCCGTCGTCGGGGTGCACCGGCACGACGACCTCGAGGTAGCACTTGAGCTTGGGCTCGGTGCCGCTCGGACGCACGATCACCCGGGCTCCGTCCGCGAGGCGGTAGCGCAGGCCGTCGGTCGGCGGCAGCTCAGCGGAGCCCTCGGCGAGGTCGTCGACCCGCTCGACGGCGAGGCCGCCGAGGCTGGACGGCGGGGAGGTACGCAGCCGCTCCATCGCGGCGCCGATCTCGGACAGGTCGGAGACCCGCACGGAGACCTGGTCGGTCGCGTGGAGGCCGTGCTCGGTCGCGATGTCGTCGAGGACGTCGGTGAGGGTGCGGCCCTCGGCCTTGACCTGCGCGGCGAGCTCGCAGAGCAGCAGCAGGGCCGAGACGCCGTCCTTGTCGCGCACGTGCTCGGGGTCGACGCAGTAGCCGAGCGCCTCCTCGTAGCCGAAGGCGAGCCCCTCGACCCGGCCGATCCACTTGAAGCCGGTCAGGGTCTCGGCGTGCGGCTGGCCGGCCGCCGCCGCCTGCTTGGCGAGCAGGGACGAGGAGACGATCGAGCAGGCGTAGGTGCCGGTGCGCCCGGTGCGCAGCAGGTGGTGCGCCAGCAGGGCCCCGACCTCGTCACCGCGCAGCATCCGCCAGCCGTGCGGGCCGGGGACGGCCGCGGCGCAGCGGTCGGCGTCGGGGTCGTTGGCGACGACCAGGTCGGCCCCGCGGTCGGCGGCCAGCGCCATCGCGAGGTCCATCGCCCCGGGCTCCTCGGGGTTGGGGAAGGCGACCGTCGGAAAGTCGGCGTCGGGCTCCTCCTGCTGGGGCACGACGTACGGCGCGTCGAAGCCGGCCGTCTCGAGCACCTGCAGCACCGAGGTGCCGCCCACGCCGTGCAGCGGCGTGTAGACGAGCGTGAGGTCGCGCGGGCCGTCGCCGGCGAGGTCCGCGACGGTGTCGAGGTAGCGGTCGATGACGTCCTCGGTGAGCACCTTCCCGCCCGGGCCGCGGCGCACGTCGGCGACCGGACCGACGGCCGCGATCCGCGCGGCGATGTCGGCATCGGCCGGCGGCACGATCTGGCTGCCGTCACCGAGGTAGACCTTGTAGCCGTTGTCCTGCGGGGGGTTGTGGCTGGCGGTGACCATCACGCCGGCGACGCAGCCGAGCTCGCGGATGGCGAAGGCGAGCAGCGGGGTGGGCAGCGGGCGGGGGAGCAGCAGCGCCTTCAGCCCCGCACCGGTCATCACCTCGGCGGTGTCGCGGGCGAAGACGTCGGAGTTGTGCCGGGCGTCGTACCCGATCACCACGGAGGCCTCGCGGCCGGCGCCCTGGTCGAGCAGGTAGCGCGCCAGCCCGGCGGCGGCACGGGTGACGACGACGCGGTTCATCCGGTTGGGCCCGGCGCCCAGCGCGCCGCGGAGACCGGCGGTCCCGAACTCGAGCGTGCCGGCGAACCGGTCGGCCAGGTCGGTCGGGTCGCCGCCGTCGGCGACGTCCGCGATGATCGCGTCCAGCTCTGCCCGGGTGACCTCGTCGGGGTCGTCGGCGGCCCAGGCGCGGGCCTGCTCGAGCAGGGCAGAGGTGTCGGTCGTCATGGCCGCAGGCTAGTGGCTGGCACGAGGGGTGACACGATCGGTCGGTGGACCCGGCCGAGCTCCCAGCGCCCCGTGACCCCGACGCCCCGGTGGCGCGGTTGGTGGCCGAGCTCGCCGGCCACCTCGGCGTGCCGGGGACGGCGTCGGTCTGCGTGCTGCTGCTCGGCGGCGCCGACCGCGCCGACCACCTCCCGGAGCTGCGCTACCTGGCCGCCCGGTCGTTCGGACCCGGTGACCGGGCGCTCGACCCCGCGTCGTGGGGCGATCACTGGGTCCGCACGTGGGGCGCCCGCGGGCTGCTGCACGTGTGGCACGAGCCGGCGGGGCCGGCCGTCGTGGCGGGGCTCGGCGACGAGCACTGGCGACCGGCCGAGATGTGTCTGAAGGTGACGGCCCGGCACGACGTCACGGGTGCGGGCGACGGCGCCGCCGCGCTGGCCGGGCACGCGCTGCCCCGGGTGCGCGCCCAGGCGCTGCGCGCGCTCGCCGTCGTCGGCGACACCGAGCACGTGCCCGTCCTCGAGGCCGCGCTCACCGACCCCGACCCCGTCGTACGACGCCACGCGGCGCAGGCTCGCGAGGCGCTGGCCGCACGGCTCGACCTCGCGTGAGGCGGGCTCAGCGGTTGACCGACGACATGTCGGCGTAGCGGTCGCCCGCGACGGCATCGCGCGGGACCGCGGCGTCGATCGCCGCGAGGTCGTCGGCGGTGAGCTCGACGTCGGCGGCGGCGACGTTCTCCTCGAGGTAGCGGACCCGCTTGGTGCCCGGGATCGGGACGACGTCGTCACCCTGCGCGAGCACCCAGGCGAGCGCGAGCTGGCCGGGCGTGATGCCCTTGGCCACGGCGAGCTCGCGGACCTGCGCGACCAGCGCGAGGTTGGCCTCGAGCGCGTCGCCCTCGAAGCGCGGGAAGCGTCCGGCGCGGCGCGCGTCGCCCTCGTCGAGACCGGAGCCGCCGGCACCGATCGCGCCGGTCAGCAGGCCGCGGCCGAGCGGCGAGTAGGCGACCAGGCCGATGCCGAGCTCGCGGAGGGTCGGCAGCACGTCGTCCTCGAGGTCGCGGGTGAACAGCGAGTACTCGCTCTGCAGCGCGGTGATCGGGTGGACGTCGTGGGCGCGACGGACGGTGTCGGCGGCCGCCTCGGAGAGACCGAGGTGGCGCACCTTGCCGGCCTCGACGAGCTCCGCCATGGCGCCGACGGTCTCCTCGATCGGCACGTCGGGGTCGACCCGGTGCTGGTAGTAGAGGTCGACGTGGTCGACGCCGAGCCGCGACAGGGAGGCGTCGCAGGCGGCGTGGACGTACTCGGGCCGGCCGTTGATGCCGACCCAGCTGCCGTCGGGGCGGCGCTCGTTGCCGAACTTCGTGGCCAGCTGCACCTCGTCGCGGCGACCGGTCAGCGCCTTGCCGAGCAGCTCCTCGTTGGTGAAGGGGCCGTACATGTCGGCGGTGTCGAGGAAGGTGACCCCGAGGTCGAGCGCCCGGTGGATGGTGTCGACCGCGGTCTGCTCGTCGGCGGTGCCGTAGAACTCCGACATCCCCATGCAGCCGAGGCCGAGGGCGGAGACGGTGAGCGGGGAGCCCGACGGGGGCGTCCCGAGGGTGCGGATTCCGAGAGTCATGCTCCCGACACTGGCACGGGCGTGGTGAGGCTCAGGCGCGGTCGAGGGCCGGGCGCTCGTAGGCGGCCGTCACGAACGAGCCGCCGACGTACGCCGCCTCCGTGTCGTCCTCGACCCGCGCGACGATCCGGTCGGCGAACTCCTCGGCGTCGTCCTGCGGCTGGTAGCCGAGCCGGCGGCCGGGCTCGAGGTCCCACCAGCCCCGGCTGTTCGCGGAGACGCCGTACAGCACCGCGTAGCCGGGGGCCGGAGCGGTCAGGGCGGCCTCGACCATGCGCACGCCGTCGTCGTGCGAGAGCCAGGTCGAGAGGTGGCGCCGGGTCTCGGGCTGGGGCAGGAACGAGCCGATCCGGCACGCCACGGTGTCGAGGCCGCGGCGGTCGGCGTACAGGCTGAGCAGCGCCTCGGCAGCGACCTTGCCGACGCCGTAGAAGGTGTCGGGCCGGGGCCGGGTGTCCTCGGTGAGCAGCCCGGTGCGCGGGGTGTGGCCGACGGCGTGGTTGGAGCTCGCGTAGACCATCCGCCGCACGCCGTGCTCGACCATCGCGTCGAGCAGCGCGGCCGTGGTCACCACGTGGGAGGTGAGCGAGTCGGGGAGGTTCGCCTCGCCGGGGTGGCCGGCCAGGTGGACGACCGCGTGGGGCGACGCCTCGGCGAACACCGAGGCGACGGCGTCGGCGTCGGCGCTGTCGACGGTGTGCCACGGCACGGTGGAGCCCTCCGGCGGGGGGAGCCGGTCGAGGCCGACGACGTCGTGGCCGCGATCGGTGAGCCCGACCGTGACCACCTGCCCGATGGCGCCGGCGGCGCCGGTGACGAGGACCCGCACGGTCAGATCCGCGGGACGATGCGGGAGAGGAGGTCGCCCATCCGGGACGCGGCGGCGCGGCCGGCCTCGAGGACCTCCTCGTGGTTGAGCGGCTTGCCGGAGATGCCGGCGGCGAGGTTGGTGACCAGGCTGATGCCGAGCACCTCCATCCCGGCCTCGCGGGCCGCGATCGCCTCGAGCGTGGTGCTCATGCCGACGAGGTGGCCGCCGAGCACGCCGGCCATCCGCACCTCGGCCGGGGTCTCGTAGTGGGGGCCGGTGAACTGCACGTAGACGCCCTCGTCGAGCGAGGGGTCGACCTCGCGGCACATCGCGCGCAGGCGGCTGCTGTAGAGGTCGGTGAGGTCGACGAACCGGGCGCCGACGAGCGGCGAGCGGCCGGTGAGGTTGATGTGGTCGCTGATCAGGACCGGCGTGCCGGGCGTCCAGGACTTCTTCAGGCCGCCGCAGCCGTTGGTCAGCACCATGGCCCGGCACCCGGCCGCGGCCGCCGTCCGCACGCCGTGCACCACCGCGTCGACGCCCTTGCCCTCGTAGTAGTGGGTGCGGCTGAGGAAGACCAGCAGCTGCCGGTCGCCGGCACGCACCGACCGGATCTTGCCGGAGTGGCCCGCCACCGCGGCCGCCGAGAAGCCCGGCAGGTCGGTCGTCGAGATCTCCGCCGTCACCTCGCCGAGCGCGTCGACCGCCGGCAGCCACCCCGAGCCCAGCACCAGTGCCACGTCGTGGCTCTCCACGCCGGTCAGCTCCCGCAGCCTGGCGGCGGCTTCCTGGGCGAGCGCGTACGGGTCTGCGGGTGAGGTCGTCTCGGTCACAGCCGGAGACTCTATGCCCGCCCGGCCGAGGCGGGAGAAATGGTCACCCGAGGTGGGGCAGATGGCGATCGGGCCGGAGCGGCCATCGCCATTTCTCCCACCTCGCACCGCCATTTCTCCCACCTCGGCGGCCCGGGTCAGTTGCCGAGGGACCGGCAGGGGCGGTTGCGGAGGGCGGCGACGTAGTCGGCGGGTGCGTCGGCCGCGTCGGCGGCGTCGGCGAGGACGCCGAGGTACGACGCGGAGGGCAGGCCGCCCTCGTAGGCGTCGAGGACGTAGGCCCACACCAGCAGCTCGCCGGTGAGCGTGGAGACCCGGACCTTGGTCTTGCGGTAGAGGCCGGTGTCGGCGGCCTCCCACTTGTCCATCTCGCGGGCGTCCTCGTCGGTGACGTCGTAGACGGCGACGAAGACCTGCTCGAGGGGGTCCTCGACGATGGTGGCGAGTGCGCCGTCCCAGCCGTGCTCCTCGCCGCCGAAGGTCAGCCGCCAGCCGATCAGCCAGCCGGTCGTCTGCAGGGGGGAGTGGGGGCAGCGCTCGACCATCCGGGCGGGGTCCAGGTTGGTCCCGTAGGCGGCGTACAGCGTCACGGGCGCAGCGTAGTGGAGCCAGGGCCTGCGCCCGGCGAGGCGAGCCGTAGGCTGGCGCCCGTGAGCCACTTCAACGTCCTCGTCCTCGGCGCGGGCCCGGGCGGCTACGTCGCCGCCATCCGCGCCGCCCAGCTCGGCCAGTCGGTGGCCGTCGTCGAGTCGAAGTACTGGGGCGGTGTCTGCCTCAACGTCGGCTGCATCCCGTCCAAGGCCCTGCTGCGCAACGCGGAGCTGGCGCACATCATCACCCAGGAGAAGGACGTCTTCGGCATCTCCGGTGACGCCACGATGGACTTCGGCGTGACCCACAAGCGCAGCCGCGGTGTCGCCGAGGCCAGCGCCAAGGGCGTGCACTTCCTGATGAAGAAGAACAAGATCACCGAGGTGCACGGCTGGGGCACGATCACCTCGCCGACGTCGATCGACGTCACGGCGGACGACGGCAGCGTCGAGCAGCACACCTTCGACCACCTGGTCATCGCGACCGGCGCCACCACCCGGCTGATCCCCGGCACCACGCTGAGCGACCGCGTGGTCACCTACGAGGAGCAGATCCTCGACGACCAGCTCCCCGGCTCGATCATCATCGCTGGCTCCGGTGCGATCGGCGTCGAGTTCGCGTACGTGATGAAGAACTTCGGGGTCGACGTGACCATCGTGGAGTTCCTCGACCGGATGGTGCCGACGGAGGACGCCGACGTCTCCAAGGAGCTCCTCAAGCAGTACAAGAAGCTCGGCGTGAAGGTGCTGCTCTCCACCAAGGTCGAGGCCATCGACGACTCGGGCGACAAGGTCAAGGTGACCGTCAGCAAGGACGGCAACGAGGAGGTCCTCGAGGCCGACAAGGTCCTGCAGGCGATCGGCTTCGCCCCGCGGCTCGAGGGCTACGGCCTCGAGAACCTCGGCGTCGCCACCGAGCGCGGCGCCATCGTCGTCGACGCCCGCGGTCGCACGAACCTCGAGAACGTCTTCGCGATCGGTGACGTCACCGGCAAGCTGATGCTCGCCCACACCGCCGAGGCGATGGGGGTCGTGGCCGCCGAGACGATCGCCGGCGCCGAGACGGTCGAGATCGACTTCGACATGATCCCGCGCGCGACGTTCTGCCAGCCGCAGATCGCGTCGTTCGGCTACTCCGAGGCGCAGGCGAAGGAGAAGGGGTACGACGTCAAGGTCGCGCAGTTCCCGTTCTCGGCCAACGGCAAGGCGCGCGGCATGGCCGAGGGCGTCGGGTTCGTGAAGATCGTCGCCGACGCGCAGTACAACGAGATCATCGGCGCGCACCTGATCGGCCCCGAGGTCACCGAGCTGCTCCCGGCGCTGACCCTGGCCCGGCAGTGGGACCTCACCGCCGACGAGGTCGCCCGCAACGTGTTCGCCCACCCGACCCTCTCGGAGGCGGTCAAGGAGGCCGTCGAGGGCATCGCCGGCCACATGATCAACCTGTGATGGCCGCGCTGACCGAGCACACCGGGGACCACGTCGTCATCATCGGTGGCGGGCCGGGCGGCTACGAGGCCGCACTGGTGGCCGCCCAGCTCGGCGCGGACGTCACCGTCGTCGACACCGACGGTCTCGGCGGCTCGGCGGTGCTCACCGACTGCGTGCCCAGCAAGACCCTGATCGCGACCGCCGAGCTGATGGCCGAGCTGGGCGGCGCCTCCGAGCTCGGGCTGACCTTCACCGACCGCGAGGGCGACCACGCCTCGACGCTGAGCGTCGACCTGGCCCGCGTCAACGAGCGGGTGCTGCAGCTCGCCGCCGACCAGTCGGCCGACATCGGCCGCCGGCTCGACCGCGAGGGCGTCACCGTCGTCCGCGGTCGCGGACGTCTCGCGGGGCCCGGCAAGGTCGCCGTCGACCTCGCCGACGGCGGCGAGCAGGTGATCGAGGCCGGCGCGGTCCTCCTGGCCACCGGCGCCGCACCCCGCACGCTGCCGACCGCCCGGCCCGACGGCGAGCGGATCCTGACCTGGGAGCAGGTCTACGACCTCACCGAGCTGCCCGAGAAGCTGGTCGTCGTCGGCTCCGGCGTCACCGGGGCGGAGTTCGCCAGCGCGTACCTCTCGCTCGGGGTGCCCGTCACCCTGGTCTCGAGCCGCGACCGCGTGCTGCCCGGCGAGGACGCCGACGCCGCCCTCGTGCTCGAGGAGGTGCTCACCCGCCGCGGCATGGAGGTGCTCTCGCAGTCACGCATGGAGTCGGTGACCCGCGCGGGCGACGAGGTCACGGTGACCCTCACCGACGGGCGCACCGTCACGGCGTCCCACTGCATCCTCGCGCTGGGCTCGGTGCCCAACACCGCCGACCTCGGGCTCGAGGACGCCGGCGTGATCACCGACGAGGCCGGCTTCGTCAAGGTCGACCGCGTCTCCCGGACCTCCGCGCGCGGGGTGTACGCCGCTGGCGACTGCACCGGGATCCTGATGCTGGCCAGCGTGGCCGCCATGCAGGGCCGGATCGCGATGTGGCACTTCCTCGGCGACGCGGTGAAGCCGCTGGACCAGAAGAAGGTCTCCTCCAACGTGTTCACGGCCCCCGAGATCGCCACGGTCGGCTGGTCGCAGCGCGCGATCGACGCGGGCGAGATCGACGCCGAGACGATCGCCCTGCCACTGGCCGGCAACCCGCGGGCCAAGATGCAGGGCATCCACGACGGCTTCGTGAAGCTCTTCTGCCGCCCCGGCACCGGCATCGTGGTCGGCGGGGTCGTCGTCGGCCCCCGCGCCAGCGAGCTGATCCACCCGGTGTCGATCGCGGTCGCCGAGTCGCTCACCGCCGACCAGCTCGCGCAGGCGTTCACGGTCTACCCGTCCCTGTCGGGCTCCGTGGCCGAGGCGGCCCGGCGGCTGCACCGGGTGTAACGGGTCAGATCCCACCCATCCCGCCGGCGCCCGAGCCGCCGAGCGCGTCACCCATCCGGTCGAGGTCGGCCTGGAACATGACGTACTTCGGGACCCCCTCGAGCGCCCGGGGGCCGAGGGCGGTGGCGAGGAGGCCGCGCGCCTCCTGCTGCTGGTACCAGGGGACCCAGCGGTCCCCGATGCGCACCTGGCGCACCTCGGGCTCACGGCCCGCGGTCAGCCGCAGCAGGTCGGCCCGGCAGACCGGGACCTCGCGCTCGACCCCGCCCCGGGGCGTCCACGGGACGTCGTCGGCGGCCGGGCCGTGCTGGGGGTTGAAGAAGCAGGGCTCGCGCCGCGCCGGCAGGTCGTGGCCGTCGCGGCGGGCCAGCACGCAGGCGAGGTGGTAGCGACCGTCGACCAGCACCGGCACGACCTCGCGGACGGCCGCAGCGGTCTGGGCGCCGGCGAACGCGCGCTTCGCGTCGTCGTACAGCTCGAGCGCGCGGCGGTAGTCGGCCTGTGCCTCGGCCCCGAGCGGGTCACCGAGGGTCTCGACGTGCAGCCCGGCGAGCTGCTCGCCGAAGACGGTGACGTCCTCGTCGACCAGCCGGCGCAGCTGCCGGTACTCGTCCCGCTCGGCCAGACGTCGTTCCTTGCGTGCGCGCAGCCACCCCATAGGCTCACCGTAGGGGTACTTGCACCGGTCCAGTCCAATTCCACGGGGGAGCTGATGACCTCACCGATCCTGCGCCGCCTGGTCGGCGCGACGACGCTCGCGCTGCTGGCCGCCGGGCTGGTGGCCGCTCCGGCGAGCGCCGACGACCCGTACGACGTGCCCGACGACGCGGTGATCCACCTCGAGGGCGACGGCGCGGGGCACGGCATCGGGATGTCGCAGTACGGCGCGTACGGGGCCGCGAACGCGGGGAAGACCTGGCGCCAGATCCTCGACTTCTACTACCCGGGCACGCACACCGGGCTCCGGGGCGGCCAGGTGTCGGTGTGGATCAGCGGCGACGACGACCGCGACCTCGTGGTCGACCGGGCGCCGGGGCTGACGGTCCGCAAGGTCGACGGCCGCAGCTGGCGGGTCGCCGGCGTGAAGGCGTCGCGCTGGCGGCTGACCCCGGCGCCTGAGGGCCGCACGGAGATCTCCTACCGCACCGGCAGCTGGCACCGCTGGAAGCTGGTCCGTGGCGACGCCGAACTGACCCGGGGCGGGGCGCCGGTGACCCTGCGCACCCCCGACGGGCCGGTCGACTACCGCGGGGCCCTGCGCTCGACCCGGCACGACGGCACCCGCGTGAGCGTGAACGTGCTGCCGATGGAGCAGTACCTGCGCGGCGTCGTGCCCAGCGAGATGGCCGCGTCGAGCTGGCCGCAGCAGGCGCTCCGCGCGCAGGCGGTGGCGGCCCGCACCTACGCGGCGTACGAGCGTGAGCACACCGCCAACCCCGACTACGACCTGTGCGACACCGCCGCCTGCCAGGCCTACGGCGGCGCGTCCGCGGAGTACAGCACCTCCGACAGGGCGGTGCTCAAGACCGCCCGCATCGTGCTGACCTACGAGGGCCAGACCGCCTTCGCGCAGTACTCCGCGAGCAACGGTGGCTACACCGTGGCGGGGCAGTTCGACTACCTCCCCGCGCAGGCCGATCCGTTCGAGGGCACCTCGTCGGACTACTACGGGTGGACCCGCACGGTCACCTCGGCCCAGGTGGAGGCGGTGTACGACGTCGAGAACCTGAGCGCGATCGGCATCGAGACCCGCAATGGCCAGGGGCCGCGCGGCGGACGAGTGGGCGACGTGCGTCTGTGGTCCTCGACGGGGTGGACGGGCACGGTCACCGGCGAGAGCTTCCGGCGCAACCTGGGGCTGCCCTCGACGCTCTACGAGATCACCGCGGTGGAGCCGGCGGCCCCCTGACGACCCCTCCGAGAACTACTCCGCTGTAGTTCACCCGGATCCGTGGCGGACCACCCGAAAGGGTGGTGGGATTTCCCAGAAGTCCCACCAGTCCCTGTCGTCACAGCCCCGCGGAGGCCCCGGTGCACCCGAACCGCCGCCGACTCCTGGCCCTCGTGGCCCGCCTGCTGCTGGCCGTCGCGATCGCGCTGCCGCTGGCCGCGCTGGTGCCCGGCCGCGCTCCGGCGACGACCGCCGACACGTGGTCGGTGCCGCGCCAGGCGTGGGTCAAGATCTCCGGCCACGGCTACGGCCACGGACGCGGCATGTCGCAGTACGGCGCCGAGGGCGCTGCCCGGGAGGGGCTGACCTACAAGCAGATCATCGACTTCTACTACCCCGACGCCAGGTGGAGCCAGGCGAAGAAGCGGATCGCGGTCCTGATCACGGCCGACACCAGCGACGACCTCGTGGTCAAGGTGCGCCGCGGCCTGCGCGTCCACGACGCCGCGGAGAAGACGATCACCCGCCTGCCCGACCTCTCCGACCGCGACGCGACGATGTGGCGGATCCGCGCGGGTGACGACGGCCGCGACCGCGTCGCGTGGTTCAACGGCCGCTGGCACCTCTACGGCGCACTGGACGGCCGCGGTGGCTTCTCCCGCAAGCAGGGCAAGCCGGTCACCCTGGTCACCCCCTCCGGCGCCACGGCGTACCGCGGCCGGCTCTGGTCGCGCGCCCCCAGCGCCGGCGGCACCGCCCGCGACGCCGTCAACGTGGTCAGCCTCGAGAACTACCTGCGCGGCGTCGTCCCGATGGAGATGCCGGCGCTGTGGCACCCGGCCGCCGTCCGCGCCCAGGCCGTCGCGGCGCGCACCTACGCCACCTACGAGCGTGCCCACCCGCGCGCCCGGCACTACCAGATCTGCGACACCTGGTCGTGCCAGGTGTACGGCGGGGTGGCCGCCGAGCACCCGGCCTCCGACGCCGCGGTGGAGAAGACCGCCGGGAAGGTGCTGACCTGGCGCGGCGAGCCGGCCCTGACCCAGTTCGCGTCGAGCAGCGGCGGCTGGACGGTCTCGGGCTCGGTGCCCTACCTGCCGGCGCAGAAGGACCCCTACGACGGGTGGTCCGGCAACAGCGTGCACAGCTGGTCGCTGCGCCTCACCGACACCCAGCTCGAGTCGCACTGGCCCTCGATCGGCAACCTGACCCGGATCTCGGTCCTCGACCGCGACGGCAACGGCGACTGGGGCGGCCGCGTGCAGAGCCTGCGCCTGGTCGGCTCCGCGGGCCGGGTGACCGTCAGCGGCGACACCTTCCGGTCCGTGCTCGGCCTGCGCTCCGACTGGATCACCTTCGGCGTCCGCTCGCGCTGACCCCGGCGTCAGGACTGGCGACGGGCGGTGCGCTTGGCAGTGCTCCGCTTCGCGGCTGCCTTCCGGGGCGAGGAGGACTTCGCGGTCGTGCTGGCGCCGGTCTTCCGTGTCGCCTTCCGCGCTGCGGCGGCCCTCGGCCTGGCGGTCCTGCTCTGCTTCCCGGCGGCTGCTGACGCCTCCACCTGCTGGGCTGCTCGAGCCGCTGCGACGTCTGCCTCCGCGGCCGCCAGCTTGGCCTGCCGCTTCTCCCAGGTGCGTCGGCTCTCGGCGAGCTCGTTCTCCGCGTCCGCGCGATCCTCGTCGGCCTCGCGAGCCAGCGTGCGCGCCTTCTTCTCCTCCTTGGCCAGGCGCGCGAGGCGCTGCTCCGCGACCTGGCGCGCGGACCTGGTCCGCTTCCGTTCGCGACGGGCCTCCTCGGAGGCCGTCGTCGCCGAGCTCAGCCGGGCCTCGACCGACTGCAGGACGGTGTTCGCCTCCTCGGCCTTCTCCCGCTGCCGGTCGGCACGCTGCTGCAACAGCTCCAGGTTCTCGGACACGGTCCCACCTCCTGCGGGGCGGAGGTTCCGCCGGGCACTGCCCGGGTACCCAGGCCGCGGCACCCGCATGTGGCCCGGTGCGGCGACCGGGCTCAGCCGGCTTCGCCGCGCGCCTGCTCGACGTTGGACCGGTGGGGGCCGGCCAGCCAGTCCTGGGCCAGGCGCACGTCCACCGGTTCCTCCCCTCGCCGCAACGCCTCGACGTACGCACGGTCGGCCTCCAGCCGGGCCGCCACCTCCGGGCCCCGGGCGACGGCGCCGTGGCCGGGGACGACCACGTCGACCTGCCGGGCCGCCTCGGCCAGCCGGTCGAGCGCCGTCAGGTAGGCGCCCACCTGCCCCGGGCGGCGCGGGTCGAGCAGGGGGATCAGGACGTCGGAGAGCATGTCGCCGGCGACCAGCACGCCCCGGTCCGCGAGCAGGACCGCGGCGTGGCCGGTGGCGTGGGCCTCGTGCTCGACGAGGGTGCCCGGCACCGGGCCGCGCCCGGCGGGCAACGGGGTGACGAGCGCGACCAGCTCGAGGGGGATCCCCGACGCGCTCGCCGCCGCCATCTCCTGCGCGCGTTCGCGCACCCCTCCGGCGGCCTGCGCGCAGTCGGCCGTGGCGTAGCGCGGCACGTCGCCGAAGCGCGGGTGCCAGAGCAGGTGGTCCCAGTGGAGGTGCGTGGAGAACCCGGCGACCACCGGCAGGCCGAGCGCGTCCACGTCGTCCGCGAGCTCGGCCAGGTCATCGCCATCGATGCCGGGGTCGACGAGGACCAACCCGTCGTCCCCGCGCACCACCACGGCGTTGCTCCACACCCACGCGCTCTGACGGACCCAGACGCCGTCGGCCACCTCGCTCAGCATCGCCCGACCCTGTCAGCCGGGGCCGTCCCCCGCAATCAGCCGGGTCTGCTCAGCCCAGCACGAGCACCAGGTCCCCACCCTCGACGGCCTGGGTGCGGTCGAGGGCGAGCCGCTCGACCGTGCCGTCGACCGGGGCGGTGATCGCGGCCTCCATCTTCATCGCCTCGATGGTGGCGACGGTGTCGCCGGCCGCGACCGTCGCGCCCTCCTCGACCACGATCGTGACCACGCCCTGGAACGGCGCGGCGACGTGGCCGGGCCTGGTGGGGTCGGCCTTCTCGGCGGCCGCCACGTCGGCGGACACGCTGCGGTCGCGCACGCTGATCGGTCGCATCTGGCCGTTGATGGTGGCCATCACGGTGCGGAAGCCGCGCTCGTCGGGCTCGCTGATGGCCTGGAGGCCGAGGATCAGGCGGACCCCCTCCTCGAGCTCGACCTCGTGCTCCTCGCCGTGGCGCAGGCCGTAGAGGTAGTCCAGGGTGGGCAGCACCGAGACGTCGCCGTAGGTCTCGCGCGACTCGAGGAAGGTGCTGGTCGGGCCGGGGAAGAGCAGCTGGTTGAGGGTCAGCCGGCGGGTGGCCTCGCTGCCCCGGAGCCCCTCGGCCTGCTCGGTGGTCAGCGAGCCGGTGGGCGGCTCCCAGGAGCGTCCCTCGAGGGCCCTGGTGCGGAAGGGCTCGGGCCAGCCGCCGGGCGGGTCGCCGAGCTCGCCGTGCAGGAAGCCGATGACGGAGTCGGGGACGTCGAAGGAGCCGGGGTCCTCGGCGAACGCCGCGGGGTCGGCGCCGACGGCCACGAGCTGCAGGGCGAGGTCGCCGACGACCTTGGAGGACGGCGTGACCTTGACCAGGTGGCCGAGGATGTCGTCGGCGGCGGCGTACATGTCCTCGATCTGCTCGAACTTCTCACCGAGGCCGAGCGCGATCGCCTGCTGGCGCAGATTGGAGAGCTGGCCGCCGGGGATCTCGTGGCGGTAGACGCGGCCCGTCGGCGCAGGCAGGCCGGACTCGAACGGCGCGTAGACCCGGCGGGCGGCCTCCCAGTAGGGCTCGAGCGCGTTGACCGCGGCCAGCGACAGACCGGTCTCGCGGTCGCCGTGGTCGGTGGCCGCGACCAGCGCGGAGAGCGGCGGCTGGGAGGTGGTGCCGGCCATCGAGGAGGTGGCGGCGTCCACGGCGTCGACGCCGGCGTCGATCGCGGCCAGGAGCGTGCCGATCTGGCCGCCGGTGGTGTCGTGGGTGTGCAGGTGCACCGGCAGGTCGAACTCGCGGCGCAGCGCGGTCACCAGCGTGCGCGCAGCCGGCGCCCGCAGCAGTCCGGCCATGTCCTTGATCGCGAGCACGTGGGCGCCGGTGCCGACGATCTGCTCGGCCAGCCGCAGGTAGTAGTCGAGCGTGTACAGCTCCTCGCCGGGGTCGGAGAGGTCGCCGGTGTAGCAGAGGCAGACCTCGGCCACGGTGGTGCCGGTCTCGAGCACGGCCTCGACCGCGGGCCGCATCTGCTCGACGTCGTTGAGCGCGTCGAAGACCCGGAAGACGTCGATGCCGGTGCGGGCCGCCTCCTCCACGAACGCAGCCGTGACCTCGGTCGGGTACGGCGTGTAGCCGACGGTGTTGCGACCGCGCAGCAGCATCTGCAGGCAGATGTTCGGCACCGCCTGCCGCAGCGCGGCCAGCCGTTCCCACGGGTCCTCGGAGAGGAAGCGCAGCGCCACGTCGTAGGTCGCACCGCCCCAGGCCTCAAGCGACCAGAGCTCGGGGGTGGTGCGGGCGACGTGCCCCGAGACCGCGAGCAGGTCGCGGGTGCGCACCCGGGTCGCGAGCAGCGACTGGTGCGCGTCGCGGAAGGTCGTGTCGGTGACCGCGACCTGCTGCTGCTCGCGCAGGGCCCGCGCGAAGGCCGCCGGCCCCTCGGCCAGCAGCCGCTGCCGCGTGCCGTCGGGGGCGGGCACGGAGAGGTCGACCTCGGGCAGCTTGGTCACCGGGTCGACGCTGACCGGCGCCGGCCCGTGCGGCTGGTTGACGGTGACGTCGGCGAGGAAGGTCAGCAGCTTGGTGCCGCGGTCGCCGCTGCCGCGCGCCTGCAGCAGGTGCGGGTGGGTCTCGATGAACGACGTGGTGATCCGGCCCGCGGCGAAGTCGGGGTCGTCGAGGAGTGCCTGGAGGAAGGGGATGTTGGTGGAGACGCCGCGGATCCGGAACTCCGCCACCGCCCGCCGCGACCGCTCGAGCGCCTTCTCGAACGTCGCGCCGCGGCAGGTCAGCTTGGCCAGCATCGAGTCGAAGTGCGCCGACACCTCGGCCCCGGTGTACGTCGTACCGCCGTCGAGGCGGACGCCGGCGCCGCCGGGGGAGCGGTAGGTCGTGATCCGGCCGGTGTCGGGCCGGAAGTTGTTGGCGGGGTCCTCGGTGGTGATCCGGCACTGCAGGGCGGCGCCGCGCAGCCGCACGGTGTCCTGCGCCAGCCCGAGGTCGGCCAGTGTCTCGCCGCTCGCGATCCGCAGCTGGCTCTGCACCAGGTCGACGTCGGTCACCTCCTCGGTGACCGTGTGCTCCACCTGGATCCGCGGGTTCATCTCGATGAAGACGTGGTTGCCGGCCGGGTCGACCAGGAACTCCACGGTCCCCGCGTTGCGGTAGCCGATCTCGCGGGCGAACCGCACCGCGTCGGCACAGATGCGCTCGCGCAGCGCGGGGTCCAGGTGCGGCGCCGGGGCCATCTCCACGACCTTCTGGTGGCGCCGCTGCACCGAGCAGTCACGCTCGAAGAGGTGGATCACCTCGCCCCCGGCGTCCGCGAGCACCTGCACCTCGATGTGCCGCGGGTCCACGACCGCCTGCTCGACGAAGACCGTCGGGTCGCCGAAGGCGCCCTCGCCCTCGCGCATGCAGGTCTCCACGGCCTCGCGCAGGTCCTCGAGGCGGTCGACCCGCCGCATGCCACGGCCACCGCCTCCGGCCACGGCCTTGACGAACAGCGGCAGCGGCAGCGCGGACGCCGCGTCCACCAGCGCGTCGACGTCGGTGGACGGCGCCACGCCACGCAGCACCGGAACGCCGGCCGCCTCCGCCGCGGCGATCGCCCGGGCCTTGTTGCCGGTCAGCGTCAGCACGTCGGCGGTCGGGCCGACGAACGTGATGCCGGCGTTCGCGCACGCCTCGGCCAGTGCCGGGTTCTCGGAGAGGAACCCGTAGCCCGGGTAGACCGCGTCGGCGCCGGCGCGCACGGCCACGGCCACGATCGCCTCGGGGTCGAGGTAGGCACGCACCGGGTGCCCGCGCTCACCGATCTGGTAGGCCTCGTCGGCCTTCAGCCGGTGCTCGGACCAGCGGTCCTCGTAGGGGAAGACCGCCACCGTGCGCGCCCAGAGCTCGTACGCCGCACGGAACGCGCGGATCGCGATCTCGCCGCGGTTGGCCACCAGCACCTTGGAGAACATGGCGTCACGCTAGTGCCGGCCCGCGGCGGTCCAGCCCGGTGCGCGGCGACGTCCCGGGTGGTGGACGTTGACCGGCCGGTAACCCGCGCAGGTGCGGGTCAGCGGTCGACCAGCCCGCTGCGCACCGCGATCGAGAGCGCCTCGAGCTTGGAGTGCGCGCCCAGCTTGGCCGACAGGTTCGCGATGTGGTTGCGCACCGTGTGCACGCTGACGTGCAGCCGGCCGGCGATGGCGCTGTTCTGCAGGCCCTCGGCGACCAGCTCGAGCACCTCGCGCTCGCGCTCGGTGAGCACCGTCGACCGCGACTCCTGGCGGCGCCGCATGTGGGGGAGCAGCCGGATCAGCATCTCCGGCGAGATCACGGCCTCGTCGGCGGCCGCCGCCCGCACGGCGGCGACGACGTCCGCCACGCTGCCCGACTTGGAGAGGTAGCCCGACGCCCCGGCCTCGATGGCGGCGACGAGCACGTGGTCGGCCGTCGAGGCCGTCAGCACCACGGTGCGGGTGACGGGCGAGAGCCCCTGCACCTCCGCGATGAACTCGATGCCGTCGCCGTCGGGCAGCCGGACGTCGAGCAGCAGCACGTCCGGCAGCAGGGCCGGCAGCAGCTCACGGGCCCGCGCCAGCGTCGGCGCGATGCCGACCGGGCTCAGGTCGGGCTCGGCGTCGAGCACGAGCGACAGGCTCTCGGCCAGCACCTCGTGGTCATCGACGACGAGCACCCGCGTCGGGCCCCCGTCTGCGCCCGGTTGTCCCGGGCCCCCCGTGGTGGTCATTGTTCGTGAGCATCCTCCCCGTTGGACACACGAGCCCCAAATGTACTAGTACGTACCCTGCATCGGGGGTCTTGTTGCCCACCAGTGTCGACCGGATGATCTGCGTCGTGGAAGCAGCGACGACGCGGGTCGCCGTCGTCGACGACGACCGGAGGTTCCGGGACGCCGTGGCGGCGGTGCTGGCCGCCGATCCCCGGTTCGACCTCGTGGGCGAGGTGGACACGGCCACGGGCGCCGGCGAGCTGGTCCGGGCGACCCGCCCCGACTGCGTGCTGGTCGACGTCCGACTGCCCGGGGGCGGCCCCCTGGTGGTCCGGACGGTCCTGGACACCGCGGACGACATCGGGCTGCGGCCTGCCGTCGTGGCGGTCTCGGCCGACGTCGGTCCCGAGGCGGTCCGCGAGATGCTCGACGCCGGGGTCTCCGGCTACCTGGTCAAGGGCGGCCTCGGCGACGTGCTCGCCGACCTGCTCGAGCGGTGCGCGCGCGGCGAGGTGGTGCTGGCCGTCCCGGGCGCCGCCGAGGCGCTCGCCCACCTGCGCCGGCGGGCGCAGCACGACCCCGACGGCGCGCCGGACGGTGTCGGCCGGGCCGCTGGCTGAGGATGGTCCCCGTGAGCACCGAGGAGGGGCGTCCGGGTCGCCCCGACCGAGGCACTGACGGCATGTTCTTCGCGGTCATGGACGCCGCGGCCACGCCGGTCGTCCTCGTGGACCCGGCAGGAGTGGTGGCCGAGGGCAACGACTCAGCGGTGGCCTTCTTCGGCTATCCACGCGAGGAGCTGCTGGGTCTGCCCGTCGACGAGCTCGTCGGCACCGAGCACGCCGCGGACCACGCCCGGCTGCGCGAGGAGTACGTCGCCGACCCCGCACCCCGACCCTTCCGCAGCCACGACCGCCTGCGGGCACGCCGCCGCGACGGCTCCGAGCCGTGGGTGCAGGCGATGCTCACGCCCGTGGAGACCGAGGCCGGTGTGTGGGTCGTCGCGACCTTGCAGGACCTCACCCCCCGGCGGGCGGAGGAGCAGCGCCTGCACGAGCTGACGCGCTCCTCGCTGATGCTCTCCTCGCTCAACCAGGCCGTGCTGCGGGCCCGCGACGCCGACGACCTCTTCCGCGAGGTCTGCCGCGTGGCCGTCGATGAAGGCGGGTTCGCAGGCGCCTGGGTGGCGCGGCCGGTGTCGGCGGGGGCCCTCGAGGTCGCGGCGACGGCGGGACTCATGGACTCCTGGGCCGGGCGCCGGATCGAGCTCGCCGAGGTGCCCGACCGGCTGCCCTCCGCCGTGGCGATCCTCGAGGCGGTGCCGGTGTACCACGCCGACCTGCAGACGGCCGAGCTGCACGACCAGGTCAGGGACGCGGCACGGGAGCAGGGCATCCACGCGGTGATGGCGCTGCCCCTGCGCTGCCGATCTGAGGTCGTCGCCGCGCTGACCATCTACGCCGACCACCGTGGCGCCTTCGACGAGGCGTTGCGCGTGCTGCTCGAGGACCTCGCGGACAACGTCGGCCATGCCCTCACCAGCCTCGACTCCGCCCGGCGGCTCGACGAGGTCGCCGCCCACCGCAGCACCCTCCTCGCCCGGCTGCTCGACGCGCAGGAGGTCGAGCGGGCGCGGATCGCGGCCGACGTCCACGACGACCCCGTGCAGGAGCTGGCCGCGCTCGACCTGCGGCTGGGGCTGCTGCGGCGCCGGCTCGAGGCCGAGGGGTCGGCGACGCTCGACGACCTGCGCCGGGTGCAGGGCATGGTCGCCGCGGTCACCGGTGGCCTGCGTGAGCTGCTCTTCGAGCTCGAGCCCGGCAACAGCGACGCCGACCTGGTCACGCTCGTGCGCGGCGCCGCCGAGCACGTCTTCGAGGCCTCGTCGACGCGCTGGTCCCTCGAGCAGGCGGGAAGCGAGGACGACCTGCCCGTGCAGGTGAGGCTGCAGGCGCTGCGCATCGTCAAGGAGGCGCTGATCAACGTGCGCAAGCACGCGCGCGCGGGCACCGTGCTGATCCGGCTCGACCAGGCGCCGGGGGTGCTCCGTCTCGAGATCGAGGACGACGGCCGCGGCATCGGCGCCGCCACGCTCGGCCCCGGCCTGCCCGGCCACCGCGGCCTCGCCAGCATGCGTGACCGCGCGGAGGTGCTCGGCGGCTCGCTGGAGGTGGCCGGGCTGGAGCACGGCACCCGCGTGCGGGTGACCCTTCCCCTCGGCCGGTCGGGTCCGGCCCCGGTGACAGGAACCTAGGTCCCAGCCCCCCTCATCCAGGTCGGCCTGCGGCTCCCGGTCGCCGCGCGGGGCGCGATCAGTCGGGCGGTGGCACGAGGAACTGCTCGACGAGGCCGGGGACGGCGGCGACGGCGACGGAGACCGCGTCGCCGTCCGGTACGTCGAGCGCGGTGACGTGCTGACGCCCGCCGGCGACCGTGGCGACGAGCGTGGTGAGTCCGGCCCGTCGCTGGAACCAGGTCGCGCGGAAGACCCACCCGATCACGCTGTCCTCGCGCACCGCGTCGCGGCGGCGGTAGAGGCTTCCCGAGCGCACGACGAGGTGGCGGTCGTGCCGTCCGTGCCCGAGCGAGCGCACCCGGTCGACTCCTACCACCAGGGCGGCCGGCAGGGGCAGCAGCGCGAGCCAGACCAGCGCAGCCGGGGCGCCGAGCACGACGGCCAGGACCAGACCGGCGGTGACCACGGCGGCGGGGACCAGCACGCGCACCCAGCGGCGTCGGGCCGCGGCCGGACCGTGCGGGTGCAGCCGGCCGGTGACGGGGCCGGGGCTGCCGACGACGTCGGTACCCACTGCCTCGACCACGTGCCGGGGCGCCGGCGGCGCGAGGGGCGTCGAGCTGACCTGGCGGTGGTCGAGGCCGGTCGCGATCGCGGCCAGGCGGGCCGCCCCGACCAGGCGGAGCCCCAGCGGCTCACCCAGGCTGACGCCGGTCAGCCGCTCGGCGTCCACGCTGGTCTCGCGGGTGGTGAGCAGGCCGCGCCGGACGTGCCAGGTGCCGTCACCTCCGCGACTGAGCGTGAAGCCCCAGTTGGCGACGAGGTAGGCGACGATCGCCAGCGCGGTCACCAGCACGAGCACGACCAGCAGCGTCACGACGGCCCGGGTCGGGGTGCCCGCGGCCTCCTCGGCGGTGCGCTCGAGGTCGAAGGCGTCGAACAGCCCGCTGGTGTCGGCGACCTGGGCGGCCACGCCCAGCGCGGCGGCGGCGAGCACGTACCCGCTGCCGGTCAGCGGGGCGTACCGCGCCCAGGCCGGGCTCAGCCGCAGCAGCACCCGGTCGGGGACCGCCGGCTCGTCGCCGGCACCGGCGGCGGGGTCGGCGCGGCGCAGCAGCGCGGCCCGCATCTCGCGGGCGTGGTCGACCGGGAGGCCGTCGAGGTCGAGCTGGTCCTCGTCGCTGGACGACGCGGTGCCGGTGCCGATCCGGACGGTGGTCAGCCCGAGCATGCGGTGGAAGACCGACGCCGTGAGGTCGACGGTGCGGATGCGCTCCAGCCGCACCGACAGCAGGTGCCGGTCGAGCAGCCCGCGCTTCAGCTCCACGCGCTCGTCGTCGAGGCGGTAGGTGGTCGTGAAGTAGCGCAGCACGCCCAGGCCGACCGGCACCGCGATGCCCCACAGCTGCCAGCGCGGGTCCGCCCCGGACGAGGCACGGCCGGCCACGAAGAGGCCCACCAGCACGGGCAGGAAGCGCACCACCTCGCGGATCGGGTGGACCAGCAGCATCCGGGTGTCCAGCCGCCGCCAGCCCGCGTTGGCCGCCGGCGGGGGGAGCTCGGTCACGTGGCGTCGCCCGGCTCGGCGTCCGCCTTGACGGTCAGCTCCTCGACGAGGTGTCGGGCCCGGTCGCGGTCGAGGCCGGCGATCTCCACGGCACCGGCCGCCGAGGCGGTGGTGATGGTGACCCGGGCCAGGCCGAAGGCGCGCTCCAGCGGTCCCTCGGCGTGGTCGACGGTCTGGATCCGGGACATCGGGGCGATCCGCCGCTCGCGCGACCACCACCCGACCTGGGTGTAGACCGCGGTGTCGGTCACCTCCCAGCGGTGCACGGCGTAGCGCCAGCGCGGCACGAGCACGGCGTACGCCGCGACGAGCGCGAGCACGACCAGCACCAGCCACCAGGTGACGTCGACCGGCGTCAGGACCGCCAGCGCGACCAGGAGGACGCCGGCGATCAGCAGGCCCTCGAGGCTCGCGGTCACGTGCCACAGGCTCCGCGCGCGCGGACTCACCCGCTCGCGGGGGTCGCGCAGCGCCGGGCTGGTGTCCATGTCCGCCATCCTGTCAGCGCGTGCGAGCGGGCGTGGCGTCAGTCCTTGAGCTCGCAGATCACGGCGCCGTGGGTGACGGTCGCGCCGACCTCGGCGTCGAGCCCGGTCACGGTGCCGGCCTTGTGGGCCTTGAGCGGCTGCTCCATCTTCATCGCCTCGAGCACCACGACCACGTCGCCCTCGGCGACCTGCTGGCCCTCCTCGACGGGGACCTTGACGATCGTGCCCTGCATCGGGCTGGTGACGGAGTCGCCGCTCACCGCCGCACCCTTCTTGGCGCCGACGCGGCGCTTGGGCTTCTTCGCACCGCCACCGCCACCGCCGCCGTTGCCGTTGCCGACAGCCAGGCCGCCGAGCCCGCCGGGCAGGCTGACCTCGAGCCGTCGGCCACCGACCTCGACCACGACCGTCTGGCGCTCGCCGGGGTCGTCGGCCTCGGCGCTGTCGCCGGAGTAGGGCTCGATCTGGTTGTCGAACTCGGTCTCGATCCAGCTCGTGTAGATGTGGAACGTCTCGCCGTCCCCGATGAAGGCGGGGTCGTCCACGACGGCCTCGTGGAACGGGATCACCGTCGGCATGCCGTCGACGACGAACTCCGACAGCGCGCGCCGCGAGCGCTCCAGCGCCTGGGTGCGGTCGCGGCCGGTCACGATCAGCTTGGCCACCAGCGAGTCGAAGTTGCCCGGGATCGTCTCGCCCTGGTCGTAGCCGCCGTCGACGCGTACGCCGGGGCCCGAGGGCTGGTGCCAGCGGGCGAGCGTGCCGGGGGCGGGCATGAAGTTGCGGCCGGCGTCCTCTGCGTTGATGCGGAACTCGATCGAGTGGCCGCGGACCGTGGGGTCGCCGTACCCCAGCTCCTCTCCGGCGGCGATGCGGAACATCTCGCGCACCAGGTCGAGGCCGGTGACCTCCTCGGAGACGGGGTGCTCGACCTGGAGGCGGGTGTTCACCTCGAGGAAGGAGATCGTGCCGTCCTTGCCGACCAGGAACTCGCAGGTGCCGGCGCCGACGTAGCCGGCTTCCTTCAGGATCGCCTTCGACGCCTGGTAGACGCGGGCGACCTGGTCGTCGGAGAGGAACGGCGCGGGCGCCTCCTCGACCAGCTTCTGGTGGCGCCGCTGCAGCGAGCAGTCGCGGGTCGAGACGACGACGACGTTGCCGTGCTGGTCGGCGAGGCACTGGGTCTCGACGTGGCGCGGGTGGTCGAGGTAGCGCTCGACGAAGCACTCGCCGCGGCCGAACGCCGTGACCGCCTCGCGGACGGCCGAGTCGAACAGCTCGGCGACCTCCTCGCGGTTGCGGGCGACCTTGAGGCCACGGCCGCCGCCGCCGAACGCCGCCTTGATCGCGATGGGGAGCCCGTGCTCGTCGGCGAACTTCACGACCTCGTCGGCGTCCTTGACCGGGTCGGCCGTGCCCTCGACGAGCGGGGCACCCACGCGCTCGGCGATGTGGCGGGCCTGGACCTTGTCGCCGAGCTTCTCGATCGCCGAGGGCGGGGGGCCGATCCAGATCAGCCCGGCGTCGATCACGGCCTGCGCGAAGTTGCGGTTCTCGGCGAGGAAGCCGTAGCCGGGGTGCACGGAGTCGGCACCGGACGACTTCGCGATCGCGATGATCTTCTCGATGTCGAGGTAGGTCTCCGCCGGGGTCGCGCCACCCAGCGCGTGCGCCTCGTCCGCGAGGCGGACGAAGAGCGCGTCGCGGTCGGGGTCGGCGTAGACCGCCACGCTGCTGATCCCGCTGTCGCGGCAGGCCCGGATCACCCGGACTGCGATCTCACCACGGTTGGCGACCAGCACCTTGGTCAGAGGAGTCGTCTGAGGCACGGTCGCAGCCTAGCGCCGCCCTCGCCGGGCCCCGGGCGAGGTCTCAGGCAACGGGGTCGACGGGCAACCGGAGGGGCGGCACCCCGCCGAGCCGCTTGTGGTACCTCACGTGCTCGGCGCGGGCCTCGAGCGCCCGCCACAGGGCGCTGTGCGCGGCCCAGGGGAGCGGGTCGTCGCCGCTGCGCCAGGTCTCGCCGAACCCGATCCACACCGGCGTCCACGCGGCCGCGCAGTCCCACGCCCCGCGGTGGCGCTCGAGGAGCCGGTGCTTGACCTGGAAGGCCTGGCGCGGCCCGTCCAGGCAGTTGGGGGCGGTCGCGATCGGCCACAGCCGCAGGTCGATCGCCATCAGCTCGAGCTCGAGGTCGGCCTGGACGCACGGATCCACCAGCACGGTTGCGACGTTCTCGTGCGGGCGCCTCACCCCCACGAGGCTAACCCCGGACGCCGACGTCCGTCCCGGCTACGGGTCGGGGACGTAGATGTTGTCGTGCTCCTCGAGGAAGGCCTCGAGCTCCTCGTGCGACGGCGCCCACCGGCCCTCGGCCATCTCGACGAGACCGCGGAAGTACGCCTCGCGGGGTGCGCCCGGGACGAAGAGGATGAGGAGCGACGCGTCGGCCCCGGAGTCGTTGCGGAAGCCGTGCAGGCCGCCTTCGGGCACGTGGAGGAAGTCGCCGGGGTGTCCCTCCGACCAGGTGCGGCCGTCGTACAGGCTGACCGTGCCGTCGAGCACGAAGAACGACTCGCTCATGGTCCGGTGGAAGTGGGGCCGGGCGCCGCCGGGCTCGGGCCCCATGTCCCACCGGTAGAAGCCGAACTTCCCGTCGGTGGTGGCGCCGGTCGCGAGGAAGTGCGCCGCGCCGTTGGGGCGGGGGAGGTCGGCAGGGGTGATGGCCGGCCGCAGCCACGCGGTGCTCTCGCCGGTCGTGCCGTGGTAGCGCGGTTCGGGGTAGGACACGCCCCGACGTTACGGCCGGACCGGGGTGCCGCTCAACGGATCCGGGCAGGGGGGCCGGGGTCAGGGGTCCTCGGTCCCGCGGGGGCGCAACGCCGTCGCGAGGCGCCGCAGCGCCGGACGCGTCAGCCACCAGCAGGCGGTGCCGACCGCGAACGACGACAGCGTCGCCAGCACCGGGTGGTCGTCCTCGAGGTGCGGGTAGACCTGCCAGTGGGTGAGGTAGACGAAGAGCGAGCCGCCGGCCAGCAGCGTGAGGGGGCGGGTCAGCAGCGCGGGCACGCGCAGCGTGGGCAGGGCGGCGAGCAGGGCGATCCCGCCGACGACGACCAGCTCGCGCTGCAGGTCGTCGAAGAAGCCGACGGTGGCGACGGCGGCGAGCACTGCGACGAGGACCCGCCGGGAGGGGGTCGTCGCCCGGGCGGCCAGCCAGCCCAGCACGAAGCACCAGGCGACGACGCCGGTGGTGTAGCGCTCGGTCGGGCCGGCCTCCACGCCGGTCCACGCGAACCGGACGACCAGCGCGGCGCCGAGCAGCGCCAGGGGTACGCCGAACGGCGCGCGTCGCTCCCAGCGGTCGAACGCCGGGACCGCTGCCAGGGCGACGGCCCCCAGCGAGAGCCACACCAGCGCCTCGAGGAACCAGAGCTGCCAGTCGACGGTCCAGGTGTCGCTGCCGAGCAGCTGGTTGAGCAGGAGCGGCGTGGTCGCGGCGTACATCCCGGTGGCGAGCGTGATCGCGCCCAGGACCAGCGCGCTCGGGACGGCGACCTGGGCGACGGCGGACAGCCCGTTGCGCACCCGCTGGCGGCGCGGCACGTCACCGAGCGAGAAGCGGGCGAGGTTGTAGCCGGCGAGCGCGAGCAGCACGTGGGCGCCGCCCGGCACGGTGAGCAGGTTGGCGTGGGTCCCGACGACGAGCACGATCGCCACGGCGCGCAGCACCACGGTGGTGTCCGCGGGCACCCACCAGCGGCGCCCCGGTCGGACCGGGCGCGCGGTCGTGGTCCCGGCGAGGTCGGCGACGGTGCGCGACGGCCAGTCGGCGGGGAGGGTCGGGAGCCGGCCAGCGAGCCGCGTGGCGAGCTCGACGTAGCTCAGGGAGTCACCGCCGAGACCGGTGAAGCTGTCGTCGCGGCGGACGTCGGCCCGGCCGAGCACCGTCGCGAAGTCGTCGACCAGCTGCTGCTCCAGCGACGCGGGCTCGGCGACCTCCGCCTCGGAGCTCGTCTCGACGTAGCGGCCGATCGCGGCGAGGCACGGCTTGCCCGACGGCGTGCGGGGCAGCTCGGCCAGGCGGGTCACCCGGACCGCGGCGGCGGGCAACCCGGCCGCCTCGGCGACGGCGGCGCGCAGGGCGGCCTCGCGGCGCGGGCGCGTGGTCACGGCGTGGAGCAGGTCGCGGCCGTGGGGGTCGGCGAGCAGGCAGGCGAGGTCGTCGCCCAGCCTGTGGCCGACCCGCCGCTCGACCCGCTCGAGGTCGATCCGCAGGCCGAACGCCTTGGCGGTGCGGCCGCGACGCCCGACGATCTCGAAGAGGCCGTCGCGGCAGCGGGCGAGGTCGCCGGTGCGCAGCTCGGTGACCGTGGCGCCCAGCGCGAGGTCGTCGGGCTGCTCGGCGTACCCGAGCATCACGTTGGGGCCCTCGTAGACGAGCTCGCCGACGTCGCGGGGCGCGTCGGCCACCGGGTCGAGGCGCAGCCGGCCGCCGGGGACGGCCACGCCGACGGCGCCGGGGTACCGCTCGGCGAGGCCGGGCGGCAGCCAGGCCATCCGCGCGGTCGCCTCGGTCTGGCCGTACATGACGACGAGGTCGAACCCGCGCTCGCGGCCGAGCGCGGCCCACCGGCGGACCCGGTCGGGCGTCATCCGGCCACCGGCCTGGGTGACGTAGCGCAGCGACGGCAGCTCACGGCCGGCGAAGCCGGCGTGCTCGAGCAGGTCGAAGGTGTAGGGCACGCCCGCGAACGACGTCGCCCCGGCCGCGGTGAACCGCTCCCAGAACTCCTCGTCGACCACGGAGCGGTCGGTCAGCACCACGCCCGCGCCGGTGAGCAGGTGGCTGTGCAGGACCGAGAGCCCGTAGCAGTAGTGCAGCGGCAGCGAGGTGGCCGCGCGGTCGTCGGGGGTGATCCCGAGGTAGGAGGCGATGCTGGCGGCGTTGCTCGTGAGGTTGTCGCGCGAGAGCCGCACCAGCTTGGGGGAGCCGGTCGAGCCCGACGTGCTCAGCAGCAGGGCGAGGTCGGGGTGCAGGTCGTGGCGCGAGCCCTCGTGGCGCTCGGTGAGGCCGCCGTGGGCGTCGAGGACGACGTCGGGCTCCCAGGCGTCCGCCAGGGAGGCCGCGTGCTCCGGTGCCGCGAGCAGTGCGACGTGGCCGTGCTCGAGCGCAGCCAGGTAGGCGACCACCGAGTCCAGGGTGTTGGTGGTCTCCACGAGCACGAGGCGCCGCGTCGACCCCAGCGCCTCCGCGAGCCGGGCCGCGCGGCCGGCCAGGTCGCCGTACGTCACCGGGCCGTGGTCGGTGTGCAGGGCGACCCGTCCGGTCTTCTCGGGGTGCCCGAGGTCGAGCACCGGGCGTGCCGTCGCCGGGGTGGCGGCACGACGGCGCTCAGGGACCAGCAGACTCACGCCCGCGAGTCTAACTTAGGTAAGCCTCACCTTGGTACACGACCCGAGCCACGCTGACCGCCGTTAGTTGACGGCGGGTCAGCGTGGGGTGAAGGCGAGGACCCGGCCGGTGACCGAGACGCCGACCTCGCGGCCGGCCTCGGGGGCGTCGAGACCGGTGACGCGGGCGACGACGGTGGGGCCGTCGTGGACGTCGAGGGTGACGGCGGCGTCGTGGCCGTAGAAGCTGACCTCGACCACCCGGGCGGCCACGGGTCCGTCGTCTCCGAGCCGCAGCTGCTCGGGGCGCACCAGCACCTCGGCGGTGCCGTCGGGCACCGGCTCGAGCAGCAGCAGGTCGCCCAGCGCGCAGCGGGCCACGCCGTCGCGCACGGTCGCGTCGAGCACGGCCGCGCCGCCGACGAACCGGGCGACGTCGGCGTCGGCGGGGGTGCGGTACAGCACGTGCGGCGAGGCTGCCTGCACGAGGCGGCCGGCCCGCATCACCGCGACCTGGTCGGCCAGCGAGAGCGCCTCGTCCTGGTCGTGCGTGACCAGGACGGCCGTCGCACCCGCGGCGTGCAGCGCCCGGACGACGGCGCGACCGGTGCTCGCGCGCAGCGAGGCGTCGAGGGAGGAGAACGGCTCGTCGAGGAGCACCACCGAGGGGTTGGGGGCCAGCGCGCGGGCCAGGGCGACGCGTTGCTGCTGGCCGCCGGAGAGCTCGTGCGGGTGGCGCGCGCCGTACGCCGCGGGGAGCTCGACGAGGTCGAGCAGGTCGCCGACCCGGGCCGAGCGACGCTGCGCGCGCGGCAGGCCGAAGGCGATGTTGGCGGCGACGTCGAGGTGAGGGAACAGCGCACCCTCCTGTGGCACGTACCCGACCCGGCGCTGCTGCGGGGGCACCGGCCGGCCGCTGCCGGCCACGACCCTGTCGTCGAAGGCGATGGTGCCGGCGTCGGGCTCGAGGAAGCCCGCGACCAGCCGCAGCAGCGTGGTCTTGCCGCACCCCGACGGGCCGAGCACGGCGGTCACCGACCCCTCGGGGACCACGAGGTCGACCCCGTCGACGGCGACGGTGGCGCCGAACGCCTTCCGGACGCCCTCGAGGTGCAACGTGCTCATGCCGCGATTCTCCCGCCTGCGTCCCGGCGGGTCGCCTCCCGCCCCAGCAGGATGGTCGCCGGCACCGAGATCACCACCATCAGCAGGGCGTACGGCGCGGCGGCGCCGTAGGCGACGGACGACGAGGCCGACCAGAACTGGGTGGACAGCGTGGCCGCGTCGATCGGCGCGAGCATCAGGGTCGCGGTGAGCTCGGTGGAGACCGCGAGGAACACCAGGGCGGCCCCGGCGCCGATCCCCGGCGCGATGATCGGCAGCGTGACCCGGCGGGCGACCTCGAGCGGACCGGCGCCCAGGCTGTGCGCGACGTCGTCGAGCACGAGCGGCGCCTGCTCGAGCGCCGACCGCACGCTGACCACCGCGCGCGGCAGGAACATGATCGCGTAGGCGACCACCAGCAGCAGGTAGGTCTGGTAGAGCGGCTGCACGACCCGGATCGACACCGTGACCAGGGCCAGCGCCACGACGATGCCCGGCAGCGCGTTCGCGATGTAGGTGCTCCGCTCGACGAAGGTGCTGGTCGCGGTGCGGTAGCGCACGGCCAGCCACGAGACCGGCAGCGCCATCAGCACGGTCGCGGCGGCGCCGGCGGCGCCGAGGCCGAGCGAGGTGCCGGCGGCCTGCACCAGGTCGGAGACGGGGAACGCCGTCGACGAGCCCACCCGCAGCCAGTGCACGAGGCTGTAGGTGGGGACGCCGACGGCGAGCACGACCAGCCCGGCGACTGCGGCGAGCACCGGCCACCGCCACGCGCCGAGGCGCTGCCGCTCGGCCGGTCGGGCGGCGCCGTGGGAGACGCGGGCGTACTGCCGCCGGCCCCGCAGCCGCAGCTCGAGCGTCAGCAGCAGCACGCAGCACAGCACCAGCACGCCGGCGATCATGTTGGCGGCGGCGCCGTTGAAGGACGAGCGGTACTGGTCGTAGATCGCGGTCGTGAAGGTCGGGAACTGCAGCATCTGCAGCGCGCCGAACTCCGCCAGCAGGTGCAGCGACACCAGCAGCCCGCCGCCGAGCAGGGCCGGGCGCAGCTGCGGCACCACCACGCGGAGGAAGGTCCGCCAGCGCGAGTGCTCGAGCGAGAAGGCCGTCTCCTCCAGCGCCGGGTCGAGCCCGCGCAGCGTGGCCACGACCGGCAGGTAGACGAGCGGGTAGTAGGACAGGGTGACCACGAGCAGGGCCCCGCGAAAGCCGTGCACCGACGCCGACAGCGACGACCAGCTGTAGCTGTTCACGAACGCCGGGATGGCCAGCGGCGCGACCAGCAGCCCGTGCCAGAGCGGGCGCCACGGCACGTCGGTCCGTTCGACCACCCACGCCGCGCCGACGCCGATGACCAGGCACAGCGCCGTGCAGCCGACGACGAGCGTCGCGGTGTTGAGCAGCAGCTCGCCGATGCGCGGGCGCACCAGCAGGTCCCAGGCCTCGCTCGGCCCGATGATCACCGTGTACGTCGCGACGAAGCCGAGCGGCACGAGCGCGAGCAGGGCGACGGCGACGCCGGCCAGGAGCAGGAGGGGAGGCGTCCGCCGGGCCTGACCCGTGGTCCGACCCGGCGTGGGCTCGAGGTCCTGCTCGAGGACGGCGGCGTTGCTCAGAGGAGTCCCTCGTCCTGCATCATCTGGACGACGACCTCGCTGTTGAGCTTGCCGACGTCGATCTTCGGCGGGTCGAGCTCGTCGAACGGCTTGACCGGCGGGCCCAGCGTCACCTTCGGGTTGAGCGGGTACTCCATCGCGTAGGAGTCGGCGATCGCCTGCTGCCCCTCCTGGCTGGCCAGGAAGTTCACGAACTCCTGGGCGTCGTCCTGCTTGTCGCTCGACGCCAGCACGCCCGCGCCGGAGACGCTGAGGAAGGCGCCGGGGTCCTGGTTGCCGAAGAAGTGCAGGGCCGAGCTGTCGCTCATCTCGCCCGACTCGGCCTGGTCGCGGTACCAGTAGTAGTGGTAGATCACACCGGCATCGACCTCGCCGGAGTTGACCTGGTCGAGCACGACGAGGTTGTTCTCGAGCTCGGTGCCGTTGTCGGCGAGGCCCGAGAGCCACGCGCGGGCGGCGTCCTCGCCCTGGGTCTCGACGACCGCGCTCACGATCGCCTGGAAGTCGGCCCCGGTGGGCGAGTACGCGACCCGGCCCGCCCACTCCGGGTCGGCGAGGTCCATCAGCGACTGGGGGAGCTCGTCCTTGCTGACGGCGTCCCTGTTGTAGACGAGCACGGTGGAGCGGGCGATGAAGCCGGTCCAGTTCTCGTCGGACGGCACGTAGTCGGCCGGGATCTGGTCGAGCGTGTCCTGGTCGACCTTGGTCAGCAGGCCGGCGTTGTCGACGAGGGTCATCGCGGGCGAGTTCTCGGTGAGGAACACGTCGGCGGGGGAGGCGTCGCCCTCCTGCACGAGCTGGTTGGCCAGCTCGAGGTCCGACCCGCTGCGCAGCTTGACCTCGATGCCCGTCTTCTCCTCGAAGAGCGGCGCGACCTCGTCGAGCAGCTCCTCGTGCTGGGCGTTGTAGACCGTGATGGAGGGTCCGTCGTCGCCGCCGCAGGCCGTCAGCAGCGGCGCGAGCATGATCGTGGCGGCGAGGGCCGCCAGGGTCTTGGGCACGGGGGATCGGTCCCTTCCAGCTGGCTCGGGGGGCGTGCTTAGGGTCGCCTAACCTTATCTCCCGCCGGCAGGGACGGACGTCCCGAGGTGGGGTGACCTCCGTCCCACCCCTCCCGCACCCGTCGCGAGGCCGTGGTTAACAATCACTAACCTCCCGGGCTAGCATGCGAGACATGGACTACGAGCTGTCGCCCGAGCACGAGCAGTTCCGGCGGAGCGTGCGTGACTTCGCCGAGAAGGAGATCGCGCCGTTCGCCGCCACCTGGGACCGCGAGCACCACTTCCCGGTGGACGTCGTGCAGAAGATGGGCCGGCTGGGGCTCTTCGGGCTCACCGCCCCGGAGGCGTACGGCGGCGCGGACGGCGACTTCACCAGCCTGTGCCTCGCGATCGAGGAGATCGGCCGCGTCGACCAGTCGATGGGCATCACGCTCGAGGCGGCCGTGGGGCTCGGGATCAACCCGATCCTCACCTTCGGCACGGAGGAGCAGAAGCAGGCCTGGCTGCCCGACCTGGTCGCGGGCGAGACGCTCGCCGGCTTCGGCCTGACCGAGCCCGGCGCCGGCTCCGACGCGGGCGCCACCCGCACCCGCGCCGACCTCGAGAACGGCGAGTGGGTCGTCAACGGCTCCAAGCAGTTCATCACCAACTCCGGCTCCGAGATCACCTCGCTGGTGACCGTCACCGCCCGCACGGGCGAGAGCGAGTCGGGCAAGCCGGAGATCTCCACGATCATCGTGCCGAGCGGCACGCCCGGGTTCACCGCCGAGAAGCCCTACGACAAGCTCGGCTGGCACGCCTCCGACACCCACCCGCTGTCGTTCCAGGACTGCCGGGTGCCCGAGGCCAACCTGCTCGGCACCCGCGGCCGCGGCTTCGCCCAGTTCCTCGCCACGCTCGACGACGGCCGCGTCGCGATCGCCGCGCTCGCCGTCGGCTGCCTCCAGGCCTGCGTCGACATGTCGGTGCAGTACGCCGGCGAGCGGCAGACGTTCGGCGTACCGATCGGGCGCAAGCAGGGCCTGGCCTTCCAGGTCGCCGACCTCGAGGTGATGCTGCACGCCGCCCGGGCGCTGACCTACCGCGCCGCGGCCATGAAGGACGCCATGGACGCCGCCGCGCAGGGTGGCTCCGGTCCGTCGGTCGCGGAGTTCAAGCAGGCCGCGGTCGTCGCCAAGCTCTACGCCACCGAGGCCGCGGTCACCGGCACCCGGATCGCCACCCAGGTCTTCGGCGGCTACGGCTTCATGGAGGAGTACCCGGTCGCGCGGTTCTACCGCGACGCGAAGGTCCTCGAGATCGGTGAGGGCACCTCGGAGGTCCAGCGGATGCTGATCGCGCGGGGACTCGGCCTGCCGGTCGAGTAGAAGTGGATACCGGCTCCACGTGCGCGGATCCGCTCGGTCGGGGAGGTAGCCTCTCGCGGGTGGGTGTGCGCTGGCAGCGGTTCGCTGCCGAGGTCGGACGGTTCCTCGCCGTCGGGCTCCTCGCGACGGTTGTCGCGCTGGTGCTGTTCAACGTGCTCGTGCACGGGCTCGGCGCCGGCGTCGCCCCGCTCAACTCCCAGCCGGAGCTCGCCTACCTGATCGCCAACACCGTCGGCATGGTGATCAGCTTCCGCGGCATGAAGACCTGGGCCTTCAAGCACCGAGAGTCGACCCACTTCGACGGCGGCGTGCTGGCCTTCGTGACGATCAACCTGGTCACGATGCTGATCCCGATGACCTGCCTGTGGCTCAGCCGCAACGGCCTCGGTCTCGACGACCCGCTCTCCGACAACCTCTCGGCCAACGTGATCGGCCTGGCGCTGGCCAACGCCGCGCGCTTCGTGCTGTTCCGCCAGGTGGTGTTCTCGGAGACCCCGGGGTGGGACCTCGAGGAGCAGGAGGCGCTGCTCAGCCGGCCTGCCACAGGCTCGTCCACGAGTGACCGAGCTCAGCCACCAGCTCCCTGACCAGCGGCAGGCTCACCCCGACCACGTTGTGGTGGTCGCCCTCGATGCCGGTGACGAACGCGCCCCCGAGCCCGTCGACCGTGAACGCGCCGGCGACCTGCAGCGGCTCGCCCGTCGCGACGTACGCCGCGATCTCGTCGTCGTCGAGGTGGGCGAAGTGCACCGTGGTCGAGGCCGTGGCCGCGGCGCTGCGGCCCGACGTGGTGTCGCGCAGCGCGTGGCCGGTGTGCAGCACGCCGGAGCGGCCGCGCATCCCCTGCCAGCGGCGGACCGCCTCGTCGGGGTCGTGCGGCTTGCCGAAGGCCTCGCCGTCGAGCTCGAGCACGGAGTCGCACCCGAGCACGAGGGCGGCGTCGGGCACGTCCTCGCGGGCGGCGACGGCGTCGCACTTGAGCTCGGCGAGCTGGAGCGCGAGCTCGGCCGGCGGCAGGCCGTCGACCTGGTCCTCGTCGACGCCGGAGACGATCACGACGGGTTCCACGCCGGCGCTGCGCAGCGTGGCGAGGCGGGCGGGCGAGGCGGAGGCGAGGACCAGGACCACGGGGATCAGACTGTCAGGTCCGCGACCCGGTGGAGCCGGGGGCGTTCGTGTTCCTTGCCGTCGACCTTGCCGGTGGCCCACCACAGCCTCAGCCCCCGCCCGTGGACCTCGAGGGTGGCGAGGTTGTTGTCGAACCACGGCCCCTTGAGCAGGTTCCACTTCAGGGGGCTGTCGGGGACCTTCGCCGAGCGCGCCACGACGTGCCCGACCGGCCCGGCGACGCCGTACGCCATCACCGCGACGAGGAACCGCAGGCGCCGCGGCATCGGGTTGCGGATCGGTGAGCAGACCGCCTGGATGATCCGGCTCGTGGTGCGGGAGCCGTCGCTGGGGAACGCCTCGGAGACGTAGCTGTGGTGGACGTCGCCGCCGAGGAACGTGACGGTGCCCGGCGCCGTGCCGCGGCGGCCGCTGGCCACCTCGAGCACCATCGCGGCGACCTTCTGGAAGCCGTCCTGGAAGGCGGCCCAGTGCTCGAGGTCGCCGGCCTGGCGGATCTTCTCACCGAGCTTGGAGCCGCGCCGGCCCCAGCCGCCGTCGGCGAGGGCCTCGCTCCACGCCTCCATGTGGTGCAGGCCCGGGGCGAGCAGGAAGGGCAGGGAGCTGCCGATGAGCAGGTGGTCGACGTCGCCGGTGAGCTGCTCGTCGAGCCACCGCATCTCGTCGGGGTCGAGCATCGAGCGGTGCTGGGGCTCGAGCACCCGGGCCGCGCGCGAGTCGATCACGACGAGCCGCGCCTGGTCGCCGAAGTCGCGCGCGAAGCTCCAGCGGTAGCTCTCCGGGTGCTGGTCTGCCCGGTCGGCGAACCGGTCGAGGAGGTCGCTGGCGTCGAACTCGTCGGGCCCGTCGTACGCCGCGATCTCGCGCCAGATCTCGTCCTGCGCGCGCTGCGCGGGGGTCATGTTGCCGAGGTGCTGGTGCACCCAGTAGGACGCCAGCCCGGCCACCACGCGACCGTGCCACCACGACGTGGTCTCCATCGACTGCTTCCACGTCAGGGAGGTGTTCCAGTCGTCGCGGATGTCGTGGTCGTCGAAGATCATCGCGGTCGGCACCGTGGAGAGCAGCCAGCGGTTGGCGGGGTCGGACCACGCCAGCTTGTAGAGGTGGGCGTACTCCTCGTAGTCCTTGAGCTCGGCCCACGGCGGCTGCTCGATGTCGCGCCGGCTCTCGATGAAGGCGCGCATCTCGTCGGTGGTCTCGTCGGCGTACACCTGGTCGCCGAGGAACAGCACGAGGTCGGGCCAGCGGGCGTCGGACCCGGGGTCGGGGTCGTCGTCGTGGGCGGGATCGGTGACGCCCGCCATCCGCAGCGCGTAGGCGTGCAGCGCGTCGACGCCGTGCGCCTTGTTGCCGGCCTCGTCGTGGGTCACCGAGGTGCGGCACGAGCCGTAGGCGAGGCGCAGCGGCTTGTCGGGGTCGAGGGTGGCGATCAGCGACGGCGGGTACGGCGAGTCGGCGGGCGGCCAGACCTGCTCCCCGTCGACCTCGACGGTGTAGGGGTACTTGCTCCCCGGCACGAGCCCCTCGACGCACACCAGCGCGTAGTGGTGGCCGTGCACCGCGAACGTCCGCACCTGCACCACGTGCTCCTCGCGGTCGCCGGGCTCGATCGGCTCACCCCCCGCGTCGCGACGGGCCCGGAGCGTCACCGTGGCCGTGTCCGCCGTCTCGACCCAGATGCACCCGCTCGTCTCGTCCACGTGCCGCAACAGCGGCCCCAGCACCAGTCCTCCCACGAGTTCCACCCTTCCACGCCGCTGTCTGCCCAAACCCCGGTCTAGCGCCCCGCCCACCCCGCCGAGGTGGGAGAAATGGCGACGCGAGGTGGGAGGAATGGCGACGCGAGGTGGGAGGAATGGCGATGCGAGGTGGGAGGAATGGCGACGAGGTGGTGGCGGTGCTCAGTCCGCCTCGGGCGTCGCAGCGATCCGGTCCCGCAGTACGCGCTTGGCGTCCTCGTCGAGCCAGGACGACTCGACGCCGATGAGCGCCACCTCGACCATCCGCGCCCAGTCCCACCCGAACGCCTCGGCCACCGCGGCGTACTCCTCGTCGAGGCCGAGGTCGATCAGCGCCGGGTCGTCGGTGTTGACCGAGGCGAGCAGGCCTGCGTCGTACATCCGGGGGAGGGGGTGGTCGGCGAGGCGGGGGAAGGAGTTGGCGATCAGGATGTTGGACGTCGGGCAGACCGTGAGGCCGATCCTCTCGTCACGCACGCGGGCGGTGAGGTCGGGGTCGTCGAGCACGGGTAGCGCGTGGTCGACGCGCTCGACCCCGAGCACGTCGAGACAGGTGGTGATCGCGCTCGCCGGCGAGTTCTCGCCCTGGTGGGCGGTGAGCCGCAGGCCGGCGGCGCGGGCCGCGTCGTACGCCGGGGCGAACGTGGCGGGATCGATGCCCAGCTCGGTTGAGTCCATGCCCACGCCGACCACCCGCTCGGTGCCGGGGGCTCCTGCGCGCCGAAGCTCGACAAGTCGCTCGACCAGGGCGAGGCCGGCCCCGGGCCCGTAGGCGCGATCGATGTCCGCGATCAGGAAGCAGGTCGTGCCGGTCTCCTGCTCAGCGGCCGCCATGCCCTCGTCGAGCCCGGCGACGACGTCGGCGAGGTCCTGCCCGGCCGCGAGGTGGCGCGCCGGGGTGAAGAACGACTCGCGGTGCACGACCCCCCACGACGCGGCGTCGACCACCGACTCGTGGCCCAGGCGCGCCCAGTCGTCGCGGGTCCCGAGCGTCGACTGCACCAGCCAGAAGATCTCGAGGAAGCCGTCCAGCGAGTCGTAGCGGTAGAGCTCCGTGGGGTCGGCGGTCGGCAGGGCGATCCCGTTGCGCCGCGCAAGGTCGACCACCGTGGTCGGCCGCATCGTCCCCTCCACGTGGCAGTGGAGCTCCACCTTGGGCAGCACCCGGAAGGAGGTCATCCCCTGATGGTCCGCGGGGATCGCGTGGTGGTCCATCCCGGTCCAGCCCCGCGGAACGACCATCTCTCCCACCTCGCGTCGCCATTTGTCCCACCTCGCGTCGCCATTTCTCCCACCTCGGCGGTCAGGGGAGGGCGGAGGGGAGGACGTCGCGGTAGGAGGGGAGGCCGGCGACGGTGTGGGCGGCGAGGACGGCGCGGGCGACGGCACGGGTGACGCAGCGGGCGGCCTCGGCGAGGAGGGCCTGGAAGGCGGGGAGGTCGGGGGCGGGGGCGGAGCCGGTGGCGAGGGTGAAGACCGTGTCGCCGTCGAGCATGGTGTGCACCGGGTCGATGGCGCGGGCGAGGCCGTCGTGGCCGAGGCCGCTGACCTTGGCGCACTGGGCCTTGGTCAGGGTGGCGTCGGTCGCCACGACCGCGAGGCAGGTGGCGGTGCCGGGCGGTGGGGCGACGGCGGCCTCCGCGATCGTGCGGTACGACGCGAGGTCGGCCGGGTCGGGCCGCCGCAGCGCGGGCAGGTCCCCGTCGCGGCAGTGGCGGGCGGCCCAGAGCTCTCCGGTGGCCGGGTCGACGGCGGAGCCGACGGCGTTGACGACGAC
Organism: Nocardioides taihuensis; assembly: GCF_042657275.1. Classification (NCBI taxonomy): domain Bacteria; kingdom Bacillati; phylum Actinomycetota; class Actinomycetes; order Propionibacteriales; family Nocardioidaceae; genus Nocardioides; species Nocardioides taihuensis. The sequence continues at coordinate 490,752 of NZ_JBHSKD010000004.1, forward strand.
CAGCGCGCCGACCGTGGCGCCGTCCGCCAGCCGGGCGGAGGCGGTCCCGACGCCGCCCTTGAGCCCGCCGACGCGGGTGCCGGTGCCGGCGCCGACCACGCCCTCGCGCACCTCGGTCGACGCGGCGTCGAGGGCCTCGGCGCCGAGGGCGGCGTCCGGGTGGTGGCGCCACACGCCGCCGCGACCGAGGTCGAAGACCACCGCCGCCGGCACGATCGGCACGACCTCGCCCGGCCCGCCGACCGGGAAGCCCACACCGGCGTCGAGCAGCCGCTGCACGACTCCGTCGACCGCGGCCAGACCGAGCGCCGAGCCGCCCGTGAGCACCACCGCGTGGACCCGGTCGACCACGGTGCGCGGGTCGAGCGCGTCGGTCTCGCGCGTCCCCGGCCCTCCGCCGCGCACGTCGACGCCGGCCACGGCTCCGCCGTCGGACGGCAGCACCACGGTGGTGCCGGTCAGCCAGCCGTCGCCGGTGCGCTGGGCCTGACCCACCCGGATCCCGGGCACGTCGGTGATCGACCCGGCACCGTCCACGGTCAGTGCGGCCGGCCGCTCGCGACCCACGCGCCGGGGCCCCGGCGGTGGGTGACACGGTGCTTGTAGTGGTGGTGGCCCCAGACCGACTGCGGCTCGGGCTTCGGGGGCTGGCCGCCGCCGAGACCGGCGAAGACCGTCACGATCGCCGCGACCTCCTCCGGCGTCGCGTCCGGGTTGATGATGCGCAGGACCGGCTGGTCGGGGGTCTCGTCGCTCACAGCGGGATGTTCCCGTGCTTCTTGGGCGGGAGGGTGGCCCGCTTGGTCCGCAGCACCCGCAGCGCCTTGATCACCTCGGCGCGGGTGTTGCGCGGCGAGATGACGCCGTCGATGTAGAGCCGCTCGGCCGCCTGGTAGGGGTTGGCCAGCGTGGCCTCGTACTCCTCGATCTTCTCCGCGCGCAGCGCGTCGGGGTCGTCGGAGGCCTTGAGCTCGTGGCGGTAGAGGATGTTGACCGCGCCCTGGGCGCCCATCACCGCGATCTGCGCGGTCGGCCACGCGAGGTTCATGTCGGCACCGAGGTGCTTGGAGCCCATCACGTCGTAGGCGCCGCCGTAGGCCTTGCGGGTGATCACGGTGACCAGCGGGACGGTCGCCTCGGAGTAGGCGTAGATCAGCTTGGCGCCGCGCCGGATGATGCCGTCCCACTCCTGGTCGGTGCCGGGCAGGAAGCCGGGCACGTCGACGAAGGTCAGCACCGGCAGGTTGAACGCGTCGCAGAACCGTACGAACCGCGCGGCCTTCTCCGAGGCGTCGATGTCGAGGGTGCCGGCGAACTGCATCGGCTGGTTCGCCACGACGCCCACCGGGCGGCCCTCGACGCGGCCGAAGCCCACGATGATGTTGGGCGCGAAGAGCTCCATCACCTCGAGGAACTCCTGGTCGTCGAGCACGGTGGTGAAGACGTCGTGCATGTCGTAGGGCTGGTTCGGCGAGTCGGGGATGATCGTGTCGAGCGCCCGGTCGAGGTCGTTGTTCTCGAGGTCGACGTCGACGTCGTACACGACCGGCTCGTCGAGGTTGTTCTGCGGCAGGAACGACAGCAGCGCCTTGACGTACTCGATCGCATCGTCCTCGTCGGAGGCCATGTAGTGGCTGTTGCCCGACTTGGTGTTGTGGGTGCGCGCGCCGCCGAGGTCCTCCATCGTGACGTCCTCGCCGGTGACGGTCTTGATCACGTCGGGGCCGGTGATGAACATCGCCGAGGTCTGGTCCACCATCACCGTGAAGTCGGTGACCGCGGGGGAGTAGACGTGGCCGCCGGCGCAGTTGCCCATGATCATCGAGATCTGCGGGATCACGCCCGAGGCGTGCACGTTGCGCTTGAAGATCTCGCCGTAGAGACCGAGCGAGACCACGCCCTCCTGGATGCGGGCGCCGGCGCCCTCGTTGATGCCGATGATCGGGCAGCCGGTCTTGATCGCGAGGTCCATGACCTTGCAGATCTTCTCGCCGTACACCTGGCCGAGCGAGCCGCCGAAGATCGAGAAGTCCTGCGAGAACACGCAGACCTGGCGCCCGTCGATGGTCCCGAAGCCGGTGATCACACCGTCGCCGTAGGGGCGCTTCTTCTCGAGGCCGAAGTTGGTCGACCGGTGCCGGGCCAGCTCGTCCATCTCGACGAACGAGCCCTCGTCGAAGAGCGCCTCGATCCGCTCGCGCGCGGACTTGCGGCCCTTCTTGTGCTGCTTCTCCCGGGCCTTCTCGTCGGCGACGCGCACCGCCTCGTCGAGCTTGAATTCCTTCTCGGCCAGCTTGCCGGCCGTGGTGTGGATGTCGAAGGGGATCCCCTCGCCGGGCTGTGCGGCAGTGCTCACGTCTTCTGGCCTCCTCGGTGGTCGTCAGCCAATCTAGTGCCCGTGACTGCCGTGCCGACCCCGCGCCCACCGCTCGACCGCTCCCGGCTCGTCGCCACCGCCCCGCGCTGGCGGGTCGAGGTGGTCGACCGTGCCGGCTCCACCAACCGCCTCGTCGGGGACCGCGCCCGCGCCGGGGAGCGGCCCGGCCTGGTCGTGGTGGCCGAGCACCAGACCGCGGGGCGCGGCCGCCTCGACCGCACGTGGGAGACGCCGGCCCGGGTCGCGCTCACCTTCTCGGTGCTCCTGCGCCCGGACGTGCCGCTGGGCCGCTGGCCGTGGCTGCCGCTCCTGGCGGGAGTGGCGTGCGACGAGGCGCTGGCCTCGCCGGCCGCCGCCGCGGACGTCGGGCTCAAGTGGCCCAACGACGTGCTGGTCGGAGGCCGCAAGCTCGGCGGCATCCTGACCGAGCTCGTGGAGACCCCCACCGGCCCGGCCGCCGTGCTCGGCATCGGGCTCAACGTCGCAACCGCCGCCACGGACCTGCCGGTCCCGACCGCGACGTCGCTGGCCGTCGAGGGGTACGACGTCGACCGCACCGACCTGCTCCTCGACCTGCTCGACGCGCTGGCGCGGTGGCTCGACGACTGGGCGGGCGCCGACGGCGTGGCGAGGCTGCGGGCGGCGTACCAGCAGCGCTGCGCGACCGTCGGCCAGCAGGTCCGGGTCGACCTGCCCGGAGGGCGGGTGCTCGACGGCACGGCGGAGCGGGTCGACGACCACGGACGTCTGGTCGTGGACGGTGTCCCAGTTGCGGCAGGCGACGTCGTCCACACCCGATCGGTGCCATGATCGACCCGTGGCCTTTCCCGAGAAGCTGTTGAACTCCGGCGAGCACGTCGTCGTGCACACGCGCTCCCACCCCAAGGCGCTGCTCTCCCCGCTGCTGGTGCTCGTCGTGCTCCTCGCGGTGGGCGCGTACGTGCAACGGCTCGGCGAGGGCAGCGCCGCCGACCTGATGCACCTCGTGGTGTGGGTGCTGGTCGCGCTGGTGGTGGTGTGGTGGGTGGTACGCCCGGTGATCAACTGGGCCACCACGACGTTCACCTTCACCAACCGTCGGTTCATCAAGCGCTCCGGCCTGCTGTCCAAGGAGGGGCGCACGATCCCGCTCAACCGGATCAGCGGCGTCGACTTCGAGATCGGCGTGATCGACCGGATCTTCGGCTGCGGCACGCTGGTCGTCTCCGACGCGAGCGAGACCGGCATCGTGCCGCTGCACGACATCCCGGACGTCGAGGGGGTGCAGCTCAAGGTGGCCGAGGAGCTCCACCGCCTGTCCAACCACCGCAACGACGATGGCACCTGAGGCGGCCGACCGGCAGCCAGAACCCGAGCGCGACCCGGCGGGCGAGGAGCTCGAGCGAGCGATCCTCGGCTCCGACCGTGAGCTGAACGCGTTCGAGGTCGCCGAGGCGACCGGGGTGACCATCGAGGAGCTGCGCCGGCTCTGGCGGGCGCTCGGCTTCCCCGAGCACGGGCTCGAGGTCGCCTTCACCCAGGCGGACGCCGAGGCCGTCGCCCGCCTGCGCGAGATCGTCGACAGCGGCCTGATCGACATCGACCTCTCGGTGACCATGACCCGCGCGGTCGGGCAGACCATGGCCCGGCTCGCCGACTGGGAGGTGGCCACCCTGGTCCACCGGGTCGAGGAGCTCGAGAGGGGCGACGAGGCCACCGGCAGCCGGATCGGCTCGGCCCGGCGGCTCGTCGACAGCGTCAACCCGCCCTTCGAGGAGCTGCTCATCTACGCCTGGCGCCGCCACCTCGCGGCGGCCGTCGGCCGGCTGGAGGCCATGGGCGCCAACGAGGAGGACCTCCACACCAGCGAGGTCACCGTGGGCTTCGCCGACATCGTCAGCTTCACCGCCCTCTCCAACCGGATCGACCACGTGCGGATCGGCGACCTCGTCGAGGTCTTCGAGTCGCGGTGCGCCGACGTCGTGGCCGCCCACCGCGGCCGGGTGATCAAGAGCATCGGCGACTCCGTGCTCTTCGTGAACGACGACCCGATCCGCGCCTACGACACGGCCGAGGGGATCATCTCGGTCGTGGGCCGCGACGCCCGGATGCCCGACGTGCGCGTCGGCCTGGCGAGCGGCTCGGTCGTGATGCGGCTCGGCGACGTGTTCGGCCCGCCGGTCAACATGGCCGCCCGCCTGACCGGCGTCGCGCGTCGCAACCGGATCATCGTGGACGCCGCCACGGCGGAGCTGCTGCCCTCCGACCAGTTCGAGTCGCGCCGGCTCCCGGCGCGGCCCGTGCGCGGCTTCGGGCTGGTCGAGCCGGTCGCCGTACGACGTCACTAGGGCGCGCGCCCGACCGTCGGTCGCGTAGCCCGGACGGGCCACACCCGGTTGGGTGGTCCAGACCCCAGTTTCCGCATTCCGGTCACGGCGACCCCCGCGGCTTCCTACCGTGGGTACGTGGTCACCGTGCAGGACGTCACGCTGGACCCGGTAACCCGCCAGGCGTGGCGCGGTGACCGGGAGGTCGTGCTGTCCCGCAAGGAGTTCGACCTCGTGCACGCGCTGATCACCCGTGCGGGGCAGATCGTCACCCGCGAGGAGCTGATGCGGAACGTCTGGAACACGACGTTCTGGACGTCGTCGAAGACGATCGACGTCCACCTCGGCTGGGTGCGCCGCAAGCTCGGCGACGACAGCCGCCGCCCGACGCTGATCACCACGATCCGCGGCAAGGGCCTCCGGTTCGAGACCGGCAGCGAGGTCGTCGAGGCTGCTGGCTAGCCTTCTGCGCGTGGCACCCGCAGCAGACCCGCACCACGCGCCCACGCTGGCCGTGATCGGCGGCGGCCAGCTGGCCCGGATGATGGCCCAGCCCGCGATCGCGCTCGGCCTCCCGCTGCGCCTGCTCGCCGAGGCCGAGGGGGTCTCCGCCGCGCAGGTGATCCCCGACCACGTCGTCGGCGACTACCGCGACCTCGACACGCTCCGCACGGTCACCGCCGGCTGCTCGGTCGTCACCTTCGACCACGAGCACGTGCCGACCGATCACCTGCACGCGCTCGAGGACGACGGCATCGCCGTGCGCCCCGGGCCGGGTGCGCTCGTGCACGCCCAGGACAAGGCGGTGATGCGCGCCCGCCTCGACGAGCTGGGGCTGCCGTCGCCGCGCCACGCGCTCGTGACGTCGGTCGAGGACGTCGCGTCGTTCGGATTCCCGTGCGTCCTCAAGACCACCCGCGGCGGGTACGACGGCAAGGGCGTCTGGTTCGTGTCCGGCCCCGAGGAGTGCGCCGAGCCGCTCCGGGTGGCCGCGGAGACCGGCGTCCGGCTGCTCGCCGAGGAGGTCGTGGACTTTCGCCGCGAGCTCTCGGCGCTGGTGGCGCGCTCCCCGAGCGGCCAGGCCGCGGCGTACCCCGTCGTCGCCTCGACCCAGGTCGACGGCATCTGCGTGGAGGTGGTCGCGCCCGCGCCCGACCTCGACCCCGACCTCGCCGGCCGGGCCCAGGAGATCGCGCTCACGGTCGCGGGCGCTCTCGACGTCACCGGTGTGCTGGCGGTCGAGCTGTTCGAGACCACCGACGGGCGGGTGCTGGTCAACGAGCTGGCGATGCGGCCGCACAACACCGGCCACTGGACCCAGGACGGTGCGGTCACCTCGCAGTTCGAGAACCACCTGCGCGCCGTGCTCGACCTGCCGCTGGGCTCGCCGGCGCCGCGGTCGCGGTGGACGGTGATGGTGAACATCCTCGGTGGCCCCGCCGAGACCGGCCGGCTGTACGACGGGTACCCCCACGCGCTGGCCCGCGACCCGCACCTGCGGGTGCACCTCTACGGCAAGGACCTGCGGCCGGGACGCAAGGTCGGGCACGTGAACGCCTACGGTGATGACCTCGACGACTGCCTCGAGCGGGCGCGCCACGCGGCCGCCTGGTTCCGCGGAGACCTGGGAGACCACAGTGAGTGACCGCCATGAGTGAGCCCCGCAGCCCGCGGGTCGGGATCGTGATGGGGTCAGACTCCGACTGGCCCGTGATGCAGGAGGCGGCCCGCGCCCTCGAGGAGTTCGGTGTGGCCCACGAGGCGGACGTCGTCTCCGCGCACCGGATGCCCGAGGAGATGCTGGCCTACGGCCGCGACGCCGCGGGCCGCGGGCTCCAGGTCGTGATCGCCGGCGCCGGCGGGGCCGCCCACCTGCCCGGGATGCTCGCGTCGGTGACGCCGCTGCCCGTGATCGGCGTGCCCGTGCCGCTCAAGACGCTCGACGGGCTCGACTCGCTGCTCTCGATCGTGCAGATGCCGGCCGGCGTGCCGGTCGCCACCGTCGCGGTCGGCGGCGCCCGCAACGCAGGCCTGCTCGCCGTCCGGATCCTCGCCGCGGGCGACCCGGCCCTGCGCCAGCAGATGGTCGAGTTCCAGCAGCAGCTGCGGGTCGCCGCGCAGGAGAAGGGTGCCGTCGTGCGCAGCGCCGCGGCGGGCCGCAAGCTCGGCTTCTGAGGCCGCCGCCCGTGGCCGCCCGCGACCTCGCCCCCGACCGGCTCGTGGGGCTCGACGTCGCCCGCTGCCTGGCGCTGGTCGGGATGGTGGTCACCCACGTCCTCGACGAGCGCGCCCGCGACGGCGGTGTGTCCGTGGCCCACGCGGTCGCGGCCGGGCGGTCGGCGGCACTCTTCGCGGTGCTCGCCGGGGTATCGCTGGCGCTGATGACGGGCCGCCGCGAGCCGGTGCACGGCCGCGAGCGCCTGGCCCGCTCGGCCGGCACCGCCGTCCGCGCGCTGCTGGTGGCGGCGGTGGGCCTCTACCTCGGCGGCCTGGGGTCCGGGCTGGCGGTGATCCTCACCTACTACGGCCTGCTCTTCCTGCTCGGCCTTCCGTTCGTCGGGCTGCGGGCGCCCGCCCTCTTCACCCTCGCCGGTGTGTGGCTGGTGGTGGCACCGGTGGTGTCGCACTGGGTGCGCCCCGACCTGCCGCAGCGCGGCTTCGACAGCCCGGTCTTCTCCGACCTCGCCCACCCCGCGCAGCTCGCGAGCGAGCTCGCCCTCACCGGCTACTACCCGGTGGCCACCTGGCTGGCCTACCTGCTCACCGGGTTGGCCGTCGGCCGGCTCGACCTCGGCAGCCGGACGGTCGCCGCCCGGCTCGCCGTGGCCGGCGGCGCGCTCGCCGTCGCGTCGTACGCCGTGTCGGTGGCGCTGACCTCCCGCGACGAGGTGGTCGCCGCGCTGGTCGCCGGGCCGCCGGTGCTGGCCCTCACGCCCACCGGTCTGCGCGACACGATCGCGACCGGGCTGCCCGGCACCACGCCCACCGGCGGGCCGTGGGAGTGGCTGCTCGTGGTGGTGCCGCACAGCGGCACGCCGTTCGACCTCGCGCACACCATCGGGACCTCGCTCCTCGTGATCGGTGTGTGCCTCCTGGCGACGCACGGCCTGCGCACGAGCAACCGGCGGGCGGTGGCGATCGCCTTCGGGGCGGGCACCATGACGCTCTCGCTCTACACCCTCCACGTGGTGATGCGCTCGCCGCTGCTGCTGCCCGAGGAGGAGCCCGGCGCGCTGGGGTTCCACCTCGTGGCGCTGCTCGGTCTCGGCGCGCTCTACGTCGCGGGCCGCCGGCGCGGCCCGCTGGAATGGGTGGTCGCGGCGTCGTCCGACCGCACCGCCGCCGTCGTCCGCGGTCGGCCCGAGCACGAGCCGGAGCGCGTCGCTAGTCCGTGACCCGTCGGCGCAGGGCCTTGGTCTCACCGCGCTGACGCTTGGCCTCGAGCCGTCGCTCCTTCGAGCCGCGGGACGGCCTGGTCGGTCGGCGTGGCGGCGGGGGAGGGGCGAGCCCCTCGCGGACGACGGCGGCCAGCCGCTCTCGCGCGGCCACCCGGTTGCGGTGCTGCGATCGGTGCTCGGAGGCGTCGACGACGAGCCGGCCGGCCACGAGGCGGGTGCGGAGGCGCCGCAGCAGCCGCGCGCGCTGCGGCTCGTCCAGCGCCGCCGACGACGCGACGTCCCACTCCAGCTCCACCCGGCTGTCGGTGGTGTTCACCGACTGCCCGCCCGGCCCGGACGAGCGCGAGAACCGCTCGACGAGCTCGGCCGCCGGCAGCACGAGGCCGCCCGGGACACCGGGGCCGGGCGGCACGGGCAGGTCGCCGCCGGGGTGGGAGGAAGGCACGTGGACAGTCTGCTCCACCGAGGAGTCCGAGGTGGGCGGGATCCCGGGCCCGCCCCCGCCGGCGGGCCCGGGTCATCCGCGCTGGGGGACGCGATTTCGAGGGCTTTCCGGTTACGGTCCGAGGACCGCGCCAAGCGTTCTCGGGTCGGACCTACCGTGAGGTAACCTCGCGGCGTTCATCACACCAGGGAGGGAAACCCAGCATGCTGCACAACACCGCGCGCCGGTGGGCTGTGGGTGGCGTTGCCACCGCACTCGCCGCCGCCGCTCTCGTCTCCACCTCGACGACCTCCGCGTCGGCCGCCCCGGTCACCGCGGACTACACCTGCACGATCCTCGGCAACGACTTCGTCCTGCCGATCACCATGGACACCGGCATCCCGATCCCGAGCCCGGCCCCGGCGGGCTTCCAGGCCCCGGCCGGCCTGCTCCCGGTCACGATGTCGACGGTCACTCCGGCGGGCCTGACCCAGGCCCTCATCGACTTCCAGGTCACGGGCATGTCGTCGCCCGACCTGTCCATGAAGATGGGCAAGACCACCATCCCGATTCCCGACCTCGCGCTGGCCGAAGTCGACGGGATCGTCTTCGACGATCCCGCCCCGGGCGAGGCCACCATCAACGCCGTGGGCAGCAACGGCGCCTTCACCACCCCGGCGGCGGGCACCTACGACGTCAAGTTCCCGAAGAACTTCTCGCTGGTCCCCTCGAACGCTGGAGGCGACCTCCCGCCGATCACGTGCGTCACGGAGACCCCGGCGCTGTTCACCACCGTGGAGATGGTGAAGCAGGGCTCGGAGACCACCGCGTCGCTCGAGAAGGGCAAGATCCAGAAGGGCAAGCCCGCGGTCGTCAACGCCAAGGTGACCCGCGACTACGGCACCGCCGCCGGCAAGGTCAAGGTCCTCAAGAAGGGCAACGTGATCGGTCAGGGCACGCTGAACAACAAGGGCAAGGTCAGCATCAAGACCGACAAGTTCAAGAAGACCGGCAAGTACACGCTCACCGTCAAGTACGTCGGTGACGGGTACGCCGTCTCCAGCACGGACAAGGTCACGCTCAAGGTCGTGAAGTAGTCCGTCACGCCACACCCACGACGCCCGGCCCGCTCCCCGCGGGCCGGGCGTCGCGCTGTCCGGGGGAACCCGACGGTGAGGCGTCCCGTCCCACCGGTATGAGCATCTCCCGGACCTCCGCCCTGCTCGCCGCGCTCGCGGTGGGCACCGCCCTGACCGCCACGGCGTGCGGCAGCGACTCCGGCTCCGACCCCGGCTCGGGCGGGTCCTCCGGAGGCATCGGCGGCGACTACGTCGCCGACGACCTGCCCGACCCGCCGTTCCCCGAGGGCTCCGGCCCCGTCCGGCTCACGCTGCGGGACGGCACGATCGCCTTCACCGCCTCGTGCAACCACTTCTCCGGCACCGCGACCTGGGACGACGGTGTGCTGCGCACCTCCCAGCTCGGCGGCACCGAGATCGGCTGCGACGAGGAGCGTGCCGCCCAGGACGAATGGCTCGTCCGGTTCTTCTCCTCGGGCCCGGAGCTGAGGCTCGACGGCACCGACCTCCGGGTCGGGTCGGGCGCCGACGCGATCTGGTTCGTGCCGGCCGACGAGGTGCAGGACCCGTCGGCGGAGCCCGGCGACGCCGAGGACCTCGTGGGCCCGACCTGGGCCCTCACGCAGATCGGGGAGGTCGACGGGGACTCGACCGGGATGATGGTCGTGCCCGACAGCGTGACGTCGACCCTCGTGCTCACCGACGGCGGCGAGGTGCAGGTGCAGTACGGCTGCAACAGCGGCGGCGGCACCTACCGGCTCAGCGGCGACCAGATCCGCTTCGCGCACATGATGAGCACGATGATGGCCTGCCAGGACGTGCGCGGCGAGGTGGAGTCGGACGTCCAGCAGGTGCTGATGGACGACCAGCCCGTCTCGTGGGCGATCTCCGGCGACGAGCTGCGGCTGACCACCGCAGACGGGAAGCACGAGCTGGTCTACCGCCGGTGAGGCCGACCTCACGCCGACCACGTCGCTGCTGGGCGGTTACCCGAAAGTACGATCGGGGCCATGAGCGACTTCCCCCTCTTCGCCCTGTCGGAGGAGCACCAGGCGGTGCGGGAGGCGGTGCGGGACCTGTGCGACGCCAAGGTCGCGCCGTACGCCGCGGCGGTCGACGAGGAGGCCCGCTACCCGCGTGAGGCCGCGGAGGCGCTGCAGTCGGTGGACTTCCACGCACCGCACGTGCCGGAGGAGTACGGCGGCGCCGGCGCCGACGCGCTGGCGACGGTGATCGTGATCGAGGAGGTCGCCCGTGCGTGCGCCTCCTCGAGCCTGATCCCGGCGGTGAACAAGCTGGGCTCGATGCCGCTGCTGCTGGCCGGCAGCGAGGAGCTGAAGAAGAAGTACCTCGGTGCGCTGGCCCGGGGCGAGGGCGGGTTCTCCTACTGCCTCTCCGAGCCGGAGGCCGGCTCGGACGCGGTGTCGATGAAGACCCGCGCGGTCCGGGACGGCGACCACTGGGTGCTCGACGGCGTGAAGCGCTGGATCACCAACGCCGGGGAGTCGGAGTTCTACACCGTGATGGCGGTGACCGACCCCGGCGCCCGGGCCAAGGGGATCTCGGCGTTCGTGGTGGAGCAGGGCGACGAGGGCATCTCGTTCGGAGCGCCGGAGAAGAAGCTGGGCATCAAGGGCTCCCCGACCCGCGAGGTCTACCTCGACAAGGTGCGGATCCCCGCCGACCGGATGATCGGGGACGAGGGCACCGGGTTCGAGACCGCGATGCGGACCCTCGACCACACCCGGGTCACGATCGCCGCGCAGGCGGTCGGGATCGCGCAGGGCGCGGTCGACTACGCGCTCGCCTACGCCCAGGAGCGCCAGCAGTTCGGCAAGCCGATCGCGGACTTCCAGGGACTGCAGTTCCTGCTGGCCGACATGGGGATGAAGGTCGAGGCCGCCCGCCAGCTCACCTACGCCGCGGCCGGGCGCTCCGAGCGCGGGGACGCCGACCTGACGTTCTTCGGCGCCGCGGCGAAGTGCTTCGCCTCCGACGTGGCGATGGAGGTCACCACCGACGCCGTGCAGGTCCTCGGCGGCTACGGCTACACCCGCGACTACCCGGTCGAGCGGATGATGCGCGACGCCAAGATCACCCAGATCTACGAGGGCACCAACCAGGTCCAGCGGATCGTGATGGCCCGCCAGCTCCTTGCGGGGGTCCAGTCGAAGCCCTGACCAGCAGGGATGGTGTGGCACCCGTGTGTCGGACGGCACCGACCGGCCGGGGGTCGCAACTGCTCGCGGTCTCACGCACGCATCGCTGGCACCTGCTCGTCCGATTCCCGCCCGGGCGCCGTGGAGGGTCGGCGCAGCCTTCACCTTCCGTTCATGGCGTCGGGCCTACGTTCGGGCCGTGGCGGGCGCCGTTGACCTCGACAGCCGGCCGGTCGCAGACGCAGCCGGGCCCGGTGGGCTGGTGCCCGGAGGGCCCAGCAAGCCGGGGGCGGGCGGCGCGCGGCGAGCCTCCGCGGCGACGGTGGGCCTGGTGCTGGCCCTGGCCACGCTCAGCGTCCTCGCCCGACTGCCGTTCGTCGTCCGGCCGCTGAGCCCGGACGAGGGTGGGTTCTTGATGGTGGCCGCCCAGTGGGGTCCCGGGGCGTCGCTGTACGGCAACTACTGGGTGGACCGGCCGCCGCTGCTGATCACGCTCTTCTCGCTCGCACACCACCTCGGCGGCCTGGCCGACCAGGGCAGCGGGGTCGGCGGGGCGGTCGCGTTGCGGTTGGTCGGCGCTGCTTGCGTCGGCACGTCGGTGTTGCTGGCCGCCGCGCTGGCGCGGGCGGTCGTCCGCCTCGACCGTGGGGCTGGTCACGTGTCTGCGCGTCTGTCACGGTTCGTCGTGGTCGGCGCGGCCGCCACCGCCGCGACGTTCCTGGTGTCGCCGATGTTCGGTGCGGGGGAGGTCGACGGCGAGATCCTCGCGGTCCCGTTCGTGCTCGCGGGACTCACGGCGGCGTTCCGGGCGTACGCGTCGGTGCGCTCTGCGGGGCGGTCGGGGGCGGGGTCGGCGGCGTGGTGGGCCACCGCGGGGGTGTTGGCGGTCGCTGCCGGTGGGGTGAAGCAGAACATGCTCGAGGTGTTCGTCGTGGTCGGGGTCCTCCTCGTCGCGACGTCACGGCGCAGCCCGCGAGCGGCGATCGGCGCGGCGGCGGCGTTCGGGGCAGGAGTCGTGGCCGGTGCCGCGGCGTTGCTCGGCTGGGCGGCCTGGCACGGCACCCCACCGGCCGGCATCTGGGACGCGGTCGTCACGTTCCGTTTCCAAGCGGCTGCGGTGATCGCGCACGGCGCGCCGGGTACGGCCCGGGCCCGCGGCCTGGGGGTCGCCGGCGCATTCGTGACCACGGGCGCACTCGGCGTCGTCGTGGCCGCGTTCGTGCCGGGCCGGAGAGGTCGGAGCGCCGGACGGCCGGGCGCGCTGCTGGCTGCGACGGCGGCGGTCCTGGTCTGGGAGGGCATCGGGGTCGTCGGCGGCGGCAGCTACTGGCTGCACTACCTCATCGGCACGGTGCCCGGGCTGGTCCTGGCCGCCGTGACCGTGGCGCTGCGGGGACGGCGCAGAGCGCTCGGGGCCGTCGTGGCGTACGCCGCGGTCGTGTCGACGGTCGCGGTGACCACCACAGCGTTCGCGGCGGCCGGCGCACCATCGGCCAGCACGACCGTCGAGCACTACCTGGCCACCCACGCGCGAGCCGGGGACACCGGGGTGGTCGGCTTCGGCGACCCCGCGCTCCTCGAGGCCGCGCACCTGCCCAGCCCGTACCCGCAGCTGTGGAGCCTCCCGGTCCGGGTCCGCGACCCACACTTGAGCGACCTCAACGCCCTCCTCGAGGGTCCGCGCCGGCCGACCTGGATCGTCGTCGACGGCGACAGCCTCGCATCGTGGGGCATCGACGCCTCGCTCGCGCAGCCGGTCCTGGAGCGCGAGTACCGACAGGTTCGCACCGTGGACGACTGGCACGTCTACCACGTCCGGCCCTCGTGACCGGCTCGCCGCTGCTCGCCGATGGTGGCGCAGTCGCCCGCCGTCTCGATGTGGGGTGGAGACGGCGGGCGACCTCGTGGGGCTCGGACACGCCGCCGCGGCGCCGTCGGCGGGCGTGTCCGGGGACCACCTGCGCGGGGTCCCGTTGCCCTGTCGTCCCAGCGTGACGGCATCCCTGGCGTCGAGTCATCCCCGAACTTCGGCATGCGTGGCGCCGAGCGCGCGGCCCCACGCGACCCGCCCGCGCGGCGGGAGCAAGGCGAGCACCCGTCGCACCCGCCGGACGAGGGGCCGTGGTCGCGAGGCGAACTGTGACTCACGTAGCCTGCTTCGCATGGCTCGAGGAAACTGGACGTTCCTGTCGAACCACGGTCACGTCCTGGTGTGCCTGCACAAGGACCCGAACGCCCGGACGCGTGACGTGGCCGCGGCGGTGGGGATCACCGAGCGCGCCGTGCAGCTGATCGTGCGCGACCTGGTCGAGCAGGGTTACCTGCTCAAGGAGAAGGTCGGCCGGCGCAACCAGTACGGCGTGGTGCGGAACGCCCACTTCCGCCACGACCTGGAGGCGGACGTCAGGGTCGGAGAATTCCTTGACCTGGTGTCCGCCCGCATCGGAGCGACCTCGGAGCCCCGGCCGGGGCCCGACCAGGCCTAGGTCCCCGGGCTGGGCGGCGACTCCTGCAGGCGCCGGTCGGGCTCTTCCGGGTCCCTGGTGCGGTACAGGCTCAGGCCGACCGAGACGACGAGGCACAGGGCGATCACGGTGAGGGAGAGCCAGATCGGGACCTTGTAGACGTCGAGGAGCAGCATCTTGACGCCGACGAACACCAGGATCGCTGCCAGGCCGGCCTTGAGGTAGACGAAGCGGTCGATGAGGTCGGCGAGCAGGAAGTACATCGCGCGCAGCCCCAGGATGGCGAAGGCGTTGCTGGTGAAGACCAGGAACGGGTCCTGGGTGACGGCGAAGATCGCGGGGATGGAGTCGACGGCGAAGATGATGTCGGTGGTCTCGACCATGACCAGGACGAAGAACAGCGGGGTGGCGACCCACGCGCCGGCCTCCTTCACCCAGAACTTCTGGCCGTGGTACTCGTCGGTCGAGGGGACCCGCTTCCTGACCCAGGCCAGGACCCGGTTGCGGGAGAGGTCCATCTCGTCGTTGCGGTGGGTGAACATCTTCCACCCGGTGACGACGAGGAACGCGCCGAAGAGGTACAGGATCCACGCGAAGCTGCTGATCAGGACCGACCCGGCGGCGATGAAGACGGCCCGGAAGACCAGGGCGCCGAGGACGCCGTAGAACAGCACCCGGTGCTGGTACTCACGGGGCACCGCGAAGTAGGTGAAGATCAGCGCGAAGACGAAGACGTTGTCGACCGCGAGACTCTTCTCGATCAGGTAGCCGGCGTAGTACTCGCCGCCCGCCTCGGCGCCGTAGGCCCACCAGACGATGCCGCCGAAGCCCAGTCCGAGGGAGACCCAGACCGCCGACCACACCGCTGCCTCCTTGACGGAGACCACGTGGGCGGTGCGGTGCGCGAACAGGTCGACCGCGAGCATCGCGAGGATGACCGCGACGACGGCGGCCCAGGCCCAGAACGGGACGTCCATGACGATTCCTCCAACTGCCCGCAGGGGACGGGCTCATCGGAGGTCTCCCCCACCGCCTCCCGCTGCGTGGCGCCGCGGGTCGACGGCCGGCGCTCCGGGCTGGGCCGTCCAGCCGGACTGACGGAGGCGCCGTGGGTGGGGTACTCCCCTCGTGCGCTATAGTATTCACGAAGTCAAGTTCATATGTCAACGAAGGGGAGTCACTGTGACCACGTCGGACAGTGCCGGGGCCGTCGCGGCCCCCCGGCTGGCTGTGCTGCGACGCGACAACGTCGTCGCCGGCCTGCTGCACCTCGCGCAGGCGCTCGCGGTGCTCCTCCTCGCCACCAGCTTCGCCCTCCCGGTGACCGCGTCCTACCTCGAGGGTCCGCCGGGCACCCCCGCGTCGGCGCCCCAGACCCTGTTCGAGATCCCCACCGGCGCCGCTGTCGCCGCGTTCCTGGCGCTCTCGGCGCTGGCGCACGCCCTGGTGAGCACCGTGTGGTGGCGCGGCTACTCCGATGACCTGGCGCGTGGCCGCAACCGCGCGCGGTGGGTCGAGTACTCCATGTCGGCCTCGCTGATGATCGTCCTCATCGCCCAGCTGGTCGGCATCGCCGACATCGCTGCCCTGCTCGCCCTGTTCGGGGTCAACGCGGCCATGATCCTCTTCGGGTGGCTCCAGGAGCACTACGAGCAGCCGGGCAGTGGCGGCTGGCTGCCCTTCGTCTTCGGCTGCCTGGCCGGGGTGGTGCCCTGGTTGGCGATCGGCATCTACCTGCTGTCGCTCGGCTCGGCGTCGGCGACCGAGGCGCCGGGCTTCGTCTATGCGATCTTCGTGTCCCTGTTCGTGTTCTTCAACGTCTTCGCCCTCAACCAGTGGCTGCAGTACCGCGCCGTCGGACCGTGGCGCGACTACCTGTTCGGCGAGCGCGCCTACATCGGGCTCAGCCTCGTCGCGAAGTCCGCACTGGCGTGGCAGGTCTTCGCCGGCACCCTGGCGAGCTGATCCGGCCGTGCGCAACAAGTTCACAGGGGTCGGCGGGACCCGGTACCGGCCGGTCCGCAAGGTCAAGGTGGTCTTCTCGGGGCTCCGCTTCGCGGTCCGCCACGACTTCGCCGTCGCCTACAAGCTCGTGGTCTCGGTGGTCCTGGTGGCGGGTGCGGCCGCGCTGCAGCAGTGGGTGGACTTCGTGGTCATCCTCCTGGCCACCGGGCTGGTGCTCACCGCCGAGCTGCTCAACAGCGCGCTGGAGGCGCTCTGCGACCACGTCGAGACCGGGCACCACGAGCAGATCGGCATCGTCAAGGACGTCGCGGCCGCCGCTGTGGGCATCAGCATCATCGTCTGGGTCGCCACGATCACCTTCGAGTGCGTGCGGCTGGTCAGCGTGCTGTGATGGACCCTCCCGCCCCTTGACACGCGTCACTGATTACAGGAAACTAGTTTCGTAGGTGGAGGGGAGTAACCCTCGACGGCTCGTCGTCAGTACGGCCCGCCCGATGCGGGCCCGGGGAGCCGGGGTGGACCGACAGGTGCGGGCCCGCCCGGGTGAGACCTCCGGATCGGACCGCCCCGCGGTCCAGGACCGGAGCCCTGGCGTGAGCTCATCCCCCCACCGTTCCCGTTCCCGATCCCGCTCTCCTCCGGGTCCCGCGTCGTCCTGTCCTGATCACCCCGAGACGAACCCGGAGACCCCGCATGAGCACCACCCTGCACAACCTCGACCACCTCAACGCCCGACACGTCGCAGACCTGGTGCAGTCGGCCGCCTGGCCGTGCGTCACCCTGCTGATGGACACCACCCCGGCTGAGCGGATGAGCCACGCCGACCGCGCCCGCCTGGACCAGCTGGTCGCCGACGCCGAGCACCAGCTGTCCGCCCGGGGAGCCATCGGCGCCGGGAACATCACGGCGCAGCTGCGTGCCCTGGTCAACGACGCCGCCCGGCGGCCCACCGGTCGTGGCCTGGCCATCCTGGTCAGCCGCACCGTCCAGCGCAGCTACCGGCTCCCCGAGCCCGTCTCGCCCGTGGTGGTGGTGGAGGAGACCTTCCGGACCCGGGAGCTCCTCCACACCCTGCACCGCACCCCGCCCCACCTGCTCCTGGTGCTCCACCCGACCTGCGCCCAGCTCTACCGTGTGTACGCCGACACGCTGACGCCGCACACGGAGGACGGGTTCCCGGTGCAGCTCGCCGCACCCGCACGAGGACAGCTGCAGGGAGGAGAGGACCTGCGCGACACTCACCTGACCACCGTCGAGCGCTGCCTGGCCCGGGCCAGGAGACGCCACCCGGCGCCCATCATCGTGGCGGGGGACTCCGACCAGGTCGGCACGCTCCTGCGGCGCAGCCGGCACCTCCACCGGCTCGCCGGCGTGCTCACCGGCCCCGAGGTCGCCGCCCCGGGCGAGCTCTACCTGGCTGCCAAGGCCTCCCTGGAGGAGTACCTGCTCGCCCGGCAGGAGGAAGCCCTCCTCCTGCTGGAGTCGGCACGCCGGGAACGGCCGGACGACGTCCACTGCGGCATCGACGCCGCGTGGTCGCAGATGGCCGGCAACGCGACGCCGGTCATGCTGCTGGTCGAGGAGGGCTTCCAGTTCCCGGCGGTCGTCTCGGGTGACGGCGTGCACCGACTCGACTGGTTCCGTGGCCCGGAGGCCGTGCCGGCCGGTGCGCACACCGACCTGGTCGACGACCTGATCGAGCTCGTCATCGATCGCGGTGGCTGGGTCGCCTTCGCCAGCGACGGCACCCTCCGGGCAGAGGAACGCGTGGCCCTGGTGGTCAGGAGCGAGTGAGGCCCGCACCACACCGGGAAGCGGTCGCCGGCCCCGGAACGCTCCGCGGCCGGCTGGGCACGAGGGGGTACGGGCAGGCCCGCGGCGTGCGTGGCAGGAGGGCATCGTCCTTCCACTGCGACCCCGACGTGCCGCCGATCCCGCCGCACGCCACACTCGAGCAGTGGACCGACATGGCCGCGGCGCTGGTCAAGGGCGACGCGAGCCGCTGGGGCGTGATCGAGCAGGGTCTGCGCACCAAGGCCCAGGAGCTGCTCCCGGGCGGGGGTGTGTGACCAAGACCGGTCCAAATGGGGAGGCCCTCGCGTGGGGGTGCGGCCTAGTCTGTGGTGCGAGGGACGTGCGCGGCCTGCACCCAGGCTGCCTCGGGGCCGTCCACAGGGTCGCTTCCGGGTCATCCCGGAGGCGGGACGATGACGACGGTGGTTCGCTGGTCCGAGGCACAATCGGGGGGGAGGACGTATGACGTTGGAGGTGACGGACACCCGCGGGAGTCTCCGCGGGCGTTACGCGCTGGTCGGGGTGATGGCCGGAGCTGCCCGCGAGGCGCTGCTGGTGGCGGCGGTCTTCATGCTCTACCGGATGGTCCGGGCGCTGGTGCGCGGCGAGGAGATCGGTGCGGTGCACCACGCCGTGCTGGTGCGGCAGTGGGAGAGCATGCTGCACCTTCCCTCGGAGGCCACGGTGCAGCAGCTGGTCGGTTCCGAGTCCGTCCTGCACGCGATGAACCTCTACTACTGCAGCGTCCACTTCCCGCTGACGATCGCCTTCCTGCTGTGGGGCTTCTGGCTGCGGCCGCGCGTCGAGTACGTCTGGGCGCGCAACCTGCTGGTGCTGGTTACCGGTGCCGCGCTGGTCGGGCACGTCACCTTCCCGCTCGCACCCCCGCGGCTCTTCCCGCAGTGGGGCTTCACCGACACGATGGCCACGATCGGCCCCTCGGCGTACGACGGCGCGAGCGGCGGCATGGCCAACCAGATCGCGGCGATGCCGAGCCTCCACGTCGGCTGGGCGCTGGTGATCGCCTACGTCGTGTGGCGCACCGGCCCGCGCTGGCTCGCGGCCCTGGCCGTGCTGCACGTGGTGCTCACCGTGGCCGTGGTCGTGGTGACCGCCAACCACTGGTGGCTCGACGGCATCGTCGCCGGCCTCCTGGTGCTCGCCGCCGCGCAGGTGCTGCGCCCGTGGGCGCCGCCGAAGCGCCCGCAGCGGCGGGTCGTCTCGGTGGCCGAGGGCGGCGCCGGCGCCATCGTCGGGCTGCTCACCCCTCGCCGTCCCCCTCGATGACCACGACCTCGAAGTGCTCGTCGAGGCGGACGTCCACGGTGTCGCCGTCCGGCTTCGTCACCTCGACCTCGTAGGTCGCGCCGTTCTCGCTGTCGGTCTCGACGCTGTTCGCGGTGCCGCCGTCGGTGGCCGCCAGCGCCGCGTCGACCGCCTTCTGCCGCTGCCCCTCGGTGTACTGGTGGCTCAGCGGCCCGTCGTCCCCGCCGTCCGTGGCGACGGCGACGCCGCCGGCGGTCAGGGCGGCCGTCGCGGCGACGCCGCCGGCCACCAAGATCGTGCGCCTGCGCATCCCGGGCTCCTCTCGTCGGATACCTCCAGCCTGCCGGTGCCCCGCTGAACCCAGCCTGAACGCCCCGGGCGTCGCGGCGGCAGCTTCAGCCGGTCTTCAGGCCGCCTTCAGCCCGGAGGTGCCACGCTGGCGGCGTGCGGATCCTGCTGGTGGAGGACGACAAGCAGCTCGCGGCCACGCTGCGGCGCGGCCTCGAGGGGGAGGGGTACGCCGTCGACGTCGCCCTCGACGGCGGCGAGGGCGCGTGGCTGGCGCAGGAGAACGAGTACGACGCGATGGTCGTCGACGTGATGCTGCCGGTGCTGACGGGCGACGCGCTCTGCGCCCGCCTGCGCGAGGCGGGCGACTGGACCCCGATCCTGATGCTGACCGCGCGCTCGGGTCCGCAGGAGGAGGCCCGCGCGCTCGACACCGGGGCCGACGACTTCCTCGCCAAGCCGTTCTCGTTCATGGTGCTCACCGCCCGGCTGCGGGCGCTGGTCCGCCGGGGCCGCACCGAACGCCCGGCGGCGCTCGAGGTCGGCGACCTGCGCCTCGACCCGGCGGCACACACCGTGCACCGCGGTCAGGTGCCCGTGGCGCTCACCCCGCGTCAGTTCTCCCTGCTCGAGCTGCTGATGCGGCGCGCGGGGGAGCCGGTGCCGAAGTCCACGATCCTCGAGCACGTGTGGGACTTCGCCTACGAGGGTGCCCCGAACATCGTCGAGGTGTACGTGAGCCAGCTGCGCCGGCAGATCGACGAGCCCTTTGGGCGCCACAGCCTGCAGACGCTGCGCATGGTCGGCTACCGGGTCGTCGACGACCGGGTGCCGGGATGAGGCTGTCGCTGCGGGCCCGGGCGACGCTGGCGGCGGTCCTGCTGTTCGGGGCGACCCTGGCGGTCGCCTCGGCGCTGCTGGTCTCGACGCTCGAGCGACACCTCACCGCAGCCTCCGACGAGCTGGCCCGGGCGCGGATCCACGACCTGCTCGTGCAGGCCGGGAGCGGCGAGCTCCCGGCCACGCTGCGCAACGTCGACGACGACGGCGTCGCGCAGGTCGTCGACGGGCAGGGACGGGTGGTCGCCGCCTCCGCCAACATCGCGGGCGCGGGCCGGGTGTCGGACCTCGACCCCGGTGCGTCGTACGTCGTGCGCACCGTGCGCGGACCCGACGACGACGAGACCGAGACCTACCGGCTCTGGGCGGCCGCGACCGCGACGCCCGGCGGCCGGGTCACGGTCTACCTCGGCAACAGCCTCGAGGCGGTCGACGAGGCCTCCGCGGCGCTGAGACGTGCGCTGTGGGTCGGCGTCCCCCTGGTGACCCTCGTGCTCGGCCTGGCCACCTGGCTCGTGCTCGGACGGGCGCTGGGCCGGCTCGACCGGATCCGGGCCGAGGTCGACGACATCACCGAGGAGCGGCTCGACCGGCGGGTCGACGGCGACGGCGTCCCTGACGAGGTGGGCCGTCTCGCGGCCACGATGAACGCGATGCTCGCCCGGCTCGAGGATGCCGCGCAGCGGCAGCGCGACCTCGTCGCGGACGTCTCCCACGACCTGCAGGGCCCGCTGGCCACGCAGCGGGTGGCGCTCGAGCTCGCCCTGGCCGACCCCGGGCGGATCGACGCCGACCGCCTGCGCGCGGAGGTGCTCGGCGCGACCGGCCAGCTCGAGCGACTCGTCGGCGACCTGCTCGTGCTGGCCGCCGCCGACGACGGGGTGCCCGCCCGGCCGGTCCCGCTCGACCTCGACGTGCTGGTGCTGGAGGAGGCCCGCCGGGCCCGGGCCGGGGCGACGGTGGAGGTCGACACCGCCGAGGTCTCGGCGGCCCCGGTCGCCGCCGATCCCGACGAGCTGCGCCGCGTCGTGCGCAACCTGCTCGACAACGCCACCACCCACGCGGCGTCGCGGGTGGAGGTGGCGGTGCGCGTGGACGGTGACCGCGTGCGGCTGGACGTCCGCGACGACGGGCCGGGCGTGGCGACGGCGGACCGCGAGGTCGTCTTCGAGCGGTTCCACCGGGGTGACCCCGCCCGGTCGCGCGGGACGGGCAGCGGGCTGGGCCTGGCGATCGTGCGCTCCCTCGTGCAGCGCGCCGGCGGGGTCGTCGAGCTGCTGCCCGACGACCCCGACCGGCCCGGTGCCCGCTTCCGCGTGGAGCTGCCGAGGCTCAGGGGCGGTGGAACCTGACCAGCTCGTAGCGCTCGTGGCCGCCGGACAGGTCGCGCTCCATCACGATGCCGACGCCGCGCACGTAGAGCTTGGTCGACACCACGCGGGGCTCGAGCCGCGTCCACTCCAGCGTCCGCAGCCCGTGCTGCGTCGACACCGCCGGCGTGCTGACGTCGACGCCGCGCTCGACGACCCAGGCCTGGTCCTCGGCGTTGCCGCGGTCGTACTCCTGGCGGAAGGCGTCGGTCACCCGCGGGTGCGCGGGCATGATGACGCCGGCGACCCCGCCGCCGCGGCCGGCCTCCCACGAGCCCTCCCGGTCGATGACGCTGCCGTCGCGCCGGTAGGTCGCGGTGGCCTCGCCGAAGTACCACACCCGTCCGCGCTCGTCCGCGGCGTACCAGTCGCGGGTGAGCTCGGCGATGCTGCCGTCGGCCCGGCGTACGACGTCGCGCACGACGCGCGTCCGCACTCCGGCGACGCGGCGGGTCCGGTGGGTGACGGTGGTCCGCTCATGGAGGCGGTGGCCCTCCTCGGTCCCGTGCAGCACCCAGCGGGTGCCCGGCCGGAGCGGGAACCAGGGGTTCGGGGTGCGGTCGCGGAACAGCGAGGGGTCGGGGCCGGACGGACGGGCGGCGACAGGACGGTCGGCCCCGGAGTGACGACCGGCCGCCTGGTCGCCGGCGGTCGCGGCGACCACGGGGGTGGCGACCGCGACGGCGGCGACGGCGGCGACGGCGGTGCGGGTGACGGTGTTCATCTCGGCTCCTCGGGTGGGTGACTCACCGCATCGTGCGTCCCCGCCGCTGAAGCCTCACTGAACGCCGACGACCTCCGGCTCGTCGAGGGGCACGAGCCGGCGCAGCAGCGACTCGCCCTCGACGTCGAGGCGCGGCAGCGCCCGGTCGAGCCAGCCCGGCAGCCACCACATGCGCTCCCCGACGATGGCCATCACCGCCGGCACGATCGTCATCCGCACCAGGAAGGCGTCGGCCAGGACGCCCACCGCGAGGGCGAAGCCGATGGTCTTGATGATCACGTCGTCGGTCAGGGCGAAGCCGGCGAAGACCCCGACCATGATCGCGGCCGCCGCGGTGACGACGCGGGCGCTGTGCTGGAAGCCGATCACGATCGCCTGCCGGGCGGGCGACCCGTGCACCCACGCCTCGCGCATGCGGGTGACCAGGAAGACCTCGTAGTCCATCGCGAGCCCGAACAGCACGCCGGTGAGGAGGATGGGCAGGATGAAGACGACCGGCGAGGTCCGGTCGACACCGAGCAGGCTGCTCGCCCAGCCCCACTGGAAGACCGCGACGGTGAGCCCGAGCGAGACGCCGACCGACAGCAGGAAGCCGAGCGCGGCCTTGAGCGGCACCAGCACCGAGCGGAACACCAGCACCAGCAGCAGGAACGCCAGCCCGACGACGATCGCGAGGTAGAGCGGGAAGACGTCCGCGAGCTCCTGGGCGACGTCCACGCCGACGGCGGTCTGGCCGGTGACCAGGGCGCGGGCGCCCGTCTGCGCGGGCAGTTCGGCGAGCCGCTCGCGGATCGTGTCCACGAGCTCCCGGGTCGCCTCGTCCGAGGGGTCGCTGTCGGGGACCACGGTGATGGTCGCGAGCTGGGTGGCGGCGAGCTGCTGCGCGAACGCCTGCTGGGCCTGCGGGTCGTCGCTGGTGACCGGCGGCACGACCGCGGCGACACCGGAGTCGATGGTGCCGAGCTGCTCGACCGCCGCCCCGACGGCAGCGGCGGGGTCGTCGGCGCCCTGCGTGTCGACGACCACGACGAGCGGGCCGTTGGCGCCGTCGCCGAAGTCCTCCGCGATCAGGTCGTACGCCGCGCGGCGGTCGCTCCCGGCCGGGGCGGCCGCGTCGTCGGGGATCGCGAGCTGCATCGAGGCCACCGGGACCGCGAGCACGGCGGCGACGAGCACGCCGCCGACGAGCGCGGCCCAGCGGTGGCGGGAGATGGCCTCGACCCAGCGCAGGCCGTTGGTGCGCTGGGCCTCGTCGCCCTCGGGGTCGCGGTCGCGCAGGAAGCGCAGGCGTCCGTCGGTGGCGTGGCGACCGGCGAAGCCGAGCAGGGCGGGCAGCAGCGTGAGCGCGATGACCACCGCGAGCGCGACCATGCCGGCGCCCGCCAGGCCCATCTGGGTGAGGAAGCCGATGCCGGTCACCGACAGCCCGGCGAGCGCGATCACGACGGTGAGACCCGCGAAGATGACCGCGGAGCCGGCCGTGCCGACCGCGACGCCGGCCGCCTCCTCACGGGAGCGCCCCTGCCGCACCTCGTGCTGGTAGCGGGACATGATGAACAGCGCGTAGTCGATGCCCACGGCGAGCCCGAGCATGGTGCCCAGGGCGGGCGTGGTGGAGCCGAGGTCGACGAAGCCGGTGAGGACGCTGATGCCCAGCGTGCCGACGCCCACCCCGACGAGGGCGGTGAGCAGGGGCATGCCGGCCGCGACCAGCGAGCCGAAGGTCAGCAGCAGCACCACGAGGGCGACCCCGACGCCGATCAGCTCGGCGGTGTGCGCCCCTGCCTCGGGTTGCACGGCGTCGCCGCCGACGGCGGCGGTGAGCCCGGCGTCCTGCGCCGTGGCGCGCGCCGCGTCGAGGGCGTCGTGGCTCGCCGCCGACACGTCGACGGACGGCACGTCGTAGGTGATCGTGGCGTAGCCGACCGACTGGTCGGGGGAGAGGGCGCCGGCGGTGAACGGGTCGACGACGCCGCTGACCTGTCCCGTGCGGGCGACCGCGAGCGCGTCCGTGACCGCCGCCCGGTGGGCGGGGTCGGTGAGCGCCTCGCCGTCGGGCGCCGCGAAGACGATGCGGGCCGTGGCCCCGTCGGGCGCGGCCTGCGGGACGCGCTCCTTGATCAGCGCGAAGGCATCGGTGGACTCGATGCCGGTGAGCTCGAAGTCGTCGTTGGTGGGTCCGCTGAGCGTCACCGCGCCGATCCCGACGAGCACGAGGAGGCCCACCCACGCGCCGGCGACCAGCCGGCGGTGGCGGAAGGACCAGCGGCCGAGTCGGAAGAGGTTCCATGCCATGCGGGCCAGCGTAGGCGGAAATGGTAGTCACTCCCAAAATGGCAGCCACTGTTAATCTCCTCCCATGGGTCTGCGGGAGGTCAACGCCGCACGCACGCGCGAGCTGATCCTCGACGCTGCGCTGCGCCTCTTCCTCGAGCGCGGCTACGACGCCACCCGGATGGAGGAGGTCGCCGAGGCCGCGGGTGTCGGGACGTCGACGCTCTACCGCTACTTCCCGACCAAGGACCTGCTGGTGCTCGAGCCGCTGGCGCTGCGCGGGCAGATGGCCACCGAGCTGCGCGGCCGGCCGGCCGGGGAGCCGCTCGACGTGGCGCTCGGGCACGCCGTCGTCGCGCTGCTCGCCACCCCGCGGGCCGGCGTGGAGCGGCTGCGCCAGCTGACGACGGTCGTCGAGGGGGCCGAGACCCTGCAGGTGCGCCTGATGGAGGAGTTCCGCCGCGAACGCGCCGGTCTCGAGGCTGCCGTGGCGCAGCGGCTGGGCCGCCCCCCCGACGACCTGTACTGCGTCGCGACGGCGCGGCTGGCCACGCTGGTGCTCGAGCTGGTGAGCGACCGGCTGGGCTCGCTGCCCGACGACCCCGCAGCCGCCGAGCAGCAGCTGCTGGCCCTCACCCGCGAGGTGATGGCCGGCCTGCAGGCCGAGCCGCCGGTGCTGCCCCGCTACGAGGGCTGAGGCCGCTTCCCGGGCCTGCGCGCCCCGGGCGGGTCGGTGCGGAGCGCAGCCAGCCCGGTCTCGACCCAGGTGGCCAGGTCGTCGTCGGAGGCGACCAGCCCGGCGGGCACGACCGCCATGCTGCGCATCACCCGGCCGGTCATGTCCATCTCGTGGGCCCCGCGCTCCATCGCCGCCGCGAACCCGGCCTTGCCGACGCGCACCAGCAGGTCGTCGCCGACGCACCCGCACGGCATGCCGGCGCCCGTCACGAAGGCCAGGCCCCCGAACATCCGCCGCTCCTCGAACGCCGGCTCGCGCGCGCCCAGCACCTCGCGGACCCGGGCGGCCAGCCCCTCGTCGTACGCCATGGGAGCAGCGTGCCCCACGCCGCCGACAGGCGGCGTCGCCCGCGCTGGGTACGGTCGGCGGCATGGGACGCACGATCGAGATCGAGACCCCCGACGGCCCGGCCGAGGCCTACCTCGCGCGCCCCGACGACGAGCCGCACCCGGGCGTGCTGCTCCACGTCGACGCGATCGGCCTGCGGCCCCAGATCGAGGCGATGGCCGACCGCATCGCGTCGTGGGGGTACGTCGTGCTGGCCCCGCACGTCTTCCACCGCGACGGCGCTGCCGCCGACCTCGCGCCCACCGCCGACCTGACCGTGCCCGCGAACCGGGCCGCCTTCTTCGAGGGTGCGATGGCGCGGGTGCGCGGGCTGACGCCGGAGCTGTCGGACGCCGACGCCACGCTCTGGCTGGCGGCGCTCGGAGAGCACGCGACCGCGCCGTTCGGCGTCACCGGCTACTGCTTCGGCGCCCGGCTGGCCACCCGCACCGCCTGCCTCCACCCCGACGTCGTGGCCGCCTGCGGCGGCTGGCACGGCGGGGGGCTCGCCACCGAGGACCCCGACAGCCCGCACCTCCTGCTCCCGCGGGCCCGGGCCGCCTTCGTCTACGGCCACGCCGACCAGGACCGGTCGAACCCGCCGGGGGCCGTGGCCCGGCTGGGGGAGGCGCTCACCGAGGCCGGGCTCGTGCACACCAACGAGGTCTTCGCCGGAGCGGCCCACGGCTACACGATGGCCGACTCCGCGCCGTACGACGAGGCGGCCGCCGAGCGCCACTACGTCGCGCTGCGCGACCTGCTCGACCGCACGCTGCGATGAGTTCCGCACGCCCGCCCGGTCGGCACCCACGACCATCCGTCCGCACCACCCCAGGGGGAACACCGTGAAGATGCTGCTCACGTCCGGAGGCGTCACCAACCCGAGCATCGAGGCCGCGCTGGTCGGGCTGCTGGGGAGGCCGGTGTCCGAGTGCGACGCGCTGTGCATCCCCACGGCGGAGTGGGGCCACCCCTACTGCAACCCGCAGAAGGCGTGGCAGTTCGTCACGGGCCGCCCGTCCAACCCCATGACCGGTCTCGGGTGGAAGTCGGTGGGGCTGCTCGAGCTCACCGCGCTGCCGACCGTGGAGCGCGAGCGGTGGGTGCCGTGGGTCCGCGACGCCGACGTGCTGCTCGTGGACGGCGGCGACGCGCTCTACCTGTGCCACTGGATGCGGGAGTCCGGGCTCGTCGACCTGCTGCCCGAGCTGACCGACACGGTCTGGGTCGGGATGAGCGCGGGCAGCATGGTGATGACGCCGCAGGTCGGCGAGGACTTCATCCAGTGGCGGCCGCCGTCGGGGGACCTCAGCACGCTGGGACTCGTGGACTTCTCGATCTGCCCCCACATGGCGGTCGAGGAGGGCGCCTGGGGCAACACCATGGCCGACGCCGAGGGCTGGGTCGCCGAGATCGACGGTCCGGCGTACGCCGTCGACGACCAGACGGCGTTCGTGGTCGTCGACGGCGAGGTCGAGGTCGTCTCCGAGGGCTTCTGGAAGCAGCTCCAGTAGCGCTGCTCAGGCCAGGCCGACGACCTGCCAGGCGAGCGCGCTGTGCCGGTACGCCGTGCGCAGCGAGCCCTGCTCGGCGGCGCCGACCAGCGCGTCCGGGTCGTGGAGATAGGTGCGGAAGGGGTTGCGGCGCAGGCGGAACGACAGGTTCTCGCCGGCGGTCAGCAGCCGGTTGAGCAGGTTGCCCGTCGGGTGGCTGAAGACGAGCAGCCGGGTGGCGTGCGCGGAGGCGGCGCCCAGCAGGCGCTCGTAGTCGGGGTAGCAGCACACCACGCGGTGCAGCACCACGATGTCGTGCGGCTCGACGGCGTCGGGTGCCCGGGCCAGGTCGAGCCGGAGCCGGGTCATCCGGTCGGCCATGCCGGCCTCGCGGGCCAGCGCCGCGGCGTCGGCCTCGTAGGAGTCGACCATCTCGAGGTTCGTGGTGCGGGCCGCTCCCCGCCGCAGCAGCTCGAGCTGGATGGCGCCCACGCCGCCACCGATCTCGAGGACGCTCGCGCCCTCCACGCCCTGCGCGGTGAGGAAGTCGACCATGAGGGTGGCCGTGCGGTCGAGCCCACGGGAGCGGTAGCGGCGCGCGAGCTTGCGGGAGAACCCGGCGCCGAACAGGCCGTCGTACCCCTCGGGCTCGCAGCAGCCGCTCATGCTCCGGAGTATCTCAGCCGCGCGGCAGGCGCACCACGAACCGGGTCGGACCCGCGGGCTGCGCGAGCAGCACGTCGCCACCGGCGCTGCGGGCGATCCGGCGGGCGAGCGCGAGGCCGAGACCCGACCCGCCCGCGCGCCGGGTGACGCCGGGGTCGAAGACGGTGTCGACGATCGCGGGGTCGACGCCCGGTCCGTCGTCCTCGATCCCGACCTCGACCCACGGTCCACCGGCGGCCGCGTCCACGCGGACGGCGGTACCGGTCGCGAGGGCGTTGGCGAGCACCGGAGCGAGCGTGCGCACGGCCAGGCTCGGCGGGAGCGTGGCGCGCAGGCCCGGGGCGACGAGCACCGTGACCCGGCCGGCCTCCGCGCCCACCGTGGCCAGCGACTCGGCGACGACGTCGGCGAGGAGCGCCGAGTCGTCGCGGCCGAAGGACTCCGAGCGGGCCAGCGTGAGCAGGCCGGTCACCGTGTCGCCCATGCGCAGCGCGGCGGAGCGGATCTCGGCGAGGTCCTCGCGCAGGTCGTCGGGCAGGTCGTCGCGGGCCAGGGCCAGCTCGGTCAGGCCGAGCACGCCGGTCAGGGGGGTCCGCACCTCGTGCGCGAGCTCGGAGGTGAGCCGCTGCTCGGAGCGGATCGCCACCGCCACCCGCTCGAGCAGCGAGTCGAGGGTGTGCCCCAGCATCGCGATCTCGTCGTCGGCCGGACCGAGGTCGAAGCGTCGCGAGAGGTCGTGCTCGCTCCAGTCGTCCGCGGTGCGGGCCATCTCCGCGACCGGCGCGAGGGCTCGCCGGGTGACCCACCCTGCCAGGGCCGCCGCGAGCAGCACCAGCAGCGCCCCCGCCGCCATGGTCGCCCACAGCACGTCGCCCTCGGTGCGCTCGTACGGCGACAGCCGCTCGGCGGCCACGACGACACCCGAGGCGCCGCCGGGCCGCTCGAAGGGCCGGGCCACCACCCGGTAGCTCTCGCTGATCTGCACGTGCTGCTCCGAGTCGACCTGCGCAAGGTCGGCATAGGTGCCCGCGAGCGACGGCGGCACCGAGCCGCCCACCGGCTGCCCCGCCTCGTCGTACACGACGGTGCCGGCGCCGAGCAGCGCGTCGGCGGTGACCGGCTCGCCGTCCGGGCCGGTGCGGGTGGCCGCCACGACGCCCGTCACCCGGCGGTCGAGCACGTCGTCGGCAGCAGTGCCGGTGCGGCGGTCGAGCACGACGTGCGCGGCGGAGATGATCACCAGCGCGCCCAGCGCCATCAGCCCCGCGGTGAACAGGACCATCCGCTGCCGGAGTGACCGGCGGGACGGGGCCGTCGGGGGCGCCGGCTCGCTCACCGGACGCGGTACCCGATGCCGCGGACGGTCTCGATGGTGACGTCGGCCTCGACCGACTCCAGCTTGCGGCGCAGCCGGCGCAGGAACGAGTCGAGCGTGTTGTCGCTGACCTGCGCGCCGTCGGGCCAGCCGGCGGCGACGACCGCGCGCCGGCGCACCACCTCGCCCGGCCGCGAGGTGATCGCGGCCAGCACCCGGAACTCGGTGGGTGTCAGGGCGGCCTCGCCGTGCGGTGTGCGGACGGCGTGGGTGACCGGGTCGAGCACCAGACCGCCGGCCTCCGGGGCCGGCCCGCCGGCGCCGCGACGGGCGAGCGCCTCCACGCGGGCGACGAGCTCCTTGACCTCGAACGGCTTGACGACGTAGTCGTCGCCGCCGGCCGCGAAGCCGGCGAGCCGCTCGTGCACCTCGCCGTACGCCGTCAGGAACAGGACCGGTGCCTGCTGACCGGCCGCGTGCAGGGCCTGGCAGACGTCACGGCCGTCGGAGTCGGGGAGCCCGACGTCCATCACCACGACGTCGAGGGGGCTGTCGGCACCGAAGAGGGTGAGGGCCTCGCGGCCGTCGTGCGCCAGGACGACCGCGTGGCCCGCACCCTCGAGAGCCCGGGAGAGGAGGCGGCGGACCGTCGGGTCGTCCTCGCAGACACCCACCCTCGCCATGCCGCCTCCCGCTGCCCGCCGCTCGCGCGGTCGGTGTCAGTCTCCCGTGGCGCTGTTGCTCGCGGCGTCTCCCCACGCCGACTTCGCACCGGAGTCACCGACGAGGTAGACCTGCACCGAGCTGGCCAGCGCCGCGACGACGGCGGCGGCGGCGATGACGTTGATCAGCGTCTTGTGCTCGTCGGGGTCACCCGACGCCGCGCGGCGGCGCTCCAGCCACACCAGGGCGAGCGAGAGCACCAGCAGCGCGAGCGCGAACCAGACCAGCATCTCGCCGAGCTCGGCGTGGTCGTACCCCGGATCGCCCACCATCTCCTCGAGTGACTCCCCGGTCGAGGTGGCCACGGGGCACAGCACCGTGGCGAGCGCAGCGGCGGCGACGACCAGGGGTCCGTACTTGAGCCGCCAGTCGCGCTTGACCGCGATCGCCAGCGTGCCGAGCGTGGCGAGCGGGAGCAGCACCACGACGGCGTGGACGACCAGGGGGTGGAGGGGGATGCCGTTGATCGTGTCGAACACTCGAGCACCTCGCAGGTGGGGGACAGGTCCCGCCCAGCGTGGTCCGGCGTACCTGACCACAACCTGACTGCGTGACCTGCCCCCGAGGTGCCCGGCGTCAGGCGAGCTGCTCGAGCAGCGCGTCGTTGAAGGCCGGGAGGTCGTCGGGGTTGCGGCTGGTGACCAGGTTGCCGTCGACCACGACCTCCTCGTCGACCCACTCGGCGCCGGCGTTGCGCAGGTCGGTCCGCAGGCTCGGCCAGGAGGTCATCCGCCTGCCGCGCACCACGTCCGCCTCGGCGAGGGTCCACGGCGCGTGGCAGATCGCGGCCACCGGCCTGTCCGACTCCACGAACGCCCGGATGAACGCCACGGCGTCCTCGTCGAGGCGCAGCGCGTCGGGGTTGGCCACGCCGCCGGGCAGCACCAGCGCGTCGTACGACGCGACGTCGGCGTCGGCGACCTGCTGGTCGACGTCGAAGGTGTCGGCCCTGTCGAGGTGGTGGAAGGCCTGCACCTGGCCCGCCCGGGTGGAGAGCAGCCGCGGCGTGCCGCCGGCCTTCTCGACCGCGGCCCAGGGCTCGGTCAGCTCCACCTGCTCGATGCCCTCGGGGGCCACGAGGAAGGCGATGGTCTTGCCGTTGAGGTCGGTCATGGGTTGCTCCTTCGTCCGGTTGGTCGTCGGGTTGGTCGTCCGGTTGGTCGTCCGGTTGTCCGTGGGTCAGCCCGGGGTACCCGGGACCCGGTCGGCCATGCCGGAGACCGCCCGCCGCAGGGCCTCGTCGAGCCGCGAGCACAGGTCGGCGGGGTCGTCGAAGATCGCGACCGCTCCGGCGCGCAGGAGCTCGTCGGGACCGGTGCCGCCGCAGCGCAGCCCGATCGTCGGGATGTGGCGGGCCGCGGCGGAGCGCACGTCCCACACGGCGTCCCCGATCATCACGGCCGGGCCGCCGCCCACCCGCGCCACGGCCTCGTCGAGCAGGTCCGGGGCCGGCTTCGACTCCTCGGCGTCCTCGGCCGTGGTCCAGGCGTCCGCGACCTCCTCGGCCTCGAGGAGGTCGAGCGCGTGCTGGGCGTGCCGCGGGATCGCGCTGCTGGCCAGCACCACCCGCAACCCGCGGTCGCGCAGGCCCTGGAGCAGGCGGCCGGCTCCGGTGAAGAGCCCGGTCTCGCCGATGATCGCGTCGTACTCGTGCTCCCACTGCTCGCGCACCGAGTCGCCGACCTGCGCCTCCACCTCGTCGCCGGCGACGGCCGCGACCAGGCGGTCGCCGCCCATCCCCAGCGCCCGGTGCACCCGCCACACCGGCACCGGCACCGCGTGCTCGCGGAAGGCCCGCGACCACGCGATCGCATGGTGGTAGTTCGAGTCGAGCAGGGTCCCGTCGATGTCGAGCACGGCCACGTCCAGGGCATTCATGCGGCGTGGTACCCCGCGCCCTCGTCCCTACGACGTCCTCACGAGGTCCGGCACCGTGGCATGCGCCACCCGGCGCCGGGTACGCCGACGAGGACCGGACCGATCTGGAGGTGGGGACCGTGCCCCAGGAGCAGTGGAGCGCGAAGCGCGAGCGGCAGTACGAGCACATCAAGGACGGCCTCGAGGAGCGAGGTCGCGACGAGGACACCGCGCAGGAGATCGCGGCCCGCACCGTCAACAAGGAGCGGGCGCGCGCCGGTGAGGCCCGGCAGGCCAGCCGGACCTCGACCGACGACATCTCGTCGTCGCGTCGCGGCGGCCTGCGCTCGCACCGCGGGGCCGGCGGGCGCACCCGCGACCAGCTCTACGAGGAGGCCCGCCGCAAGAACATCCGGGGCCGGTCCTCCATGACCAAGAAGGAGCTCGAGCAGGCGCTGGAGCGGTGACGTCCCGGCTCGCTAGCCTGCCGGGATGACGCCGGAGGAGCTCGCCCACGAGATCGCACAGCGCTCCGCGCAGGCCATGTGGGCCGGTGACCGCGCCAGCCGGGCGCTGGGCATGGCCATCGAGGCCGTCGCCCCGGGCCGCGCGACCCTGCGGATGACCGTGCGCGACGACATGCTCAACGGCCACGAGATGGGGCACGGCGGGATCACCTTCACCCTCGCCGACTCGGCGTTCGCCTTCGCCTGCAACACCTACAACCGCCGCACGGTGGCAGCCGGCGCCGAGGTGCGCTTCCGGGCGCCGACGCGGCACGGCGACGAGCTGGTCGCGGAGGCGGTGGAGCGCAGCCGCGACGAGCGCGGCGGGGTGTACGACGTCACGGTCACCGCCGGCGACCGGCTGGTGGCGACGTTCGTGGGCCACGCCCGCGAGATCGGCGGCGCCTTCTGGGAGTGGCCCCGGTGACCGGTGAGGTCCCCGACCTCGACCGCGGGGAGCTCGAGGCGCTCCAGCTCGAGCGGCTGCGGGCGACCGTGCGGCACGCCGCGCGGGTGCCGCACTACCGCCGGGCCCTCGGCGACGCGGGCGTCACGGCTGACGACATCGGGTCCCTCGACGACGTGCGCCGCCTGCCGTTCACCACGAAGGCCGACCTGCGCGACAACTACCCGTTCGGGATGTTCGCCGTGCCGCGCGAGCAGGTGGCCCGCGTGCACGCCAGCAGCGGCACCACCGGCAAGCCGACCGTCGTGGGCTACACCGCCGACGACCTGGCCACCTGGTCGGAGCTGATGGCGCGCTCCATCCGCGCCGCCGGCGGCCGGCGGGCGACGTCGTCCACGTCGCGTACGGCTACGGCCTCTTCACCGGCGGGCTCGGCGCCCACTACGGCGCCGAGCACCTCGGCTGCACGGTCGTGCCGGTCAGCGGCGGCATGACCGAGCGCCAGGTGCAGCTGATCCTCGACTTCGCCCCGCGCGTGATCATGGTGACGCCGTCGTACTTCCTCGCGATCCTCGACGAGCTGGAGGCGCAGGGCGTCGACCCGCGCTCCACCTCCCTCGAGGTCGGCATCTTCGGCGCCGAGCCGTGGACCGACGAGATGCGCCGCGCCGTCGAGCAGCGGTCGGGGATCCGGGCGGTCGACATCTACGGGCTCTCGGAGGTGATGGGTCCCGGCGTCTCCCAGGAGTCCGGCGAGACCCAGGACGGCCTGCACATCTGGGAGGACCACTTCCTCCCCGAGGTGGTCGACCCGGTCAGCCTCGAGCCGGTGCCGGACGGCGAGGAGGGCGAGCTGGTCTTCACCTCGCTGACCAAGCAGGCGATGCCGGTGCTGCGCTACCGCACCCGCGACCTGACCCGCCTGCTCCCGGGCACGGCGTACCCCGCCTTCCGCCGGATGGCCAAGGTCGCCGGCCGCACCGACGACCTGATGATCGTGCGCGGCGTCAACGTCTTCCCCAGCCAGGTGGAGGAGCAGATCCTCGCCGTGGAGGGCCTGACGCCCCACTACCTCTGCGTGCTCACCCGCCCCGGCAACCTCGACGAGCTGACCGTGCAGGTGGAGGCGGCCGGCGACGGCTGGGACGACGGGCTCGCCGGGCAGCTGGCGCACCGGATCAAGGCGCGGATCGGCGTCACGGCGAGCGTCGAGGTCGTGGCGCCCCACGCCCTCGAGCGCTCGCTCGGCAAGGCCAAGCGGATCAGCGACCGCCGCCACCTCCGCTAGGTGTTCTGACCACGGACGTTAGGTACGGCGGGTCGGCTGGACCGTGACGAAGACCCCCGGGTGAG
>NZ_JBHSKD010000005.1:0-7107 GCF_042657275.1 Nocardioides taihuensis
CGGCCGCAATGTCGCCGGCGACTTCCCCGAGCTCGGGGAAGGTCTCGCGCGAGACCTTCTCGACAAACACGTCGAGGATTCCTCCGCAGGTCAGGCCCACCGCGAAGGCGTCGTCGTCAGAGACACCGTACCGCTGCAGCATCGGCGACCCAGACGCGACGACCGATTCAGCGAGTTCGTAGACGGCACCCTCGACACAACCCCCGGACACGGACCCGACGGCCACCCCGCCCGGGCCGACGAGCATCGACGCGCCGGCGGGACGAGGTGCCGACCGGAATGTGGCCACCACTGTGCCCACCCCGACCACCTCCCCGGCTTCCCACCACGCCAGCAGCTCATCCATCACCTCACGCACGCGCGACCACCTCCGTCAACTCCTCAAATGTCGCGAGTGAATGACCCGCGAGGAAGTCGTCGCAGTGAGGGAGCACTGCGACGATGCCACCCTGGATCGGGGCGTAGCCGGGAAGCCCTCGGTGGGGGTTGACCCAGACCACCCGATAGGCCAAGGCACGCAGACGACGCACCTGCTCGCCGAGAGCCTCCGGTTCGCCGCGCTCCCAACCGTCACTGAAGACGATGACGCGAACCCATCCGGATGCCTCCTTGCGCGATCGAATCTTGCTCGACGGCCCGGAACGGGATGAACCTCGGGCGCGGCACCCGACCTGCCGAGCCCGGCCGGTCGTGCTGCGCTGGCCGTGCCTCGAACTTACTGTGGGCCACTACCTCCAGGAAGGTGCACTGCGGACATACTCAAGTCAGATCAGTGCATTGCGCACACATGGCTGCGCGGTCCGTGCCATCGTGGGTGTGTGACCCGCATGAGTCAGTACCATCAACCTTTCCCAAGATATCTGGGGTCCCGTGGCTGATTCCATCGTGCAGGTGCGCTACTTCGCGGCCGCCCGCGCCGCGGCGGGAGTGGCCAGCGAGCACCTGGCAGCCGCCGACTTGTCGACCCTTCTCGAGGTTGTAGCCGTCCGTCACGGCGAACCGATGAATGCGATCCTGGGCGTCTCCTCCCTCCTGTTGGACGGGCAGGTATGCCACGACCGTACGAGGCAACTACACGACGTCGCTCAGATCGACGTCCTCCCCCCTTTCGCCGGAGGCTGAGTAATGGACCCGACACTCGACGGACAGCAGTCCCTCGCGTACACCAGCGTCTCGGAACAGACACTGCAACCAACCAGGGTGCTCGAACACGTGCAGCGAGCCAGCACAGGAGCGGCTGTCCTATTCGTCGGCCTCGTGCGCAACCACGACGGGGGACGTGGAGTGAACTGGTTGGAATACTCCTCTCATCCCTCGGCTAATGACGTGCTGCGCGAGGTGACCGCCGAAATCCTCGACGACCATCCGCACGTGCAGGCACTCTCGGCCCACCATCGGATCGGAAGGCTCGACATAGGCGACGTCGCCCTCGTGGCTGTAGTGAGCAGCTCTCACCGCGCCGCCTCGTTCCGGGCATGTGAGGACCTGGTGGAGCGGGTCAAGGCCCGCATCCCTATCTGGAAACGCCAAGTCTTCACCGACGGCGACGAGGAGTGGGTCAACTCGCCGTGATCGCCGGCTCAGCCGCCGATGTAGGACATCTCGACGCGGGGACCAAGAAGTCCGCCTTCGCTGCGCAGCTCGGAGGCCCGGTCGGTTCGCAAGCCCCAAACCTGTTTGATCGCCTCTGCCAACCGTTGATTATCCCCGCCACCACGTACGAGCTGGCGCAGGTCGGTACCGCTGGCGGCAAACAGGCATGTGTATAGCTCCCCGATCGAGGAGATACGCGCCCGCGTGCAAGTGCGGCAAAATGGCCGCGTGACCGAGGATATAATGCCGACCTCGGCGACCCCATCGATGTAGCGGTATCGCGAGGCCACCTCTCCGTAGACTTCTGGCTGCACCGGCGCGAGCGACCACCGGGCCGCCAACCGGTCCCGAATCTCCACGGCAGGCACCACCTTTTCCCGGCGCCATCCGTTGGTGGTCCCCACGTCCATGTATTCGATGAACCGCAAGGTGAGGCCTCTCTCGCGAGCCCACTCGGCCATCTGCTCCAATTGGTCGTCGTTCACGCCGCGCTGTAGGACAGTGTTCACCTTCACCGCCAGCCCGGCCTCCCGGGCTGCGTCGATCCCCGCCACCACGTCGGCCACGCGCATCGGGGTGTCCGCCAACTTCTGGAATGTCTCATCGTCCAAGGCGTCCAGGCTGACTGTCACCCGGTGTAGGCCGGCTTCCGCTAACGGTGTAGCGAGCCGCGGCAACAGCACTCCGTTAGTGGTCATTGCCAGGTCGTCAAACTTTGGGAGCATACCGACCAACGCGGGGAGTCCGCGCCGCAGCAGCGGCTCTCCCCCCGTGAGACGGACCTTACGCACCCCCAGACTCTTGAAAACCTCGAGCAGGCGCGTCATCTCCTCGAAGGTCAGCAGTTCGTCCCGCTCAAGGAAGGTGTGGTCGGCGCCGAAGAGCTCGCGCGGCATACAGTAACGGCAGCGGAAGTTGCATCGATCTGTGACCGAGAGACGCAGATCCGTCAGTGCTCGCCCGAGGCGGTCCACATGACCGGACGCAGGCACCCCACTCATCACTTCGTCGCTCATCTTTTCCTCCGCTTATCTCTTCCGATTGCCGAGTTGCTTCTGGGCTGATGCACCAGTGTAGGGTTGCAATGCCAAACACTGGCGGTCGTGGTTCGGCTCGCTCCAAGCGGTCAGTACCTGCCGATGACTTCCGTATCGAAGTAGGAGTGCCCTCAGCCGGCCAAACTGCGCAGTCTGGGCACGATGTCCTGGGCCATCTGTTGCAGGAAGCGACCTTGGTCGTGCCCCGGGCCGTGGAAGACGAGGTGGTGGAAGCCGGCGTCGACGTACGTCTTGATCTGTGCAACTGCTTCGTCTGGGTCGGACGCAACGATCCATCGCTTGGCGACTTGCTCGAGCGGCAGCTGGTCAGCGAGCCGCTCCATTTCCTCAGCTGAGTCGACTCTGTGCTTCTGTTCCGGCGTGAGTGAAAGTGAAGCCCAGAATCGGGTGCTCTCCAAAGCTTGGGCAGGGTCTCGGTCGTAGGAGAGCTTGATCTCGATCATCGGTCGATGTCAGTGATGGCCCGTCCTGAAACCTCCACGCCCTCCGCCACGGCTGGCAACAGTCTGTCGGTGTAGAGGTCGATTCCCTTGCCGGCAGTGCAGACGAATCCGTCTGCTACTCGGCCGGCATACTTCGCCATCATCGGACCGCCTGCTGCGACGTAGACGGGGATCGGCTGCTCAGGGCGGTCGTAGGTCTTTGCCTTGACGGTGGTGAAGTAGTCACCGCGCGTGGACACCTCGTCCTCGGTCCAAAGTCTGCGGATCAACGTCCCGGACTCGGGTAGCCGGGCGTACCGCTCCTTGAAGTCTGGCCATTTCCTGCCCGAGACTGCGATCTCGTTGAGTGCTTCGCCGGTGCCGATCCCGAGCATCACCCGCCCGGGGCTGAGCATGGCCATCGTGGCGAAGGGCTGGGCAACCACGGCTGGGGTGTACCGGACTGTTGGTGTCAGGACGCTGGTGCCGATCTTGACGCGTGAGGTGCGTTCTCCCACGGCGTTCATCCATGCCAAGGAGAACGGGCGTGGCCTCCGGCATGACGCCAGGTGGAGGAAGTGGTCAGAGGTGACGACGCTGTCGAAACCCAGCTCTTCTGCCGAAACCGCGTACTCAACCAGTGGTGGCGGTCCGAACTGCTCCGCTGAGGCCTTGTAGCCAATCTTCAGTTCCACGAGGACTCCTTGGGATCGCTGTGATGCGTGGTGCCCAGTGTTTCGGATTCGGTCAACAGCCGTCGAACCGATCCGATGAGGTGGTCTGCCGTCAGTCCGAACTGCTCGTAAAGGATCTCGTACGGGGCGCTCGCCCCATAGGTCTCGAGAGAGATGCAGTCCCCTCCGTCGCCCACGAACTCGAGCCACGGTGCGCGGACTCCAGCCTCGATGGAGACTCGCGTCTTCACCTCCACGGGGAGGACACTCTGGCGGTAGTCGGAGTCCTGGTCGCGGAACCACTCGATGCACGGCATGGAGACGACCCGAGTCGGAATGTTCATGTTCTCGAGTCGTTGCCAGGCACGCAACGCAATATGCACTTTCTGAGCCGGTGGCGATCAGGATGGCCTGGGGAGGTCCCAATACGGAATCTGCCAGGACGTAGCCACCCCGCGCCACCCCTTCCGCGCTACCGAGGCAGGAACGATCCAGGGTGGGAACGTTCTGCCGCGTGAGGCAGAGGCCCGCAGGCCGGTCGTAGTGCTCGAGAATAGTGCGCCAGGCCACGGCTGTCTCATTCGCGTCCGCGGGACGAACGACGTCGAACCCCGGGATGACGCGCAACGACGCGAGATGTTCAATGGGCTGGTGCGTCGGGCCGTCCTCGCCCAGGCCGATCGAGTCATGCGTCCACACGTAGGTGACCGGCAGCTTCATCAATGCCGCCAGGCGGACGGCGGGGCGCATGTAGTCGCTGAACACCAGGAAAGTGCCGCCATAGACCCGAAGGCCGCCGTGCAGCGCGATGCCGTTCATGGTGGAGCCCATGGCGTGCTCCCGGATACCGAAGTGGATGGTCCGGCCGTAGGGTTTGCCGTTCGGGTACTCGTTTCCGTCGGGGAGAAACGACGGCTCATCCTTCATGGTCGTGTTGTTGCTCCCGGCGAGGTCGGCGGAGCCGCCCCAGAGTTCCGGAAGGGTGTCCGCCAGGGCACCCAGGACACTGCCCGAGGCCTGACGGGTGGCCAGCCCTTGCGGACTCGGCGCGAAAGACGGGATCGCTGTCTGCCAGCCCTCAGGTAGCCGACGCTCCTGCAGCCGACCGTGCAGCGCCGCGCGTTCCGGGTGCTGCTGCGCCCAGTACTCGTACTGCTCCTGCCAGAGCTTGCGAAGCGAGCGTCTGTCGTCCGCGATCCCGCGAGTGTGGGCGAGCACGTCCTCGGGGACGTCGAATGACTTCTCGGGATCGAGGCCGAGAAGGACCTTTGTCGCCGCCACCTCGGAGGCGCCGAGAGCAGAGCCGTG
This sequence comes from Nocardioides taihuensis, assembly GCF_042657275.1. Classification (NCBI taxonomy): domain Bacteria; kingdom Bacillati; phylum Actinomycetota; class Actinomycetes; order Propionibacteriales; family Nocardioidaceae; genus Nocardioides; species Nocardioides taihuensis. Next base: position 5,056 of record NZ_JBHSKD010000005.1, read on the forward strand.
CGATGCCGCAGTGTTGCGCGCATTCGGGGCCGGGTAGGCAATGGTCGACTGCATGCGGATGAACGATGGGCGACCATGCTCGTTGCGCGCAGCCAGGAACGCCGCGTGCAGGGCCTCCACATCCTCGGCGTCCGCAACGTGCTGGACGTGCCAGCCGTACGCCGAATAGCGCGCCGCGACGTCCTCGCTGATCGCTGCCCTCGTGTCGCCCTCGATCGAGATGCGGTTGTCGTCCCACAACAGGACGAGATTGCCCAGCTTCTGATGGCCGGCAAGCGACGAGGCTTCTGCGCTCACCCCTTCTTGAAGGTCCCCATCCGATGCGAACACCCAGATCGTGCTGTCGAAGACACTCTCCCGTGCGGGCGCGTCCGGGTCGAGAAGCCCCCGGGTCCGTCGAGCGGCCATGGCCATGCCGACCGCGTTCGCGACGCCTTGGCCGAGCGGCCCGGTCGTCACCTCGACTCCGGGCGTGTGGCCGTGCTCTGGATGCGCCGTAGTGAGCGAACCCCACTGGCGCAGCTGAGCCAGATCCTCGATTGTGAGGCCGTACCCGGACAGGAACAGCTGGGTGTAGAGCGTCATGCTGGAGTGGCCGCACGAGAGTACGAAGCGGTCGCGACCGACCCAGTGCGGATCGCTGGGGTCGTGCCTCAGCAACCTCGAGAACAACAGGAACGCAGCGGGTGCCAGGCTCATCGCGGTGCCTGGGTGACCGGACCCCGCCGCTTCAACTGCGTCCATGGCCAGAGCCCGACACACGTCCACGGTCTTCTTGTCGACGTCGGCCCATTCGAAGGCCCGTACGTCGTTGCTCGGTGAGGTCATGAGACTCCTCGGCTTTGCGCCGATCGACGGTACCGCTCGATCAGCGCTGTTGTGGATGAATCGTGGGAGAGGTCAGGTTCGTCGGCGGACCTGAGCTCGGCCGTGATCGTGGTGGCGAGCTGCTTGCCCAGTTCCACACCCCACTGGTCGAACGAGTTCACGCCCCAGATCACCCCTTGGACGAAGGTGCGGTGCTCATAGAGGGCGACGAGTTGTCCGAGGACAAACGGCGTGAGAGCCGGCGCGATCAGGGTGTTGGACGGGCTGTTCCCCGGGAACGCGCGATGAGGCACCATGTCCGGAGCGATGCCGCTTGCCCTGGCCTCGGCCGCGCTTCGCCCGAAAGCGAGTGCCTCCGTCTGAGCGAAACAGTTGGCCATGAGGAGCGAATGGTGCTCCTCGGATCCAACCACCGGCTCCAGGAAACCGATGAAGTCGGACGGGATGAGCCGCGTGCCTTGGTGGAGCAGTTGATAGAAGGCGTGCTGCCCATTTGTTCCGGGCTCACCCCACACGACAGGACCTGTGTGGACGAGGAGCTCCCGGCCGAGCGTGTCGACGCGCTTGCCGTTGCTCTCCATGTCCAGCTGCTGAAGGTAGGCAGGGAAACGTCCGAGGAGGTGGCTGTAGGGAAGGACGGCATGAGTCTCGGCAGAGAAGAAGTTGTTGTACCAGATGCCGATGAGTGCCATCAGCACGGGCATGTTCTCGTCAAAGGCAGCGGTCTTGAAATGCTCGTCCATCGAGCGGAAACCTTCGAGCATCCGCCGGAAGTTTTCTGGTCCGATCGCGATCATCAACGAGAGCCCGACTGCCGAGTCGAGGGAGTAACGTCCGCCGACCCAGTCCCAGAATCCAAAGGCATTCTCTCTCGAGATGCCGAACTCCTCGACGAGGTCGAGAGCAGTGCTGACGGCAACAAAGTGCGCAGCGACCGCATCGTCGGAGCCAGGTGCCTCGACCAGGATGCGTCGTGCCGAGTGCGCGTTCGTCAGCGTCTCGGTAGTTGCGAAGGTCTTGGACACGACGACGTACAACGTCTCGGCCTGATCCAGCCCGCGAACCGCGTCGGCCAGATTTGCCCCGTCGATGTTCGAGACGAACCTGACGTCGAGGTCCGGATCCTTGAAGGGGCCAAGGGCCTGACAGGCCATGGCTGGACCTAGGGCGTGTCTCCTAAAGAACGCAGGGTCGAGCCGTGATTGTTGACGCATGTCGCGTTCT
>NZ_JBHSKD010000006.1:0-48193 GCF_042657275.1 Nocardioides taihuensis
CGGCCGCAATGTCGCCGGCGACTTCCCCGAGCTCGGGGAAGGTCTCGCGCGAGACCTTCTCGACGAACACGTCGAGGATTCCTCCGCAGGTCAGGCCCACCGCGAAGGCGTCGTCGTCAGAGAAGCCGTACCGCTGCAGCATCGGCGACCCAGACGCGACGACCGATTCAGCGAGTTCGTAGACGGCACCCTCGACACAACCCCCGGACACGGACCCGACGGCCACCCCGCCCGGGCCGACGAGCATCGACGCGCCGGCGGGACGAGGTGCCGACCGGAATGTGGCCACGACTGTGCCCACCCCGACCACCTCGCCGGCTTCCCACCACGCCAGCAGCTCATCCATCACCTCACGCACGCGCGACCACCTCCGTCAACTCCTCAAATGTCGCGAGTGAATGACCCGCGAGGAAGTCGTCGCAGTGAGGGAGCACTGCGACGATGCCACCCTGGATCGGGGCGTAGCCGGGAAGTCCTCGGTGAGGGTTGACCCAGACCACCCGATGAGCTAGGGCACGCAGACGACGCACCTGCTCGCCGAGAGCCTCCGGTTCGCCGCGCTCCCAACCGTCACTGAAGACGATGACGACAGCTCCGCGTGCCATTCCCCGTCGCCCCCACTGGTCGAGAAAGAAGCGCAGCCCGTCAGCGAGTCGCGTGCCGCCCGACCAGTCCGGAATTGCATCACCGGCACCGGCGATCGCGTGGTCGGCGTCGAGCGCCTGGAGCGGACGGGTGACGTGCGTCAGCCTGGTGCCCAGGGTGAACGCCTCGACCGGGAGGCCCGAGGACACATAACGATGTGCGAGCCGCAGCAAGGCGTAGGCGTAGGCAGTCATCGAGCCGGAGACATCGATCAACAAGATGATGCGGCGTGACCGGGTCGGGCGTGCGCGCCACCGCACCGGGCCTGGCTCACCGAGATGGCGCAGCATCTCGCGCAGGGTTCGGCGTGGGTCCAGCTCGCCGTGCCGGGTCGGCGTGTGCCGGTGCGAAGGGCGGCTCGGAGCCATCGGTCGCAGGCGGGCGAACAACCGAGCCAGCTCCGCCTTCTCGCGCGCGGAGAGTGAAGCCACGTCTCGATGCCGCAGAACCTCGTGCGCGCTCGCCTGGGCAATTGGGTTCTCACCGTCGAGCTCGTTGTCGCTTTCCCCTGCGTCGAGCAGCCCCATCGGCTCACTGTTGCTGGGCAGGCGCATCGTGTGGAGCGCCACGGCGTCCTGTTTGCCGAACCACTCGGCGAACACGATGTCATGCCGCTCCAGGTCTGCGGGCGAGCCGCACAGGGTCGCCCGCCCTGCGTGGAATACCGCGTGTATGTCCTGAATCCCTGCCGTGGCGACTGCGGTGAGGTAGGCCCGCTCGCGGTCGGCCGTCACGGTGACCCCCGATGCCCGGAGGGCGCGAGCCAGCCCGAGGAGGAGCTCCTCGGGTGGCCGCACGGCGGTGGTGCTCATTCGCCGAGGATCCGATCCAGGGCTGCGCGGACGCGTTCGGCGTCCTCGCGGTACTTGATCGCGATGCCGAGCGTCATCGCTGCCGCTTCGGTGTCCAGGTCGCGGGTCCCGAGCTCGTGGAGGGCCCGTGCCCAGTCAAGGGTCTCGGCAACTCCGGGCGGCTTGAGCAGCTCGGTGTCCGCGCGCACGGCGTGTACGGCGCTCACGACCTGCTCGGCAAGGCTCTCGGGCACTTCCGGGGCCCTGCGCCGAACGATCGCGAGCTCCCTCGCCAGGGTCGGATGTTCAAGCCACAGGTAGTGACACCGACGCTTGAGCGCGTCGTGGAGCTCGCGGGTGCGGTTGCTGGTGAGGACAACGACGGGAGGGGTGTCCGCGCCCACCGTCCCGAGCTCCGGGATCGTGACCTGCCACGTCGACAGCACCTCGAGGAGAAAGGCCTCGAACTCGTCGTCAGCCCGGTCGATCTCGTCGATGAGCAGGACGCAGGGAGTCTCCCGCAGTGCCCGCAGGACCGCGCGAGCGAGGAGGAACCGCTCGTCGAAGAGGTTCGCTTCGACGTCCTCAACCTGCCGCGGGCGGCCGTCGGCGGCTTCGAGTGCGCGGATGTGGAGGATCTGCCGGGGAAAATCCCAGTCGTAGAGCGCCTGCGTCGCGTCGATGCCCTCGTAGCACTGGAGCCGGATGATGGGAACGTCCATCGCCTCGGCGAGGGCCTCGGCAAGTGAGGTCTTGCCCGTGCCGGGTTCCCCCTCCATCAACAGCGGTCGGCTCAAACGGAGCGAGAGCCACGTGATGGTCGTCAAGGCGTCGTCGGCGAGGTAGCCCGTCGAGTCGAGCGCCGAAGCAAGATCACGGGGGGTGGGAAAGGCCTTCGAGGAGATCACGTGCCGCAGCATGGCCGATGGGTGCAGTCAGGGATAGCCCCGCGGTGCTGCGTCTGTGCAAGGGCCTCCATACGCCGACCAAGTGAGGGCATCATGCACATTTGCGCCCGAGACTAGGGCGCGGTGAACCTATCCATGCATAGGCCATGTCCCTAGATTTCCAGACACGAACACAGCGGGTTGTTGAAACTGCGCGGGGTGGGGCATTGCGATCGGGACTCTCTCTTCCTCAGCAAGTACGAGTTACGCAATGAACAGCGAGGGCGGTCAGACCGCCAGAAGGAGAATTCTCATGCGCAGACCAAACCTACGGGGACTCGCGGTCGCGAGTGTCGCAGCGCTGGCACTCAGCGCCTGTGCAACCACGAGCACGTCCAGCGGACCCTCGTCCGTGAGCACGGAGGCGACGGGCGAGAAGCCGGCGGAGAGCGCATCGCTCATCGCGGTAGATGACTCGGCCGCCAAGCCCAGCGGCGACCCGATCGTCATCGGTCAGACCGCTGGCCTGACAGGCTTCATGTCAGTCTTCGACCTTCCCATCCAGGAGGGAATGAAGATGGCCATCGACGACCTCAATGCCTCCGGCGGCATCCTGGGGCGGCCGGTTGAGCTCGTCACCACGGACAATGGAACTGACGTGGCGAAGATCCAGACCGCGGCCGAGGGTCTTGTCGAGAAGGGCGCCGACGTCGCCATCGTCTCGTGCGACTACGACATCGGCGGCCCGGCGGCCCGGACGGCCAACGCGAAGGGGGTCATCGCGTTCGGCTGCGCAGGCGCCGACGAGTTCGGCGCGAAGGGCCTCGGGCCGCTCACCTACAACATCAACCATGGCACCCGGGCGGACGGGGCGAGCATGGCGGAGTACATCAAGGCCAAGGGCTACACGAAGCCCTTCGTGATCACCGACTTGGCCTTGCAGTTCACCCAGACCATGGGGGATGCCTTCGTCACTCGGGCCGAGGAGCTGGGACTCGAGCTGGCCGGCCAGGAGGACTACCAGAACGGAGACGCCTCGGCCGCCGCGCAGATCGCCAGCATCCGCCAGTCTCAGGCCGACGTGGTCATTGTCGCGAGCTACCCGCCGGGCGGGGCAACGCTGCTGCGGCAGATGCGCACCGCGGGCATCGAGCTGCCGCTCATCATCGGCAGTGCCTTCGACGGGGTCTACTGGCTCGACGCGATCAAGGACCCCGGTGACATGAGCATCCTGGTGCCCGCATCGCTCTACGGCGACGACTTCAGCGCCGCACGGAACGAGTTCTTCGACCGGTTCGAGCAGGAGACCGGCGAGGCGCCGGCCAGCGGCATGTACCCGGCCTTCGGGTACTCGATGGTGCAGGCATTTGCCCTGGCCGCCGAGGAAGCCGGCAGCATCGAGACCGAGGCGGTCCAGGCGGCCCTCGACGAGTTCACCGACGTGGGTCTGCTCATCGGCACCACGACGTACACCCCCGAGTGCCACATTCCCACGCCGCGGCCCTACCACGTGATCAGCTACGACGGTGACGCTCCGAAGGTCGTCGACTACCTCTCGTCGGTCACCGTCCCCGGTGAGCAGCCGTGCTGAGGCAGTTCAGATGAGCCGAGCACGTTCGCAGGTGCAGGACCCGAGGGGCGATGTCGCCCCTCGGGCCCTGCGCTCGACGGGACTCTCCGTCTCCTTCGACGGCGTCCAGGCACTGCAGGAGATCGACCTCGAGCTGCGGCATCGTGAGATCCTCGGACTCATTGGGCCCAACGGTGCGGGCAAGTCGACCATGACCAACGCCCTCACCGGTTTCACGCGGTACAGCGGCCGGCTCGAGGTGGACGGACGTGATGTCACTGGGTGGAGCCCTCCCCGACTGGCGCGCTTCGGCGTACGTCGTTCCTTCCAGGCCGTGCGGCTCTTCCACGGCATGTCGGTCCGGGAGAACGTCGAGGTGGCGGCCCTCGGCTGTGGTCTCACCACTTCCTCGGCTCGGCGAGCCGCGGAGGACGCCCTCGCTGCGTTCGACCTGCTCCAGTACGCCGACGCCCCGGCAGACTCGATGCCCTACGGGCACGAGCGTCGACTGGGGATCGCGCGTGCGGTCGTGGCTCAGCCCCGGTTCCTCCTGCTCGACGAACCGGCCGCGGGACTCAACGAGGAGGAGAGCGATCAGCTCCTCACCCAGCTCGAGGCCGTTCCCCAGCATTTCGACTGCGGCGTGCTCCTCATCGAACACGACATGCGCCTGGTGATGGGGCTGTGCCATCGCATTCACGTCATCGACCATGGAAGGACCATCGCTGTGGGCACCCCTGACCAGGTCCGCGCGGACCCCGCCGTCATCGAGGCATATTTGGGAAGTGGATCGCAGCATGCTTGACGTCAAGGGCCTCACCGTCGCCTACGGAACGCTGACCGCAGTCCGTGCGGTGTCGCTCCGGGTCGACGAGGGCGAGATCGTCGCGGTGGTCGGCCCGAACGGCGCCGGCAAGACGACGACCCTGTCGGCCGTGGCGGGGCTGCTCAAGCCGCGGCACGGGACCATCGAGTTCGAGGGGCGGGAGATCCAGGGCAAGGCACCCGAGGACATCGTGCGTCGTGGCGTCGCGCTCGTCCCTGAGGGCCGTCACATCTTTGCCTCACTCACGGTCGAGGAGAACCTCCTGCTCGGGGCCACCAGCCGCATCGACCGAGCAGGCGTACGGCGCTCGCTCGACGAGCAATGTGCCCGGTTCCCCATCCTGGCGGACCGGCTCAAACAGCATGCCGGGTACCTGTCGGGCGGAGAGCAGCAACAGCTCGCCATCGCGCGGGCCCTCATGTCGTCCCCCCGCCTGCTCCTGCTCGACGAGCCGTCCCTCGGTTTGGCGCCACGCATCGTCGACGACGTCTTCGCGACGATCACCGAGTTGCGCGCGGGCGGCCTGAGCGTGCTGCTCGTCGAGCAGAACGCCACGCGGGCCGTGGCGATGTCCGATCGGGCCTACGTGCTCGGCACGGGTCGCGTCACCCGTTCGGGCACCCCAGAGCAGCTCGGCGAAGGAGGAGGCATGGCCGCCGCATACCTGGGCCTCTCAAGGGAAGCAGGCTCATGACCGCGATCATCCAGGCTGTCGTCGATGCTCTCTACGTCGGCAGCCTCTACGCACTCTATGCACTCGGCGTGGCCATGATCTTCGGGATCATGCGCCTGATCAACTTCGCCCATGCCAGTCTCATCGCGGCGGGGGCCTATGCCCTCGCTGTCACGACCGGCCTGCCGCTCGTCCTGCGCATCGTCATCGCGATCGCGGTCTGCGTCGCGTTGGCCCTGCTGCTCGAACTCGTGGCGTTTCGAGGCCTGCGCCGGGCCGACCCGGCAACCCTGCTGGTCACCTCCTTCGCGGTCTACATCACGCTCACCGCTCTGTCCGAGGCCGTGTTCGGGTCTCTGCCGATGGCCAGTCCCATGAACGACTGGTTCCAGCAGAGCTGGGTTGCCGGCAACCTCTATCTGCCGACGATCAACGGTCTCACGCTCATCGTCACCGCAGTCCTGCTCATCGGCCTCAGCCTCTTCCTCGCCAGGACCCGGTGGGGGGTGCAGATGCGGGCTGCGGCCGAGGACTTCACGACCGCGCGCCTGCTCGGCGTCCGCGCCAATCGAGTCATCATGCTGGCGTTCGCCCTCAGCGGCATCCTTGCCGCGGCTGCGGCGATTCTTCTCGTCGGGGCGGTCGGGACCGTGACGCCGACGTTTGGGATTGTCCCGGTTCTCTTCGGGCTCATCGCCGCCGTGGTCGGCGGGTTGTCCAGCCTGCGTGGCGCCGTGCTCGGCGGTTTCGTCGTCGGCATCACGAGCCAGCTGCTCCAGTACCTCCTACCCCAGGACCTCCGGCCGTTCCGCGACGCGTTCCTCTTCGCCGCGGTCTTCCTCCTCCTCGTATTCCGCCCCCAAGGCCTCATCTCCCCCAAGCAGGGTGAACGCATATGAACCGCATCCTTGACCGCGTCGGCCTTCCCGTCACCCTCTTCGTCCTGGTGGCTGCGCTTGCCGGACTCGTCCACGCGATGTCGCCGGCCTCGCTGCAGCGGACTGTCATCGTCATCCTCATCAACGTCGTGCTCGTCATCGGGCTGTACGTCTTCACGGGCAACTCGGGCGTCTACTCGTTCGGACATCTCGCCTTCGCCATGTTGGGCGCCTACGCCGGCGGCCTGCTGGTCATGCCGACCGAGCTCAAGGAGATCCAGGTCCCCGACGCCCCGGCGTTCCTTCGCGCGATCGAGGTCTCTCCACCTGTCGCCGTGCTCCTCGCCGGGCTCATCGCCGCGTTGGTCGCCATCCCCGTCGCCATCCCGCTTTCGCGCATTGGAGGGCTCTCCGCCGGCCTCGCGACCGTGGCCATGCTCCTGTCGATGAACGTGGTCGCGAGCGAGTGGACGGACGTCACCCGAGGTCGCCGTGCACTCTCGTCCATCCCCACCGAGACCACCCTGGCGTGGGCGCTGTTCTGGGTCCTCGTCGTCCTCCTCGTCGCCGGTCTGCACCAGACCTCCTCCTCAGGGCGGCAGTTGCGTGCGTCCCGGGACGACGAGGTAGCCGCGGCGGCCTCCGGGGTGCGCACGTCGCTGCTCCGCGGCCAGGCCTTTGTCCTCAGCGCCTTCGTCACCGGTGTCGGCGGCGCGCTGTTCGTCATGTTCCTCGGCTCGGTGAGCCCTTCCGTCTTCTACCTCGACTACACCTTCATCATCATCGCCATGCTCGTCGTCGGCGGTGCCCACAGCCTGACCGGTGCGGCGCTCGGTGCCATCGTCGTCGGCGCCCTCCAGGAATTCCTGCGCCGCGTCGAGGGCGGCAACCTGCTCGGGCTCGACATCCCGTCACGTCCCGGGCTGGCCAACATCGCCCTCGGCGTCCTCCTGGTCGTCATGCTCGTGCGGCTTCCGCGGGGTCTGAGCGGCGGCCGTGATCTCCACTGGTGGCGTCGATGGTCCACTGCGTCCTCGACCTCGGGCGCCGCCGAGCCACATGACGGCCCGGAGGCCAGCGAGACGAGCCAGGAGCAGCAAACCGCTCGGCGGTAGGACCGACCCCCGGTCCGACGTCGCTAGGTGTGATGCCCAGGCACGTGCGATCGGGTACGGCGAGCGTAGATAGATGAAGGCCTCCCGAATGTGGAGTGGAGCTCTCCAAGGACTTCATTCCACGAGGGAGGCCTTCATGGCTCACGCCAACGCCGCTCTGACCCCGAGACACCGACTCCAGCTGCCGCGCCTGATCGTCGATCAAGGCTGGCCACCCTCGCAGGCAGCCGAGTTCGTCCACGTCCCCTGGCGCACCGCAGCGAAGTGGGCCCAGCGCTACCGCGACGAGCGGCCGGGATGGCCGATCGGTCTCGGCCCGCACACCCAGCACGCCAGGACCCCAGCACCCGCGGTCCGCAAGATCGTGCACCGGCGCTGGCAACAACGCCTCGGCCCGGTGAGCTGATCCACGTCGACGTGAAGAAGCTCGGACATCACAACTGATATGGAGTGACCTTCTGTCAAGACGCAGGGTGAGGCGCCCGTCCCGATCGCTCGGGGCGGGCGCCTCGTGCGTCGTCGTCCTGGGTGCCGGCGAGCGTGTCGTTGGCGACGCGCGGTCAGGCTGATATTCGCGGGTTGGTTACCGCAGGACGGTGTTTTCGGCAGGAGCGGGACCGCGTGTCTAGAGTCGAGCGTTGCGGGCAAGATGCCCGTTGCTCATAGGTGTTTCGCGGGTCGCTCCAAGCGCTGCCGCCGGCCCGTTGGACGGCGAAGCGTGTCAACGGCCAGTTCGTGGTCCCCGCTGGTGGCCAGGTGAAAGTCCCCACTCTTTGGTCGTTTACTTGCTCGGGGTCAGTCGGGTTCCTCCGTTCTGGCGGGCCTGCTTCATCCGGTAGGAGTCGCCGTCGGTGACGACGGTGTGGCAGTGGTGCAGGAGCCGGTCGAGCATGCTGACCGCGGTGGTGTGTTCGGGTAGGAACCGTCCCCAGGCTTCGAAGGGCCAGTGGCTGGCGACGCCAAGTGAGCGGCGTTCGTAGGCTGCGGCGATGAACCGGAACAGCAGCTGGGCGCCGGTGTCGTCCAGCGGTGCGAACCCGAGCTCGTCGAGCAGGATGACGTCGTTGCGCAGCAGCGTGTCGATGGTCTTGCCGACAGAGTTGTCGGCCAGGCCTCGGTAGAGGCTCTCGACGAGGTCGGCGGCGGTGAAGTACCGGACGCGGTGGCCGTGGGCGATCGCGGCGTGGCCGAGCGCGACGAGCAGGTGTGACTTCCCGGTTCCGGCGGGTCCGATGAGGCAGAGGTTCTCGGCCGCGCGGACCCATTCGAGCGAGGACAGGTAGTCGAACGTCGCGGCCGGCACCGATGATCCGGTGACGTCGAAGGCGTCAAGGGTCTTGGTGACCGGGAAACCCGCGGCACGTAGCCGTGCTTTGGCGTTGGACTCGTCGCGGGCGGCGATCTCGGCCTCGACGAGGGTCCGTAGGAACTCTTCGGGCGACCAGCGCTGGGTCTTCGCGGTCACGAGCAGATCGGGTGCGATGCGGCGCATCGCCGACATCTTCAACCGCTTCAGTCCCTCGGTCAGATCGGTTGCCAACGGCGGTGGGTTCGACGCCGTCACAGTTCACCGCCGTCGATCTTGTAGGCCGCCAGTGACCTGGTCGGCACGCTCGGCAGGGTCAACACGAGTGGTTCGCCGGCCGGTCGTGGGGTGGGGGCTTGGCCATGGGTGGCGAGGATCGAGCGGATGTCGCCGGCCCGCCAGCGGCTGAACTCCACGGCGCGCCCGAGCGCGACGACGACGGCGTCGTCGCCGTGCGCGGCGGACAAGTCGAGGATCGTCGCGATCTCGCTCGGCAGCTTCGTCACCCCCCCCGCGGCAGCGCCGGTCAGGAACGCCTCGGCGACCGGGCCGAGTGCGAGGAAGTCCTTCTCCTGTTGGGTTCTGGGCCTCGCAGCACGCGATGGCTTGTCCGGTCGCGGTCGGTCGTAGTGAGCATCGTCGATGCTGACCTCGCCCGGCGCGACGAGCGCGTGTTCGGCGTGGACCTCTGCGGTGACCGGCCCGATGACGCGCAGCAGCGTGTTCTCGACGAGCACGGTGACGCTCGTGCCGATGAGTCGGTTCGGGACCGAGTACCTCGCTGAGCCGAACCGGACGCAGGAGAGCTTGTCGACCTTCCTCGTCGTCGGCCGGGGGCCGAACTCCGCACGCAGTGACGGCAGCTCGCCCAGCAGCGCCTGCTCGACGACGAGCCGCTCAACCGGTACCGCGCAGATCTCCGAATGCATCGCGGCGTTGACCTCGACACACCACGCCGCGGCGGCTTCGTTGCGGTCGCTCAACCCGGTCGAGGTGGCGCCGATGAGCGGGACCATCAGGTCGGACTTGGCGTAGCCGACGAGGTTCTCGACCATCCCCTTCGACTGCGGGTCAGCAGCGTGGCAGAAGTCGGGGCGGAACCGGTAGTGGCTGGCGAAGCGAACGTAGTCCGGCGTCGGCACGACGACGTTGGCCACGACACCGGCCTTCAGACATCCCATCCGATCAGCCAGGACGACCTTCGGGACCCCGCCGAGCTCTTCGAAGCACTCGGCCAGCATCGCGAACGTCGTCGAGGACTTCTGATCGGTCGCGAAGCGAACGAACCGGAACCGCGACCACGCCAGCACCGCGCAGAACACGTGGACCAGCACCCCGTCGATGCGCAGCTCGCCCCAGTCGATCATCAACGTCTCACCCGGCGACCACACCGCCGGACGACGACCACGACCACCGCTCGGGTGCTCGTTTCGCCATGCCTGCTTGGCATCTGCGACCAGACGACGGAAGTTGCGTGCTGAGCCCTCGTAGCCCGCCGCGACCGCTTCGGGCAGCAGCCGCTTCGCGGTGATCCGACCCGAGGTGTCCGCGACCCGCTTCGCGACCAAGTCGGTGGCCTTGTCGAAGTTCCGCGACCGCGGCGCCTTCGGCGCCACGGCCGCCCCGGCATTCCCGCCGGCGACGTTGTGGGCCTCGATGACCCGCTTCACCGTCTTGTGGGTCGTGCCGCACATCGCGGCCGCCCCTCGATAAGTGCCTACCTCTCGATAGGCCGAAATGATGTCCATACGTTCCCTCGCGCTCTTCAATGGAGGTCCCCTGCGTGGTGGTGGTCGGCTGGCTAGGAACCGCCACCGTCACCACGCAGGGCCTCAACAGCTCTCACGACACGACGAAGAGTGGGGACTTTCTACTGGCCACCACTGGGGACCGCTACCTGGCCACCAGCGGGGACTTTTTCATGGCCACGGACAGAAGCGGATCGGGGTTGGCTACTCCTCCATCACGGCCAGGGACCAGCACCAGCCGGCCAGCTCGCGGGCGATCGCGACATTGGCGACGGTGGGCTTCTTCTTGCGATCCAGGAACTTCACCCACCGTTGGTGAAGCCGGCGGTTGCCCTCGTCCCCGGGCCTGTGCCGCTGCTGGGGCGAGTTCCCATCGGTCGCGCATGGTCTTGCCCACGGTGTACCGGGCGCGGTGGTGCCACGCGGCCTCAACCAGCAGCCGACGCACGTGAGTGTTGCCGGTCTTCGTGATCGACCCCTGCACCCGCGAGCTTCCCGAGGAGTACTCGCTGGGCACGAGCCCGACGAAGCAACCGATGGTGTTGCCGGCGGACCGGTGCCAGTTGCCGATCTCTACCGCGAGTGCGAACCCGGTCAGGGCGCTGATCCCGCGCAGGCACCCCAGCCGCCGCACGAGGTCGGTGAACTCCGAGTTGGCGGCCATCTCACCGATCGCGGCGTCGAGCCGGTCGCGGCGTGCCTTGACCGTCAGGACGGTCTCGTAGCCAGACTCGAAGGCCAGCCGGGTCGCTCGATTAGCCAGCTGAGGAGTGGCATCGGGCGCAGCCAAGTGTCGTGCTTGCCGGTCCACGCATCGCCGTCGTAGTAGACGATTCCGTGGCGCAGCAGCAGTTTGGACAGTCGGTGCCAGGCCCGCATCAAGTCGCCGCGGCAGTCCTCCCGGGCCCGGACCAGGTCGCGCGCGGCCTCTTGGTCCACGGTAGGGATGGCGACCGCGGTGATCTCGTCCAGACGTAACAGCCGGGCGAGGTGGACCGCGTCCTTGGCGTCGGTCTTGACCCGATCACCCGACGACTTCTGCAAATTCGACGGGGCGGCGACCTCGCACCGGATTCCGGCGGCACTCAGTGCCGGGTAGAGGTCGAACCCGGTCGGCCCGGCCTCATAGGTCACCGCCACCGGCCCCGGTAAGGACCCGAGCCCCGACCGGATGTACTCGTGTGACGGGGTCAGCTTGGCTTGGATCAGCTCGCCCGTGTCGCCGTCGATCGCTGCTGCCGCGACCGATCGGGCGTGCACGTCGAGCCCAACACTCGTACGCTCGAAAACACCGGGGCCTCCCACAACTGTCGGATAGGCCGAGCAGGCGGCCCCTGCTCGGTAACCCACGAACATGTGTGAGTGAGGCCCCGGCCCGCAACCACTCAGACGCCGAGCGGTCACTCCATACCGTCTAGTCGGGACTGAACAGGCCGCACAACTGACCATGGAGCCTCAGGACCTCGTCCGACCTTGCGGTGGGAAGGTAGCGCGGCATTCGTGGCATGGTCCTGACTTGCCACTCATCGTGGCTTCTACCAGGAGGGGCAAGTAGGAGCAGCGCCGCGGGGTTGCGGAATACTGCCCCACGTCCAGTGCGGCGCTTGACTTTCTTGTTGGTAGGCGGCGCGCCCTGAGTGCGATCGAGACCCGCACCACCGAGCGCAGCGGCTACCGCGAGCGGTTGCTGGCCACCGAGGCCGGCGACGTCGGACTCCGCCTTCCGAAGCTGCGCCAAGAGTCGCACTTCCCGGCATCCTCGAACCCCGCCGCCGGATCGACCAGGCGCGGTATGCGGTGGCGATGGAGGCCTACGTCAACGGCGTCTCCACTCGGTCGGTTGACGACCTGGTTGCCGCCCTCGGCATGGTGGTCTCGATGGTGGTGGTCGTGGCCACCCACTGGTGATCTCCGAACCAGCACGCCGGTCTGGGGGCGTCGCGGCTTTCGCACCATCATCGCCCGGCCCGAAGCCACCACGGTCGCCGCGACCTGGGACGGAGTTCACGAGCAGCTGGCCAAGCCGTGGCCAAAGATCGGGCCGCTGATGGACGACGCCAAGACCGGGATGCTCGCCTTCACCGGCTTCCCTCGCTCACACGGCGACGATCTGATCGACCGACCCCTGGGAGCGAGTGAACGAGGGAATCAAGCGCCGCGCCCACGTCGTCGGGATCTTCCCAACGACGCCGCGGCAACGCACCTCGTCGGGGCGATTCTGGCACCCCCAGCGGGGCGCTGCCTTCTTGGCGAGCCGCGCGAGTGGTCCTCGACCAGATCAACTTCCGGTGCGACGGGAAGGGCGGTGAGACCGAGAGGTCGTCGTTGACCCTGCGCAGCATGTGCTTGACCCGGGCAGACTGGTTGCCGAGCGGGGTGTCGAACTGGGCGGCCCCGGTGGCCGCTACTTCACCGTCGACATGACGGTGTGCCGCGGCTGGAACTACACCACACGGCGTAACCCGGATTGACGTTCGCGGCATGCGGGGCGCAGCGCGCCCCGCATGCCGCGAAGGGGATCGTCAGACCAAGCCCAGTGGACCCGCCGCCTTGCATCGGATCCGCGTCACTGGATCCGTGAGGTAGGCCATCGGGACCTCCTCGAGCTCGACGATCTCGAGCGCCGATGGGTCCGCGCCGGCACTGATCGCCTCGTTCCGAGCGGCAGCGATGGCCTCGTCGACGATTTCCGTGCGGTCGCGACCAGCTAGTTTGTAGACCTTGTCGATCTGGCCTGACACGGAAGCGATCGCTGCTCCGATCGCGTTCGCGACGTCGTAGTCCGCGGGCCGGAAAACCTCGATGACGCCTTCGATGACCTCGGGCAGGATGACCGAGCCACCTCCGACGGCGATCGCGAGGACGTCCTCACGCATGGTCTTCATCTGGTCGATCGCAGCGGCCACGCGAGCGTCGGAGATCGCCATGACCTCCTTGAGGTCGAGGGGCGCATCCTCAACGAGGGACCGCTCCCCCATCGACGCCCTCCCGACGTAGACGGCGGCGTCAGACAGCGTGACGGTCTCACCGCCGAACACCAGGCCTTCCTCGCTGATCCGGTACCCGACGCTCTCGGGACCCACCTTGATCCCGTCATCGGAGCTCTTGCAGACCGTCCCGCCGCCGACCGAGATGCTCACCAGGTCCGGCATGCGGAAGTTCGTGAGCACACCGCCGATGTCCACCGCCGCGGCCGACTCCCGCGGGAAGCCGTTGACGAGAACGCCCACATCGGTCGAGGTGCCGCCCACGTCGACGACGAGCGCGTTCTCGGCGTCGCTGAGGTAGCCCGCACCCCGCATGCTGTTGGCGGGGCCACTGCCGATGGTCAGCACCGGGTACCGCAACACGTAGTCCGCACCCATGAGAGTGCCGTCGTTCTGGGTCAGGTAGGCGACGGCGTTGAGGTTGTTGCGCTCCATCGCCGTGTTCAGCCCATGGACGACCTTCCGCGCCACCCCGACCAGGGAGGCGTTGAGCGCGCAGGCGTTCTCTCTCTCCAGGAGCCCCAGGGACCCAATCCCATGGGAGAGAGACACAGGGATGTCAGGTCCGAGAACCTCGCGGACGATCTCCTCAGCACGCAGCTCGTGCTCCTGCGACACCGGCGAGAAGACCCCCGTGATGGCAATCGCCTCGGCGGTTCCCCTCACCGACTCGAGGAACTCGCGAAGCTCCTCCTCGCCGAGATCGACGATCGGGTCGCCGGAGATCTCACTGCCGCCCGGAATGATCACCTCGCCGACCGAGACGACCTCACGCAGGTCCGCAGGCCAGTCGAGCAACGGGGGAATCGACAACGTGGCCGGTGCCCCGATCCGCACGATCGCCGTCTTGAGCAGATCCCGCCGCTCGAGGATGGCGTTGGTCGCGTGCGTGGTACCGAGCATCACGTGCGTGATCCGCTCGATCGGCACGTCCAGCTGACCGACGACGCTGGCGATCGCCCGGTCGATCCCGCTGGTGAGGTCCTTCGTCGTGGGGGCCTTGTGCCTGGCCAACACCTTCTTGTCCGGGTCGAGGACGACGGCATCGGTGTTGGTACCGCCGACGTCGATGCCGATACGCAGATCAGGTTGCTTGAGCATGGCGCTCCTCCACCGGGACAAAGTCGAATTCGTAACCGAAAGCGCGTGGGCCGACCACGGCCAGCCCCGCTGGGGTCCGCCACTGCTCAGGCGCAGGGAAGACCGCGAGAACGACCCGCTGCCCGTAGCGGATGTGCTCAGTGACAATGCCACGGGCGGTGTGCCGGTCAAGAAGGGTGATGATGTCCGGGACCGTCGCGATCGCCTCTCCGTCCTCGAGAGCGATGAGGTTCTCGTTCTGGAACTCGATGCGGACCAGTCGGCCCGCGTCCTGGTCGGTGCCCTCGATGACGGCACCTCCCCGTACGAAGCCGCCCGCGGTGCGTCGCTCGACCTCGATCACCTTGCCGGAGATGAGGCGGTGCGTGTCGATCGCACTGCCCAAGGCCTCAAACGGGTCCTTGTGACCCTCCCGCAGTGCCCGGCCAACCTGGACCGCCTTGGACACTGTGCCGGAGATGATCGGACGCCGGGCATCCCGTGCCGTCATCGGATACAAGCCGCTGCAGGCGCCGCCACCGAGTACGGCGACGGCATTGCGTGCGAGCCGCTCGAGCCAGACATTGCTGCGCGGCTCGAAGGTGATCGCCTGTGAGCGTTCGTCCACGAGGACGCATGGCCATGCCGGCATGTCGTAGAGATGCGGCGTGCACATCTGGAGCTCCGGAAAGGCTCGGCCCATGAGGTCGCCATCGACGAGGGGCAGACCGGCCCGGATCGCCCAGGCCACGGGCAGTAGTCCGTTGATGCCCCCCATCTCCAGGGGCATCATCGCCGTGACCTGCCGGCCGCTGCGGGCTTCGATGGTCTCCTTGATGACGGCGCCCTCGAAGCCGCTGGGCATCTTCTCCATCATCACGGTCGGAGCACCGATCATGCCCGATGCGAAGAGGTAGTCCTCATCATCCAGGTCCTCCAGCTGGACCAGCTTTGCCTCGCCCAGATCGCGGATCGCGCTGAGGGTCATCATCAGACCCACACGGGGGTCACCCCCGCCACCGCCAGCCAAGATCGTGCACCCGACGGCGAGGTCCTCGACATCCTGTTCCCCGAGGGAGGTCAGGCGTTCGACAGTCACGGTGCTCACGAAGTGGACTCCTCTCCCGCGAGCGCGAAGACCACGTCCTCCGGAGTGATCGGAACCGCCGAGACCGACTTGCCCGTCGCGTGCCGCACGGCAGTGGAGATGGCCGCCGCGGTCAGGACGAGTGGGGCCTCACCCAAGCCCTTGGCCCCATGGCCGGTCTTGGGGTCAGGGTGTTCGAGGAAGATCATCTCGACCTCGGGGATGTCGACAGCGAGCGGCAGACGGTAGCTCTCGAGGCTCCGCTCCACCAGTCGCGCGTCGTCACCGATGCGCAGGCTTTCGTAGAGCGTGTACCCGATCCCCTGCGCCACGCCACCCTGGACCTGCCCGCGGGCACCCACCGGGTTGATCACCTTCCCGGCTTCCTGAACGACGACATAGCGCACCACGTCCACGTTGCCGGTGACCTCGTCCACCTCGACCACGGCGAGGTGGACGTGGTAGGTCGGCGTGCTCATCGTCGTGAACAGCGCGCCCGAGGCGCACCCGGGATCAAACGGGATGGGCGGAGAGGCATACGAGGACGTCGCCGTGATCGACCCCGAGGTGAAGGTCCCGGTGGCCGCGACAGCGGCCAGGGGCACGGCAGAGCTCGGAGTTCCCTTGACCTTGGCCTGGCCATCGACGAGCTCGATGTCATCCGGGTTCGCCTCGAGGAGACCCGCCGCGATGTCGACGAGTCGTTGACGAACCTGCAGGCTGGCCTCGAGCGCAGCCGTCCCGACGATCGCGGTGGTCCGGCCTCCCTGGGACCCCCCGTCGTAACCCGAGACGTCTGTGTCCGGCATCGACGCCCGCACGTCGCCTTCGTTGAGGCCCAGCGTGCTCGCGACGATCTGGGTCAGACCCATCGAGACGGCGCCGGAGCCGTTGTCGTTCGCCGCAGTGACGATGCTGGCGGTGCCGTCCTCGGACATCTTGATCGTGACCTCACCCGGCATGGGGTTCGTCATCCAGACTCCGGCCGCGATGCCCACTCCCTGATTCGGCTTCAGGCCGTCGAGGACCTCCTGCCACGGCGCGTGCTCCTCGAGCTTGTCGAAGGCCTCCCGCAGGATGCCGGCCTCCTCGAAGACCTGACCCGTTCGGCTCGTGTCGCCGTCGGCGAAGAGGTGGCGAAGGCGGTACTCCCGCCGATCCACTCCCAGAAGATCGGCGATCTCGTCCATGTGCTGTTCCTGCGCCATGTACAGATAGACGCCCCCGACCGCCCGGAAGGCGCCGGTCGGCGGCGTGTTCGTGTACCACAGCCGACAGATGGTCCGCATCGGGCCGTGCACCTTGTAGACGGAACCGATGACGCTCAGCGGAAGAGAGGCCAGCCAGGGCATCTCGCCGCTGTAGGCACCGTTGTCCATCTCACAGAGGAACTCTCGCCCGATCATCCGGCCCTCGGCGTCCAGGGCCGTCCGGATGGTCATCGTCGCGTTTTCCCGTGCCGGGCAGGTGAGCATGTCCTCGGCCCGACTGGTGCGAATGCTGACCGTGCGTCCGGTCACCTTCGCGGCCAGCGCCGCCAGCGGTTCGACCCAGCCGTCCAGCTTGGCACCGAATCCGCCCCCAATCGTCTTGCCCACGACGCGGACGTCGCTGGGCCGCACTCCCATGAACTGGGCGACCCGATCGCGGACATTGAAAGGGAACTGGCTCGCCGTCGTGATGACGTAGCGGCCGTGTTGGTAGCTCGCGGTGGCCGACTTCGGCTCGAGGTACGCCTGGTACTGCCGATTGGCGGTGTAGGTGCCCTCGACGATGTGCGCGGCCCGGGCGAATGCGTCGTCGACTCCCTCCGGTTCGGCTCGGACTTCGCACGCACAGTTGCCGGACCTCGGGTGGTCGACACCGAAGGTGGGTACGTACGACTCCCAGTCCGGGTGGATGACCCGCGCATCCCCCTTCGCCGCCTGCTCGAGGGTGATGCCCTCCCACTCCTCGATGTCGAGCCGGACGGCGTCGAGCGCCGCCCGCGCTGCGGCGCGCGACTCGGCAACCACGATCGCGACCGGCTCGCCCTCGTAGCGGACCTGGTCGACCGCGAGGATCCGCTGATCCTGCAGGACCCACCCGCCATGGGTGTCCGGCTGGTCCGCGGCGGTGATGACGGCGATGACGCCGGGCATCGCCCTCGCCTCGTCCGCGTCGATGCCGAGGAGTCGTCCCGCCGGGACTGGAGAGCGCACGACTGCCCCGTGCGCCATGCCGACCTCGACGTGGTCGACCCCGTACTCGGCCGAGCCGGTGACCTTGGCCACGCCGTCGGTGCGGTTCATTTTGGCGCCGATGGTCACGCTCATGCCTGGGCCTCCTGGGCAGTGTTGGACGAGGCGTACTCGGCCACGACCGCCTCGACCGCCTCGATGATCTGGGTGTAGCCAGTGCAGCGGCAGATGTTGCCGCTGATGGCGTTCGCGATGGCCTCCCGGTCCGGGTTCGATTCACGCTCGAGGAGTGCCGTGAGGGACATGACAAACCCCGGGGTGCAGAAGCCGCACTGGACGCTGCCGCTGCGGACCATCGCCTGCTGAAGCAAGGACGGCGCGTCAAGCTGGGCGACGCCCTCGACGGTGCGTACCTCCCGACCGGCGCACGCCGCGGTCGGGTAGATGCACGAATCGATCGGACGGCTGTCCAACAGCACGGTGCAGGCGCCGCACTCACCCTCGAGGCAGCCTTCCTTGCTGCCGCGCAGACCCAACTGGTCTCGCAGCGTGTCGAGAAGTGTCTCCGAACCGGACACCTCGACGGCGCGCTCCACGTTGTTGACGGTGAAGCTCACGTGCTCGGTGGTCATGCAGCACTCCTTGTCTCATCGGTTCGCCCGGCGGCGCGGGCAAGTGCGCGCTCAACCGCTCGGGGTAGCACGGTCAGTCGATAGCGACGGCTAGCTCGCACGTCGTCGATGGGGTCGGCGCCGTCCAGGGCTGCACGCCCGGCCTCCCGGAAGACCTCGTCACCGGGGTGGGCGCCGACGAGCAACCGCTCGGCGTCGACTGCCCGGTATGGGACCGCGCTCGCGGCGCCGACGGCGACCCTGGCGTCCGTGATCGTCCCGGAGGACGGGTCGATGGTGAGGCGGGCAGCCACCGCGAGGATCGACACCTCCATGGCACGCCGGCGCCCGACCTTCACGAAGGCCTCCGCCGTACCGGCAGGAAGCGGTCCGGTCGTGATCCTGGTGACAAGCTCCTCCGCTTCGCGCGCCGTCTGTCGCCGCCCGAGGATGAACTCCCCGATCGGCACCGTGCGCTCGGAGCCCCGCTTGGCCAGATGCAGCACCGCGTCGTGCACGAGCAAGCCCGGCACGAGGTCCGCGGCGGGGGACGCGTTGACCACGTTGCCGACAACGGTTCCCAGTGTCTGGGTCTGCCATCCGCCGACCTGCCGGGCGGCCTCGCTGAGGCTCGCGTACCCGGCGGCCACCGGGTGGCGCCAGATGTTCTCGTGGGTCACCATGGCGCCCAGGCTCAGGCCTGATTCCTCGGCCGTCAGCTCGGCGAGACCGGGGATGCCCTCGATGTGGACGAGCTCGCGTGCCGAGATCTGCCCTCCGTGCAACTGGATCATCACGTCGGTCCCGCCAGCGAGTACCCGCGCGTCCGGGCCTAGTCGCTCCAGGCGCTCAAGTGCGTCGTCCAGTGACGTCGCGGCATGGAACTGAACGGGTGACGCCATGTGATCCACCTCCCAGGTTGAGTGCCCGGCCAGACGCAGCCGTGCTGACGGGGGCCGGGGCAATTGACCTGAACTTTAGACTTGTCAGTCACCCATTTGGGTATGCATGATGCATGCAATACAGAGCCAAGGTGTGCGGTCCGCACCGGGCTTGACCGCAGGGATTCTGCTACCGGAGGAGGCCATGGTGGAGCCACGGGCCGCGCACGTCCCATCGACGAACCTCGGTTCGATCGTCAGCCTGCTCGGGGAAGATGTTCACGGCTCGATCGACCTGCTCGAGGGACGCCCCGACGCCACAGTCGAGGAAGTGCGTCTCGTCGACAAGCTCGAGGAGATCGAGGAGATCGGTCCCCAGACCCTGGTGGTGCTCGACCCCACTCTGTCCGCGAACATGGGGGCCTACATGCTGGACGTGGCTGTCCGCCGGGCACTGAGCCGCGGGGCATCAGCCATTGCTGTCATCGCCGACTCCGATCGCCACGTCTCGACGACGGCACGGGCCCTGTGCCGCAAATCGGGCCTCGGCCTCCTGCGTCTCCACCGCGAACGAGACGTGAACAAGATTCTCCACGTACTGGCGCTCCAGCTCGTCGATGAGCTCCATCTGACGATCGGACGGGTCCAACGAGCGTGCGGGGCGATCGGCCTGGCCGAGACCAACGATCCAGAGAGCCTCGCGAGGACCGTGAGCGGATTGCTCGGCTGGCAGATTGACGTGGGGCCGGCGCCCCAGCAGAAGGATGAGAGCCTCCTGGGCATACCTGTCGTCTACAGCGAACCCTCCGGCCCACACTTCCTGTCCGCGAGCCCGGACGGTCCCGACGCCCACACCTTGCTCGAACTCGTGCTCTCGCGCATGTCGCTACAGTTGACCGGTGGCGCGGTGATCGAACGCAACCGACTGTTGTCGGCAAGCGAGGTGCTTCGCCAGCTCATCAGCGGGGACAGCGGGACACGTGAGGAGCTCGCCCCGGTGGCTCAACGGCTCGGCATCCCCATCGACCAGTGGCACGCGGTGATCCGCTTCGAGTTCGTGACCGGGCGAGGAGACGAGAATCAGCCCCCCTTCGAACGCCGAGAACGTCTTGCACGTGTCGCGCTGGCGGCTGCCCGTGCGCTCGGCGGCACGTGGCACGTCGGCCAGGACCCCAAGGCGCTACTCCTGGTCTTCTCGACGCCGAGCGCCGCACCGGAAACGGTCGGCCCCCGCCTGCAGCGCGGCGCCACCGCGATCATCGAGGCCCTTCGTCGGCCCGTCCCGGACTTCCGCGCCCACGTGGGCATCGGCAGTGTGCGCCAAGGAATGACGGGAATGGCGGGCAGTGCCACCGAGGCCCACCTCGCCGCGGCGCACGCTCGCTCGACGCGGCGCGTCGACACACCGATCAGCTTCGATGCGGTGGGCATCCGGACCACGGTCGTCGAGTGGTATGGCTCCCCCACCGTGCAGAAGTCGATCGACGCCTTGTTCGCGCCTCTCGACAGCCTGCCTCGAAGCAGGCGCTCCGGGACGGTGGAGATTCTGGGCGCGTACCTCGACTGCGGCGGCTCCATCTCGCGCACCGCCGAGGTGATGCATCTACACCGCAATGCAGTGCGCGCGCGTCTGAAGCGTGCCGTCGACCTGCTCGATGTCGACCTCGAAGACCCGGACCAGCGACTGTTCGTGCACCTCGCCTGCCGGTCCAGGTCGATCATGCTCAGCCCGCAGCGGTAGCCGCGACGCCCCTTGGCGCCGCGGCTACCCTGCTGCGCGGAGGCGGCTCCAGCGCGGGCAGAGCGACCGAGCCACGTTCAGTCGCGGGAACCGGTCCTGGTGACTCGCACGGGGGTGATTCCCGGCCCGCCACCGATGCCCCGCTCCTTCTGGGACCCGCCCAGACCCGGCCGCGGCTCGTCGCTGGGCGGCATGGGTGAGCAGTGGAAATGCCACATTTTCCACTTGGGGTTGCCGTCTCCGTCGTTGCGTTGGTAGATCTCGGTGGCCCGGAGGTGCATCCGATCGATGCCGTCGCCGACCTTGACACTCTCGCTGCCGAGGCCATCCGCGCCGGTGGCCCGCACCGGAAAAATGCCCTCGCAGGCGAGCCACGCCATGTCGCCCGAGACCGTCAGCCGCATGACCTGGAGTTCGGGGTACTCGACTATGTCGAGTTGGCCCTGGTAGTGCTCCCAGAGCTTCGTCTTCTCCTCCAGTCCGAAGTAGGGATGCCCGTTCAGGTTGAACATGAGGTAGGCATCACCTGAAGGGAAGACGGACTGCATCTCGGGGATGACCAGCCTGTGGTTGGCCTCCCACCACGTGCGGTGCAGTTCGAGGATCGCCTCCCGATCCTGTTGCTCAGACATGTCGTCTCCATTCCGTGTGTCGTCAACGATGCGAATCTGTGTCTCAGGTGATCGGCCCCAGAAGGGCCGCCAATGCGTTCGGGTCGTCGGGCCACATCCCGGCTGCGCCCAGTCGCCGGACGAATTCGGGAGTCCGCGGCTCGACCGAGCCGGCCGCCGCGAACGCCTCGCGGGCCTGCTCGTCATCACCAGCTCGGGCATGCAGGAGGCCCCGCCACACCGTGGGCTCGACGTTCTCGCGGCCCAGGGCGCGTTCCGCCCGCGTCAGCGCGGACACGGCCGCCTCCACGACCTCGGGTGCGGCGGTGAACGGTCCAGCGAAGAGGCCTTCGGTCTCGAGGAGGGCAAGAAAGCCACCGAACGCCTCGTGGTGCACCAACAGGCGTTCGAGCTCGGCAAGAGGGTCCGGGGCGTCGTCCACCCGGAGGTCGACGATCATGTCATCGGTCATCCGTCCGCTCGCAGTGCCCCGTACGACCAGGAGGGCAGCGGACTGCCGACCGCGGATGTCGCCGCCGGCCGCCTCCGCTGCGCGGAGCGCGAGGAGTAGTCGGCGAGCCAGGCTGCCCGGTTGCCGTGCCGCCTCCGACATGGCGAGCCACACCTGTTCTGACTCCACGAGGTTGGCCTGCACGCTCACTCCCTGCTCGGCCACGTGCCCGGCACAGGGGATGCACTTCGCTCCGGTGAACGCAGCCACCTGGCCAGTGGCGTCCATGATCGCCACCTGCCTGGTCTCGTGACCCGGGTCACGATCACGGAGCGCGGCCAGGGCCTCCCCGGGAGAGACACCATCGTCGAGAAGCTGGAGACCGTCCCGGCCGTATGCCGGCTCGACAACCGATTGGGTGACGGCAACCCCGATTCCTGCGGCGGCCCAGGGAACGAACCGACCAACGGCGAAGAAGTGCGACTGCACGGCGACGCCGAGGTCACCGGTCTCCGCGTCCCGCAGGAGAATCGAGTAGGTCATGCCGTGACCCTGGCGGGCCTGTCGTGACGTTCAAGATGGGCGCCGACGAGCGCGGCGACACGGGGCGGGCACTCGAGCATCGGAAGATGGCCGATACCGGGCAGGACGACGTGCTCCGTACCCAGTGCCCGCGCCATCTCGAGCCCCAAGGGGACAGGACAGGTGGCGTCCAGCTCCCCGGTGATGACAAGACTCGGACAGTGCACCTGTGGGGCAAGGTCCACTGCGCTGCTCGTGATCGTGGCGTACCAGATGCGTTTGACGGTCTCCACGTTGTTGTGATTGGCGAGCTCGAGACCGCGGTCGATGATCTCGGTCGAGCATCCCGGCGCAAACGTCAGAGTCGGGAAGACCTCCTCGAAGGTCCCCGGAATCCCCAACCGGTCGAAGGTCGCCAGGACCTCCTCGACTTCGATGCTGTCGAAATAGAGAGAGGATCCCACCGCCGTCAGGGACAGCACGCGCCCGGGGTACGCCGCCGCGATGCAGACTGCGAGCGTCCCACCGAGAGAGCCGCCCACCACGTGGAACGGATCGTCGCCGACCACCTCGTCTATGACGACGCGCAGGTCATCAGTCCACTCCTGCAGCCCGAAGCCACCGTCGGCGTCCGAGCCTCCGTGACCGTGAAGGTCTGGCATGACGTAGCGCCGTCCCGGTCCGAGAAGGGCAACGACTCGATCCCAGATCTCGCCCTGGGTGTTGATGGGGTGAACGAGAAGGACCGGAGATCCTCCCTCGTCCACCCCGGACGACCACACGCGCAAGCGGCCATGGGGGCCGGTGAGGCTTCGCTCCTGCCAGCCGGCGGGGTTCACTGGTGGCATGCCAGCACCCTTCATTCGTTCCGGGTGGTGTTCGGGACGAGCTGACGCAGGTCCGGCACGACGTCCTCGGCGAAGCTGGTCAGGAATCGTTCCTGGTCATGGCCGGGTCCGTGGACCACCAGATGGTTGAACCCAAGATCGGTGTATTCCTTGACCCGGGCGACCACCTCGGCTGGATCGGAGGTGACGATCCAGCGCTTCGTCACGGTCTCCAACGGCAAGCGGTCCGCAGCCGCCTCCATCTCGTGTGGGCTGGTGATCGAGTGCTTCTCCTCTGCGCTGAGCGAGAGAGGCGCCCAAAATCGACAGTTCTCCGCGGCCCGCACGGGATCGCGGTCATAGGAGATCTTCATCTCGATCATGCGGTCGATCGGCTCATCGGGTCGGCCCGCCTTCTCCCGCCCCTCCGCTACCGCGGGCAGAAGTTGCTCTGAATAGAGGGAAGCTCCCTTGCCCGAGGTGCAGATGAAGCCGTCACCCACACGGCCGGCATATCGCGCCACCATGGGTCCCCCAGCAGCGATGTAAACCGCAGGAGCCTGCTTCGGCCGGTCGTACACCCGCGCCCCGACGGTCCGGAAGTAGTCGCCGTCGAAGGTGACCTCATCCTCACTCCAGAGGGCCCGGATCAGGTGAACCGCCTCCCGCAACCTGCCGAATCGCTCCTTGAAGTCCGGCCAGGCACCATCTGCTACCGACCCAACCGCGATCTCGTTGAGCGCCTCCCCCGAACCGACACCGAGCATGACCCTGCCTGGGGCCAGGCAACCCATCGTCGCGAACGTCTGCGCGATGACGCACGGGTTGTAGCGAAAGGTCGGGGTGAGGACCGAGGTGCCGACGAGTACTCGCTCCGTACGAGCGAGCACCCATGGCATCCACGCGAGCGCGCTGGGCGCGTGCCCGCCCGTGAGGCGCCACGGCTGGAAGTGGTCGGAGATCATGACGGAGTCCAGGCCAACCTGTTCGGCGAGCACCGCGTAGTCAGCGAGTTCCTGGGGGCCGAACTGCTCGGCCGAGGCCTTGTAGCCGATCTGCATTCTTGTTTCCTCTCGGTCCAGCGATGCCGGTCAGGCCGCCGACTGCGACTCTTGGCGACGGTTCCCCTGTGCACGGCGTGCGAACTTCTTCCGGACCCACGCGACGAGCGAGGCCATGAGCAGCCTCATGCTGTTCGGGGGGGCGGCCGTGATTGCGGCCGCCTGCTCGGCGGTCCCAGCCGCCATCTTGGACTCCAGGCAGGAGGCGAACTCCTGCAGCATGCGGCCGGCCACCTCCTCGATCAGTCCCGTGCGCCCGAACTGTGCAGCCTTGCCGGACAAGGTCAGGTCTGAGTCGAGCGTCACCCGCGTGGAGTCCCCCTGCGGATGTAGCCGGGCGACCACCGTCACCTTTGCTCGGCTCCCGCCTCGCTTGTCGACGCCGGAGCCGTCGATGGTCACCGTCGAGGCGGACTCATCGTAGGTGAGGGTCGCCTTCCCGGCGAAGGTCAAGGACAGCGGTCCCAGCTTGGACTTCATGAGTCCGTGCACGGTGCCATCGGGATCCTGCCCGGTGACTTCGGCACCCGGTAGACAAGGGACGACCGCGTGGACGTCCTGGAAGAGCTCCCAGACCCGCTCCCGCCCGGCCGCCACGACGATCTCGTTGGTGAACTTCATGACACCTTCTCTTCGTCCGGATTCGCGGTCGCTTCGGCCGCCGACAGCACTGACTTCACGATGGAGTCATAACCGGTGCATCGGCACAGGTTCCCCGAGATGCCTCTGCGCACCTCTTCGGCAGTTGGGTTGGGGTTCTCGGCGAGGAGCTCTGTGGCACACATCAGCATTCCGGGTGTGCAGAACCCGCACTGCAGACCGTGGTTGGCCCGGAATGCCTTCTGGAGTGGGCTGAGCTCGCCTGCTGGCGCCAGACCCTCCACTGTCTTGATCTCAGCGCCGTCGACCTGGACCGCGAGCGTCAGACAGGAGCGGGCGGTGACGCCGTCGATGAGAATGGTGCAGGCGCCACAGACACCGTGCTCGCAACCCAGGTGCGTCCCCGTGAGACCACAGTTCTGGCGGAGGAAGTCCGCGAGGGTGATCCTCGATTCACACTGTCGCTGGTAGGTCTGGCCGTTCACCGTAACCGTGACCGTCTGCTGCTCACTCATTGCGATACCTCCCTGGCATTGGCGATGGCCTTCTTCACAGCGCGCGCGACGACGACACCGGCGACCTGTCGCCGGTAGGTCGCTGATGCGTGCACGTCGTCACTCGGCTTGATTGCGTCGGCTGTCTGGGACGCCGCTGTAGCGACGACCTCGTCGGATGCCTCCTGCCCCACGAGCAACGCCTCGACGTTGCGGAGCCGTCGGGGAACCTGGTCCAGTCCCCCCACGCCGACGTGGGCAAGGTCGATCCGTCCGGCGGTGTCGATGTGGATCGCCGCCACGGCAAGGGCGATCGCGAAGTCGCCGTGGCGGCGGGCCAGCTCCTCGACGCCAACGCCGGTCCCGGCAGGCACGACGGGGAAGCGCACCTGGGTGAGCACCTCGTCCTCGGCGAGTGCAGTTGTCAGGGGTCCGATGAAGAACTCCTCGGCGAGCAGCTCGCGGCGACCCCCTGGACCCTGCGCGACCACACTGCCACCCAGGGCGGTCAGCACGGTGGGCAGTTCGGCCGCCGGGTCGGCGTGGGCGATGCTGCCGCCCGCAGTGCCGCGGTTGCGGATCACCGCGTGTCCGACATGTGCCAGCGCAGGCGGGATGAGGGGAACCGCTGCCCTGATCTCATCGTGGCGCTCGACGGCGCGCATCCGGGTCGCCGCACCGACGACGACATGACCGTTCTCGCGACTCACGCTGCTGAGGCCCGACACCTGGGTCACGTCGACGAGGACGGACGGGTTGGCCAGCCGGAAGCTCATGAGGGGGATGAGGCTCTGGCCGCCGGCGAGGACCTTCGCTTCGTCGCCGTGCTCCCGTAGCGCGCCGATGGCCTCGTCGAGGGTCTGGGGGCGTAGGTACTTGAGCGGGGGAATCTTCATCGTGCGTTGGCTCCTTCGCTAGCATCGGTTCCGGGCGTCGCCGAGGCTTCCTGAATGAGCTCGAGGAGCCGGGGTGGCGACATCGGAAACTCCTGAACCGCGACGCCGAGGTCGCTCAACGCATCGTCGATGGCACTTGCGACGACCGACACTCCAGCGATGGTTCCGCCCTCCCCGAGGCCCTTCATGCCGCCCGGGATGTGCGGGGCAGGAGTCTCCTGGTGCAGAAAGGTGAACGGAGGGATCTCTGAAGCCGTGGGCAGGAGGAAGTCCATGAAGCTCGCGGTGCGAAGCTGGGCCTCCTCGTCGTAGACGAACTCCTCGTAGAGGCCGCCACCGAACGCCTGTGCGAGCCCACCAGCTATCTGCCCGTCGGCCAGCATGGGGTTGACGATCACCCCTGCGTCGTGGGCCTGAATGCAATCGAGCAGCTGGACCTGGCCGGTCTCGCGGTCCACCTCGACGAGAAGTGCGGTGCACCCGTTGGACGTGGTCATGTTGGTGGGGTCGAAGACATCGACCTCCTCCAGAGTCGGAGTCTCACCCTCGGGGAGCACCCCGTGGAGGTTGCGATAGGCGGCGCGGCCGATTTCGGCAGTCGTGACACCCTTGGCCGACGTTCCTTTGACGGTGAACCGACCCTCTTCGACCTCGATGTCGTCCGGGTTGGCCTCGAGCATGCTCGCCGCGATCCGGGTGAGCTTGTCCTTCAGGCGACCGGTCGCGTTGATGATCGCCGCTCCGCCCAGGGTGAGGCCGCGGCTGGCTCCTGTGCCGTAGCCCGTGTAGGGACAGGAATCGGTGTCCCCCGTGACGATGGTGACGTCCTCGATCGGGATGCCGAGACCATCGGCGGTCATCTGGGCGTAGACGGTGTGGGTGCCCTGCCCCATGGGAATCTGGCCCGAGAACACCGTGACCTTCCCGGCGGAGTCCATCCGGACGGTGACCTCATCGAAGCCGGAGTGATCCAGACCGACCATGTTGAGGATCCGGCTGGGCCCGTACGCACCCACCTCCACATGGAAGCCGTAGCCGATGCCGAGCGAGCGGCCCTCCGCCTTGGCCTGTGCCTTGCGCTCTTCCCACCCGGCATCCTTGACTGCCTGCATGCAGAGATCCATGCAGTCGCTGTACCTACCACTGTCGTAGGTGAACGCCGATCCGGTGAAGAAGGGGAACTCCTCCGGAGTCGGGAAGTTCTTGCGCCGGATCTCCATCCGGTCCATGTTGAGCGCCCGGGCAGCGAACTCGATGAGCCGTTCGTGGACGATGTTGCCCTTCGGCACTCCCCAGCCACGGTAGGACCCGTAGGGGGAGCGGTTCGTGACGACCGACTTGATGGTCAGGTCGAGGTTGGGAATCTTGTACGGCCCCGAGGTGTTGAGCACCGAGGCCCACTGGGGGCCGGAGCCCACCGTTCCGAAGGCACCACCCAGGAGCCCGTAAGCCGTGCCGCGCAGGCCGAGAATCGTCCCGTCCGAGCGCAGCGCCATCTCGAAGTCGTGGCGCATGTCGCGCGACCGGGACGAGGCGAAGAAGCTCTCACGGCGATCCTCGATGAGCTTGACCGGGCGGCCGGTCCGCTTGGAGAGGACCGAAGCCACGATCTCATCCGGGTAGAAGTCGAACTTCAGGCCGAACCCGCCGCCCAGCTCTGGAGCACGCACACGAACCTTGCTGACGTCGATCCCCAGTACTTCGGCGAACATCTCTCGCGCCAGGTTCGGCGCCTGGGTGTTGAGCCACAGGCTGAGCTTGCCGGAGTAGGCATCGAAGTCGGCGATGCAGCCGCGGGTCTCGATCGGACACGCGTAGGAGGGGTGGTGTCGGAAGCTGCCGGAGACGACGACATCCGCCTCCTCGAACGCGGCAGCGGCATTCCCGTTCGTCAGGGTCAGGGAACCGGAGATGTTGTCGGCCCAGTCCTCGAAGATCCGGGGGGCGCCTTCTGCGAGGGCGTCGTCCAGGTCGGGGATCGCGGGAAGCGGCTCGTAGTCGACATCGATCAGTTCCAGCGCGTCCTCGGCGATGTAGCGGTTCTCGGCGACGACGGCGGCCACGCCCTGGCCCACCCAACGGACGGTGTCCTGAGCGAGGGCCGGCGCGGGGGCGATGCGCTGATCCGGGATCGGACGCCAGATGACGGGCATGGGCCCCGCGACTCCTGCGAGGTCAGCCCCGGTGATGACGTCGTAGACGCCAGGCAACGCCTTGGCCTCCGAGACGTCGATGCTCACGATTCGCGCATGGGCGAGGGGGCTGCGAAGAATTGCCCCCTCCGCCATGCGCTGGACCGCGATGTCATCGATGAACTGGGCATGCCCACTGAGCAGTCGGGCGTCCTCCGTGCGCAAGTGGGACGTGCCCGTGTACTTGCCTTTTGGGGGTACGGCTGTGCTTGTCGGTTCGGCTGTGGTTGTCAAGACGACCTCCCTGGAACGGGATAGGGATGGAGGGGGTGACTTCGTCACTTGATGGACTGACGCATGGCCAGTCGTGTTCAGGTGCTGGGGTGAACCGCTTGCCGATCGTTCCGTGTTCACATGCGCGGGGTGCAGTTCTTGACGTGCCGGCTCATCCCTTCTCCCGAGCCGCGGGAAGAACCTCAGCGGCGGTCAGCTCGACCATCCGCGACACATCGTCAGGCGGGTACGGCGAGAGAATGACACTCGTGGCACCAGCCTCGTGCAGGTCGGCGATCCTCGCCACGCACTCCTCGGGGGTGCCGGCGACCGTGAACCAGTCGAGCCATTCCTCGGGGATCTTCTCGGCGATCTTGGCGAGGTCACCAAGGGCCAGCAGAGCCTGAAGCTCGTCGTTGATGCCGTACACCCCCGTCATCGGAGTAGGGCCAACTGCCTGCAGGTAGAAGGCGAGGGCCTCGCGAGCAGTTGCGCGCGCCTTGGCGCCGTCAGTGTCGACGTGGTAAATGGCAAAGACCGGAACCTCGTGCGCTTCCGCCTCACGCCCAGACTGGGCGGCGCCCGTGGCGATGTGGCCGCGCGCGTACTCCAGGTAACGGGCACCGGCGATAACGCTCATGACCGTCCCATCCGCGATCTCACCGGACAGCTCGAGCGACTTCGGCCCGATGACCCCGGTCATGAGCTTCACGGGTTCGGTGGCGGGGTGGACGAGCTTGACACCGTCGAAGGCGAACGGCCCGTGCTCCCCCGACACTGCGTTGCCGCTGAGCAGTTCATCGATCGTCTGCACGGCCGCCCGCAGCGCGCCGAGGGGCGACTTCGGCGTGAGCCCCATCTGGGCGACCCAGACGGGAACGCCATGACCGATTCCCAGGGTGATCCGTCCCGGATACGCCCGAGCGAGCGTGGCGACCTCCATCGCGGTGACCGCTGGATGACGCACCACGGACGAGAGGACCCCGATGCCGACCGGAATCTTCTCGGTCGCTCCGAGAGCGATCGCAGCGCTCGTCGGCCCTCCGATGAAGAAGTAGTCCTCGGGGATCCACACCTCATCGAATCCGGCCTGTTCGACACTGCGCGCCACACTGGCGAGCTCCTCGGGAGGGGTCGAGCTGAATATCAGCAAGCCCACCTTGCCACTACGCGAACCCATCCGGATGCCTCCTTGCGCGATCGAATCTTGCTCGACAAATTGCCCGGGACTGATTAGCCCCAGGGGCCCGACCTAGCCAGACCCGTCGGTACTCGGTCGGGCGGCGTTGGTCGTGCGTCGAGCGTAGTGAGGGCGATCGACTCTGGGAAGGTGCATCCGGTGGTGCGCCTGCGGAAATCAGTGCAATGTGCACTAACGGCGGCGGCGGCCTCTGTCGACCATTGTCGAGCTCAGTCCCCTGGTTGCCCTTTTTCGAAACCGCTTGCGACTCCTGCCCCATGCCAGGCTGGCAGAAGGTCCGCTGTGACCTGCGACCAAGCGCGGGAGTTGGCCGCGGACCGCTGGCCGAGTACGGCGTGGAGTGGACCACTCCGACTGCAGCCTCTGCCTACCCCCCGCCGCGGGTCGAGGCGATGAGGCAGAATGCCGCCATGGTTACTGGAGGAGTCGGGAACGACGCAGTCGAAAACGGGGTCCTCGTCCGGTACTGGGCGGGGGCTCGGGCCGCCGCCGGCGTTGACAAGGAGATTGTGCCCGGCCCCCTGACGCTCTCCGAGCTGCTGGGGGAGGTGGTCGCCCGCCACGCCGACCGGCCGCGGCTCAAGGACGTCGTGTCCGTGTGCTCGGTGCTCGTGGGTGATCGTCCGACGGGTAGGTCCGACCCGGCGACCGTCGTACTCCGTCCCGGCGACACGGTGGAGCTGCTGCCGCCGTTCGCGGGTGGCTGACCTCTCCTGGAGATCGAAGTAAAAGCTGTTCGCGTTCTCGTGACAGGAGCGTGGGACTCGTTCGCACAGATGGGTAGGTCAGCGAGCAAAGTTCGCCGCTGCATCAGACCAGATGCCTCCAACAGGGCTTAGAGGGCATGATTCTGGAGCAGAAGGCGGACCTGGCCGAGGACTCCCCCGGCCCTAACCTGCTTACCCACCGACTTCGCGGGCACGTCCTGCCGTCTCCGTGCGCTTTGAGCCTCACGTAGGCCGATGGACCCGTGACCGGCTAGTCGGCATGGCTCGTCGACGCCAGTGGTGCACGGTGAAAACGGACATGGTTCCGTACTCGCCGGTCGGCCGCTCGCCTGCCGCGCAACTTCGAGTGCGCCGCAGGACCACTGGCCGCAGCACTGCCGGCGTGCCCGTCGGAACTTCACCAGTTCGGGATGCGCACGCCGGTAACGGACCGCCTCCGGGCAACACGGTGGGTCGGCCGATGAGCCCGCCACCCAGGGCCATGTCCGCCCCGATAGTGGTCCGCCATCGTCGTCACTTCTCGGCGCAGCAGCTCCCGGGCCAACCCGCGTCGCACCGGGCCGACACGGTCGCCGAGCGACGGTGACTCGTCAGTCTTGCCATGCTCCACCGATGTGACCCAGAACGGTCGCAGGCGACGCACTTGAGGCCGTCGACAATGCACGCCTCGACGGTGGTGCCCCACCCAGCGACGGCTCGTAGCGCCTACATGCGCCGACGATGGTCGTCGAGGGGAAGGTGAGTCCCGAACCCGAACTCAACGCCATGACGGTCTGAGTAGAGGAGCTTGATCACGGTTCGTGAGTCAAGGGCATTGTGGTTCCGAGGCACCCACGGACGGCATCGGACCTCCCCGCGCTATCGCCGCCCGGCCTGCCTCCAACCGGGCCACCGGAACCCGGAAGGGCGAGCAAGATACGTAGTCAAGCCCCAACTCGTCGAAGAAGTGGATCGAGCTCGGGTCGCCGCCGTGCTCACCGCAAACCCCTATGTGCAGGTCCGCCCGGGTGGCTCTGCCCTTCTCCGTTCCGAGGCGCACGAGTGAGCCGACGCCAAGGGTGTCGAGCGACTCGAAGGGGGACACGTCGAAGATGCCGTTGTCCAGGTAGGTCGAGAAGAACGAGGACTCTACGTCGTCACGGGAGAAGCCCCAGGTCATCTGGGTCAGGTCGTTGGTGCCGAAGGAGAAGAAGTCGGCCGACTTGGCGATCCGATCGGCGAGGAGCGCGGCCCGTGGCAGCTCGATCATGGTGCCGATCTTGTGGGGCACTTCGCCGCGCTCTTCGGCCACCTCCGCCGCGACCGCCTCGATGCGGCGGCGCACGACCTCGAGCTCGCGGACGCTCGCGACGAGCGGGATCATGATCTCCGGGCGCGGGTCTCCGCCGGCGTCCTTGCGGTCCGCCGCTGCCTCGAGGATCGCCCGGGTCTGCATCTCGAACAGGCCGGGGATGAGGATGCCGAGCCGGACACCGCGCAGGCCGAGCATCGGGTTCACCTCGTGCAGCCGGCGAACGTGCTGGAGCAGGACCCGGTCGCGTTCATCGACCGCGCCGGCGTCCTCCTGGCGGGCGACGTGTACCGACAGCTCGGTCAGGTCGGGGAGGAACTCGTGCAGCGGCGGGTCGATGAGCCGGATGGTGACCGGAAAGCCGTCCATCGCCTCGAGGATCTCGGTGAAGTCCTGGCGCTGCAGCGGCAGCAGCGCGTCGAGCGCGGCCCGCTGGCCGGCCTCGTCGTCGGCGACGATGAGGTCCTCGACCAGCTGGCGCCGGTCGCCGAGGAACATGTGCTCGGTGCGGCACAGGCCGATGCCCTCGGCGCCGAAGCGGCGTGCCCGGGCGGCGTCCTGCGGGGTGTCGGCGTTCGCGCGAATCCGTAGGCGGCGCGCGTCGTCGGCGCATGTCATCATCTCGGCGGCCGCCCCCACGAGGTCGTCGGCGTCGTCGTCCAGCTCGCCCTCGAAGTGCCGCACGACGAGCGCATCACTGACGGGGACCTCGCCCAGGAACACCTCACCGGTCGTCCCGTCGATGGAGATGACGTCGCCCTCACAGAGCGTGCGCCCGTCTCGGACACTGAGCTTGCGCGCCCGGACGTCGACGTTGAGCGACTCTGCGCCGCAGACGCAGGTCCGTCCCATGCCCCGGGCGACGACGGCGGCGTGGCTGGTCTTGCCGCCGCGGCTGGTCAGGATGCCGCGGGCGACGACCATGCCGTGGAGGTCGTCGGGGTTGGTCTCCTTGCGCACCAGGATGACGTCCTCGCCCCGGCCGGCCCACTCGACGGCGGTCGCGGAGTCGAACACGATCTTGCCCACGGCGGCACCCGGCGACGCGCCCATGCCAGTGGCGAGCAGGTCCTTGTCGGCACACTCGTCGAAGCGCGGGAACATCAGCTGCGCGAGCTGCTGGCCGGTTACCCGCTGCAGCGCCTCCGCCGGGCTGATCAGCCCCTCGGCGACCATGTGTCGGGCGATGCGGAACGCCGCCTGCGGAGTGCGCTTGCCCACCCGCGTCTGAAGCATCCAGAGCTTGCCGCCTTCGATGGTGAACTCGATGTCACACATGTCGCGGTAGTGGTTCTCGAGTTTCTCCATGATGGCCAGCAAGCTGTCGAACGATGTCTTGTCGATCCGTTCGAGCTCTGCCAGCGAGAGGGTGTTGCGGATGCCGGCGACCACGTCCTCACCCTGGGCGTTTTCGAGGTAGTCACCGTAGGCTCCCTGCTCACCGGTCGCCGGGTTGCGGGTGAAGGCCACCCCCGTCCCCGAGCCGGGGCCGCGGTTGCCGAACACCATGGAAACCACGTTGACGGCGGTGCCGAGATCGTCGGGAATCCGCTCCTGGCGTCGGTAGAGACGTGCCCGGTCGGTGTTCCATGAATCGAAAACCGCCGCGATGGACAGGTCGAGCTGCTCGCGTGGCTCCTGCGGGAAATCGCGCCCTGTGTGCTCGCGAATGAGCCCCTTGTACGTCGCCACCAGATCGCGCAGGTCGTCGGCGGTGAGGTCGGTGTCGTCCTTGACGCCTAGCCGGTGCTTGTGGTCGTCCAACGCCTCGCCGAAGACCGACGATTCCACGCCGAGCACCGTTGCGCCGAACATCGACAGCAGGCGCCTGTAGGAGTCCCAAGCAAACCGATCGTCATCGGCACTGTCCGCCAGCCCCTGCACGGATTCGTCGTTGAGTCCGACGTTGAGAACCGTCTCCATCATCCCAGGCATCGAAAACTTCGCCCCGGACCGAACCGCGACGAGGAGGGGGTTGTCGGCCTGACCGAGCTGCTTGCCCATCGTGCGCTCCAGCCGGGTCAGGTGCTCGGTGACCTCATCGGCCAGTCCAGCAGGTTCCCTCCCGGACTCCATCCAGGCGCGGCAGGCGTCGGTGCTGATGATAAATCCGGGCGGAACCGGCAGGCCGATGTTGGTCATCTCAGCGAGGTTGGCGCCCTTGCCACCGAGCAGGTCCTTCTGGTCTTTATTACCGTCGGCGAAGTCGTATACGAAATGCGAACCCATGGTGTCACTGTGCTTTCTGGCGTCGATGCTGCGAGGTCGCAGGATGGCAGTGAAGCGATGTGCGTTGTACCCACGCTCGCGACCGAACCTGGCAGGGGCGCTGGCCACAAATGGGGGGTCAGGTGTCGGTGGCTCGGTCGCTGTCCGTGACTACAGAGTCAACGCAGGGGGTCGAACGGGGTAAGTTCCGCAGGCCGCTGACCGGTGACGATCGTCTCTGCGAGAAGCCGTCCGGTCGCAGGGCCGAGCGTGACGCCCCACATGCCGTGGCCGCCGGCCACGTAGACCCTGGACGACGTCGTGCCGCCAATGAGCGGCAGCCCATCCGGGGTGCAAGGCCGGGAGCCGACCCACTCGTCCCGGCGGTCGTCGAGGTCCGCACCTCGAAGCAACGGCCGAGCTGCATCCACGATCGCCTCGATCCGACGGCGGTCCAGTTGCGCATCAGGCGCGCGGAACTCCATCATCCCAGCGACCCGCAGGCGGTCCCCGATCGGCGTACACGCAACGCGCTGCGACGGGAAGTACACGGGCCCGTGCGGAACGTGCTCGATCGGCACGCTGAAACTGTAACCGCGACCGGCTTGAATCACGGTCCGCACCCCGAAGCGGCGAGCGAGGTCGCCCAACCACGCACCGGTCGCGAGCACCACGGCGTCGTAGTGCTCGCCGGCCACCGCGACCTGCGACCCCGTGTCGACGACGTCGCGCACGTGCACGCCGCTGAGGATCCGCCCGCCGCGGGCCAGCACGGACTCGGCGAGGGCGGCTACATAGCTCCCGGGGTCGATGAAGCGCTGGCCGTAGAGCCGGATTCCGGCGCCCACCGCCTCAGACAACGACGGCTCGATCTCACGGGCCTCGGCGCCGGTGATCACTTCGTACTCAAGGCCCTGGCCGGCGGCGTGAATGTGCTTGACCTCGCTGAGGAGGTTCTCGCGCTCGCCCTCGGTGCGGTAGGCGGCCAAGAACGACTTCGCCTCGTAGGTCGGGACGCCGACCCCGCCCTCTCTGAGAACGTCGAAGCTCTCGAGCGAGAGCCGGTTGATCGGCACCAGCGCGCCCATGGCCATCTGCCAGCGGCGCATGGTGCTGTTCCGTGCGAACCGGAAGAGGAAGGAGAGCAGGCGCGGGTTCGCGGACGGGGGCACGTAGACGGGGGAAGCCGGACTGACGACCGCCCGGACTCCGTACTTCAGCACCGCCGGTTCGGGGAGAGGAGTCGCCAAGCCGGGAGTGAGCCAGCCGGCGTTGCCCCACGAAGAGCCGGCGGCGACCCCCGTCCGGTCGAGCACGGTGACGTTCACCCCCCGCTCCTGGAGGAACCAGGCGGTGGCGAGGCCGACCATGCCGGAGCCGACGACCACGACGTGCTCAGGAGAGCGTCTCGATGTGTCCATGCTCACCATAATCCTTCGCCGAATGTCGCTCGTCATGGTGCTTCCCGGCCACCGTTAGACGTGCGGATTGTCCGCCGGGCACAATGCTGGGGTGATCTCGATCCACGACGTAGTGAGTGCGGTGGGACCGGCTGTCTTCGAACTCGTCGTTCCCGGTGAGTCCCGCCCGGTCGACGACGTGTTCCTGGCGGAGCCGGGGGCCGCCGCGCTCGGTGCGCCGGGCGACCTGGTGCTCGCCATCGGGGCCGGAGGCGACCTGGGAACCCTGGTGGACCGCTGCGCTGACGCCGGCGCCGTCGGCCTGGTGCTCCGCGAATCCGCCGCCCGTCACGAGGCGGCGTCTACGGCCGCCCAAGCTCGCGGGCTGCCGCTGGTCGCCCTCCGGGACGCCGTGGCCTGGGCACACGTCGTCTGGCTACTGCGCGCGGTCATCGACCGGGCCCTCGGGCCAGCGGCACCCACTGCGGGCGACGCCGGCGTGCACAACGACTTGTTCGGCCTCGCCGACACCGTCGCGGCGATTGCCGACGCCCCGGTCACCGTCGAGGACAACCGCTCCCGAGTGCTCGCCTACTCCTCTGGACAGGGCGCCACCGACCCCGCGCGGCTCTCCACCATCGTTGGCCGACGGGTTCCCCCCGAACTGGTCGCCCATTTCCGTGCCCTCGGCGTCTTCCGTCGACTGGCCCGGTCCAACGAGCCGTTCCTGATCCCGGCCGGTCCCGACCTCGGGCGACCGCGGCTCGTCGTTCCGGTCCGTGCGGGTGAGGAGTGGCTGGGCTCCCTCTGGCTCGTGGTCGAGGAGATACCCGCCCCAGCTGTCCTCCACGAACTGCGCAACGCCGCCTCGGTGCTCGCGCTACACCTACTCCGGCTCCGCGCTCAGGCCGAGGTGGAACGGCGCGGTACTGCAGAGGCCCTGCGAGAGGTGCTGCGCCGCCCGACAGCCGATCCGGCCCTGGCGCTCGGCGAGCCACCTTGGCGGGTTGCTCTGCTCACCGGGCAGCCGTCGGGCCGCGACGTCGAGCATGACGTGGAGCTGTGGCTGGCGACCTTCCGACGCCACGGGTGGGTCCGGCCGCATGCCGTAGACCTCGATGGTGTCGTGGTGGCGCTGGTCGCGGAGAAGGGTGTTAGGGAGAGCTGGCCGTCGTTGCGCAGAATCGTTGAGGAGACCCACCGCGACGATCCGGGTATACGTGCACTCGCCGGCCGACCGGCGAGCACAGTCGCGGCGTTGGCCTCTTCTCGCGCCGATGCGTTTGAGCTGCTGGCCGTGCAGACCCGGCTCGGTGCCGCCACCGCGTACGAGGACGCCTGGCCGGTACTCACCCTGCACCGGGCGGTGTCCGCGGTCGAGGGTGAGCTGCACGGCGGGGGGCTAGAAGGGCCGGTTGCCCTGCTCCACCAGCACGACCGAGCACACGGGACCCGCTACGTGAGCACGCTGCGCGCCTTCTTGGCTCGGCCGGGTGACCCGCGTCGGGCCGCGATGGACCTGCACGTGCATCCAAACACCTTGCGCCACCGAATGCGTCGGCTCACCGAGCTGGTGGACGTACCGCTCGATGAGCCGGGCCACCGACTTGCCCTGCAGCTGCAGCTGGAAGCAGCCCTGCGGGCGGAGTTGTGAATTGCGGCCGCGCCGCGCCCTGCGGCAGGTTCCCGCCTTGCGGTTCGAGGCCAAGGCCGTCACGCCCGCCTCGAGCGGGACGTCGGCGGCGGCGTACGAGCGGAAGTCGTGCAGGACCAGGTGCGAGACGTACAAGCGGCGGCTAGTGTCACGCGTCTGAAGTTGGTTTACGGGTGGCGTGGGGCAGGATCTCGTCGGCGGTCTTGGTCCAGATGAAGGGGTGGCAGCGTTCGTTCCAGCCGTCGATGAAGGTGCGGATCGCGCCGACGAGTTGTTTGACGCTGTCGAAGGATCCGCGCCGGATGGCTTGGCGGGTGATGATCCCGAAGAAGACCTCCACCAGGTTCAGCCAGGAGCCGCTGGTCGGGGTGAAGTGCAGCGTGATCCGCGGGTGCTTGGCGAGCCACTGGTTGATGTCGTCGTGTTTGTGGGTGTGGTAGTTGTCCAGCACCACGTGCAGTTCCCGGCGGGGGTAGGCCTTGGCGACCTTATTGAGGAAGTCGAGGAACTCGGCCTTGCCGTGCCGGTCGTAGCACTGGTCGACCACTCTGCCGGTGGCGACCTCCAGGGCCGCGAACAGCGTGGTGGTGCCGTTGCGCTTGTAGTCGTGGGTCGCCTTCTCCGGCAGTCCGGGGCGCAGCGGCAGGATCGGGGCGGTGCGATTCAAGGCTTGGATCTGGGACTTCTCATCCACGCACAGGACCACCGCCTTCTCCGGTGGATTGAGATAGAGCCCGGCGACGTCGCGGACCTTGGCCTCCAGCTCGGGGTCGGTGGAGAACTTGAACGTCTCGCGCCGCCAGGGTTTGACGCCGTACTTGCGCCAGGCCCGGGCCACGGTGGCATCGCCGATCCCCAGCTGCCTGCCCAGCAGCCGCGAGGTGACGCCGAGCTTGGCCGGCGGCGGCTCCAGTGTGGTCGCGATGATCGCGGCATCATCGACGCTCTTCGGTCGCCCCGAGCGTTCCTCGTCCTCCAGGCCGGGCAGGCCGTGGGCGGCGAACCGGTCGCGCCACTTGATCACCGTGGGACGCGAGACCCCGACCTGCCGGGCCACCGCCGTGGTGCCGGCGCCATCGGCCACGGCCAACACGATTCGGGCCCGCTCGGCACGACCGGCCGCAAGCGTGCGCGACCTGGTCCACGACGCGAGCGTCGCGCGGTCTTCCTCGCTCAGTTCCAGTGCAGGTGATGGCATACGCCATCATCCCACACTGTCAACGAACTAATGACGCACGACACTAGCCCTTCGCGGCGGCGGGGCCGTCGGCCGCGTCCGCGTCGCCGGGCGGCGGCCCGGTGCGTACGGCGTGACCGCCGAACTGGTTGCGCATGGCGGCGACCGCCTTCATCGCGGGGCTCTCGTCCTGGCGCGACAGGAAGCGCGCGAACAGCGAGGCGGTGATAGCGGGCAGCGGCACCGCGTTGTCGATCGCGGCCTCGATGGTCCAGCGCCCCTCGCCGGAGTCCTCGGCGTAGCCGGCGATCTTGTCGAGGTGGCTGTCGTCCTGGAGCGCCGCGACGAGCAGGTCGAGCAGCCAGGAGCGGATGACGGTGCCCTCGCGCCAGGAGTCGAAGATCTCGGTGACGTTCTCGACCAGGTCGACCTTCTCGAGCAGCTCGAAGCCCTCGGCGTAGGCCTGCATGATCGCGTACTCGATGCCGTTGTGGACCATCTTGGCGAAGTGGCCCGCGCCCGGAGCCCGGCCGGCGTGCACGAACCCGGAGTCGCCCTCGGGCTTGAGCGTGTCGAAGGCCGGCTGGACCTTGGCGACGTCCTCGTCGGAGCCCCCGCACATCAGCGCGTAGCCGTTCTCCAGCCCCCACACCCCACCGGAGACCCCACAGTCGACGAAGCCGACGCCCCGCTCGGCGAGCAGGTCGGCGTTGACCCGGTCGTCGGTCCACCGGGAGTTGCCGCCGTCGACGACGAGGTCACCCTCGCCGAGCAGCCCACCCAGCGCGCGGACGGTCTCGCGGGTCGGGTCGCCGTGCGGGACCATCACCCACACGACCTTGGGGGACGGCAGCTTCTCGACCAGCTCCTCGAGGCTCGCCACATCGGACACCTCCGGGTTCCGGTCGTAGCCCACCACCGTGTGGCCGCCGTTCCGCAGGCGGGTGCGCATGTTCCCGCCCATCTTCCCGAGGCCGACGAGTCCAAGATGCATCACAGAAGGTTCCTTTCCAGACAACGATCTCCGTCGATACGGAGCGAACGGCATTGCAATGAAGAGCGGACAGTTGTTCGTGAGGCGAGATCGCGACGACGCGGGCCAGCCGGGGCTGAGAGGCCTTTCCGGCCGCGGCGGGCGTCGAAGGGCTCGCGGCGATCGTGCTAACGGTGGGGCTTGAGCGGGGACGACCTGTCGGGTTTCGTCTCGACCACGTCACCCGCGGAGGGCTGAGCTTCATCTGAGCGCGTTCCCCGGCTCATGACGTGCAGAGCCGTCACGCTTCACCGACCCTTGCATACACGATCTGGCTGCCGAACGTCTCGGCTACTTCAGCATCAAGTCCCCCATCGGTGACGATTTCGTCCACCTCACCGAGGGTGGCCACCCTGGCTAAGGCGGTCAGTCCAAATTTCGTACTGTCTGTGACCACCACAGTCTTGTGCGCTGCGGCCAACATGGCGCGCTTGATGGGAACCTCGAAGGTGTTGGTGTTGGTGATCCCGGCGCGCACGTCTACCGCGTCGGCTCCCAGAAATGCCCAGTCCGCTGCGTACGACTCCAAGAAAGATGTGGTGTGGTGCCCGACCAAAGTGAACACCGAGCCCAACAGCTCGCCCCCCGTCACCAGGAGCCGGGCGGCGGGATCCGTAGAAACGAACTTGGCGATGCGCAAGTCGTTGGTGATGACGGTCAGACACTTTTGGCGCAGCGCAACCGCCACCTGGTACGTGGTCGAGCCACTGTCGAGCATGACCGTATCGCCGTCCCGGACGTCCTCAGCGGCACGGAGCCCGATCGCAGCCTTCTCAGTCGACCGTTCCCGCACCTTCTGCGCGTACGGGACATCAACTGCAAGGCCGGCGGTAGGTCTCGCTCCGCCGTGGGTCCGGCGCAACAATCCGTCGCTCGCGAGCACGTCCAGATCTCGACGCACGGTCGAGATGTTGACCCCCAGTTCGTGAGCCAAGCGATTGGCCTCTACGTATCCCTCGCGCACGGCAAGCTCGACGATGCCGCGCCGCCGTTCACTGACATCCATCTGACGACCCCCAAAATGCGGATGCGCCTTTTCGCGCATCGTTACGCATTCTCCTTGAATCATTGGGCGAACGAGCATTGACGCGACCAGACCCTAGCTGCAGACTTTCGCGCATCGCTAGTGGGACATGCGCGAAAACAGGCAAACTCCGCACCCCACTCGACCGGCCGCCGGAGCGGCCCGGAACTTCAGTAGGAGGCAGCAGTGAGCGACTCGTCCTCATCCCCCGGGTCATCCCTCGCGACCGACCACGTCCCCTTCGAGACTCATCCCCTGGCCTATCACCCCGAGGACCCATGGCTCGCCCCAGGTCTTCAGCTGGAACTGGCCCGCGTAACCCAGGCGGCCGCGATCGCGGCAAACGAGTGGGTGGGACGCGGCGACAAGAACCACGCCGACGGCGCCGCCGTGAGGGCCATGCGGCAGGCGATCCGCACTATGCCGATGTCGGGCCGCGTCGTCATCGGTGAGGGCGAGAAGGACGACGCGCCAATGTTGTTCAACGGGGAGGCGGTGGGAAACGGGGACGGGCCAGCTTGCGACATTGCCGTGGACCCCATTGACGGGACCCGCCTGACCGCGCACGGCGTGGAGAACGCCGTTTCTGTGCTCGCCGTTGCTGAGGGGGGGAGCATGTTCGACCCGTCCGCGGTGTTCTATATGGATAAGCTCGTCGTTGGAGCCGGGGCAGCAGACGTCGTCGACATCACAGCGCCGCCACGTGAGAACGTCCGCCGGGTAGCCCAAGCCCTTCACATCGCACCTGGCGACGTCACGGTGGCAATCCTGGACCGGGCCCGGCACGCCGCCCTCATCGAAGAGGTGCGCGACGCTGGCGCCCGAATCAAGCTCATCGCCGATGGCGATGTGCTGGGAGCGATTGCGGCTGCCCGCGAGGGTAGCGGCGTGGATCTGCTACTGGGCATCGGCGGAACGCCCGAGGGAGTTCTCGCGGCCTGCGCGATCAAGAGCATGGGAGGCGTCATTCAGGCGAAGTTGACTGCCCGCGACGACGATGAGCGACAGCGCGCCCTGGATGCAGGGCATGACCTGGAAGGCGTCCTGCTCACCGATGATCTGATTTCCGGGGACAACGTCCTGTTCTTGGCCACCGGAATTACGAGAGGAGACCTCCTTCGCGGCGCCTCACGACACAAGGATCAGTGGGTGACGCACTCATTGATCACCGACGCTCGAGACCGCAGCGTTCACTTCCTCGAATCATGGACCTCGTCCGTCCCCGACATCGCGCGCGGAACATGAGTCGACTGACCTCATCAGTTACACGGCATCCGACGAGGAGAAGGTGGAGCACAGTGGGCGGCGCGGAGCGGGGACAGACGCGCTGCACCTCCCGACGCTTCCTCTACGCGAGGCGATGGCCTGACGCATCTGAACTCGTGCAGCGTCGCAATCTATTTCCGTGTTGAGCGTTTCCGGAAGTTTGTCCCGCCACGCATCGGCGGCACGTTGAGTAGCTAGGCGCGGCTGAGAACCTGTCGCCACAGCGCGTGTACCGTCACGCGTCTCCAACCATCGAATGTGACTACCCGAGCAGAAGGAGCACCGTATTATGTTGCCGACCCCCCAGCAGGTACGACGCTCCCTCGCGCGCGCGGAGCGGGGGGCCGCGCTCGATGTCGGGGAGGCGACCGTCCTGCTGGGTGCCCGCGGGGACGATCTGGACCGGTTGTGTGCCGCGGCGGCCCGGGTCCGCGATGCCGGACTGGTCGCGGCCGGTCGGCCGGGGGTGGTGACGTACTCCCCGAAGGTGTTCATCCCGGTCACGAAGCTGTGCCGGGACCGCTGCCACTACTGCACGTTCGTGGAGTCGCCGGGCCAGCTCAGGCGGGCCGGGCACGGCATGTTCCTCTCCCCCGACGAGATCCTCGACATCGCCCGCGACGGCGCGCGGATGGGCTGCCTCGAGGCGCTGTTCACCCTCGGCGACCGGCCCGAGGACCGCTGGCCGGAGGCCCGCGCCTGGCTGGACGAGCAGGGCTACGACTCCACGCTGGCCTACGTCCGCGCGATGGCGATCCGGGTCCTCGAGGAGACGGGGCTCCTGCCCCACCTCAACCCCGGCGTGATGTCGTGGGAGGAGATGACCCGGCTCAAGCCGGTCGCCCCGTCGATGGGGATGATGCTCGAGACGACCTCGCGCCGGCTGTTCG
The DNA here is from genome assembly GCF_042657275.1 of Nocardioides taihuensis. Classification (NCBI taxonomy): domain Bacteria; kingdom Bacillati; phylum Actinomycetota; class Actinomycetes; order Propionibacteriales; family Nocardioidaceae; genus Nocardioides; species Nocardioides taihuensis. Next base: position 42,746 of record NZ_JBHSKD010000006.1, read on the forward strand.
AGGTGAAGGGCGAGGCCCACTTCGGCTCACCCGACAAGGACCCCGAGCTGCGGCTGCGGGTGCTGGAGGACGCCGGCCGGCTCTCGATCCCGTTCACCACTGGGCTGCTGGTCGGGATCGGCGAGACCTTGACCGAGCGCGCCGAGACGATCTTCGCCCTCCGCGCGACCCTGCGGCGGTACGGCGCCGTGCAGGAGGTCATCGTCCAGAACTTCCGGGCCAAGCCCGACACCGCGATGCGCCACACCGACGACCTGGGCCTCGACGAGTACCGCGCCGCCATCGCCGTCACCCGCCTGGTCCTCGGGCCCAGGGCGCGGGTGCAGGCCCCGCCGAACCTGGTCGACACTGCGTTCGACTCTGGCGAGTGTCGGGCGCTGCTCGAGGCCGGCGTCGACGACTGGGGCGGCGTCTCGCCGCTGACCCCCGACCATGTCAACCCCGAGCGGCCCTGGCCCAGCCTCGAGCGGTTGCGCGCCCTGAGCGCCGACTGCGGGTTCGAGCTGCGCCCGCGGCTCACCGTCCACCCCGAGTACGTCCGCCAGGGCGAGCCGTGGCTCGACCCGCGGGTCTCCGCCCACGTCGCCGCCCTCGCGGGCGACGACGGCCTCGCGCTGCCCGGCGTACGTCCCACCGGGCTGCCCTGGCAGGAGCCCGACGGCGGCTTCGCCCACGCCGGCACCGGACGTACCAACCTGCACACCGAGGTCGACACGATCGGGCGCAGCGCGGACCGGCGCTCGGACTTCGACGACGTGTACGGCGACTGGGGCGACGTCGCCGAGGCCGCCGGCCACACCGCCGGCACCACCTCCGCGAACGCCCGCGGAGGGGCGTTCGCGGCGGCCCTGCGGGCGGCCGAGCGGGACCCGGCCGGGATCAGCGACGAGCAGGCGCACGCGCTCATCACGGCCGAGGGCGCCGACCTCGACGCGGTCTGCCGGCTGGCCGACGGCCTGCGCCGTGACACCGTGGGCGAAGAGGTGACCTACGTCGTCAACCGCAACATCAACTTCACCAACGTCTGCTACGTCGGCTGCCGCTTCTGCGCGTTCGCGCAGCGCCGCACAGACGCCGACGCGTTCAGCCTCTCCCTCGAGCAGGTCGCGGACCGCGCCGAGGAGGCCTGGCGGCTGGGTGCCACCGAGGTGTGCATGCAGGGCGGGATCGATCCCGAGCTGCCCGGGACGGCGTACTTCGACCTCGCCGCCGCGGTGAAGAAGCGGGTGCCGGGCATGCACGTGCACGCGTTCAGCCCGATGGAGATCGTCAACGGCGCCTCGCGCACCGGCCTCTCGATCGAGGACTTCCTGGTCCGGGCCCGGGAGTCCGGTCTCGACACGATTCCCGGCACCGCCGCGGAGATCCTCGACGACGAGGTCCGCTGGGTCCTCACCAAGGGCAAGCTGCCGACGCGGACCTGGGTCGAGGTGGTCACGACCGCGCACCGCGTGGGCCTGCGGTCGAGCTCGACGATGATGTACGGCCACGTCGACAATCCGCGGCACTGGGTCGCCCACCTCCGCGTCCTCGCCCGGATCCAGGACGAGACCGGGGGGTTCACCGAGTTCGTGCCGCTGCCGTTCGTGCACACCAGCTCACCGATCTACCTCGCCGGCGTCGCCCGCCCCGGCCCCACCCACCGCGACAACCTCGCCGTCCACGCGGTCGCCCGGATCCTGCTGCACGGCCGGATCCCGAACATCCAGACGTCGTGGGTCAAGCTCGGCGTCGAGGGCACCCGGGCGATGCTGCGGGCGGGAGCGAACGACCTCGGCGGCACGCTCATGGAGGAGACGATCTCCCGGATGGCCGGCTCCGAGCACGGCTCCGCGAAGACGGTCGAGGAGCTCCGCGAGATCGGCGACGGCATCGGCCGCCCGCTGCGCGAGCGGACCACGACGTACGGCGTCCCGGCGCGCGCCGGCACCGTCTTCGCCGCCGCCCTGCCCGACGCTGGGTAGCCGGCGCGGACCCACCCCGCCGAACGGCTGGCGAGGCTCCGGTGCGCCGACCCTCAATGACCACCCCCATCCATCACTGATGAGGCAGACGAACTGGACATGATGTTGCGAGAACAGCGCACGGTCCTTGCGCTCAGTGTCGCCGATGTTGCTGCACGGCTGGACGTACACCCGCAAACGGTCTGGCGATGGGAGCGACGCGAGCGACTGCCCGGACCGGTCCACATCCGTGGTTTGGCACGAGTGCTCGACCTCAGCCCGGCCGAGGTCGTGGACTTCTTCGATGAGGCGCGGACATGTGGGACGGAGCCTCGCGAGAGCCTCCGTGGTCACGGGCTCCGGCGCTTGCGCAAGGCTGCTGACATGACCGCACCGCAGGTCGCTCAAGCGGTCGGAGTGCCGGCACACACGGTCTACAACTGGGAGCACGGTCGGGCACGCATCCCGTTGCGCCACGTCCCGGGGCTCGCAGAGGTGCTGAATCTAGATGCCGACCAGTTGGTCGATGTCCTGGTCCGCGCACCGATGGCACCGCTGTCCACCCGGAACGACCCGTCGACGGTCACCGGACTGCGGCGGCTACGCCGCAGAACGGGTCTGTCCCAGAGGAACGTCGCCGAGAAGCTGGGAGTCTCGCGGCACAGTGTGGGCGTGTGGGAGGCAGGAGGGCGCCCGCCCCTGCACGCCGTGCGCAAGCTGGGACGGATCTATGGGGTGCCGGTCTCGACCGTCGCAGCCGCCGCCGGAGTTGTCCCGCCGCCCGAACTCGATCCGCAGACATGGAAGCCGGGCGACCTGGCCCGGGTGCTACGCGTGCTCCGCCAGTGGAGCGGCCTGACGCAGCAGGACATTGCCCGTGCCTGCGGCTGCAAACAGGTCACAGTTCGCAGCTGGGAGGCGGCCCGAAGCCAACCCCAGCCCAAGTTCCGAGCGAGGCTGGAGACCTTCTTCCGCTTGACTCCCGGCTCCTTGGTGAGGCTCTACGCTCCGGAGCCAGGGCCGGGCAGCCAGGCGCTCCCCCAACGCCATCGGTTCTCGGAGTTCGATGGGCAGGGCCAGGCAACCCTTCCGGCTGTCAGACTCTCCTCATGACTACTGTCGAGCCGGAGGAATGCCTTAACGCTTCCGTCCAACCCCCCGAGAGGCATTGATGAACCCGACCGCTCGCATCACTGTGTTGTCGGGGGGAACCGGCGGCGCGAAGTTCCTCCAGGGGCTGCTCCACGGGATCACGTCCGGCACCCTCCCGGGGGTCTCTCGCGACGCGTCGGTCACCGTCATTGCCAACACTGCCGACGACATCTGGGTGCACGGCCTCAAGGTCTGCCCCGACCTCGACACCGTCATGTACACGCTCGGCGGCGGCATCGACAACGATCGCGGATGGGGCCGCCGCGAGGAGACCTGGAGTGTCAAGGCAGAGCTTGCCGAGTACGGCGTGGAGCCGACCTGGTTCGGCCTCGGTGACCGCGACGTCGCCACCCATCTGGTCCGTCTCCAGATGCTCCAAGCCGGGCACACCCTTTCCCAGGTCACCCAAGCGCTGTGTCGGCGCTGGCAGCCAGGGGTCCGTCTGCTCCCGATGACCGACGACCGCGTGGAAACCCATGTCGAGATCGCCGACCCCGAATCACTCAACGGCCACCGGGTCGTGCACTTCCAGGAGTACTGGATCAAGCTGGGCGCCTCCGTGCCCGCGGAAAGGCTCGTTTTCGAGGGCATTGAGGATTCAGCCCCGGCCCCCGGGGTCGTCGACGCCATCATGAACGCCGACCTCGTGATACTCCCCCCGTCCAATCCGGTGGTCTCCGTCGGCACCATCGTCGGCGTCCCCGGCGTCCGCGAGGCGATCGTAGGGACGAATGCGTCCGTCGTCGGGCTCTCCCCCATCGTAGGGGGCACCCACGTGCGAGGCATGGCCGAACAGATGCTCACCTCCATCGGCGTGGAGGTCAGCGCCGCGGGAGTGGGGCTCCACTTCGGCTCACGTGCACAAGGTGGTGTCCTCGACGGCTGGCTGGTCGACCTGGCCGACGCCGACCAGGTGCCCCGGCTCATCGACGCCGGTATCACCTGCCGCGCCGTACCCCTGATGATGACCGACCACGCGGCCACCGCTGCGATGGCGGCCGCGGCCATGTCGATCGTCGCATGAGCACCGTCTCCGTACAGGCCCCCGACGGCGCCCCCGAGGTACGTCGTGGCGACGACGTGGCGGATCTCCTCCTGACATTGACGGAGGTCGCCGAAGGCGACGTGGTTGTGGTGACCAGCAAGGTGGTGAGCAAGGCCGAGGGCAGGGTTAGGCTCGGCACCCGCGAAGAGGCGCTCCCGGGCGAAACCGCGCGGGTCGTCGCTCGACGCGGGTCGACCACGATCGCCCGAACACACCACGGCCTGACCATGGCTGCTGCCGGCATCGACGCCTCGAACATCGAGGCCGGCACCGTCGTGCTCCTTCCCGAGGATCCGGATGCGTCGGCCCGACGTATCCGGGCGCGGATCCTCCAACGCACCGGGCGCAACGTCGGTGTCGTCGTCACCGACACCGCCGGACGGGCGTGGCGCGAGGGACAGACCGACATCGCAGTCGGCGCCGCCGGCCTCATCGTCGCCGAGGACTTCGCAGGCCGCGTCGACGGACACGGCAACGAGCTCGCCGTCACCGCGCCCGCCGTCGCTGACGAGATCGCCGGCATGGCGGAGCTGGCCCAGGGCAAGCTCGGCGGACGGCCCTTCGCGGTCGTGCGCGGACGCGCCGACCTCGTCCTGCCGCTCTACGACGACGGACCCGGCGCCCGGGCGCTCGTCCGCGCTGAGGGCGCCGACATGTTCGGCTACGGCGCCCGGGAGGCCGTGATCAGAGCACTTCGAGGCGACCCGGAAGACCATGCCCCCTTCGGCGAACCGGTTTCCGCGGGAGAGTTGATCGCGCTGCTCGTCGCGGAGACCAACAGTTCCTTCGAGGGAACCGACGACGAAGTCACGGTTGCCATTGGTGACATCACCGACGGCCGTGCGATCTCGGCACTCGCGTTCGCGCATGGGTGGCAAGCATTTCTCCCCGATCCGGCCTGCCGGTCATCGGACGTGCGGCTTCGACCGATCCGCTCATCCGCGTCCGAACATCAGCGACACCCGCTGCGCAGTGAGCTGGCCTAGAGTCGCATCTACCCCTCATCCGCCTGAGGGATACCGCCGCGACCAACATGCCGCTGTAGGCCTTCGACAAGAACCAGCTCGGGGTCCAACTCGCCACTGGCCTACGGGCGGCTGACCTGGACCGCGACCCTTGACCTCGCACGACCAACCCGCCGCGTCTGGGAACCCGAACGTCGCCGCCTATGACTCCTGGCGGTCGGGCCGCGTTATCACCAGCCGACGCCGGGTCCTGCGACTCTCATAGCGACGACCCTGCACCTAGGGCGCGTCTCCCTATTCGCGAAGCCAGATGGTGATGGCGCGTAGGACGACACCTCCCCTG